>DOYU01000012.1 GCA_003518365.1 Candidatus Magasanikiibacteriota bacterium | reverse complement strand
GTAATAGTATGTTCGGAGGGGAGCCAACTGAGAGAGCGTCACAATATGTTCCTTTTTATCTGACAGAGGAAGTTCGACAATGGTTCGTTCATATTGTGATTCCTGTGCACTATACTCAACCACTCCATCAGAGGCTTCATCGGCTGTCCAACTGATGGTAACACTTGTTTTGGATACTGGTGTTACCACAGGATCTGAGATGGTCGGAGCATGTGTATCAGAATTTACATACACGATTTGGGTGACTGCGGGCTGAACAGATTCATATCCTTCTTGATATGCCTCTTCTTCTCGCAACACAATAACATCTTCTTCTGAAAGTTCTTGCAGTGTGGTAAATGATTGTACTGGAGTGGAGGTCGTGACGTTGCCGTTTGCATCAGCAGATTTGACTATATAGTAGTATTTTGTGCTTGCCGTAAGATCAGAAATAACAACGGTATGATTCACATTACTGGTGGTGTCATTTGTGGTTTCAAGCGTCAATTCGCTCGCACTCGTACCATAGAGAACCTGGCTACTACTGCCTTCATCGGTCCCCCAAGTGATGACTGCCGTGACATCAGTGACAAGAGTAGTAGTGGCGCTTACAATGACTGGCGCTGTGATATCTGTACTATCCGTTGTGGTAAATGTGAACTCTGTCGATGAGGATATATTTTGATTTTGATCCATATTTCTCAGTCGGACATAATAGGTAGTCCCGAGCGTAAGATCGTTCAATGCTTGTGTATGATTTGTATTATACTGATCGTTTGTATAGGTTATCCCATAGGCAGTACTGGTCCCCAACTCCAGCGTCGAGGTCGCTGACTCATCGGTACTCCAAGAAATAATTGCTCCTGTGTCACTCAAGCCACTGATATCGTTTTCAGAATGAAATGTGATTTGTGGCGCGGTAGTGTCATTGGTCGTGATGAAATTGTAATATGCAATTTCACCGTTTACGACATGCTTGTCGACAGCAATACCTGACTGTACATAGTAGTAATATTCCGTATCAGACTCGAGTCCTGTCAGCGTTTCACTATGAGACCAAGCCGGAGTGTCAGATCCTACCTGAGCATAGGTACCAAACAGGCTGCTCGTGGAATAGTACACATAGGAAGAGTCCATAAGATCTGTTTCCCATTCGATCGTTGCTGTCTGATTGGCAATAGATGATACAACAATATCTGATATCACAGGTCCAGACACTGTGGTAAAAGAATAGCCATCATCAGCTTCTTTGCTTACTCGAAGATTTGTACTCGGATCTGTGGATTTTATTTGAAAATAATATGTGGTACTTGGCGTGAGATCAGTAAGCACAATATGATGTTGTCCAAGACCGTCGGCTGTATCAAGCATACTTGCGATCCCAACACTGTCGGCATCAGTAAATTCCCCTCCAGTGTTCGTCATATATTCCACGGTAGAATCTGCCGGTTCGTTTGTATCCCACGTGATGGTGACTGTCTGCGGACCGATATTACTTACTGCAACATTGGTCACAGCCGGAGCCGTAAAATCACTTCCTCCCTGTCCATCTGGGATATCACTGAGAATGTTTGAATAATTTGAAATGTTATCATCATTATCTTGCGCAGCTACTTTATAATAATAGGTGGTATCTGCCACCAATGCAGAATCTATATAATAGTTAATGGTACGATCGGTTTGTGTATCGAGAAGGCTAAATGTTTCACCATCCGTCGACCGAGATATATTATATTGTTTGAATCCTGGGCTGCTACTTGCTACAGTCTCCCATGCAATGAATTCCTGAAGTTCACTCGTCTCTGCGTTCGAAATATCTATGTATACTATATTCTGTGGAATACTTGGAGCGGCAGTAGAATATAGGGTGCTTGTATTTCCTGTAGCATCCTGAAATTGGTAGTACACGGTCGCAGGATTTGCATTGAATGCCCACACCAAGTCTGTATCATACGCCATCCAAACTCCAGATGATGCATTGACGCCGTCAGCACTCAAATCACTCGCGTTGGAAAGTTTCATAAGGATTCCCACCATCGTATCGTCACTCGCCTCGAGCGTGATGTTTATATTTTGATCACTTCGCGCATCGATACCAAAGCTGACCTTTTGCGGTGCTGCTGTGTCAAGGACAAAATCGTTGGAATCACCATATCCAGTGTTATTTGCAGATTCACTATCATCCACGGTAACACGAATATTACTTGCAGCTACATACTGTTCATCATAGTCTCCTTTTGGATACCAGATGAGCGAATATTCCGTATACGCACTCGTATCTTCCGTGTTAGCAACTTTTGTCGAGGTTGCGCCAGAAGAAAATGTTGATGCAGTCTGCCATGCGCCGTTGACATCGAGATACTGAAAGGTGGGTAAAATCGTCCCATTGATAGTATCGGTGTCACGCACTTCATAGGTAATACTCACACTGCCATCAGAATTTTGGCTCGCAGTGACATTTTGTACCTCTGGTGCAGCGTTGAGAATATATCCTATCGTGATACCACGAAGCACTGGCGTACTTACACCAGTACTTGAGAATATTGCTTTGTATTGAATCCATTTATCATTTACACCATCCGTGAGTGCATCTGGTATAGCGTCAGAACCGTCTGCCGCGGTAAAGTATGTATCACTCGTTCCATCAGTTCCCATCCAGTCGGACCATGTCGTGCCATCTGGTGCGCTTCGTAGCTGAAATTTTATACTATCATTTGCCGTTGTTGAGGCTGTCCAAGACAATGAAGACATCATGTTGTCATTGTCAGTCGTGTTAAACGGAGTGCCGATGAGCTCACCGTCCATGTATTTTTGGTAGTTGATCGTGACATCGTCGATGCTTGGACTCACACCGGTATTATTTGTGGACAGCACGGCTTTGTATTGCACGTATCTATGAATACCGAGGCTACTGATGCTTCCGCCGTTGCTGACAGCTGATGTCCAAGAGGTCCACGATCCATCACTTGTGTCACTGCTATCGCCTGCGCGAACGTACATCGTCAATGTTTGTCCATTGAGAGTTGCGGTGTAATTGAGTGTGGTAAAACCGCCGTGCACTTCGAGGGCAATTACGTCTGATATAAAGGTCCCACTAGAGTAGTAGGTCGTGACAGGGGCGGGAGTATAGTAGGTGACACTTACTTGACCACTCCCACTTCTATAGTCGTTCGTATATGTAACGTCTGTTGCATTAGGATCAGCAAAACTACTTCCGCCTGCTCCACCTCCATAATTACAACCTCCACCTCCATAATATCCTCCACCTCCTCCGCCTCCACGGCTTCCACCATAACCACCTTGTCCCAAAGAACCTGATCCAGCAGCAGGTCCACCATTTACTCCAGCTCCACCAGCTCCACCACTACTTTGAGTTCCTCCTCCAGCATATCCAACTATACAGCGACCAGTCATTCCATCTGGGTATCCCCCATATCCCGAAGGCCCAGAATCATAAGAACCTCCACCACCTCCAGCACCTACAATGACACGATCGGTTAATGCCGTGCCACCCAGTCGAATATCAGAAGCTCCACCTCCTGCTCCACCATTGCTTCCTCCAGAACCTCCTCCGTTAAATGCAGTTACACCATATGTGTACATGGGTAGTCGTTCGCCGACATATATGTATAGCGTCTGTCCTGCGGATACAGGATATGTTGCTTGTACTCGTCCTCCTTTTCCACCAGCATCAGAGTAATAGCTCATATTAGCACTTCCCTGAGATCCACTGACATCGACGACAACAGAATCAACTCCATCAGGGACTACCCATGATGCCGTTCCGGTCGCGGTATACGCTGTTGTATTTGCCACAGGTTCCTCACTCAACATCACACTATTACTACTCACAATTGTTGCTGAATGCGTGCCGGCAGTAAAGTCCGCACTACTGGTCTCTATCGTGCTCAGACTCTGTGCGGCAAGGCGGACATCGGTACTTGCTGAAATAGTAGAAGACGCGCTGTAATAGTTTGTCCATCCTGTCGCGTCTCCTGGATGCAGTCCTGTCACGGTCGTTGTGGCTCCTCCACTCCAGCTCTCCTGGGTAAAGGCATCCCCGGTGGCAAGTGCCGGTGTCGAATGCTTGTAAAATACAGTAATCCCGAGTTGTACAATCAAAAATAAAAATACTACTTGAGATAGTATTGCGAGTCGAAGTGGTTTGAATTCTTTTCTCACCGTAATTGCCTTTACATTTGTCCACAGGTTCACATCCCCCTTCATGTATGAAGGTGTGAGAAATCTCACAAACCAAATGGGAAAAAGAAAAAAGTTTTTAAAATAATGGGCTATGATTTGTTTTTTTAAATAGGCAAGTCTTTTTTTATCAGTCTTCTGTGTTGTTTCTGCACGCAAACTTTTGTATGAATTAAACATGCCGTGCCATATCCAGTATTGTTCACCTTGGCGCAGCACAGGCAAAGCAGGTGTAGATGATTGTATATCTTCCATATGTTTCTCCTCGACCTGTTTGTGATAAAACAAACCGCCAACGTGTAACAAATATTATGTGCAAAGTATATCACAATTTTAAAACAATTTCATCGCGTGGGTACATGTGCATAGTGGATAGTGCAAAAATTATATTTTTTTATAACATGCTGTCCACATCGTGCATTACATACATATTTGATCTGTCAGGTAACTACGTGTATAGTTTATATAAAGAAAGGAGGCACAGTGCCTTTTTTTCTTTTTTCCCCTGACGAGGAGCCCACCATGCACCCCTGCATGAACAACCGCTCGCCCCGCGCCTACCAGCACCAGCGCCACAGCGGTCAGAACCTCTCGCGGTCCTCCCAGAGGAAACATAACCCGGGTTAGCCAGTACAACCCGCCAACCGTGTTCTGGCTTTTGAACACGGGTCGCGGCATCTCGCCGTGACGCAAGCGCCTTAGCGTTGAGGCAACTCCGCTGACAAGGCGCCCCCACCAAGGTCCGGATGGATACATAGCGACCCCTCGCTACGTACGCCATCCGGACCCTGGTATCACTACCGACTTGTTGAGATTATTCTACAATGAGCACACATTCATCACCTACAACAAAAACATCCTCATAGAGGATGTTTTTTATGTATGAATTGAGACAAGTTACTTTGCAGTAAATCCGAGGAGTCCTGCAATGCGTGCTTGCTTGATAGCTTTGGCTACCTTGCGTTGATATTTTGCAGAAAGCCCAGTCTTTCGTCGAGGTTTGATCTTCATATTTGAAGAAAGAAATCGACGAAGTGTCTCGATATCCTTGTAATCTACGTCTTGGATATCATTTGCCCGGAAAAAACAATATCGTTTCACTTGTTTTCTGGGTTTATCCTGTCGTTGTTGTTGTCGTTGCTGCATAGGAAGCTTAGAATGGAATGTCTTCTACTTTGATCTCATCTGAAACATCGGTGTCATCCATTGGCGGATGACTATCATCACTGCCGCCGGATCCTGAAGAGGGTGCGCCTGCTGCACCACGAGGCCCGTCGAGCATGATGAGGTTGTCTCCTACAATTTCTGTACGATATCGCTTTACTCCATCATTTCCTGTCCAGTCGCGAGTCTGAATACGTCCTTCGACATATACGCGGCGTCCTTTACTAAGGTATTGCCCTGCAATATCGGCAAGTTTTCCCCAGAGAACACAGTTGTGAAATTCAGATTGTTCCTGTTTTTGACCAGATTGGTCAGACCAGACACGATTTGTAGCCACGCTGAGCGTTGCTACAGTTTTGCCGCTCGTCGTGGAGCGGAGTTCAGGGTCTCGGGTAAGTCGCCCGAGGATGGTTGCGCGATTGAGATCCATAGAGACGTGTGATTAAAAGTATACTATCTATATCTTACACTTGCTTGAGATCATCTTCAAGAAGCTGATCCAACTTTTTATCAATGTCTTCCATTGCAATTGGTTCTACCTCTTCGACAGGAGCCTTCTCCTCAGGTATTGCTACAGGTTCTTCTGGGGTGCTTTTTTCCTCTGAGACCTCTTCTTTTTCTTTTCTTACAGGTTTTTCTTCTTCGCTTTCAGAAGTCTTTGTGTCACCACCAAATCGTTCGAAGACGCTCGACAGTGTTTTCAATGGACCTACTTGAGTGCGGCCGAGTTTTTTTTGCGTTTCAGCACGCATTTTTGGATCAAATGTCGTAATAACAGCTCTGAGAACATCTCGCAAGAGAGACAATTCCTTTTGAATTTCTGGAATCACAGCACCATTTTCCGTAGTAAAATGGATGATATGAAAATATCCATATCTGATATGCTGGATCGGGTATGCCAACCGGCTCTTGCCACGATCTTGCATGGTGATTTGTTCTCCACCGTGTTTTTCAACTACGGCCTTGACCTCTCCTGCCATAGTAGAAACGGTTGTCTCGTCCATGGTACCAGGAAGTACGAGCAAAAGTTCGTACTGCTTCATAGTAAATATTGTTGATTTATCCCATCTCCTCCGACGTCAGGGTCGACCTCCCGACAGACAGGTGCGCTGTATATTTGTAGTGGGTCGTACTATAGCAAAGGAATCCACTGTTGTCAAGGTTTTGCCTGTATTAAGCTTTTTTTTACATTTTATAGAAATATCACTCATAATTCGTCAAAAAGCATTCTTCTGTGCTATTATATCTATGATATAGATCTCTTTATATGCTCCCAAAAGATATTATTTCAACCTATCTCTCTGAAGAGCTTAAGTTGAAACCAACAAAAATTGAAGAGCTCACAAATGAAGCTCTTGCAGAAGAAAAAAAACTTGATTTGTTTTTGGTAGAAAAAGGCGTTGTCAAGGAAGACAAGTTGTATGCATACATGAGTCAAAAAATGGATGTTCCTCTTGTCGATCTCAAAGAAAAAGAAATTCCACGTGACACTCTGCTTGTCGTTCCTCAACCCCTTGCAGAAACACACTACATCATTGCATTTGAAAAAACCAAAGACACGATTCATCTTGCGATGATTGACCCCTTGGATATTCAAACAATTGAATTCATGCACAGAAAAACGGGTCTCACACCAGAAGTGTCCCTCGCTACCCCAAGCGGTGTCAAACGTGCAATCAGGCTCTATCATGCAGATCTTGAGGAGGAATTGAAGCAAGTAGGTGTTACCACGCAAAAGAAAAACTACAAACCAGAAGAATTAAAAAAGGCGGCCGAAGAACTTCCCATTATTAATATTGTAAAGAGTGTCCTCGAACATGCTATTTTCCAAGAAGCAAGTGATATCCATATAGAACCAACAGAAGAAGATGTTTCGGTACGATATAGAGTTGATGGTATTCTTCACTCAGTCATGCATCTTCCAAAACAAGTCCAAAACGGCATTACAGCACGCATAAAAATTTTGGCGAATTTGAAAATTGACGAACACATGGTGCCGCAGGATGGACGTTTCAAAATTGAAGTGAACGAAGAAGACCTTGCCTTTCGTGTATCGGTCATCCCAGTATATGACGGTGAAAAAATCGTTATGCGTGTTCTTCATGAAGGACAAAAACCATTGACACTCGACCAACTTGGCTTTTTGCCAGGACCACGAGCACTCTTAGATGAGGCAATCAAAAAACCACATGGTATGGTCCTGGTCACAGGACCAACAGGAAGTGGAAAAACAACAACACTCTATTCCGTGCTAGGTCTTTTGAATCAACCTGGAGTCAATATCTCGACGATTGAAGATCCTATCGAATACCATGTTGGTGGTATCAATCAGAGCCAGATCAACCCACGAGTAGGATTTGATTTTGCATCAGGACTCAGAGCCTTTCTTCGTCAGGATCCAGATATCATCATGGTGGGAGAAATTCGTGATCAAGAAACTGCAGAGATTGCGATGCATGCGGCGATGACAGGGCACCTCGTGCTCTCTACACTGCATACAAATGATGCACCAACGACCTTGCCTCGTCTGATGGATATGGGTATTCCTCCATTTCTCATTGCCTTTACGGCAAATGTCATTATTGCACAACGTCTGGTCCGTAAGCTCTGCGATCATTGTAGTACACCATTCAAACTTGAAGCCGAAGCAATAAAAGAACTCCAAAAATTAGTTGATGTAAAAGGCATATTAAAACTGTATAAAGATCATGGCATAACACTAAAGGCTGCTGAAAAAAAACTTTCTTCTATTGAATTTTACCATGCACCAGGATGTAAAAAATGTAATCAGACTGGATATAAAGGACGTATTGGGATCTACGAAGTCCTCGACGTTGATGCTGGTGTGGCAGACCTGATCAATAAACATGGCACAGCTCCTGAAATTCAGGAGTACGCTGTAACACACGGTATGATCACCATGTTTGAAGATGGTCTGGTAAAAGCAAAGCGGGGCATCACGAGTATTGAAGAAGTGTTGCGTGTGACAAGGGAATAAAAGGAGACCAGGCAGTACATCACGCATATTCCTTACCAATAATTTGTGCTATACTACAGGCGAATACATCGCCTGTTTTTTATGTTTGGAAAAAAGAAAAAACCACGTGAGCTCTCTCGATTCGAAAAGAAAATGAACGATTGGTTCACAAAGCATCTCACACGCATTTCGTTTACAGAAAAAATGTTTTTTGTAGACCATCTACGAATAATGATCCACGCAGGATTATCTCTTGTCGAATCACTTGAAATTCTTGCAAAGGAAACGGGAAACAAAGCACTCAAAATGGTCATCGGACAAATTACAAAAGACGTAAGCAGTGGAAAACAACTCAGCGCAGTACTTCTGCAACATCCAAAAGTGTTTCCCCCTATTTATGTAAAAATGATCGAGGCAGGTGAAGTAAGTGGAAAACTTGAAGAAGCACTTACACAGATTGCCATCCAAATGAAAAAAACCCACGATCTCACCGCAAGCATCCGAGGGGCGATGATCTATCCATCAGTGGTTATAGTCGCGATGATTGGTATTGGCATACTGATGACAACCGTTATCCTTCCAAAACTTCTCACGATCTTTGATGAATTTGAAAGTGAGTTACCACTCCCAACAAAAATTCTTGTGGCAATTACTCATTTTATGAGTAAGCCTGTGAATCTCATACTCATGCTTTTCATCTTGATATGTTCAGTAACAATGTTTCTGATCATGATGAAAAAATCACCCAAGTTTAGAAAAACTGTCCATACCATAAATCTGTATCTGCCTGTTGTCGGAGCAGTCATAAAAAAAGTGAACCTTGCACGCTTTTCTCTCACACTATCTTCACTTATGAAGAGTGCCATACCTATCGTGGATTCTGTGACGATCACTGCTGACACATGTAGTAATGTAAACTACAGAATATCACTTATGCAAAGTGCGGCAGACCTAGAAAAAGGAATACCCCTCTCTGAATCTCTGAGAAAACATCCTACACTGTACTCCCCCTTGGTGACGGAAATGATCATGGTCGGTGAACGAACAGGAGAGATTGACACACTCCTCACAGAACTATCAAATTTTTATAATGAAGATGTTGATAAAACCATGAAAAACTTTACTACTATTATAGAACCGGTTCTTATCGTATTCCTCGGTCTTGGTGTTGGTGGCGTGGCAGTTTCCGTCATTATGCCAATGTATTCTTTGGTTCAGAATTTTTAATATGTTGTTTCACCCATACCCAAATGCATTTGGACTTGATATAGGAGACTTGTCTATAAAGATAGTCCAACTTGATAATACAACAGGGCATAAGCGTATTCCTTCCTTTCGACTCAAAGCACTCAGGCAAATCACACTTCCCCCAGGACTTATTGTCAATGGGGAAATCCAAGAACCAGAAAAAGTACGTACATATCTTCAACATCTGATTAGTGGAAAAGGTGAAAAAAAAGGGGCAAAGCCACTGGGAGGGAAATGGGTCGTAGGGTCACTCCCCGAAATCCATAGCTTTATTAAAGTCATTCATCTTGAAAAAGAAGCAAGGGATGTCCTTGATGACGATATTGTCACTCTCGCAAAACAACACATCCCATTTGATGAAGAAATGTATTATCTCGATTGGCAAATACTTCCTCCTATTTCAGAAGGAAATACACGAATTCTCATTGGTGCGGCACCAAAGTACATTGTTGACATGTATACCTACTTGATAGAAAGTCTCGGACTCAGTATTCTTTCATTAGAAATAGAAGCGCTCGCGATCGCACGATCACTCATTACCGCAGACAAACTTTATGCAGGTGAAGCCAGAGCTATTCTCGATGTTGGTGCAACACAAAGTAGCCTTATCATCTATGACCACGAAACCATTCAATTTAGCAAAACGTTACCTTTTTCAGGGGAATTGCTCACAACAGCAATCATGCAAGGACTAAAAATTGGGAGAGAAGAAGCAGAACACATAAAACGAGAATATGGTGTCCAATATACAAAAAAATATGGCAAAGCACTCTCCGTTATAAAAGACTCTTTGGACATATTTCTGGACACGATAGAACAAGCGTTTCAATTTTATTACTCACATTTCCCCAATACAAATAAGGTGACTCATATGACTATGTCTGGTGGGGCGACAAATACACCATACCTGACTGAGCTACTATCCCAACGGTTGGGTATTACCTGCGCGCCAGGGCGTGTATGGAAAAACCTAGGGACACATCCCGGAAAGATACCAAACGAAGAAACATCTCTTAGCCTTGCAACTGCCATTGGGCTTGCGTTGAGAGCTGCAGAAAATCCATTCAACGTTCATGACATGATTTGATTATCCTATGTATCCAATACGGCTCAACCTGATGTCCCAAAAAAAGCAACAATATGCCAGAGGCATTATGACGATGGGATTTATTAAAAACACTCTCGCGATAGTGTTTATCGTTCTTTGTTGTTTTGCTATTTTTTCTATTATTTCACAAGCGTTTTTACAATCTCAATTTGCCGATATTACGCTCCAAAGTTTACGAACCCACACTTCAGCAGGAGAAATAAATGCTAAAATTCAAAAAATAAATGCGATCATCAAGCAGGCATCAGCAATTCAAGACCAATATACACCGTGGTCAATTTACGTGACTCGTATCACAGCAGCACTACCCAAAGAGGTAAACATCAATCACATATCCTTAAAGAAAAAGGAACAGCTGTTCGAAATTAGTGGCTCTGTCCCATCTCGTGACTCACTCATCAAACTAAAAGAACAACTTGAAGCACTTGATGAAATCGCTGCGGTGAACATCCCCCTTAGTAATTTGACCAAACAAGACGATATTCCATTTACCCTTTCTGTCTCATTTGTGTTTTGATCTATGCTCCATCGACTCAGTTTAAAAAGACAATTCTACGTAATATCTACTGCATTTCTGATCGGGTCAGTCGTGCTTGGCGTCTTTATCATTTACCCAACGATACACGCGCTTTCAAGCGTAAGCGACGATATCAAAGTCATTCAACAAGAACTAGAAATTCGATACAATGACACCCAAGCCATGCGTCGCACACTTCGTGAACTCGATAGTGTCAATAAGGAAATAGAAACATACAAATCTTTCGTCATCCCTCATGGTGAGGAAGTACATATCATAGAACAATTGGAGATGTTGGCACAGGAACATGCACTGGATCAAACACTTGGGGCAAGCTTTACAGATACCCCCGACAGTACTGTCGGGCTTCCTTATTACACATTTTCATTTGTGCTTACGGGCACATTTGAAGACATGTTTACCTACCTCCAAACGTTGGAATCTCAACCTTATTATATAATAATCCAAGGTATAGATTTTAGAAGAGGGACTGAACCTGGTACAGCATCACTTCGATTTGATGCACGTATGTATGCTCGACAAATGACCTAACCTTCATACTTTTATGCCTACATCAAAAACAAAAACACACACAAAGCGGGCGGGCAAGATTGTTGAGGATACACAAAAAAATCCACAAAAACAGCAAGCTGCACCAGCACCACCTCAACCATCCCGTCGATCGATAAAAAAAGAACGTCATCAGCGAGAACATGCCATTGAAAAACAACGTCAGCATTATTCTCAATCAGTATATACTGCAAGATTTGCTCATTTTCGAATACTTCGTATTTCTTCATGGCTTATCGGTACCGGAATTATGATTTCACTTTCTTTTGGATTATGGCGGTTGCACAATACCGTATTTACTACAATTGAAAATACACAGCAACTCTTATTTGTACAAGAAATGAGACGCACAGACATTATAGACTTTTCCATACTAGAAAAAGTGAGAAAATCCACCACAGAAAAATATACCAATCTTTCCACATCTACCCCAATGGCAATATTTGGAACGCCACTTTCTTCTCCAGGACTTGACACAGAGGCCTCAGTAGTGGAAGAATAGCCTCTTATGTCAACATACGCCTTTCAACTTGGTCGGCAGCGAGATCTTTCTCAAGAAGAAATTGCCGCTGTCTTCATACAAAAGCATGTCCATATTTCCCATTCGCGATTAGTAGGCGAGTATTTGTTAGTGTCCGTGGATACACCAATAGATGGAGCAGAACTTATGCATCAACTCGGTGGCACACGCCTCATTGGAGAGAAACTGGACCCAAAAGGGAACGCCGAAGAAACAGTGTTCTCATATTTATCTACATTACCTTCAGACCAAAAACTTCACTTTTCAGTAAGCGGCGGCACACATGCCTCCAAACTTGCCATTGCCGTGAAAAAAAAATTAAAGAAGATTGGTCGCTCTGTCAGATATGTTGAAACAAAAAATACCGCAACGATTTTGCACAACAATTTAGTAGCAAAAGGTTCACACCTGACGATTATAGATAATGTTGTGTATGTTACTCGAGCCATTCAACCGATCGAAGAGATGAGTGAACGTGATTACGGACGCCCAAGTATTGATGACAAGAGCGGCATGCTCCCTCCAAAACTTGCTCGCATCATGATCAATCTTGCCATGCCAAAAAAAGAAGACACGTTGCTCGATCCATTTTGTGGATCTGGCACACTTCTTGGAGAGGCGATGTCACTTGGAATGGAACATATCATTGGAAGTGATATTTCTGAGAGAGCAATTGATGATACAACAAAAAATCTGAACTGGCTCAAGGAAAAATTGGCATGTAGCAATCTCACATTAAAAATTTTCAAAAAAGATGTCCGTCAAACCACAGAAAACATTGAAAAAAACTCAATCGACATCATCGCCACAGAACCATACATGGGAGTACCGCGATCAGGACGTGAACAAAAAGTATTTTTACAAAAACAAACAGAAGAATTGAAACAACTCTATATAGATGCCTTTCGTGTTTTCAAAAAAATCATGAAACCCGATGGTCGTATTATTTTTGTCATACCACGTTTTCGATACAAAGAAGAATGGATTACGATTGATTGTCAAAAACACATTGAAGAACTTGGTTTTGAATTACTTCAATACGAGGAATCAGACATGCCACTTGTATATGCAAGAGACGAACAATTTGTTGCGCGAGAAATCTGGCGATGGAAACTTGCTGAATAAAAATTCAATAAAAAAAGCTCATCGTATATGAGCTTTTTTTATCGTAGACGTACTTCGTTATAACAAATTTGTAAAGGCAGTCGCATACTGTCCAACCAAATATCCCACAAGTCCAGCAATTCCTGCGAGGGCAAGCATTTCCAATCCACCTTTCCACCAGGATCTGAGTGAAAATTTTGTGGTATACGCCCCAAGAGCAAATAGCCCTACGAGTGTTACTGAAATTGAAAGTGGAATTGTTTTAATTGGGTCAGGAAGTAAAAAATATGGCAACAATGGAACAAGACCCCCAACAATATACGACCCGAGCATAACAAATCCATTTTTAAGTGGATTCGCCTCTTTATGTGGAATAACGTTGAGTTCACGGTATGCCATTTCTCGAAGCATGAGCGCAGGTTTCTTTTCTGCTTCCGCTGCCATTTTTTCTGCAATTTCTTGAGACCATCCATCGGCAGTCAATAACCCGACAAGTTCCTCTGCCTCTTCTTTTGGCATATCAGCAATTTCTTGTTTTTCTTCAGCAAGAATGCGTTCTTCCATGGCTCGTTCAGATTTATTTGAAAGATATGATCCTACCCCCATAGAGATAGACTCAACAGCAATGATAACAACACCAGAGAGAACAACAATAAAATGATCGCCACTCCCTATGGCAATACCAGTGATAGCTCCCATGGTAGAAACCATACCATCTTCCATACCAAAAACTAATTCACGAAGTGTAGCACTAGATCCATTTTTTTTGTGATGAAGATATGTTGGATTGTAATGTTTTTCTATTTTCATATGTTTTTATTGTACTCTTGCAGAGAATGAAAAACAAGCAAAGAAAACGTTACGCCCCAATGTGAAAATATGCGACATCACCATCTTGGACAATATACTCTTTGCCCACAAGTTGCATCTTGCCTTTTTCTTTTACACCATTCCATCCGCCTGCATCGACAAAGTCTTGCCAGTTGGCAATATCTGCTTTGATAAATTTTTTGATAAAGTCAGTATGAATCACACCGGCTGCAAGCTGCGCAGGCGTGCCACGCTTCACTGTCCATGCACGCGTTTCTTGGACACCTGAAGTAAAATATGTCACAAGATCAAGCAACTGATAGCCAGCCGTAATAATTTTATCAAGACCAGATTGTTCCATCCCAAGCTCTTTCATAAATTCAAGCGCCTCGTCTGCGGGTAATTCGGCGATTTCCGCTTCAGTACGTGCAGACACACGGACAACAACTGCATTTTCTTCAAAAAAGTTTGTATCTTGTTCCTTAGTCATTGTCTCTTCCTCAACTGTGTTGAGGATGTACATCATTGGTTTCATCGTAATCAGATGCAATTCTTTCATGATTTCCATTTCATCTTCTGTGTATTCCAATGTGCGCGCCGGTTTTCCTTGTTCAAAGTGTGCCATCAATTTTTCGAGAAGCGCCAATTCTACAGCGAGTTCTTTTGCGCGTACTCCTTTTGCATCTTTTGAAACTTTTGACAAGCGAGAAGAGACAGACTGCATATCAGCAAGCACGAGTTCCAGATTGATAACATCTGCATCATCTTTTGGATCTATTTTATTATGAACGTGCGTTACATTCCCATCTGCAAAGGATCGAACTACTTGTGCAATGGCATCCACATTTCGAATGTGTGAAAGAAATTTGTTTCCAAGTCCTTCTCCTTCTGAGGCTCCTTTGACAAGTCCGGCAATATCCACAAATTCAATGGCCGTCGGCACTGCTTTGAGTGATGTTGAGGTCGACGTAAGTTTTGCAATGCGAACATCTGGAACTTCAACAATACCGATGTTTGGCTCAATCGTACAAAACGGATAATTCTGTGCTTCCGCTTGTTTACTCTTTGTGAGTGCGTTGAACAATGTAGATTTCCCGACATTCGGGAGTCCGACGATTCCAATTGCTAACATAACGAAATAATATCTAATTACTAATTCTCTAATTTCTAATAAAAAAGCTCATCCAACGTTTCTTTTAGTGTAGCCGTCAACTCAGCCAACGTTGTTTCTGAAGGTTTTTCTTGTTCATTAAACCGTTCTTTCGGATTTCCGTACCACACAGGGAGCTTCGGCTCTTCATCATCTTCGTAGCGAGGAATAAGCCACCAATGCATGTGCGCTTCAGAATTCCCTAGCAATTCGTAATTCAATTTTTTTGGATGAAATGCTTTAAAGACACCTTCTGCCACAATACTCATTTCCTCTAAAAATTTCTTTTTAAAAGAAGGTTCTAGCTGAAATAATTCTTCCTTGTCTTCTTTACAAAGAAATATCGTAGTCCCACGATAATACTGAAAATCCGCTATAACTGCGTAACCAGTTTCATACTCTTTTACGAAATACGGATTGAACCCCTCTTTAATTTGTTGAATTCTGTCGCAGACGAAACACTCCATACAAATAATCCAATAAACCAATACTCAATTTAACTATCAAATGTGTCGCTATACTACCCTCTTTTTCATACATTTGTAAAGATGGTACACGGCAAACGATGCGGAGTGACCCCGCAGTGCGGGGTTTCACAGCAAGAAAAAGAATGCATTACACTTCCCCTTTTGCAACACCAGGAAGTAACGAACGCACCAGAGCCACATCAGCTGCATTCATAGTGGTGAGTGCAATGGTAGGAGGAGAAGAAAATGATATGGGATTCCCTTCATAGACGCGTAGTGCAATCGCTGCCGCCCTATGATGCCCCTCAAATAATATAATCCGATCCTCTTCCACTGCATAGATGCCTATAAACTGTGTCTGCTCAGGAAAATGAGATGCGCGCGCCTGTATGCCATCATGCGAGCGAACCCAATCAGTATGATCCACGACCAAATCCGCGAAAGAATGAGTATGTGCTTCTTCTCGAGGATAGTGCTTTTGCCATCCTTGAAATGGCCCCATCAAAAAGTGTGGAATAGTCGTGTTTGGTTTTGGAATATCATACAGCACCCATTCCCTACGTTCAGCATGAATAGCAGCTGCTTGTTCTCCTCGCCATGCATCCCAACTCTCATATCCTTTTTCTTCTCTTGCAAATCGCTGCCATTCGGGATCACTACCCTCTGCCAGTTTCCACACACGAAATACCTCGTCCCATGAGGTACGATCTGTATATATGAGTTGTCCAAGTATCGAAGTGTTCATAGTTTGAATATAACTCTAGTATAACACAATATTAAGGCTATCCACACCTGATATTGACGTCTTTCCAATTATCTATTAATGTATACATATCGTTCTTTTGTACAATTTATGTATCAAGAAAGGATTGAGGGTTCTGGCCCGTCGATATCCTACCAACCTGCATTGCAAGGTGGTTCATCCAGCCCCTCGGGGAAAGATACGCTATGCGTTCGAGATCGAACTGCATCAGAACTTTGTTATCTTACCGCGTGGGTAGGATTTTTTTGTATCAAAGCTATTTTGAGATAAATATGTCCTTCCCACGTAAACCACCAAGGAGCTGTCGCATGAATCGCTATGAAACCACTCGCGAGATGAGCAAGCAGCGTCACGCACGTCGCAACTCTCGCCCCGTCAACGACGAAGGCCAGACGTTCGAGCCGCTCTTCCCGCAGCTCGCGCCGTGGGAAGCCTACTACCGTGGGCTGAGCCTCGAGCAGCAGAGGGCCTTCGACAGGCTGTCCCAGAAGCAAAGGAGGACCCTGGTCTCCCGGTGGGCTCCGCCGCGCGTCAGCTAGCAGTGAAGAGCCATTCAACACCTTTCTTGATCTGCCTCCCCAGCGGCGAACAACAAAAATAGCTGGGGAATGGATCAGTGTACATGATACTTCATTCGTGTGCACTGGTTTTTTGTTTATATATGGCTATTTTGTTATGTCGTACAATATTAACTAACAAACCTACTTTTTCTTTTCATGTTATATTATTAACACAAACTTCCCAAAAACCTTGTTCGAACCAAAAAAAATTTTCTACAATTTTTCTTGAGGCACACTGTTTTTGTTTCTTG
Source organism: Candidatus Magasanikiibacteriota bacterium (assembly GCA_003518365.1). GTDB lineage: Bacteria > Patescibacteriota > Patescibacteriia > Magasanikbacterales > UBA922 > UBA12086. The sequence continues at coordinate 117,626 of DOYU01000012.1, read as the reverse complement.
ACCGCGCAAATGTTCCACATGAAACTTTTCGTGCAAAAATAATGTATTTGCAAAATTCAACAAATCCAAAAATATGTATAAGGAAATTTTAAAATGCAGTACTGATCTGGGAAATTTTCGTCGGTTGTCTCTACTGACTACAACCCGTGCATGCAACCAACGTTGATTAGTAAAGACACTGTTTGTTCCACATGAAACAAAACACGATGCTTCCAATGCATCGTGTTTGTATACAATATTGTGTACTTTTGTACAAAAAAGTATTGGGCAGGCATTAGTTTCCAGTTTCTAATCCCCACTCTTGGTGCCCCCGCTACGAATCGAACGTAGATCTAGACGTTAGGAGTGTCTTGTTCTATCCATTGAACTACAGGGGCATACTTGCCAGCTACAGGCTGGTCCCGATTTTGTCGGGAAACTATGGGGTCAGTCCTGTTCCATATGAAACACTCGCACTTTACTTAATATCTGGACACATGTCAAACATAAACTGAAACCACGTCTTATAGCTTGTAGCCAGAGGTCTGCTGATATTTACAAAGATAGTAATATCATCAGATATCTTCATAAGCCCCGCCCCAGTAAATGACACTACATGATCTCCAAAAATATCTACCATACTAGGAGTTGAGTATTCTTTTGGGAGATATTTAAATGGTTTTTGTACAGAGATTGGTACTTCAGCAGCACCTTCTCGAACTTCATAATCAAATAGTGTGTGATATTTGATGCCTCGTTTCTTTGATTCAGTAAGGAATCCTTCAATAAATGTCTTCAGACGTGGATCAAACCAAGCTCCCTTTGCACCAATAAAATACGCATCTTCGCCTGTACGAAGCATGTCACGAAGGTAATTCTTGAATCCCTCCAAACCTTTGTATATATATGCCGCTTCAAGCTGAGGCTTTTGTTCATACCTCGCCATCAACTCTGGCATAACTTTTTCCAATCGTCTTCGCTTTTCATCCACCAATTCCATCAGCTTATGAGGTTCAACAGGTTTGTACAAATTATCTCCACGCCCAATGACCTGAAAAACAAGTCCTTTTTCAATTAGACGACTCATCGTGTCGTAAATATTTCGCCTATGAATTTTACTTCTCTTTGATAGCTCGCTGATAGCGCTTTCACCGATTTCAAGCAATGCTTCATATATTTTTGCTTCATTTTGTGAAAGTCCGAGCTCTTCAAGAATATTCAGGTGCATAATATTTTTTGCTAATTTTAGCTACAATATGTACTAGTGGTGTAATATAGCACCACGTGGTGCTATTGACCACTCTTTTTTTATTATATAGAGTTATCCGTTCGAAGTCAAGCACAGGGCTTGTTGGAGAACAGTCTTTTCCCAAAGGAAAAACATGCACCGTTTCATCATCGCGTTTGTTCTGATGCTTGTGGCTCTGATCTCAAGCTCAGCAGAGGCCAAGCCATTCGTCGACCGACCCAGAATCCGAATGATCATGCACGCAGAACGCGCACTGACGCAGGTCCTGACCCTCAAGACGATGTTCGTCCCTGGTGGCAATCTCGTCGCAGGTCTGTCCCCAGTAGCCGAGATTGGAGTGAATGGGAAGGTTCTGCGTTGTCTGAGCCTGGAGTTCATGGCTGCCATGTACTTCACTCCAGCCGAACCAGCAATCGCGATCCGACCAGCATTCAACACCGGCGACTTCTGGGCATGGGCTGACCTCGAAGTACAGGCCCCGAGCGCGGATGCGTACTGGTTCGCCCAGGCGCAGATCACACTCGGCGCGTTCGTCGAGGTGGGCGTCGAGGGAGAGGGCTGGGGGACCTTCGGACGTGCGAAGACGTGGTCCAACGGTGTAGGACCAAATATGCTGCTCCACTTCAGCAAACAAGTAGAAGTGGACGTGGCACTGCACATCCGACACACGTCCGGGCAAGGAGGAGGATGGAAGCTGGATCCGAACATACGGTTCCACATCTTCCTCTGAAGACGCTTGTCGGGAGAAAACCGACCGTGCCGCTGGACACGTTATCATCCAGCACTCTACACTGAATCAAAACTATTTTGAGCTGGTGAAGAGAAAATTTCTACAAAAAGTTTGAAGCCCTTTTTGTTTTTTTGATACTTCTGCTATACTGCTATACATATATCATATGCAACATATTCTCCTGTCATTAATTATAGCTGTGGGTGCCTTTCTTGCCATGGGCATTCTCGGTTGTCTTTTCTCAAACTTCAAACGGTAATATCTCACATGCGACATATTCGTATTTTCTGATATGGAACATTTTTTCGTGATTATTTTGAGTATTCTCCTCGTAGCAACATTTGCTGCGATATTTTTTCTTTACCAAAAAATTCAAGAACAAAACAAACCAAAAGAAGATGATGCAAAACTCTTCATGATGTTGCAACAACAAATTCAAGATCTCAATAAAACAGTGGATCAAAAAATGTCAGAGACACACAAAGTCATGAATGACTCCCAACTCAATCTCAACAAAACTATTCAGGATCAATTTGGTCAGAACACACGAATCATGCAAGGCATTACCGGACAAAGCACAAAAATGATTGCAGACATTACCGAAAAACTCACCACGCTCGACAAAACAAATCAGCAAGTTATTGGATTTTCTGAACAACTGGGAAACCTCGAAAAAGTGTTAACCAACCAAAAAAAACGAGGAAATCTCGGAGAAGCAGGCTTACAACTTGTACTGGAAAATATTTTGCCTCCAACATCTTTTCAACTACAATACGGTTTTCCTGACGGCGACATTGTGGATGCAATTATTTTTACCAAAGAAGGAAATATTTGTATCGATGCAAAATTTTCTCTGGATAATTATCAACGAATTCTTGACTCTATAGACGACAAACAAAAAGAACAACTGGAAAAAGAATTTAAAAATGATTTGAAAAAACGTATTGATGAAACAAGTAAATATATCAAACCAAAAGAAAACACACTCGACTTTGCATTCATGTTTATTCCATCAGAAGCAATTTATTACGACTTACTTGTCAATGAAGTAGGAGCGGTCAGAGTAAATACACGAAACTTGATTGATTATGCTTTCAGAGAAAAAAAAGTAATCATCGTTTCACCTACAACATTCGCAGCATATTTGCAAACAGTGTTGCAGGGACTGCGCGCACTGAATATAGAGGAAGGGGCAAAAGAAATACGGAAGAATGTAGAAAAACTTGGCAAACATATTCTCGCATACGAAGATTATATGAAAAAACTTGGAATGAGTATGTCGACGACGGTCAATCATTACAACACCGCATACAAAGAACTTGCAAAAGTAGAAAAAGATGTCGTCAAAATTACCGACGGAGAAAAGGAAATCGAACCATTGCTTCTCGACAAACCAAAGATGGAAGAATAATATATTCCCCACATAAACCTATTGACAAATGCTTCATTTTCACATAGTCTAGGTTCTAGTGATCATATGCCATACCTCTCCCATACAATCAATCACGTTATGTTCACAATGTTTCTCATTCGAAGCCATGGTTTGTTTGGCACACAGGTGTAAAAATTACATACACCCAAACAAACCACCTCACAAACGGTGGTTTTTTCTTTCTCTTCCTCATTCATGAAATAATTCATGTATGAGGAAGGAGGAAGAATGTGTGTTTGTGTGCGTATAGAGTATCGTTTTGTACGACAACGATATTGTGTACGCACTCAAACCACAACAGCCACAACCACATGGGGGCATGTCATGAGAACTCAAGAGGAACTGCGACGACTCACCCTCGAAGTCCTCGGTGAGGACTACATCGAGTACTCCGTCTCCAAGTACACTTTGTCCGAAGACATCGACGCTCGCACGGCCAGGATCGTCTGCCAGCTCTCACAGGTCGGCAAAGGGCCGCTCTTCGCCGTCGAGGGCAAGGGCGTCGGCTTCATCGACGCGCTGTTCAACGGCCTCAAGAGCGGGCTCGTCAACGAGTACCCGTCGCTCGGTCACATCCACTTCGTCGACTTCGTGGTCAGCGGGAACTTCCCGAAGACCTCTGACATCAACAGCTCGCACAGTGATGCCCCGAACACGGTGCGCCTCATCATCGAAAACACGACCGGGCGTGAGTTCACGTTCGAGAACAAGTCACCGTCAATCTCAGGCAGCTCGGTCGCCGCTGTGGTCAAGGGCATAGAGCACTTCGTCAACGCAGAGCTCGCCGTGCTGAAGGTCTACACCTGGATCGAGGACGCCCAACGGCGCTCGCGTCCAGATCTCGTCGAGAAGTACACCGGGACGCTCGCCGAGCTCGTGGAGAACGCCACCTACAGCGAGGCGATCGAACGTGCACAAGCGAGCCACAAAGGTCTTATGCACGCCTGACCTCGCCATGACAACAGAGACGCCGTGCACCACTCCAGGTGCACGGCTCTCTACAATTTTTTCAACATTTTTATATCACAACAAGTGATATTTTTTTATGCTATACTATTTTTATTATTTTTTCTCTAATTATTGGAGGGTATGTTTACAAAAATACATTCTGCCGCTGTTCTTGGACTCGATTGTACACCTATTACTGTCGAAGTCGACATTGCAGGCTCATGGCCTGGGTACAATATTGTAGGACTTCCAGATACTGCGATTCAAGAAGCAAAAGAACGTATCCGCACTGCGTGGAAAAATACTGATCTCCAATTTCCAAACAACGGTCGCATCGTCATCAATCTTGCACCAGCTGATGTCAGAAAAGAAGGAAGTATGTACGATCTTCCGATGGCCGTCGGCATGTATATTGCAACGGAAAAACGCGATGATTTGGATTTATCAAAAGCATTGTTTGTCGGCGAGCTTGCACTCGATGGAAGTTTGCGTCACACCAATGGCATTCTTCCTCTTGCAATTTTTGCACGCGATCATGGTTATACAGATCTCTTCATTCCAGCAGTCAATGCCCATGAAGCAAGCTTGATTCAAAATATCAATATTTTTCCTGTTGAAACATTTGGACAAGTTCTTGCACATATTACAGGAAAACAATCTATTGAAACATTTCAAGGATCCCCAGTACACGAATGGATACAAGAAACTGAATATGAAATGGACATGGCGTATATAAAAGGCCAAGAGTTTGTAAAACGAGCAATGGAAATTGCTGCAGCAGGCGGACACAATATATTGCTTTCTGGTCCACCAGGATCAGGAAAAACATTACTTGCACGCACAATGCCTTCTATTTTACCTCGGCTTACGGTGGAGGAAGCCATTGATGCCACAAAAATATATTCAGTGGCAGGTCTCCTTCCCACAGATCGTCCACTGGTCACAGAACGTCCCTTCCGCGCACCACATCATAGCGCATCTGGCGTTGCACTTGTCGGAGGCGGAAAATTTCCACGGCCAGGAGAAATTTCTTTGGCACATCGGGGCGTTCTTTTTCTCGATGAATTTCCAGAATTTCCAAGACAAGTCCTTGAAAACCTTCGCCAACCACTCGAAGACGGTATTGTTACTATTTCGCGCGCACAAGGAACCATTACTTTTCCTGCACGCTTCACTCTTGTCGCAAGCCAAAACCCTTGTCCATGCGGATTTGCTACAGATCCGGACAAAAATTGTTCGTGCTCACCTATGCAAATTTCTAATTATCAAAAAAAAATCAGTGGACCACTGCTCGATAGAATTGATTTGCACGTTGAAGTACCACGTGTTGAATTTGAAAAACTTCGTGATGATACGTTGGCAGAATCTTCTAAAATTATCCGCGCTCGTGTCGAAGCAGCAAGAAGCATTCAAAACAAACGGTTTGTTGGAACAAGTTGTATGACGAATACAGACATGAAAAATAAAGAGATACGTGAATTTTGCAAACTTAATGATCAGTCAATAGAACTCATGAAACAGGCTGTCACACAATTGCATCTTTCGGCAAGAAGCTATCATCGTATTTTAAAACTTGCGAGAACATTGGCGGATCTCGATGCAAGTGATGCAATAGAAACACCGCACGTTGCAGAGGCATTGCAGTATCGGAGCAAAGTGACGTAGCCCAAAATAAAAAATCACCAAGTTTGGTGATTTTTTATTCCTCAATTATCTCTATCACATACAGATAATAGTTGGTATGGATGAAGGGCAGAACTTCATCCAAATACCTCCTTTGTGTGAGTCATGAAAGAACAAGAATTTTTCATATCTGCCATCCGAATGGATTATGAAAAACGAAAGAGTGATCAGCTCTGCTTCTTCTCCATGTGGAGACGAAGCATGCTCAGCACCACCAAGTGTGGTGCAAACTGCTCATCGATCCCGAGATCCGAGGCGTACTTCCCCGCCGCCCCGAACCCGTAGTAGAGCAGATGATTCTCCCACCCATCGGGGAGTTCTCCGATCGGGTTGGGGATCTCCAGCCGCTCGGCGCAGATGCGGATGTTCTCCGCGAGCTTGAGGCGGGCCTTACGCCGCCTCTCGCCGCCACGGCACCCGGCCTCGACGGCCACGTAGGCGCTCGCAGAGCTCGACGTAGACTTGAATGAGCGTCTCCCGCTTGATGTTCGAGGGGAGCGTGCCGGTCTGGTTCAAATGCTCGATGATCATGGATATCTCCTTGGAGAGTTGGAACTGCCGGAAAAGTGACTGACACGAAAGCAAATGAACAAAAAACTATACCACAAAAACCCTCTTTTGTCAAGAGGGTTTTTCGTATATTTGGCTTATTTTAGATAAATTTTCGTCTTAATACCGCACGTACTTCAATGGATTTGCTCTCACCCCATTCACACGAATTTCAAAGTGAAGATGTGGACCAGTTGATCGTCCAGTATTTCCCATAGCTGCAATGGTTTGTCCTTGCGTCACAGATTCACCGTCACTTACATACAGTTGCGAAGCATGACCATAGAGTGAATGTACACCATCACCATGATCGATAATGATATAACACCCATATCCACCATTCCACCCACATTGTGATTTTATTACTGTTCCAGCACGCGTTGCATAGATCGAGGTTCCGGTTCCACCACCCGAAATATCCACACCGGTATGCTGGAATCCGTAGTACTGAGTAATCACATGTGCGCCGAGTGGCCACAAGTATCCAGACCCAGCAGGTGCGGCAACAGAAGGCGGTGGCGCGGCGACATCAGTGAGCGGAGTATACGGACGACTTTCTGGCACTCTATACGTACTCTTTGGCACAGGCTTTGTTCCGTCTGGAATAATAAGCGACTCACCGATGATGATATCAGAACCGTCTTTTTGCAGATTGTTGAATGCAATGATTTTACTTGACTCGGTATCATACGTATTTGCCAGAGACGACACAGTATCTCCACGTGCAACGACATGTACCAGTCCATCGGTAGGCAGAATCTTCAGCGTATCACCTGGTCGAATGTATGATCGAGCGGTAAGATTGTTTGACCAAAAAATTGTTTCGACACTGATACGGAAGGCTTCAGCAATAGCGCCAATGGTGTCACCTGATTGAACGACATATTCAGTAACACTTTTTCGTTCTGTTGCTTGGGATGTTCCAGAAACTTCTTGCGTAGGAAGCTGGTTGCCTGGCAAAATTGTAGGCTTCGTGACAGCAGTGCCTCCAACTGAAATCGCTGAAATGTCTTCCACGTGTGGTCTCACCTCTCCGACAATGGTAGATTGGTCAGCACTAATAGCCCCATCACGCCAATTTCTATCGGCTTGGGCGACTGGTGGCAAAGATTCTTCAATAATATAATCTTCAACACTAAAATCTTGTTCACCCGGTCCAACCATTTTATATAAAAGAGTATTACGCCCTGGTATTTTGGTGGTCTCTGCAGTGTAGAGCTTTGTCTGGGGTACCATGATAATGATGAGCACAGAAAACAAAACGACCTGCAGTACAGACCGTCTTCCAAAAAAACCAAGGAGCCCACTTGTTTTGAGCAAGCTCACCCATCGTGTCTTTTTTTGTATTGTGTAGAGCCAGTGATAGAATGTTGGACCAATAGTCTTCTCATAGAGACCATTAAGCCTAGAAAATCCTCGTGCAATCAGCTGAAAAAACCCCACGAGGAGGCGCTTCACAAACATGACAATGCTCAGAAGGAAAAGAAGGGCTTTTTTGGCTTGCTTATTCATAAAATAGCTCTCTGAGTATGTGCCAAAAATGACAAAAAGTCAATGATAGAGACTTGACGGACAGACCTTTTTTCGCTATATTAAAAGCCGTTTTCACCTTTTTTTATCCCCTATGTCATATACAAAAAAAGACCTCGACAACTCTCAAGTAGAACTCACCATCACTGTCGTCCCAGGCGACTATGAGGAGACACTCAAAAAAGCAGCTGTCCGACTTTCAGAGCGAGCAAATATCAAAGGCTTTCGCAAAGGAAAAGCACCGTATGACATCCTCAAAAAAGAAGTCGGCGAAATGGCTATTATGCAAGAAGCACTCGAAGATATTGTCAAAAAAACCTTTTTTGACGCTGTAAAAACAGAAGGGCTAGAAACGATCGGCATGCCAAAGGTAAGCATTGAAAAAGTTGCTCCAGGCAATGATATCGTCTTCAAAGCAGTGGTCGCACTGATGCCCAGTGTGAAGCTTCCGGATATCAAAAAAATAAAAGTAAAAAAAGACGACGCAACAATAGATGAAAAAAAGATCGATGAAACGCTTGAAGCACTTCGTGGCATGCATGCGACAGAAGTATTGAAAGAAGGGAAGGCAGAAGGCACAGACAAACTTGTCCTCGACATGGATATGATCATCGACAATGTCCCAGTAGACGGGGGACAGGCAAAAGATCATCACGTGTATCTTTCTGAAGATCATTACATCCCAGGATTTAACAAGGAAGTAGAAGGTTTGAAAAAAGGGGATACAAAAGAATTTTCACTTGATTTTCCAAAAACACACTATCAAAAACATCTTGCCGGCAAAAAAGTTGATTTCAAAGTAACGGTCAAAGATGTGTATGAACGACAATTGCCAGAGTTGTCTGACGACATGGCAAAATCTCTTGGGCAAGAAAGTATTGAAAAGCTCAAAGAACTGATACACAACAACATGCTCCAAGAGGCAGAGCAAAAAGTGAATCAAAAAGCAGAAATAGAAATTCTCGATGCGATCATAGACAAAGCAACCTTTGCCCCAATTCCACAAGTACTCATCGACGCAGAACGACAAAAGATGTTTTACGAATTGCAACGCGATCTCGAGAAAAACAATATTGAAATTTCACAATACCTTGCAGATATCAAAAAAACAGAAGAAGAAATTTTCAATGACTTCAAAATCCAAGCAGAAAAAAGAGCAAAAGCAGCGCTCGTCTCTCGCCAAGTTGCGATGGACCAGAGCATTGTTATTTCTGACGAAGAAATCGATGCAGAAATAACAATTCTGGAAGAAATGTACAAAACAAAAAAAGAATACCTCGACAATCTCAAAAAACCAGAAGTCCGCGATACGATTGCCACGAGTATGCAAAATAGAAAAGTGATGGAATGGTTGAAAGAACAAGTGCTGGGTGAAAAAAAGGAAGGAAAGAAAAAGTAAATTCTCAAAACAAAACACTCGCATCTGCGGGTGTTTTTTATTGACAAAAATACTCGCTATAAGGCGAGTTTCTGATATAATGAATACATGTGCATATCCAGACAATCCAAATTTACGGATAAAACCATCCGTTGATCTGGATTATCCGTATATCAGGATACGTTATGAAAACACTCACCATAAAAGTCCTCCCACGTTCCTCAAAAAACGAAATAGTAGGGACACTTCCAGACGGGACACTGAAAGTAAAACTTACCGCTCCTCCAGTAGATGGCGAAGCAAATAAAAAACTTATTGAACTTCTCAGCAAGGAATTTGGTGTTGCAAAAAGTAAAGTGAGAATTGTGAGAGGGGAAACGAGTAAAATGAAGGTTGTGGAGATTGATGTATAATTTTGTATAACAAAAAACACTCTTTCGAGTGAATGAACGTCCTCGCCCACCGTCTGCCGAAGCCAACGATGAGCGAGAACATGGGAACGCCTACTCCTTGAAACACTCGAGCGTGCCCGGCACCCACTCGGCGGGTAGTGGGGGATCGACCTCCTCAGCCGGCGAGGCGTTTGTGGACACTTCGGCAGGCACGCCACTCTTGGGGAGAGGAAAGTGCAGGATGTAGACCTCTGCGCTACAGGGATCAGCGGCGAGAAGGTAGTCACCACTCTGCGACGGGATCCATTGCTCAACGCTTTTTTCTTTGCCTCTGAATTTTGCCTTCTCTTCAAGTTGCGCGAACCTCCCCCTCTCAAAGTGGAAGGGGCTTCCGGCAGGAGTCACCAGAGCAATAGTGCCATCTGCACTGACAATGGTTGCGAGAGAAAGAGGGATCTTCTCTATATGGCAGGGCTTGGTCACATCGCACCAGTCACGCCACACTGGTGCACAGTACACATGCCCGACAAGGATCACCATGTCCTCGGACGGAATAGGTTTATCTGAGGACTGTTTTTCCTTGGAATCGCATGATGCAAACAAGGTGAGTAACAACACGCACGCAAATCGAACCATCATGAATCTCCCTCCGGGCCAGGGTCTCATTTCGTACGACTGTACAAAAAAAAAGACCGTCCAATTGTACGATCACTTTACAGAAAATATAGAAATTGTCAATCCACCTCATCCACTCCTCCCTTACTCCACGGATTACAGCGCAAAACACGCCACACCGCCTTCAATCCACCACGAATCACACCATATTTTTCAATCGCTTGGTATCCATACACACTGCACGTCGGAAAATACCGGCAATATCCGTAGGGATTCTTTTTTTTCGCCCAAAAGCTGTGATCTGGGGACAATGTCTTTTGATAAAGACGTATGAGCCAGAGCACAGGCTTTCTAGGCCAATGAAGGATGTTCATAGGTCATATATCAAACAACAGATATCAGATAGCAACAGTAAAAAAGATGTTATCTGTTATTTGATATTTGTTATCTGAAAAGATGGGCTCTTCGAAGTACATCAACAATGGATTTCTCTATATTAGCGTAGGAAGCACCCAGCGCTGCCGGCTTTGCAATCACAGACACCATTGCACCTTCCTTTATCTTGCCGTCTTTGAGCAGTAACCTGACCACTTCCCGCATCTGACGCTTTACCCGATTGCGTCTGACAGCACTTTTGCTGACCTTTTTTCCCACAACAAAGCCAATTTTTAGGTCATTTCGTGTATATTCCCGGCGCGGATACTTCTCTGGATCTATCCACCACAGCTTCAATGTCACCAGTTCTCCACCAACAAAACGCCCTTCTTTAAAGAGGATGTCGATGTCTTTCATTTTACGAAGTCTGTACTGAGTAGATAGCATATTGCGTATCCTGATATACGGATAATCCAGATCAACGGATAGATCTATCTGTAAATCTGGATTATCTGGATATCCGCATGCCCCTAGTATAACAGAAAACCCCGTTTCCGGGGCTTTTTCTCTGTTTATCGAGTCTTTTTGGTGCGCTTTCCTGTACGCTCTTCACTCACAGTCAGCTTTTTGCGTCCTTTGTCGCGTCGGCGTTTCAGGACATCACGTCCATTTTTGTCTTGCATCCGAGAGCGGAACCCATGGGTCTTTGCACGCTTTCGTTTTTTTGGTTGATATGTTCGTTTTGGCATATTACAGATAACAGATAATGCTGATTTACGGATGCATTACTTAGATGTAGCCAATAATACGTGTTTTCCTTCTATTTGTCAATACCTGAACTGTGATAAAGTCTAAAGCGAATAGGCTCGTATTCATCAGCACATCTGCATTATCTCTAATCCGTAAGTAAAAGATGTCCACACTATCCACACCTTTTCCCCATGTTACGCACTTTTTGCTTTTATTAAGCCATTTTTCCAAATACATATATGTGCTAAACTGCATACCAAAGCTACTCTTAGCCTCTCCCTATGACAAATTACGAGATTTGGCAATCCGTCCTAGCAGATTTTGAACTCAAAGTATCAAAACCAAACTTCACAACATGGTTTAAACATACGGGTATTGCCAAGTATGAAACAGGTCATGTAGTCATCTGCGTACCAAATGCCTTCACAAAAAGTTGGCTTGAGAATAAATATCACAAAGATATTATAGGCACGATAGAAAAAGTAACAGGAAAACCAATCAAAAAGATCGAATATAGAGTGGAAAACATGAAAAACATCGAGGAACAAGAATGCACGCTCTCAAGTATTCCTACGGTTTCGACCGCAGAAACTCCCATTCACTCAAATCCAAAGCATAGCCCAGGTGCTCAGTTTGGTCTCAATATAAAGTATACGTTTGATACCTTTATCGTGGGAAAGGGTAACGAGCTGGCACATGCTGCGGCTCGTGCTGTTGCAGACAGACCTGGCGAAGCCTACAATCCACTCTTTATCTATGGTGGAGTAGGACTTGGTAAAACACACTTGCTCCAAGCAATAGGGCACGACATGTTGATGAAAAATCCCTCAACACGCATTCTCTATGTAAGCTCAGAAAAATTTACCAATGAATTTGTCGGCTCAGTGAAGAGCGGAAAAGCAAAAGAATTCAAAGATCGCTATCGAAATGTTGATCTGCTGCTCATCGATGATATCCAATTCATCGGGGGGAAAGAACAAACACAAGAAGAATTTTTTCACACGTTTAACGAGCTGCATCAACAAGGAAAACAAGTCGTCATGAGTAGTGATCGTCCACCAAAAGCAATCCCTGCTCTCGAAGATCGGTTGCGCAGTCGATTTGAATGGGGAATGATCGCAGACATTTCCAATCCTGATCTGGAGACTCGCCTTGCGATTCTCCAATCAAAAAGTCAGGAAAAACAATTTCCACTCGAGCCAGAAATTTTGACGGTTATCGCGACGACTGTACAAAGCAATATCCGAGAACTCGAAGGCGCACTCAACAAAATCATTGCCTACCACCAACTCAAAAACATTGCCCCAACAAAAGAATCGATCAAGTCAGTCCTTGCCAGTTTTGAACAGCAAGGCACAAGAAAAGCAGTCACGCCACGAGAAACAGTCAGCACGGTATCAGAATTTTTTGATGTAGCGATTGACGACATTCTGGGCAAGAGTCGTGAAAAACGTTTAGCCTTTCCAAGACAGATTGTGATGTATCTCCTCAGAGAAGAATTGAAAATGTCATACCCTGCAATCGGGACAGAGCTCGGTGGGAGAGATCATACAACGGCAATGCATGCACATACAAAAATACGAACAGAGCTAGAAAATGATTTGAAATTGAAACAAGACCTCGCAAATATCAAACAACGACTGTACTCAGATGCAGCATAACCTGTGTACAACACGCGTATAACATACAAAACTCACAGTGCATAACAATGCACACTATCAACAAGCTTACGACTAAAAAACAAATACAAACACTTACACACATATCATCCCACATTCACACACACATCAAATGTGCATAAAGAATTCAAATAAAACGCTACACAAACACAAAAAACAGCAAAGTCCACACTATCCACACCCCTTACTATTACAACAAGATAAAATATATATATTATATAAATTAAGATAGGGATATGAAATTTACATGTACCAAGGAAAATATAATCGAATCTCTTGGGCTTGTCAGTGGTATCGCTGGTAGACAAAGCAGTCTCCCTATACTCACAAACGTCTACATCGAAGCAAAAGAATCAGGTGTTGAAATGATCGCGACAAATTTAGAAATAGCACTCAAAACATACCTTCGTGCAAAGGTAGAATCGACAGGATCATTTACGGTCCCAGCAAAAGTGTTGGGAGATTATTTGCAGCTGCTTCCTGATGAACAAATTACCATTTCGCTTGATGGAATAGAACTTTCTGTTGTGTGCGGATCATCAAGCACAAAAATAAAAGGCATGCCGTCTGATGATTTTCCAGTGATTCCTGAGATCGATGAGCAACATGCCTACACGATCGCCGCAACAAGTTTCAAAGATGCATTGCAAAAAACAGTGATTGCTGCGTCAAAAAATGAAATACGCCCAGAACTTGCAGGTCTTTGTTGCCAATTTTTTTCAGAGAGGTACGCAGGTCTTGTCTTAGCTGCGACAGATTCATACCGGCTTGCTGAAAAAACATTGCCTGTCACGCAAGGAACTGATGTGTTTTCATGCATTATTCCTGCGCGTACGGCGTATGAAATTATTCGAGTACTCAGTGGCTCGCATTCCGATGAGACGAATGTGCGGTTGTGGCTCAGTGATGGACAAATCGCACTCAGATATGGACAAGTAGAAATGACCTCTCGCTTAGTTGAAGGAACATACCCTGATTACACACAAATTATTCCCACAGAATTTGCCACGACAGCAATGGTGCCGATTGATGATTTTGTCAAACGAATAAAAGCAGCAAGCCTTTTTACTGCAGACGGGGTCAATGCGGTATCCTTTGATATGAATGCCGAACAAAAAAATGTTGGTATTTCTTCTACCAGTACGCAGGCAGGTGAACATAGTTCAGAAATCGATGGTGAAGTATCGGGTCAAGAAAATTCTATTTTACTCAATCACCGATACGTGCTTGATGGACTGCAACACATGGCAGGCAGCAGTGTCACATTTCTTGTGAACAACAGTGAACAACCCTGCATGTTTCGACCGTCAGATGTTGAAGACTATTTGTATATCGTGATGCCGATTCGACAGTAACAATTTTTAGAAATAAAAAAACAACGCATAGGTACCTGCGTTGTTTTTTATTGTTACGTAGTTTCACTATTCAACAAATACTTCTTTCGTATCAGTCGTTTCACTTCCATCTTTTGCCGTAGTCTTTGCAATCAGTGTCCAGGTTCCTGATTCAGATGGGACAGATTCCCATGACACGGCAACACTGTTGTTAAAATCAAGCGTGGAGAAGTCGGTGATCGTGCCGATGAGAATGGTTTGATTGCCTTTTTTTGCACTGACATCGAGACGCGCAATGTCGTCGCGTTTGAACACATCGAGCAGAAAGACGCGTGGAAAATCAGACAGGCTTAATGCATCTGATCCTGCGGTCCAGGTGATGGTCGGCGATTCTATGCCTACATTGGCAAGGGTGAATGGCACGTCTTTGGTCAATTTATTGCCAATATCATCCTCGACAATGACTTTTAGCAAGTGCGTTCCTTCTGCAAGTCCTTGTGCATAATAATGGAGGTTGAAGGGGTGTTCTCGCACCACACCGACATACACGCCATCGAGCTGGTACGTCACTTTTGTCACACCTCGTGGCGCACTCACGCGAATATCTGTATCAATTTGTCTTGAGTATATCGTGCTGCTTGCAGCCGGATAGACGACTTCGAGCGATGGGATGAGTTCGAGCGAATGCGCATCATCGTATTCTGTCGGCGGTTCTTCAAAACTCAGGTTCCACTCCGGATCTGCTGCTTGTTTTCGTACGATCCAGTCTTGAATGGCTTGTTCCCAGATATTGTATTGTGGATCAGCAGCAGGATCTTCCGGAGTTGATCCTTGCGGATCATCCTTTATCACATAATGAAGAATCGAATGCGGTTGGATGTAGGTGCGCTCGACAATGTATTGTTCTGGCGTTGAGCTTGTTGCAATCTTTCCTGTGATTTCATCGACTTTTAGTGTAATGCCGCCACCTGTTGAGCCATTGAGTACAGGTTTGTCTGTTTTGATCTCTGGAGCCCCGGCAAAAGATTCGACAGAGCTTCCTTCGAGCGATTGCTTCATAAACGCATTCCATATTGGTGCTGCCACAATACTTCCACCGTATCCACGTTTCATTGCTGTGTTGTCTGTGTTTCCTGCCCACACACCTGCGACGAGTGATGGCGTGTACCCTATTGCCCAGGCATCGACATAGCCATTGGTGGTCCCAGTCTTTGCGGCGACAGGGCGTCCTGGGAGTGTGAGGACACCTCCAGCGCCAAAAGTATATGCCCGCGCCGCGTCATCGCTGAGGACGTTTGAGAGTGTATCTGTGATGTTTTTTTCCAATACTTTTTCTCCTTTGTCTTGTTTCCATTCATAGAGGATCTCTCCTTTGTTGTCTTCAATTTTCAAGATACTAACCGGCGTGTGGCGGACGCCGTCATTGGCAAACGTTGCATATGCGCCTACATGATCCAAGAGACGTACTTCTCCGCCGCCAAGGACAAGGGAAAGTCCAAAGTCACCTTCACCAAGCGTGGTGTAGCCAAGGCGTTCTGCAAAGTCTACGCCTTTTTTTTCTCCCACCAAGTACAGTGTTTTGACGGCAGGAATGTTGAGAGAACCTTGCAACGCTTGTCGCATGGTGACTGGTCCATGTTCAGACAAGTCGTAATTTTTTGGGGTGTAGGAATTTCCTGCAGAAGCAAAATTGGTCACCACATCATAGAGAATCGTATTTGGGGTGTAGCCTTTTTCAAATGCTGCTGCGTATATAATTGGCTTGAACGATGATCCTGGCTGGCGTTTGCCCAGTGTGGCAACGTTAAATTGTCCTTTGATACTATCATCGTAATAATCTTTTGATCCTACCATGGCAAGAATATGTCCTGTCTTTGGATCCATTGCCACGAGTGAGGTATTGTTTGCTCCTGCTTCTTCTAGTTTTGGTGTGCCGACGTCTTCTATCACCTGTTCTGCGATCTGCTGCTTTTCCCAGTCAAGTGAGGTAATCACTTTGAGCCCACCTGTATCTACCAGTTGTTCCCCATAGTCTTCTACGAGTTTTTCTTTTACATAAAGCACGAAGTGAGGCGCATCGATATTGGAATACGAGACATCGAGATTTAGGGGTTCAGCTTGTGCAACACTTTTTTCTGCTTCGGTAATGTATCCTTCTTCTGACATACGACGAAGGACAAAGTTTCGTCGTTCTTTGAGTCTATCAAGATCATTGAGAAAGCGACTTGGCTGTTGTGGCAATCCGGCAAGCGTTGCAGCCTCAGCAAGGGTGAGGTCTGATGCAGACTTTCCAAAATAACTTTGCGCAGCAGATTCCACACCATAGTTTGTGGAGCCGTAGGGAATTTCATTAAAATAAATCTGGAGTATCTGATCTTTGGTATATACTTGCTCAAGACGAATAGAAAGAATAAATTCTTTGAGCTTTCTGCTGTAGCGGCGTTCACTAGTGAGAATAGCATTTTTCACGAGCTGCTGCGTGAGAGTTGATGTTCCTTCGACTCGTCTCCCCGGAAGAAGCCCGTATACCACGGCGCGCACAATACTGAGAGGGCGGATGCCATGATGTTCATAAAATTTTGTATCTTCTGTTGCAATGACACCTTGGACAAGATAGTCTGGCAGTTCTTCGAGTGTGATAAGCGTGCGTTTTTGATCCTCAAAGACTTCATACAGAATATGTTCTCCCGTGCGGTCATAGATTTTTGTGCTCTGGGCAATTTGTCTATCAGAGAGTTTGTTTGGATCTGGCAGATCTTTGCTTGCCCAGACCACGAGGCCTACCGCACCGATGAGGCCGAGGACAAAGAGAACCAGTAGAATCTTAAACGTTCGTTTTCCATTTCCTTTTCTAAACGGCGCACCCCATGGGATCTTTTTTAAGAGCCAGCCAAAGAGGTGGATGACGTGAATCAGGAGGCTGCCGAGGAGGCGAAAGGGAAATAACACAATACTCACCCAATCAATAGGTGGTGTTTCTCGTGCCGGCGCCTGCCGTGACTGTGGGTGTCGCGTTTGGCGTGGTTCTTGGGGCTGTGCCTGGTGTGGCGCAGGTTTGCCGGTGTAGCCATAGCTTCTGCGTCGGTTATCCCCATTTTGCATACAGGTTGAAAATTAGCTTAATCTAGCTAAAAAGGTGGTTTTTGATGTGCTTTTTTGAAGGTTTTTACCTTGACAAAAAGGCTCTTTTATGATACTATTCTCCAGTCCAAAACGCAACACCTGACAGCCCTAGAAGATACTAGGGTTTTGTGTTAAAAAGGACAATAGCATATGTTTTGTATAAACCAAACCACCATGCATGCACTTCTTCAGAAGGTCGTTATGGGAATGATTGTTCTCGCCCTCCTGATCAGTGCTGTTCCCCATATGAGTGCCGTCCTTGCTCAGACAGAGCTGGGTTTTGAAAAGCAGGAAGAGATTGTCTTTCCAGTGAGCGAAGACAGTGAGCCACGTCGTGAGATGTGGGTTGTTGCCACAGCGTACTCAAGTGATCCTGCACAGACCGATGCATCACCTTGTACGCCAGCGATGAACTTTGACCTGTGTACCTATTACGAAGAAAACGGTATTGAAAATACGATTGCAACGAATTTCCTTGCCCTCGGAACCCAGGTAAAATTTCCTGAGCTCTATGGTGACAAGATCTTCGTGGTTCGTGATCGTATGAATGCCCGATACAACGGGACAAACCGTATCGACTTTTGGATCGGGTCTGTTCACCCTACCTCACGTGATATTATTGCAGAAGCAAAAAACAAAGCTCGTGGATTTGGTGTGAAGCAGGTGAAGATGGAGATATATTCGAGATAAACTTCACGTAACACATAAAAAACACACTTCGTGAAAGGAGTGTGTTTTTTGTTGAAACGTATTTCGGCTGGTATCGTTGGATGCTCATTTTTGTTCAAATTGGAAGAGAGAAAATGTATTTCAGCTAACGTTTCGGCATCATCCGAAGTTTTTGTGCAGTGAAATGGAACAAACATTTTGGAGAAGGAATTTTTTTTACCTTGAATTATAAGTGTGAAAAATTCCTGAACTGGATATGCCGTGTTGTGATATGTGGCATCAGCTCTGCCTTATTTGAGCATTACCAGTAATTTTAATCAGGGCGTTTTTTTCAACATTAATTTGTGTCCCTCGTGACTTCAAAACGGAACTACTAATTTCGGTTTGACCAATTCCGGTACCGCCTGTCTGCAAGAGTGGAGCATGTATTCTTGAACCCGAAATATTTACGTAACCATTTTGATGGTCAAACCGAATACCGCGAAGAGCCTCAAGGAAGTTGTTATCCACTTCAATAGAACCACTGCCCGCCTGCGCGTCGATGACTCCAACTGCTTCACGAAATACTTTTTCAAAGTCCTCATTGGTCTTTGCGTTCTTTAGAACATTTTCAAGATCAGGCTTTAACTGAAAAACTCTTTGGAAAAGTTTTTGTATCGTTGGGGCAGTGAAATGGGTGAAGTAATTGGTCGCGAGGGACACTAAAATTTGAGCTGTTGTTGGATCCATAATGTTTTGATTAAGATTTAATTTTTGAAGTATCTGAGCTGATGCCATTTCGCACAACTGGTTTTTATCCAAACTTTCGTATCGAAAGTATACCTAAAACAGCACGAAATACAAACAAATTTGTTTTGTGCTACGTGTTATATGTTACGTGAGAGATAATGCAACGTAGTCACGTAAAATTCGCTTCGCTCATCACGTGACCACTTCATCCCGCTGAGCGGGATTCGTGGAGGTACCGGTGGGAATCGAACCCGCGATAAAGGTTTTGCAGACCTCTGCCTTACCACTTGGCTACGGTACCATGGGATAGCACACATAGCCTTGGGAGTCTGACAGACCTCTGCCTGGACCCTGCCCGCCGGATTGGCGGGACTTGGCTACGGTACCATATAAATGTTGTAGACAGAGAATAGCACAAAAAGATGCCCTTTTCAAGGGGAAAAAAGCCAACGCAGAGGCGTTGGCTTTTTCTTGTGTAGTTTATAATTTGGTTACTCTATTATCATGCTATCGAGAAAGTCTGTGTAGACTTTCTCATATTGCAATGCTCCTTCTGGTGTTCCTGTGAATGTAATAACATATCCTTCCTTTTCTGTTCTCAGGAAGGTCTGTTCGAGTTGCATGACCGAGCCATCGAGATATTCTGTTGTTTGGAATGATATCGTGATTGCTTGATATCCGCTCACTTCTCGTTTTGTTTGTGATACGAGTTTGTATCCTTTGTATGTTTCTATACCTTGCAATGCTACGGCTGAAAATTCATCGAAAGTCATTTCTTTTTCGCCTGGGGCAAAGTCAAATCTGGCGACATTAATATTTTCTTGAAATGGGTCTTCTGCTGTTGTTGGGGAATAAATTTGACCGAGAACTCTAGGATCCTTGTCTTCGTGTTCTGTCCAATCTTGTGGAACAGTACCTTGGAAAGAATAAGGAACTCCTTCTTCTGTATTGCCCGTAGATGAAAATTCTGTTGTGGGAGTAAGTTCTACTACTGTGCCAACTGATGTTTCTGCTGTACACCCTGCGCCTGTGAGGAAGGTGGCCGTGATAAGGAGGGCTGAGAGAGATCCTATGTGAAATTTTTGCATAACACTGTGTATATAAATAATTGTTCGTAGTATACGAAAATAGACAATTCTTTACAAGGCATACATAGGGTATAGTCTCCCGTTGTGTTTTTGCTTGTCCATGCTACAATGTCTTTACTATGTCACATGTATCCAAAAAAGAAACGTACGTCATTATCGATGGTCATGCTGTGATCCATCGGGCGTATCATGCCCTGCCACCGATGAGTACGAAGGACGGAAGCAGTGTGAATGCGGTCTATGGCTTTGCACTCATGCTTCTCAAAACTATTCAGGATGTGAAGCCTACGTATATTGCGGTCAGTTTTGACGTTGCTGGAGGTACCTTTCGAGATGAGATCTATACCGAGTACAAGGCAACACGTGAAAAAGCGGATGATGACCTGTATGCTCAAATTCCCTTGGTATACGAACTTGTAGAAGCATTTGGGCTTCCTATTTACACAAAAGAAGGATTTGAAGCGGATGATGTCATTGGGACAATCTCTGAAAAAAATAAAACGTATGACAATCTGACAACGCTCGTGGTGACCGGAGACAAAGATCTCTTGCAACTCGTGGATGACGATGCTACGGAAGTATATTTGCTCAAAAAAGGCATGTCAGATTTTGAGTTGTTTAATGAATCAAAAGTGCACGAAAAATTTGGTTTTGGTCCAGAGATGATTGTCGACTATAAGGCTTTGCGTGGTGATACCTCTGATAATATTCCTGGAGTGAAGGGAATTGGTGAGAAGACGGCGACAACTCTGATTACAGAGATTGGAGGGATAAAGGAAATATATTCAGCAATAAACAATAAACAAGTAACAACGAACATTTCTGCCTCGGTTCTCAAGAAATTGCAGGATGGGGAAAAAGATGCAGAAATGAGTTTTGAACTTGCAACTATTCGACGAGATGTTCCAGGTCTTGACGTTGAATTAGAAAAAGCAAGGACTGAAAAATTTGATCGAGAGGCGCTTGTAGCGGTCTTTCGAAAGTTTGAATTTTTTTCACTTCTGAAACGTATCCCAGGAGAAGAACAGGAACACACGATACAATCAACGAAACAAAAAAGTAAAAAATCTTCTAAAAAAGTTTCTGTTATTGACAGTAAGGCACTTTCAGATTTTTTGAAAGAGATGAAAAACGAAACCAAATTTGCATGCAAAGCTATTCTTTCTCATGATGATGTTCTTACTGCGGATTTGCTTGGCTTTGTCTTTGTGTCTCCACATGTTCACGCGTTTGTTGATATCAAAAAACTTTCAGACAAAGAACAAAAACAAGTGTTTCACATATTTGAAAATGAGAAAGCAACGATCATCGGGCATGATTTGAAGCAACTCGTAAAGGTACTAATCAACCAATCAACTAATCAACCAATCAACCACCTCTTCGACATAATGATCGCTTCCTACCTTCTCAACTCTAGCACGCGCGCACATGACGTCCAGCAAATTGTCCTTCGAGAACTTGGTGAGGAAATGACGACGAGTGATACACAGGGAAGCCTCTTTGGGGTGGACCCACAAGTGGTAGCAAACGAGCTCGATGCGGTGTATCGCGTGGCAGAGATGTATGAAGAACAATTGCAAAAAAATGGTGATAATGTTTTCACCACAATAGAGATGCCACTTATTCCTGTGCTCGCAGATATGGAACTCGCTGGGATTGCTGTTGACACAGACGTGCTTCAAAAATTATCGAAAGATGCACATGTCGCTATTAAAAATCTTGAGCAAAAAATATATAAAGAAGCAGGGGAAGAATTTAATGTAGCTTCATCAGTACAGCTCCGAGATTTGTTATTCGAAAAGTTGGAGTTGCCAACAGACATAATAAAAAAAGGAAAAACAGGATACTCGACAGCAGCGAGCGAGCTTGAAAAACTTCGCGACTATCACGACATTATTCCTCTGATTGAAGAATATCGTGAAGTAGAAAAACTTCGCAATACGTATATCGATGTGTTGCCAACACTTCTCAATAAAAAAACTGGACGTATTCATACGAGTTTCAATCAAGCTGTTGCTTCAACAGGGCGACTGAGTTCTTCTGATCCAAATTTACAAAATATCCCGATTCGCACGGAGCTTGGCAAAGAAGTGCGCAATGCATTTGTTGCTGCTGACGGCTATACGCTCGTGGCTGCAGATTATTCTCAGATAGAGCTTCGTATTGTTGCACATCTCGCAAAAGACAAAACCCTCATAGATATTTTCAAGCGAGGCGAAGATGTTCATACGGCGACTGCTGCGGTGATTCAGGGGGTGCCTGTGAAAGACGTAACAAAAGAGATGCGAAGCAAAGCAAAAGCGGTGAACTTTGGTGTCTTGTACGGCATGGGTGTCTTTGGGCTTGCTTCACGCACAGGGATCTCGCAGGCAGAAGCAAAGAGTTTTATTGATACGTATTTTGAGAGATTTTCTGGTGTTGCGACCTATCTCGAAGAAATTTCGAAGCAAGCAAAAAAAGATGGCTATGTAGAGACGCTTTACGGCAGACGACGATATATTCCAGAATTATCATCCAGTAATTATCAGGTGAGAAATAGTGGAGAACGCATGGCGATCAATATGCCGGTCCAAGGGACTGCTGCTGATATGATGAAGCTGGCGATGATTGCGGTGCAAAAAGAATTGCATGAGGGGATAGGTCGCGACCTGTCCGTACGTATGATTTTGCAAGTCCACGATGAATTGGTATTTGAAGTAAAAAAGGGAAAAGAAAAGACGTTGTCAGATATTGTGAAAAAAGAAATGGAAGGAGTGTTGAAGCTCGATGTGCCTGTGGTGGTGGATGTACATAGTGGAAAGCGATGGGGGGAGTTGAAGTAAATAAATAAAAAAACATCCGCATAACAACGGATGTTTTTTATTTCTAAATTCTTAATCTTAATTCTTTTCCTTCATCACTTGCCAATCACCACCACCGAGAAGCATGAGCGCGAGTGTACTGCCGAGGAGTGCCACAGGTGTCATTGCCTGAGCAAATGGTCCTGGGATGTGCACGGTAAAGAGTGCTACAACCATCACGACAGCGAGCAGTGTCGCTGCATGTCGGACAAACAATCCAAGAATGACGGCAATACCACCGAGAAATTCTGTGAGTGCGAGAATCCATGCAAAGAATCCTGGTGCTGGGAATCCAATCCCATCAAGCATTCCACTGACCATGTCCACGCCATTGAGTTTGCCCCATCCCTGGACAATGAAGATAAGTCCTACAGAGAGGCGGAGGAGAAAGAACCCTAGGTTCTTCTTTTTTGTTGTGTCCATCATATGTGTGTATATACGATAAAAATAATATGAATTCATCATAGCACAAACTTTGCAACAATGCGATGCTATGATTCAAGGATGTGTTGTATATCACTACATCCGTTTCTCTACATTCGCTACATCGACAGAAATCACATCTCGCACGCCAAAGCTATGAATCGTCCAATCAAACACAATACGTATTTTTCTTAAAAATCCTGGCATGAAAAGAACGTACACTGTTCGACGAATCCACCACGCAAGTTTTCCAAACAAGAGGAACGGTCCGATTTGTGCCACGCCATACCAATCACCGACTGGCATAAGTTGTCCTTTTGAGTGAAATCGAAAAGGCCCTGTGTGTTTGTGTTTTAGACTGCGGGCGATATGTTTTGCTGCGTACTGCCCTTCATGATAGGCAGCTTCGGCAAGCTGAGGATAGGCGATATTTGTTTTTGGATCTTGTATATGTGCGATATCCCCGAGTGCATAGGTATGGTCATATCCTTCCATCAAGAGTTCACCTGTGACGCTTACTCGTCCATGATCATTTGTTCCTGTTTTCAAAAATGTTTTTCCTTCTGTTTCAAAACCTGCTGTCCATATTGTAATGTCGCTCGGAAGTGTTCTGCCATCTGAGAGGGTGATACTTTGTTTGGTGACTTTGGTGACTTTAGTTTGTGTGTCTATCAGGACGCCTTCTTGTGTGAGTTTTTTTGTGACTTTTTTTTGTACTTTTATAGGCATGTATGGCAGGATGGTGTCTCCTGCTTGTAGAATGCGGATAACAATTTTTTTGTGTGGATATAATTTTTTCAAATCTTTTTTTGCAAGATCTGCATATTGTCCAGCGACTTCTATACCTGTATATCCACCTCCTACAATATTGAGTGACACGGGTTCATCACCACATGTTTCTATGGTATCGATAAATGTATGTTTGAGATGCATGGCTCCGTCGAGTGTTCTGACATGCTCAGAGTGTTCTTTTGCACCTGGAGTATGAAAATAATTGGTGGTGCTTCCAAGAGCAATGACGCAAACATTATAAGATATCGTGCCAAGTGATGTGTGTACTATTTTTTTTGCAGGGTCTATTTTTTCTATACTGGCTTTACAAAATGTATGTGGGGTACCTGCGACAAGTGCTCTGAGAGGAATAGCACAATGTGTGGGTTCGATAGACCCTGTTGCTGCTTCGTGCAACATCGGGACAAAGGTGAAGTAATTATTTTTGTCGACAATGGTAATGCGCCGATCCTGAAATTTTTTCAGTCGTTTTGCAAGCGAACGAAAGGTTTCGTACCCGCCAATGCCAGCGCCGAGAATAAGGATGTCCGCTGTCATGTGATGTTGTTTTTTCATATAAAAAAGAGTACAAACTACGAACAAGTACGAAAGTACAAAACTATATGTTGATTTCGTATGTTCGTATGCATTTCGTAGTTCGTACTCACTTTTTTATTTTTTTAACTTTTTTTCTCCGATAACGGTCAACATTTCCTTGATTGTGTACAATTCTTTTTGGATCAGCTGAATTTCTCGTTCTGCTTTTCTGTTTACGGCATAGTCATATCGCGCTGACAGACGATCTCTGTCTGTCTGACGATTTTGGCTCATCATAATGATCGGAGCCTGCAATGCGGAGATTGCAGATAATGCTAGATTGAGCAAGATAAATGGGTATGGATCCCAGTGTTGCCACCAGCCATAGAGATTGAGGCTTATCCACACAATGATGATTGCGGAAAATACAAATAAAAATGACCAGCTTCCCATACCTTCGGTCATACGGTCTGCCGCTCTGTCGGCAAGAGACATGTGTTTCTTTTTTAACACGAGTGGGTGTTCTTCTTCAGTGTGTGTGAATGGAATATTCATATGAGGCATAGTATACGATATTTTTTTATGATTGTCATGCACAAGCATGCGATGGTTGCATCTGATGCGAGAACGTACTACAATGCACACGACACAAACAGCTGTTTATGATTATCTTTCTCTACGGAAAAGACACTTACAGAAGCAGACAGTATCTCCATAAAATGATGGAGAAGTTTCGTTCTGAGCGGGATCCTCAGGGCTTGAATTTGGTGCGTATTAGCTGCGACGTGTCAAGAGGGAATATCATGCAAGAGATATTGTCAGCACCTTTTTTGGCGGAAAAGCGTATGGTTGTGCTGGAAGGCTTGCTTTCAACGTCACTGACCACTGTCCAAGAAGCATTGCTTGCTCGCATTGAAGAGAAATCAATTCCTCAAGATATTATTTTGATTGTGTCAGACGCTCTTGAAAAGCCAAAAACAAAAAGTGCCAAAGCTCTGTTTGAGAGGTTGACCAAAGAACAGTTTGTCCAGCACTTTGAAGAGCTGACTGGACCGAAATTGACCGGATGGCTGATGGCTGATGCAAAGGATCGTGGGGGCGACATGGGACGTGACGCAGCGACATTTCTTGCGACCACAATAGGCAGTGATATGTGGAAGCTCTCTGGGGTTCTCGACCAGCTGGTGAGCTATGCTTCTGGCAGAAGTATCACACCTCAAGATGTATCTCTTTTTGTCGAAGAAAAAATTGATGACAATATCTTTACGCTCGTCGACGCCATTGTCCAAAAACAAACGGCGCGAGTGTTCAAACTTATCCAAGATCAATACAAAGCAGGCAATGATGCAGGGTATGTCTTTGCCATGATTGTACGACAATATCGCATCTTGCTCGAACTGCGTGATGTGTATGACAGAGGGGAAGACGTGCAAAGCGCGAGGTTGGTAAAAGAACTAGGCATTCATCCTTATGTGATAAAGAAAAGTCTGCCAATGGTAAAGCGCTATACAAAGGAAGAATTGTCAAAGATTCATGAACAGTTGCTTACCTTGGACAAAAGTGCAAAGACAGGAAAGGGAGACCAAGCATATCTGCTGGATATGTTCGTCGGTAATTTAGTGAAATAATGTTCTCCCTTACTTTTTGTCACCAAAAAGTAACAAAAAGTGTCAGGGGAAAGAACTCGCCTGTGTCGCGGCTAAGAAAATACTCATTGGCAAGCACTTAGGCTCAAACAGCTTTCCCCTTGAAACCCCTGGTGCATATAAAAAATTGGTCTATAGCCAATCTTCAATCTTTTTTTGCGAAGCAAAAAGTAATCTTCATGGAACACTGATGCCTGTGGTATAGCGCAGCGCAATCTTTCTATGCAAGTTTTCCTAACGTTTTTGCCATATAAAAAAACGCACACCGATTCGGCGTGCGTTTTTTCTTTGATTATTTGGTGGTTACTTTCTTTGCAAACTTTGCGAGTCGTGAGAGCTTTCGTGCAGCGGTGTTTTTCTTGATCACACCTTTCTTTGCTGCTTTCGCAAGTTTCTTTTGTGCTGCTTTGATATCCTCTGCTGAATGCGTGCCTGCTTCGATTGCTTTTTTGGCTGTCTTTACTGCATCTTTGTATGCATTTTTGACGACAAGATTTTGCTTGGCACGTTTTTCGCTTTGGCGAAGTGCTTTTTTTGCGCTATTTTTATTTGGCATAATGGATATGTAGGTATGCTGTGGGCAAGACACGAGGTGAGAGCAACCTGTCTAAAACCCATGCTTAGAAGTGAGAGCACTATACTATAGCTGCGCTGTTTTGTCAATATCATCCGGATCCGTTTGGGTAGCCGATCCTTTTATAATCAGTAGTGTGCCCATGACAATCATAATATCAGCGATATTGAGTACTGTTGTTAGAATACGGACGTAGTCTATGGTAATGCTAAAGAGCACGCGATCTATCAGATTTGATACCGCACCGAAAAAGATAAGGCTTGCGCCGTACAGATGAGAAGGCGTACGGTGCTTTTTCCTTCCCAGATAGACCAGGAGGCCTATGAGAATGATTGGCGTGCCGATGATCAGCGCGGCATTTGGGAAGGGGACGGAGAAGGCGATGCCTGGATTTGCGAGGTATTCCCAGCCCAGCCAAGGGTCTATTAGATAGTGGGGGGTCGTAGCAGTACTATGCGCCATGTACTTTAAGATTTGATCTAGACAAAAGAAAAAGCCACTTGTCACCAGTGGCAAAAGATAGCTTTTTCGAAGAGGCATACCGAGGAAAACGGTTTAGAGTTCGTCTGTGAGGGCTTTTTTGCAGTCTACGCAGGATCCTGATGTTGGGCGGGCAAGAAGACGCTTCTCATCAATAGGCTTATCACAGTATTTGCAGATCCCGTAGGTACCTTCTGCAATACGCTTGAGTGATTTATTCACATCGCGGAGTGCATTTTCTAGGGTGATCTCTAGAGATTTGTTTGTGGTATAATCTGCAATTTCCCGAGCGTTTTCATCTGATTCATCGCCATATTCAGGAAACGTGGCGTCGTAATCTCCATTGGTATGTTGGCTTTGTGTTGTGAATTTTCCTAGTTCGGCTTCGAGTTTTTCTTTGTCAGCCAAAAGCACGGCCTGAACTTGGTCTAAAAATGCTTTGCTAAATGCGCTTTTCGTAGTCATATAAGAAACATTATGAAAGGAGTATAGCCCATTTTATCATATATTGCAATGGGATAACCTCGGAAAATAAAAAAGGGCCTCTGCCCCTAAATGTTTAAATTATTTTGGGCGGGCCCTTTGAAAAAGAACCTGGAGCTGCGGATCTAGACAAGGGAGATGTGAATCCCGACAAATTCGGGACAAGTGTACTTCACAGCTTTCTTGTCTAGATACGGCAATGCCGATCAGGCTCATATACCCGTCCACCGCTCTTGTAGGGTGTTGGGTCCCAACGCACGGCCGAAGCACGATACGCATAGCGGGACTCACCGAAGTGAGGAGTGGAGGGGAATACGCTACTGAGAAAAGTTCTCAGCACTGTATTCAAGTTGTGCAAAGAGCGACTGTACACATCAGCTTTGCTGATGTTTGGAACGAATCTGTAAATACTATACACTATTTTCCTTGTTTTGTCAAGTGTTTGACCAATTTTTTGCTTAAACTAGCGTAAAAATGCATGTTTTTGGATCATTTTTTGCCTGTTTTTAGTATAATATAGTCTATACTTTTGAGCATGAAAGCATACTTTTCCACACATTTGTGCACTTTTGCACATACTTATCCACAATGTATAGAAAAACGTATACAAAAAATTACATTGAATGTGGATATCTTGGTGGATTACTCGCTAGAAGTGTGGGTATCTTTTACGTTGAAAGTGATATTTTTTTATAGATTTGTCTATACAAACATAGTACATTTTGAAAAAAGAAAAAAGCAGTCTAACGTATATAAACTGCTTTTTGCTCTCCCCGACGTGGCTGGAGAGCGTTTGCTCATCTATGCTCGTCAGGGTGTTCGTATTTCGGGCGTGACTCTTCTCGTAGTCTCCTGATCACAGGAATGAGATCGCTAGGGACAGTCCACTTTGGATCGTCTACTGCGTCTGGCCACTTGAAGTGGTGTTGGCACCATCCTGACTGCAGGCCAGCCGAACATATACCCTCATCGTGGTGTGGGCAATTTGTCGGGTAGCTGAGCAGGTCTTCTTTACGCCATGATGGTTTTTTTACCAGAATTTCTACAGCAATGGCTGTAGGAAGAATTTTTTGTCCATGTGCTTCATGACCAGAGCATTGGACGATCACTGCTTCTTCAATCACGGCGTCTCCTTGTGTACTTGGCGATGTATATGTGATACAGGAAGGAGCTTGTTTTGTCAATATAGATGTTATTTCTGCACACATTGACGTCTTCCTCTCTCTGCTATACATTTGATAAAGAAAAACCATATTTTTATGAAAGCATCAGACCTCTTTATCAAAGCACTCGAGAATGAAGGCGTGGAGTATATTTTTGGGGTTCCTGGTGAGGAGAACTTGGATTTCGTGGAATCGCTTCGTACCTCTTCTATTCGCCTCATCGTCACACGGCATGAACAAGTCGCAGGCTTTATGGCGGCGACGTATGGCAGGCTTACTGGCAAGCCCGGAGTGTGTCTTTCCACGCTCGGTCCTGGCGCAACCAACTTCGTGACCGCGGCAGCATACGCCACGCTTGGTGGAATGCCGATGCTCATGATCACCGGACAAAAGCCAATCTTGAGTAGTAAGCAAGGACATTTCCAAATCGTCGATATTGTGAACCTCATGAAACCGGTCACAAAGTACACAACACAGATTGTGAGTGCAAAAACAATTCCTGCTCGTGTGCGAGAAGCCTTTCGTGTGGCTGTAGCAGAGCGGCCCGGGGCAGTACATATAGAATTGCCAGAAGATATCGCTGCGCAGGATGTTCCTGATCCTGTGCATGTATTCCCAGTAGATATGATTCGTCGGCCTGCTGCAGAAGAAAAAGCAGTGGCAAAGGCAGTCGAAATGATTCTTGCGGCAAAGCGACCGCTGATTCTCGTGGGCGCTGGGGCAAATAGAAAATTGGTGTCAAAAGCACTGACAGAGTTTGTTGATGACATCGGCATTCCATTTTTTACTACACAGATGGGGAAGGGCGTGATTGATGAACGACATCCACTGTATCTCGGAACGGCGGCATTATCGAGTAATGATTATGTACATTGCGCGATTGAGAAAGCAGATCTGATTATCAATGTCGGCCATGATGTGATTGAAAAACCACCATTTTTTATGACGCATGGTGGGACAAAGGTCATTCATGTAAATTATTCTTCTGCATCTGTAGATGATGTGTATTTTCCACAATGGGAAGTGATAGGAGATATCGGGAATGCTGTGTGGCAGATGAAAGAGCGATTGAAACAATTGCTGGATGGAACGAAAAATCAATGGGATATGTCAGCCTTTGAACGTGTGAAGAACGACATGAAGAATCATCTTTTTGAACGCTCTATGGAGGATGTGTTTCCTATTATTCCGCAACGGTTTGTTTCTATCGTACGTGAAGTCATGCCGNNCAGTACGAAGCACGAGGACGCAATACGATTCTTCTCGACAACGCGCTGGCGACAATGGGAGCCGGTATGCCTTCTGCTATGGGTGCACGACTTGTATATCCTGAGAAAAAGATTCTTGCGGTTGTCGGCGACGGTGGATTCATGATGAATTCGCAAGATCTTGAGACTGCTGTGCGTGAAAAAATGCATCTTGTGGTACTCATTCTCAATGACAGTGGATATGGTATGATACAGTGGAAGCAGCACGCTATGGGATTTGATGCGTTTGGGCTTGAATTTGGCAATCCAAATTTTGTCACCTATGCAGAAAGCTATGGGGCAAAAGGATATCGTGCAGAATCTGTCTCACATTTGAAAGAACTTCTGACTCACGCGCTCGACACGCCGGACGTGCATGTGATAGAAGTTGCCGTGGACTATAGTGAAAATGAACGTGTGCTTACCAAAGGTCTGAAATCAAAAACATGTACGTGTTAGTGTTATTTCCGCTCGTATCAATTTGTTCCTTTTGAAATCCATCAAAATCGCAATTGGCGCAGACTGTTGCTGGCTTCCAAAAGGAACAAATTGATACTTATTTTTCTTTATCAGAAAAATGTTTAACAACCACTCTACTTCGATAGATACTGTAAAAACAGTATCCGTAAATTTGAATTACCTGCCCGCAATGCTTTGCAACGCGTTGCAGGCGGGTCCGAATATCCGTAGATTTTATGGCGATACAATCATTGAATCCGACAACGGGCAAGGTAGAAAAAACTTTTGATGCAATATCAAAAGAGATGTTAGAAACAAAGCTTGCCAAAGCAGAGGAAACATTTCACATGTGGAAGAACACATCATTCTCTGAACGTGCTCGTTTGTTGCACGCCGCTGCAGAAGAAATGAAAACCAATGCACGTGCGTATGGAGAAATTATTACCACAGAAATGGGAAAGCCCATCGCGCAAGCGACGAGTGAGGTAGAAAAATGTGCGTGGAATTGTGAGCATTATGCAGACAATGGTGAAGCATATTTGAGGCGAGAACCAATTCAGACAGAAGCAAGTGAAAGCTATGTGCAGTATGATCCGCTCGGAGTGATTCTCCTTGTTATGCCGTGGAATTTTCCCTTTTGGCAGGTGTTTCGTATGGCTGCGCCAGTCATCATGGCAGGCAATACTGTTGTGTTGAAACATGCTTCCAATGTGCCTCAGTCTGCACTTGCGTGTGAACAAGTATTTCGCAATGCGGGATTTCCTGAAGGCGTGTTTCAGACGTTGCTTGTTGGCTCTTCAGACGTTGAAACCATTCTCCGTGACAGACGAGTAAAAGGGGTGTCACTGACGGGCAGTGAAAAAGCTGGGTCTATTGTGGCGGGCATTGCAGGGAAGGAGATCAAGCCTGTGGTGATGGAGCTGGGTGGAAGTGATCCTTTTATTATCCTTGAAGACGCGGATATTCAGCTTACGTGTGAGCAAGCAAAAATTTCACGTCTTTTGAACGGTGGGCAAGTGTGTATTTCAGCAAAACGCTTTCTTGTGCATTCATCCCGAGCAGAAGAATTTACAAGCAAACTGAAAGATATTTTTGAAGGTTACACCGTTGGAAATCCGATGGATGAAACAACGCAGATGGGGCCGATGTCGAGTGAATCTGGACTTCGAGATATTGCGCGACAAGTAAAAGAATCTGTCGATATTGGAGCAACTGTGTTGACTGGTGGAAAGCAACTTGAGCGTGATGGATTTTTTTACACACCCACGATTCTCACACACGTCACGCCTGATATGCCTGCGTGGAGAGAAGAAACATTTGGGCCTGTTGCAACGGTGATGACATTTGACACTGTCGACGAAGCGATCGAACTCGCCAATGATTCTTCGTTTGGTCTTGGTGCGAGTTTGTTTACAAACAATATGAAACTTGCGAAAGAAATTATTCCGCGAATAGAATCGGGCATGGTCTTTGTAAATGGATTTGTGAAAACAGATCCGCGTTTACCCACTGGTGGTATCAAGCGATCTGGTGTGGGAAGAGAATTGGGATTTGCAGGTATTCGAGCGTTTACCAATATGAAAACTGTTTGGATTAAATAATATTTTTTTTATGAAACCAACCAACCTCCACACACAAATCTTTCTCGACAGTGGTGATCCACTGGAAACAAAAGCAATGATAGAGAAGCTTGGATTTCTTGATGGACAGACAACAAATCCATCGTTGATTGCAAAAAGTCCTGTGGCACAAGAACGTCTTGCAAGTGGCAATCCATTTACACAGGAAGAAGTCTTTGAATATTACAAAACAACCGTGACAGACATCCGAGAGATCATGCAAGAAGGATCTATTTCTGTAGAAGTGTATGCTGATGCAGAGACAAAAGCAGATGTGATGATAGCACAAGGAAAACAAATGGCAACGTGGATTTCTGGCGTGCATATAAAACTGCCAACAACGGCAGAAGGATTGAAAGCTGCTCGAGTATTAGTGGATGAAGGATATAATGTCAACATGACACTTGTTTTTTCACAAGCACAAGCTGCTGCTGTCTATGTAGCAACGATTGGCGCAAAAAAAGGACAAGTATTTCTTTCCCCATTTATAGGAAGGCTTGATGACATCGGACAAAGTGGCATGGATCTGATTGAAAATGTTTTGAAGATGTACAAAGAAAAAGGTGACGGGCATGTAGAAGTCTTGACCGCCAGTGTGCGAAGCATGGAACATTTCCTCGCTGCGATCGCACTTGGTAGTGATATTATTACCGCACCTGCAAAAATTCTTTCTGCATGGAAAGAGAATGGAATGAATGTCCCTACAGACTATACATATACACGAGAATATTTGTCGCAAATTGTATACGAAGAATTATCACTCACTGATGATGTCTCTTCATACAATATTCAACATGATTTGACAGATAAAGGATTGGAGAAATTTGTTGCGGATTGGAAAGCATTGTTTGAAGTTGGAAAAGCGTAACTGGTAAATCGTAAACGGTAATTAGGAAAATAAAAAAGGACGTTTGGTAGCGTTCTTTTTTTGATTGAAAAATGAATTGAATCGCCCCGACCCGCTGCGTGTTGCTGCGTGTTGGGGCGATGTTGTGGTGTAGTCACCCGTGCGTGAGGCTGATGCCTCCTCCCCTGCGAATCAGTTCGTCGCGAAGTTGTTCTTCGCTGAGCGTCATCACCCGGTTGTCACCATCGTCGACGAATACGACACTGAAGACCTCTGTCCCATAGTCGCTGTGGGGCTTCACCGCTCTGCCAGTTCGTGCAGTGGTGAGGATCTTGTCGATGTCAGTGTCTGTCGCCGTGATGAAGAGTGCGAAGTGCGAACATTCAGCCGGAAGTGGCCGGGGTGGTGCAGTAATGTACATGCTTCCTCCAATAAACTGTGGTCTGATTACGCCGCAGCGGACAGCATCGGGCTGACCCACGCGGCGAGCTGGTGCAGCTCCTCCTCGGTGTAGGCGCGGACATGTGCACTGTCGATGCTGAGCCAGTACTTCCTCTTACCCGAGATCACCTTGCTTGCGCCGAAGATGATGGCCAGCTCGATGACGTTGTCGACGTCGAGTAGATCACTCGGCTCGATGTGCCAGCTGAACCCTGGGTTGGTCTTCGTGTCGTTCTGGGGCAGTGGTTGGTGGTGCATCGGTTTTCCTGGTCTTGGGTTAGCTCATCATCTCGACTGCTGCCATGAAAGGAATCAGCTCGTGCTTTGCGATGCTGTTACGAGCGTCTTCACTCGCAAACCTGAGCGCGAGCACAACCTTCGAGTCGTGAAAATCGTGGTGGGTGTGATTGCGCATTTCTCCTTCTTCCACGTTTGGATGCGATCTCCCTACTTTCCCTGAGGGGAGGACGATTTTGCATCCGTACTCTCCGCTTTGGGAAAGGTAAAAATATACATCTACGCGCATGTAGATCCTCCTTTGCCAAAATAAAACTACCAACCTCCTATCTTTTAGTCAAGCCAGAAGAGTGCTACAATACTCATTGATTAAGCTGATTCAAAAGGATTACACAGATTTAATATATGAGTATGAAGTCACTTCCAAAGCTAGGATCGTCGCTGTCAGCAGAACACATTGCTTTTTTGAATACATTTTCGACCTCTTGTCGTCGGTCTATCCTTGAAATGACCACAAACGCTGCGAGCGGGCATCCTGGGGGGTCGCTTTCTTGCATTGATTATTTGTCGCTCTTGTATGCATTTATTATTTCTCAAACAGGTGAAACGGTGATTGTCTCAAACGGACATATTTCTCCAGCCGTGTATGCTGTTTTAGCAGAAATGGGATATATCCAGAAAAAAGAAGTTGTAGAAGGATTTCGAAAAAGTGGAATGCCATATGAAGGACATGTGACAAGGCACGTTCCTGGTGTGTGGTATGGGACTGGTCCACTCGGTGCTGGAGTTTCTGCTGCGAGTGGATTTGCTTTGGCAGAAAAATTGAAAGATACCACTTCTTCTACAAAAAAAGGGAGTAAAGTATTTGCGCTCGTCGGAGACGGAGAATCAGAAGAAGGACAAGTGTATGAGATGATGCATGTGGCAGCAAAATATAAGCTCGAGAATTTTATCGTGTTCATGGATTACAATGAAGTGCAGCTCAGCGACAGTCTCACGGAAGTCATGCCATATGATCCAAAAGCACATTTCACAGCCGCAGGCTGGCATGTGATAGAAGTCGATGGCCATGATTACACAGCGATGTGGAAGGCGCTCAAGGAAGCATATGATGTAAAAGGAAAACCTGTCTTTATTCTCGGAAAGACTGTGATGGGAAAGGGAGTAGATTTTATGGAGAAAACAGGGCGTGCAAAAGAAGCGACGTGGCACGGGAAGGCAGCGACGCAAGAGCAGATTGATGGCGTGTTGAATGAGCAAATTGCTTTGTCAGAGGAGAAGAGATCAGAGATTGGAGATTTTCTTAAAAAATATGTTTCTTGGAAACCAAAGAAACCAGTTTTTTCAGAATTACTTTCGGCTACCAAAATAAAAACAGGGAAACCGCGAGTATACACTGCGGGAGAAATGACTGATTGCCGAAGCGCGTATGGCAACGCCCTGCTGGATCTCGCAACGTTGAATAAAAACATTGTGGCTCTTACTGCAGATTTGGCTGGATCCGTAAAAACTGATGGTGTCCAAAAAACATTTTCAGAACGTCATATAGAAGTCGGTGTTGCCGAGCAACAGATGGTGAGTATGAGTGGGGGAATGAGTTTGTCTGGTTTTGTTCCGTTTTGTTCGACCTTTGGTGCCTTTATGACCAGCCGTGCAAAAGATCAGGCGCGCGTGAACGATATCAACATGACAAATGTAAAGATGGTCGCAACGCATTGTGGCCTTTCTGTTGGAGAGGATGGCCCAACGCATCAGGCTATTGATGACAGTGGTTCGATGCTTGGCTTGTTCAATACCATGACGCTCGAACCTGCTGATCCAAATCAGTGTGATCGTATGATTCGATTTGTCGCGTCACACTATGGAAATTTTTATGTGCGCATGGGACGCCATAAAGTACCTGTACTTACGAAACAAAATGGTTCAGTCTTGTTCGATGCAGACTACGAGTATTATTATGGGCGTTGTGATGTCCTTCGAACAGGAAAAGATGTCACGATCGCTGCTATGGGAGGCACGGTCGCAGAAGCACTTGCCGCTTGGAAAGTGCTGAAAGAAAAAGGAGTGAGTGCGGAAGTTGTCATCGTGAGTTCTATAAAACAATTTGATGCGCCGTTGTTTCGTTCAATCAAAAAAACAAAAAAACTTGTGACTGTGGAAGATCACAATACGCATTCCGGACTTGCGAGTCAGCTCGCCGCAGCGCTGCAAGAAAAAAAGATTGTGCTTGATGCGTGTGTGAATTTGGGCGTACGGGAATATCAGCTTTCTGGAACGTGGGATGAGTTGTATGCTGCTGCGGGAATTGATAGAGGGGCGATTGAAATATCCGTACGGAAAATGATCAAATAAAAACAGAGTATATAAAAAATGCTGGTTCATGAACCAGCATTTTTTTATTGTTTGTGTTTACTCATTCACTCGTCCGCCGTAGTCTCCTGTTTCTGTATTCACGAGAATTTCATCGCCTTCTTTGATAAAAATCGGAGCTTTTACTTCGAGGTCATTGTCGAGAACAATGTCTTTGGTGACGTTGCCACTTGCAGAATCACCCTTTACTGCTGGGGGAGCATTTTTTACTGTGTATTGAATTTTCTTTGGTAATTCAATTGCCACAATGTTTCCATCGTGCATTGCCGCAACTACATCGAGTCCTTCTTTCAGATATTTCGCAGCATCTCCAACAATATCGGCATCGACATCGAGAGTTTCATATGTATCTTTATTCATGAAAGAATGTCTGTCGACACCTCCATAGAGGAATTGCAATGTTTGTCTGTAGACGTCTACGGTGTCAATGCCTTCTCCACTTTTGTAGGTGACTTCAATTGTTTTTCCTGCAAGAATATCTTTCATTTTTGTTTTGTAAAATGCAGCTCCTTTTCCTGGACTGACAAAGTTAAAGTCACTTACCACGTAAAGATTGCCATCCTTTCTAATGACAAGTCCCTTTTTGATATCATCTGTACTTCCCATATCAATAAACAATTAACACATTTTTATTACGTTCATTAGACTAGCATATAAAAATGACTTTGGCAATAGTTTCTACCTATGAAAACAATTTTGACATGGGTAGNNATATCAATATCGTAGACCGTTTTTCCAAGTTTTTTTCTCAGCGTTTGTTCTTGTTTCAATCTTTGGAGTTGTTCATCTGGGTCAGTAAGTTCAGAAAATGCATTGGCTATCTCCATGCCATGTATATACACTTCAAATCGTTCTGCGTATCCTTGCTGTGATTCAGAGAGTTTCGCAAGCGCAGCCATGGGGGCGGGGTAGTTGTAAATTAAGAATGCAGAATGTTGAATGTCGAATGTAGGCTCAATCTCATTTAAAAATATTCTATAAAAGAGATCTTCGTAGGATTCATGTTCGGCAACCGTGTACCCACGTTTTTTACACAGACTGTACATTGTCTCTTGCGTGAGGTGTTCATCAAGATTGACATTAATTGTATCTATCCACACTTCTTTCATTGATTTTCGTTGGAATACAAATTTTGCATTTTGCATTCTACATTCTTCATTCTTCATCTTTTCTTGAAGAACACTGAACAATGATTCAACATCTTCCATCAAATCAAACATGGTCGCTCCCACCCGATACCACTCGAGCATGGTAAATTCCGGATTATGTGTGCCACCAAATGATTCGTAATCTCGAAATGTTTTGCCAAGAAAAAAAATGTTTCCAAATCCTGCTGCGAGCATTTTTTTCAGCGTGTATTCTGGAGATGTATGTAAAAAAGCGGGGTGTTTTTGCTTTCTATCATTATGAATTGTCAGTTCTACTGGCGACAGATACGGTTCTTGCCCAGGCATGTGTAGTATATAGGGTGTTTCTCCTTCTAAAAAATCTTGCTGCCAAAAAAATTCACGAATTTCCCTGATAATGAGCGCGCGAGTGGTCAAGATGTCTTTGTTTTTTTGTATATGGTCTATCTGTATGCTCATAGATCGACCTAGTAAGCCATAGAAGAGTGTTTTTGTCCAGAGCGGCCTGGTTTTATTGACAAAAAATACGGTATGGGGTATGATTTCATTCGTACATTAGTGATGCGGGTATTGTATAATGGCTTATTATGTCTGCCTTCCAAGCAGAAGACGCGAGTTCGATTCTCGCTACCCGCTCCCAGACTCCATCTCGACTTTCAGTCGAGATTGCGCCATGGCAGGCTAGTTTTTTTATAGAAACTATAGCCTGCGGGGCGCAATTCGGCGTAGCCGAATGGAGCTACCGCGGGGTAGAGCAGTCTGGCAGCTCGCCGGGCTCATAACCCGGAGGTCACCGGTTCAAATCCGGTCCCCGCAACCAGGCTTCATCCGCCGATTCGGCGGATTGCGCCATGGCAGGCCAATTGTATGATTCACTTTGTGTACATTCTCAAATGCGCAGATGGTGATCATTACACTGGTATTGCCAAAGATCTTAAAAAGCGTGTACAAGAGCATCAACGTGGCAAAAGTAGTAGTACGGCAACAAGATTGCCTGTTGCACTTGTATGGTTCTGTGGATTTATCACAGAAGCAGACGCTGTGAGATTTGAAAAATATTTGAAATCTCACTCAGGAAGAAGATTCCGAGACAGATTTCTTACAGATATATAACAAGGGTATCCTACAGGAGCCTGCACGGCAACAATGAGCCGTAAGGCGAATGGAGTCGTGCGGTAGTAGCTCAGTTGGCTAGAGCGCTTCCTTGCCAAGGAAGAGGTCGCCAGTTCAAATCTGGTTTACCGCTCAGGAAAATAGTTCATTTGAACTATTTTTTTATATTATTTTCACAAAACAGTCCCCACCCTATTATCTATACAGTACAAACGGCTTGTGATATACTATTTGCATATTTCCGGTCGGATCAGACCTTCCGGATCTACTGTATGGTTTATACAAAAACCACCCTCTTTACCAGGGTGGTTTTTGTATCTCGCGGTATATCTGCGTTGTATGTTTTAGTCTTCCTGTTTATCCACAAGCACATTCATTTTGGTTGAGCAAAATATCGTACATTAAGTCAGGAATTGTATTTTCGTCTAAAAAAGAGAGCTCTGTTGAGCTCCCTTTTTTAGAATCATGGTACATGGAATGTGTATCATAATTCGTGAATTGTCGGAGTGAAAGGACTTGAACCTTCGACCCTCTGGTCCCAAACCAGATGCTCTAGCCAACTGAGCTACACTCCGGGGCTTCATTTCGCCTTACGGCTCATTGTTGCCCCGCAGGCTAGCTTTTTGCTAGAAAGGGGGCATTGTTATTTTATACACCTCTTAAACGAAAGTCGTTGCCTTCCGCTCACGTTGGTGTTGTGCCGAGGGAGAGAATCGGACTCTCGACACGAGGCTCTTCAGGCCCCTGCTCTACCACTGAGCTACCTCGGCCCGGCTTCATCCCGACCTTGTCGGGATTGCGCCCGGGCAGGCCCGGGCAGGCATTGTGCAAATATGCGTGATGGCTTTCAAGAAAAAACACGGCAATGCCGTGATTCTTCAGTCACTTCACTGCTTGCACGGCGCAATGAAGTGTAGCCATGTGGACCAGAGAGGAATTGAACCCCCGACCTCCTCGGTGCAAACGAGGCGCTCTAGCCAACTGAGCTACTGGCCCCCAAAAAGGGTGACAGCATTATACCAAGGGGGGCACTGCCTGTCAAGAAATATCCCTTGTGTAGATGTGTACTCTTGGGGGTGGCCTTCCTCTTTCGTTTGCTTTAGATTTCTCCATCTGCGCGAGTAAATCGCAATCTCATTTCTTCCCGTTGTTCTTTTTTCAGCTCTACAAACGTCTTTTTTGTCCAAGGGGAGTGTTGCAATACCTCAGACATCCATTGCCCGCCAAGCAGATGTGGCATCATCACATAGTTTGCTCCGGCTTGGTACAATTCGTCAAGATGATTTTTGTGATACAAATTTGCCACAATATGAACGCTTTCTGATTTTGCACGTACATGTTTTATGAGTGTAAGTTGATCATCTGCTTCTGGTATTGTGAGGATAATTATTTTTGCCTGTTCAAACGGAAGGGATTCAAGAAATTCCACGTCCGCAATATCACCAAAAAATGCAGGGATAGCGCGCTGCTTTAGTTTTGCGATTGCTTTTGGATTGTAATCAACAACAGCAAAGGATTTTTTTTCTGCGGCGAGTGTTTCACAAATTTTCCAACCAATGCGATGATATCCCACGACCCACACGTCGTATATCTCGCTTGCTTGTTCTTTTTGTCTAAGCTTATCGGCTCCAAAGATATTAAATATTGGTCGAAAGAATTTGTAGAGTTGTTCATTATACGTAATGGCGTAGGAGGATACAAAAATGGTTACAAGCGCAACGATGGTAAACAATGGTAATTCACCGTTGGTCAAATGTCCAAGACCGACACCGGTAAAAATTAAAATAAATCCAAACTCACTCACCTGCGCAGCAGTGACACCAGCGAGAAAACTATTGCGCCGAGTGAATTTTAATAATCGGAATGTCAGGTAGAGAATGAATGGGTTGCCGAGTAATATAAATAAGGAAAGGATAAGTCCTGGGACAAGAAGCGTTCCTGCATTTCCAATACTCATCTCACTGCCGAGAATAATGAAAAACAAGACAATAAAGAAATCGCGAAGCGGTTTTATTCTGCTGCTGATTTCTGATTGATAGGGCGATGAGCCGAGTGAAATACCTGCAATAATAGCGCCAATCTCAAGAGAAAATCCTGCCCATAACAAGAGACTTGCAATACCAAAACACCATGCAATGGTGAATATAAATAAAAATTCTGACGAAGATGCGACTTGATCCAAAATGCTTGGGAGGACAAATTTTGTCAGTACCACAATGAGGCCAATGATTGCCAGTGCTTTGACAGCGATCAATGCAAGCGCTTCTGACAGGGCGATGTCTGACGCTTGCGTGGTGAGAAAGAGCATGATGAGCACAGCGACGATGTCTTGCACGACCATGAGGCCGAGGACATGTCGTCCGTAGACTGTTTCAGTATCTTTTTTATCAGACAGTAATTTTACGATAATAATCGTACTTGAAAATGTAAGCGCGAGAGCCATGTAGACAGACGGAACAATCTCAAGCCCAAGTCCTCTCAAAATAAAAAAGCCAATGGTGGAGGTAAACAGCACTTGTGCGAGTCCTGTGATGGCAGACACTTTTCCTATATGGCGAATATGTGCGATATTGAGACTCAAGCCAACGAGGAATAGTAAAAAAATAACACCAAATTGTGCAAGTGTATCAAATGTTCCGCCGCCATGTTCTATGGCATTCAAAAACAATGGTCCTGCGATCATGCCGGAGATAATGTATGCGATCATGAGTGGCTGACGCAACAAGCGCATGACAAACGCAATGGTGACGGTAAGACCAAACAAGCCTGCAAGTTGGAGAAAAATATTTGCTTCCATAAAAACGTTCTTACAGTATACCAGATTTTTGCTTTTCACTGCAGTGCATTTTTTTGTACATTTTTTGTAGAAGGAGTACGATAGAAGTATCTTTTGCTGGAGGTGCATGATGCCGTGGGTCAAGCAGCTCGTTTCCGTGTATGCTGAGCCGATCTTGTTGATCGGTGCTACACTTGCATACGCACTTGGGCTCTTCCATTGGTTCGCGGAGAATATCGGAGCATTCGGAGCATGAAGAGCAAGAACGCGTCCTGGAGTCTGTTTTGGCCCTACAACCGAGCAACGGAAGATGGAAAAACATCCGCTGCTCACTGTGCTTCGAAAACATTCGGAGTAGAGTGAGGAGGTGCGGATGTTTTACGTTTAAGCCAATTTTTGGATTCAATGTGCTCCACTTTCATGTGGGCATTTACTCTTTTTTCTTTTTTCGTTTGAAGAACATCATGATTTTTTTGAACGGACTGTTTTCTGTTTTTGCTACTAGCCCTACGATGATGGCAGTGAGTCCACCGGCTGTTGCTGTGAGATATTTTTCTGCGATTTCTTTATTGCTTTCTTCTGCTGCCGCTTCTCGTTCTATGATTACCTCTTCGATTACCCCTGTTTTCACAATGTCGTGCGGCGAACGCGGGAGCATGCGATAGCCGGTTTTTGTTTGTCCGACAATGCCAGTGACACGCGCGAGGTCACCGAGCTGATAGATTTTTGGTGCAATGCCAGCACCTCGTTGGAAGTACACTTTGACTTCATCTGTCCCATCATCGAGATACATATAGGAGGATTTCAGTTCTGTTATTTCGCCATGCAATTCCACAAGCCATCCTTCTCGTTCTTCCCCGATGTCTGCTATGTCAGTCGCCACGCCAGTCGGGAGTGCACTATGTTCGAGTACGGTGATATCAGTTTTTTCTTTGAGCTTGATACGTGTTTCCCCACCTGATTCAGAGATTTCTCCGGTGACTTGCACGATGTCACCTATCTCCATCTTTGGAAAATCTTTGCTAAACATATACACTTGCGCGCCAGGCGTTGCATTGCTTGCAAGTATGTCTTGTGATTCGTCTGTTTGTTCTGTAGACGTGACTATATTGTCGCCTGCTATCGTGTCAACAATATAAAAATACTGCGTGCCAAAGACGCCGGGGAGGACTGCCACTGTTCCACTGAGTGTTACTGTGTCGCCAATATCTTCACTTCTGAGCATGGCAAGCGTTGTTTTTATGACAGGTTTCACCATCTTACTTTTGGTCGTTGTCTTGCTTGCTTTGCCTTCGTCCGGAGGCGAGAGAATGGTCGCAGTGCCTGGTGTGAGTGAGCTGGTCCATATCCATTCATCGTTTTGATCGCGGACATAGCTGTGCCCTTCGAGTACATCATCATAGCGAATATCGCGAAGTACGGTGCCGTCTGGATAGAGAATACGCGCGCTGTCTGTTGTGTTATTTAATGCAAGTTTTGTATCTTGTCTTCCAAACACCAGATATTGTCCTGGTTCAATCTTTGTCCCCTCTGGAATAGTGTATGCTCGCGATCCGCCTTCTTCGTCATCAAGTTTCATATCTGTAAGATCAATGACTTCGTCTGTTGGATTGTACAGTTCAATAAATTCTGTGGTATCTGATCCTTCTGGATTGGGAAGGATTTCTGAAATATCGATTTTTTCAATCGGTGTCTCAGCATTAAACCCACCAACAAAAGAAAGACGATTTTTTACCATGATAATGACGTCTTTGCTGCTCGTGTTGCCGCTTGCGTCTGTCACGGCGAGCGTCACGGTATAGGTGCCTTCTTCTCCAAAAGCATGTTTGAGCACATCGCCTTCATCAGTACTATTGTCACCAAAGCTCCAGACAAAGGTCATTGCTTCTGATTCAGGATCGGTTGTGTCTGAGGCATCAAAGAGGACGTGTTCGTCTACTGCCACTTCGGTATCTACCGCAATCGCAATAATAGGTGCAGCACTTTTTCCTTCTATCACATTTGCTTCGCTCGGTGTGACTTCTGTGGTCCATGCCCAGGATCCGTCTTCTTTTCGCGCCCAGCTCTGTCCTTCTGCTGCGCTGCCAGCGTATTGTGCTTTTTCTACTATCGCGCCATTTGGGTCATAGAGTCCGACTTCTTCGCCGCCACTGTTGTTGAGCGCGATGCCGGTGGTTGCCCGTTTTAACACGAGATATGCACCTGGTGTCATCTGCCCATCAGTGATGGTGTACCGTTTTTTTGAA
Source organism: Candidatus Magasanikiibacteriota bacterium (assembly GCA_003518365.1). Classification (GTDB taxonomy): domain Bacteria; phylum Patescibacteriota; class Patescibacteriia; order Magasanikbacterales; family UBA922; genus UBA12086. The sequence goes on along the minus strand of DOYU01000012.1, from coordinate 73,995 downwards.
CTATCGCCGAGTTTCCAGCCGGTGATGTCGACGGTCTTGTCGCTCGTGTTGTAGAGTTCAATAAATTCATCTTCACTATCTGAGCCGGGTGGATTTGGGTAGATTTCTGTGATGTGTACTTCGGACGAAAATATTTTTGTGCCAAGGACTTGTCCTGTTCCAGAGTCACTTTCTGTGGTGAGAGAAATAATGTTTGGTGTTCCTTTTGTAATGGTATCGGTCAAGACGAAATCATAAAAATCATTGTCTGCATCAAGGCCATCGAGCCTGCGTGCGATGCTGAGTGGATCTGGTGGAGCTGGTGCATTGTCACTGGTATCGCCATCGTCCCATGTGCCGTACGTGATGCTATCAATCTTTTTTCCTGTGGGATCAAACAGCATGACGATGTCGCCACTATTATTGAGATTTCCTTTTGGTGTGTCGATGACAATAAATTTTTTCGCAGCAATGTTTCCTTCAAGCATTGTCTTTGCTTCACTGCCGTCTTCGAGCCACCATCCGTCGAGTGTTATTGCGGTGTCACTGGTGTTGAATAGTTCTACAAACTCTGTTTCATCATCTCGTGGATCAGACACGAGTTCGTTTATCACCACCACGCCTGCATCAAAGACCTGTTGAGAAGGAGCTGGAGTACTGCCGCCGCCTCCACCACCTGAAGACGAAGGTGGCTGGGTTACTGGCGCAGTAATTGTATTGGCAGCTCCTTTTGTTGGTGTGGTGGTTTCTTGCCATGTGTTCTCCTCACTCTTGGCGAGTGCATTGCCTTTTGCCGGTGCGGCACTCGTTGCGTTTTCCCAGTCGCCGTAGGATATCTCGTCTACGTTGGTATCCTCAGGATTTTTGAGCACGATGATGTCGCCACCATTATTCAATTTGCTCGAGCTGAGTTCAATCACGACAAATCCTTGTGCTGCAATGGTTGTTGTTGGCGCAGCAATTTGTCCTGCGCCATCGTGGAGCGTCCAACCAGTCAGATCAACTGACGATGTGGAGGCATTGTACAATTCGATCCATTCAAATTCATCTGTATTTGGATTTGAGACAAATTCATTTATGTGAATGTCGTCTGTTGCTGTTGTTGGCGTTGTGTCTGGAGGCACTTCTTCTTGTTCTATGATGTGAATGATTTGTGTGGACGAAGCTGATTCACCATCAGTATCTGTGACAGTAAGTATGACGTCGTAATTGCCTATTGCTGTATAGGAATGCGTTGCTGTCACGTCGGTCGCGTTTGTTTCATCACCAAAATTCCAGGCATACGTTTCAACACCTACATCATCTGTAGAATCAGATGCGTCAAATGTGATCTGTACACCGATGTGTGTTGTTGATGTAGAGATGCTGAATATTGCCGTTGGTGGTTCATTTGTTTCTTCTTCATGTTCTGTCCCGACATGCCAATAGTTTTGTTGCCCGACGGTATTGCCATCCGGATGTTCTTTCCAATTTGTTTCAGAATAGTCTTGTACATTTGGATCAATACGTTCGAGGGAGAAGTCTGGAGCTTCGATGTATGTGAATTGTTCGACGATATCGCCATCGGCATTTTTCAATCCTATTTCTTCACCACTTTCATTGAGTGTGCTCCATGAGCTATCCAATATGATCGTCGTAACCTCAGGATACTTTGCTCGGAACAGTTCATCATTTTGGGCTATGACAGCGTATGATTCACTGGGAAGTATCCTATCGTGTTCAACGGTAGAAGTAATAGTATGATTGGCACCTGCTTCTACAAATTTCCAACCATCGAGATCTACAGGAACACTCGAAGCGTTATAAATCTCTATCCATTCTTCACCACTCAATTCATACGCTCCAATTTCCGTAATAACAATACTTGGCGCGTCACCATGTGCTTGCTGTGTAAAAAATAAAAACACACTTCCAATGAGGGTGAGTGTGAAAAGAAAAAGAAAAACATCTTGTTTCATATCCCTCCTTTAAACATGAATTACATAAAAATAGTATACAAAAAATAAAATAGTTTTGTAAAGTGTTGTCGCTCATGCGAGCTTACATTCGCGATGTGAGAGACACCTGTAACGTGGGAATATAGCACACTTTTTATTGTACAGTCAGGAAAGATACTTCGTTGACTTTTTTCATGAGTAGTCTACAATAGAATATATTCATCATAATCATAATTATGTCATCAGAGATACCTGGATCTTCGCATATAGCAGAAAGAAGGGACACAGGGAAGAGAGGAACTGTATTGGGGAGACATTTTGATGCTGTTTGGGATTATAATGACGGCCGTCAGATTCAAGATGTTGTTTCTGCAAGTGCGACCAAGAGAAATATTTTGGTCGAAAGTCCAGAGTTAAGAGCTGAATTAGCAAAGGCTCTTTCTAGCCTACATGATAAAGAAGATTCATTGCAACATGGCCCTGATACATATGCCGTGTCTGATGTCGTCGTCGATGGACAGAGATATAGAGTAACTATGCTCGATATAGAGGGATCTCTCGTGGTGAATGTTGCATTTGATTATACAGATGGGCGAACATATACTTCATCAGTACTGGTAACGAATTTTGATACAAAAAATGATGAAACAACTGCAGCTGTGCAGAAAAGAATATCGGGTTATGAAGTTGGTACCTGTGTATCGATAAAAGGTTTTTCTTCTCTTGGCAGAACACAAGAAGATGTAAAGGCGGGATCGTATGAGTATTTTGGGGGAGATGATACTCTTGATAGAGGATATAGCTTTGAACGTGATAGAGATGCTGCTGACAAATTACAAAAGTTAAACGCATTCACATTAGATGAAATTTTTGGGCTTACCCAGGGAGAAGAAAAAAAGAAGCTTGAGCTTGATTCCTTTTTAGAAAAAAATCGGCATATGCCGATTTTTTGTTATTTCAATTAGAATTAACTTCTTTCTCTATATAATGTCCTTTTCTTTCTTTTTTCTCTCACCATTCTTCTTCAGATACACCATTCCCAGAACAAACAGCGTGGAAGACGTAATCGCAGAGCCGATGCAGTAGATGCAGTAGGCGTCGAGGATTACGGCTTGCACGACCATAAAGTAGATTGATGCAAACAAACCAATCCACGTGAGTTTTGCGAGGAGCACGAGTGTTGCGTTCTTTTTTTTGTCAAAGTACAAGACTGCTAGAATAATGAGTGTAAGATAAAAAAGTGATCCAAGCAGTGCGACAGGAATGCCAAATATTTCTGAATACACGCTCGACGTGACTATTTCACAGCCATGGACAATGGTACAGGTGACTGGACTGCCGGAAAGTTTTTTTACGGCCAGATATGTCGAGTCTGCAAAGCCAAGCACTGCAACGACAAAAAAAATCATTGCAAACAGTGTATGTGGCACGATGTTTTTTTTGATTGGAGGCTGTTCCTTTGGTGTTGTTTCTTGTGTGTTCATACAATACAAATTACGTAGCGCTCAGCGCTGATTCGATGAGTGATTTGAATCCAGCATATGATCCCGGATTTTGGATAGATTCGCCATTGAGAAAGAATGATGGAGTTCCAGGGAGATTCATCGAGGTCGCGCGGGCGTAGCTATCATTCACAACAGCCTCGACGGCGCTACTGGTAAGATCGGTTTTGAATTGTTCTGTATTGAGTCCGAGTGATGTTGCGAGCTGGACAAAAAAGTCTGTGGGATTTAGCAGAGATGACCATTGTGATTGGGTGTTGAACAATACATCATGCATTTCCCAAAAGTTGTTTTGCAGACCTGCCGCCTCTGCTGCTTGGGCGGACAGTTGCGCATTTGGGTGGATGCTTCGCAGAGGATAGTGTCGATACACGACAGCGAGCGTATCTGGAAATTCTTGTGAAAGTTGTTTGAGCAGGGGATACACAGTGCTGCATGCCGGACATTGGAAGTCTGAATATTCAACAAGCGTCACCTGCGCATTGCGTGTGCCTTTTACTTGATCTGTGTCTGTAATGCCATCACTGAGCGATTGTGGTGAATCGGTGCTGCCACTGCCCAGAGATGCCAAGAGCCAGACAAGGCCGATCGTGCCGAGGATGACTGTTCCCCAGAGGAGGATACTTTTGGTTGATTGGGTCATAGAGATATAGTTAAGAGATGCTCATTACAGTAGCACATAGCATACTATCTTTTTAGCACCCAGACAAGCACGGCAAGTTGCACCACGCAAATAAGTGCGAGGGTAAGTTGAAATGATATTTTCTTAGTTTTATGATGGAAGAATCGCATCCCAAAGATCATGCCTAGCGATCCGCCGATCAGAGCAATAAACCACAGCACGGCTTCGGGTGTACGTGGTTCGCCATGGCGAGCATGTGCTTTATCTCTTCCAATATAAAAGAATGCNNTTCATCTTCAATACCAAGATGATATTTTCGATCTTCTTCGGAAAGTTTGATGAGGTCTTCTCGGATTTTATTTGGGTATCCTACAGCGTAGAATACGATATGTGAATTTGACGACGCAGTTTTTACACTGACATCACCATAATTGAAGACGGTTGCAAAGAGTCCATGCATTTCAACGGTTACATCTTGTATACGAAACAAATCCAGCTCTGTGATAGAGCGAGAAAAGAGATTGTGCTGTTCTATATCAATAATACGATCATTTGTGACAATCCAGATATCGAGATAGTAGTCGATAAATCGAACATAAAAGAGCAAATACATGGTGAGATAATAGCTACTTGCAAGGAGGACAAGCAGCGGATATGTGCGTGGACCGGCAAGCACGGCAGGGAACAGATTGAGGAGTACCAAGTACAAAACAATCGGTACGAGCAAGAGGACGAGAAACAGAAATGCAATCGGCACAAACGTAATAGGATGTCGCCGTATTTCATGCACAACATGTTCGTATGATTTTTGTTTGATGAGCTCTCTGAGATGCATATAAGATATTGAACATTCTCTAAGAAAATTAAAATGATACTGTCGGGCCACCAAACCACGAACTGTCAAAGATCAGCACTGTAGTCTGCCAATCAACACCAGTGAGGAATGTGGTGGTCAGGTAAAAGGTAAGCACCGTGAGTGCGAGGATAAAAAAGGACGTGGTAAAACTGACCAGTGTAAAGGATGCCGTGATAACAATATGATAAAAATTAACAATAGAGAACGCCAAAAAAACTGTCAGAAAGACGAGGTAGAGGAAGAGGAAGGCGTAGAGGGGAATGGCGACAGACATATGTATAATTTCAAATTTCTAATTTCTAGTGTACGATAGACCATTCTGTTTTTTGAGTGGAGTGACGAATCCTCCAATACAGCGGGCACACGCACGTTCGTCATAACAGTGCAGACTGTGTTCGTATACTTGCATCAAAATGTTCATGCGCGCGTGCTGTTGTTTTTCTGCCGCGTGGGGTGCGCTCGAGCATGCCGATTTGAATGAGATAGGGTTCGTAGATCGTTTCGATGGTTTCCATTTCTTCTGCTGTTGCGGCAGCGAGCGTGTTGAGACCGACTGGACCGCCTTTGAATCCATCAATAATGGTTCTCAAAATTTTTCGATCGACTTCATCGAGGCCGTGTTCATCTATCAGAAGCATATCGAGCGCGCTTTGTGCGGCTGTCATGGATATGGTGCCATCATGTTTTACTTCAGCATAATCTCGGACGCGCTTCAACAGCCTGTTTGCAATACGTGGTGTCCTTCTTGCACGACCGGCGATGAGATTGGCAGCTTCGTTTTCAATGGTGACCTCGAGCAGGCGTGCGTTTCGGTGCACGATTTTTTCCATATCTTCTGGTTCGTAAAATTCGAGATGATAGACATGTCCAAAGCGATCTCTGAGTGGACCGGAAAGGAGGTTCATCTTTGTCGTCGCCCCGATGAGGGTGAAGCGCTCGAGTGGCATACGCAGCGTCCTGGCTGCAGGCCCTTTGCCCACGATCAAATCGAGGACATAATCTTCCATAGCACTGTACAACACTTCTTCGATGGTTTTATTCATGCGGTGGATTTCATCGATAAAGAGAATATCGCCGCGACCGAGATTTGTAAGAATAGCTGCAATATCCCCCACACGCTCGAGAGCTGGGCCTGCCGTGGTTTTTATTTTCACACCCATTTCGCTTGCGATGATACTGGCGAGCGTGGTCTTGCCAAGGCCTGGGTTGCCATAGAGAAGGACATGTTCCATGGCTTCCTTGCGTCCTTTTGCTGCTTCTATTGAGATAGAGAGCGGTTCTTTTATCTTCTCCTGTCCTACAAAATCAAAAAGTGTCTGCGGGCGCAGATTGATATCCATATCGACCTCGATGTCTTCTATTTCCGGTGCGACGAGGCGATCTGGGATTGCTTCTGTTTCTTGTGAAGAGAGGATCATACTGATTGTATTGTACGGGAAGATAGAGGGGAAATCAATGAACGATAGAGAAAAAAGAAAAAGATGGGTATTACCCAATCTTTTTCTGTATGTGTTCTATTACGTAATTTCTTTGATAGCTTCTGACGTTCTTTTATAAATTTTTCCTTCAACAAGTTTTTTTTGATAAAAGGGTTCTTTATAAATGAGCTTTTCAATTTCTTTATTGATACCTGCGAGGAGTACCTTTCCATTATGTCGCTTTAGCAATTCTATAATTTCTCCGAGATAGTCTATGCCATCTATATCTGCATAAAAGGAATGTCGGAGAGAAAGGATGACATATTTGTTGTGTTTAATTTTTTGGACCGCTTCTAGATGTGCGGGCATATTGATATAGGTGAGGGTACCTGAAATTTTGTACACAACAATATCTGAATCAATTACCTCTTTTTTGAGGAAATCATTTTTGAGGAGTGCTTCTGTCATGTTTCCATCTTTCCACAACAGCACTTCTGTTTGTCCATAAGAAATTTTATTTACAAAAATAAGAAGTGCAATGACTGTCCCTATAAGAATTCCAATGATAGGATCTTCTAAGACAACGATAATAGCTACTACCAGAGATAATAAAAATGCAGTTTTTTCATTTTCTATAAGGTGAATAAAATGTTTTCGTTCGATCATCCCTATGGCAACTACCACTAAGATGGATGCTATAACAACCATTGGCAACATCGCAAAAAATTGGATCATGAAGATTGTAATTCCCCCGATACACAGCGCATTGACAATTGCCGATGCACGATTGGTTGCACCACTGCGAATATTGAGTGCTGTTCTTGCAAGTGCTGCTGTTGCTGGGATTCCTCCCATGAGACCCGATCCTATATTGGCAACAGATAGACCAAACACTTCCTTCCTACGATTAAATTTTGTTCCAGTCATGGTATCGGCAATCTGACCGGAAAGGAGCGTTTCGAGGATAGCAATGATGGCTGTTGCAGATGCAAGAATCCAGAGTTCTTTGGTCAAAAAAACATTGATGTGAAATTGTGAAAATGGATTTTCAAATAATGTCGCTTGTATCGCAGGATATTTATCTCCCAGTGTTACCAGTGTATGCCCGTACCCGAATACTGGAAGTATGAGCATGGCGAGGATACTTCCAAACGCGGCAACGGCTGCTCCTGGAATTTTTTGGAATTTTTTGTTCCATAGGAGAATAAATAACGTGCATAGCACAAACAGAAAGAAAATTCCCCAATGTGCTTGTCCTATATGCTGAAGTGTGATGAGCGTATTTTGTAGAAGACTTTCTGTTTTTGGCAATGTTGGCATGCCGAGCATGTTGTCGAGCTGTCCAAGACCAATGATACAGGCAACACCAAGAGTAAATCCATGAACGACTGACCTTGGAATGAAAATAATATATTTGTCTAAGTGAAATATATACGCGATCATGATCAATAGGCCTGATATGATTGCGACTATAGGTAATATCTGATAGCCATGTGTGAGCGAATATGTAATCAATATGCCGGCCAGTGCTCCTGTTGGTCCTACAATATTAAAATTACTTCCGCCGAGAAACGCACTGAGTAATCCGGCCCAAAATGCCGTGATGATGCCTTGTGTCGGTGTTGCTCCGGACGTAATGGCCAATGCCAAAGCTAATGGAATACTCACAATACTTACGGTAATACCGGATTTCCAATTCTGACGAAGTTGTTGAAACATAGTGACTATGAGACATAATGAATATTGAACCAAATCATACTAGCACAACCTATACTCTTTTAGTATAGTAATTCCTTACTTTTTGACTGTGGACGGTGGATAATTTTGTATAGATCGATTATACGTGACATATGTTACCTGAAGCATTTGCAAAGGCTGTGGCTGACCTTCTGTGGTTCATTAATAAACCGCAGATAAATTGCTTCTTACAAGAGGTGTTGGCTCCAAGTCATAGCCTTTTTTGTTTTTGAAAAAACCATTCTGTGATAAATATGTTAGAAACTTGTGGATAACAATCCTCAAAAAATCTCTTCAAAAATATTCTTTGCTTTGTTGAGAGAAAAAGGAAGTTCAGGTGGGGATTTGGTCAGATGTTTTTGCATGTGGTATACTGAAGTTCCAACCGAAAAAATACTACATATTGTGTTACGAAGATGACTCAAACACAACATATAGTATTTACTCGGCATCAGCTCCCTTGCCGGTTTTCCCGCTCGGTGGCGACGAAGAATAATTGTTCCTTTGCTTCATTGTCATGCCTCCTTTTAGATAAGCACCCTGACAATGGACGCGACGTCATACGCCGTGAACTCTCACCATACAGAGCGCACCGCGTGCTTTTTATCCTCTTTTTAACCTTTCTCTTCTATGAGCCCTGTCGATTCTCGATTTATCGAAGGCCTTCACCTTGGTCAGGATGAAGCAACTCAGTTCACCTACAATGAACAAACAGGTTTGAAATTCAAACGTCGTTTTAGTGAAGAAGGAAAGAGCCCCTTTGATATGGTTGACTACGAAATGCGTTCTTCTGTTATTCGTGAACCAGACGGAACGGTCGTATTTGAACTCAAAGATATTGAAATCCCGGTACAGTGGTCACAGGTCGCGACTGATATTATTGCCCAAAAATATTTCCGAAAAGCGGGTGTTCCGCAATACAATACTGATGGTTCAGCAAAGCTGAATGCCGACGGCTCTCCCATGCTAGGAGCTGAAACGAGCGTGAAGCAGACCATCCATCGTCTTGTGGGCACCTGGCGTTTTTGGGGAGAACGATACGGCTATTTTGCAACAAAAAAAGATGCACAAGTATTTTATGATGAACTTGTCGTCATGCTTCTTCGTCAGATGGCGGCTCCAAACTCACCACAATGGTTTAATACTGGACTCAATTGGGCACATGGTATCAACGGGCCTGCACAAGGTCATTATTATGTAGATCCTGATACCGGTGTCATGACACGTTCTACTGATTCCTATACCCATCCACAGCCACACGCATGTTTTATTCAGTCTGTTTCTGACAATTTGGTAAATGAAGGTGGTATCATGGATCTTTGGGTTCGTGAAGCTCGATTGTTCAAATATGGATCTGGAACAGGAACAAACTTTTCTACATTGCGTGGCAGAGGAGAACCTCTTTCTGGTGGAGGAAAAAGTAGTGGGCTCATGAGCTGGCTCAAAATTGGAGATCGTGCAGCTGGTGCTATCAAATCTGGTGGAACCACACGACGTGCAGCAAAGATGGTCATTCTTGATCTTGATCATCCAGACGTTCGTACGTTTATCAATTGGAAAGTAGAGGAAGAAAAGAAAGTGGCAGCGCTCATTGCTGCAGGCTATCCTTCTGATTATGAAGGAGAAGCGTATGAAACTGTTTCTGGACAAAATTCAAACAACTCTGTACGCGTGCCAAACAAATTTATGGATCTTGTTCAGCGCGGTGGCAACTGGGAATTGAAATGGCGTACAGACGGTACGGTTTCTGAAACTATTGAGGCTAGAAAACTTTGGGATGAAATTGCGTTTGCTGCATGGGCATGTGCCGATCCAGGACTTCAGTATGATGACAATATCAACGAATGGCATACCTGTCCTCAATCTGGAAAAATTCGAGGATCAAATCCATGCAGTGAATATATGTTTATCGACAACACAGCATGTAATCTTGCATCACTCAACCTCGCACATTTCTTTGATACAAAAACAACAACATTTGATATCGATGGATTTAAACATGGATCACGAGTGTGGACGACTGTTCTTGAAATCAGTGTACTCATGGCACAATACCCAAGTAAAGAAATAGCACAAGGATCGTATGATTATCGTACGCTCGGGCTTGGGTATGCAAATGTAGGTTCTGTACTCATGACTGCTGGTATTCCATACGAATCTGAAGAAGCGTATGCATTTACTGGAAGTATCACTGCACTCATGACTGCAGAGAGCTATAAGGCAAGTGCTGAAATGGCTCGCATTCATGGACCATTTCCAAAATATCATCTCAATAAAGACGATATGCTTCGTGTCATGCAAAATCATAGACGCGCATCATTCAATGCTCCTGACAATGAATACGAAAAATTGACAGTAAAACCACAAGGTATCAATCCTCAATATGCACCTGCATATATTGTTGCAGCTGCTCGACAAAGTTGGAATGAAGCTGTGGAAATGGGAGAACAATATGGGTATCGCAATGCACAGACAACGCTTTTGGCCCCTACCGGTACGATTGGGCTTCTCATGGACTGTGCAACCACTGGTGTAGAACCAGACTTTGCACTCGTGAAATTTAAAAAGCTCGCCGGTGGAGGATACTTCAAGATTGCAAACGAAGCCGTTCCTTCTGCTCTCGAACATCTTGGATATTCAGATGTCGAGACACAAGATATTATCGATTACATGCGTGGTTCTGCAGACGTGACCAATGCACCACACATCAATGCAGAATCGCTCAAAGCAAAAGGATTTACAGACGCAGATCTCACGAGCGTGAGCAAAGCGCTCGAAAGTGCTTTTGAAATGCAATTTGCATTCAATGTCTGGACGCTTGGGGAAGACTGCATGAAGCGTGCTGGGTTTACCCCAGAAGAATACAATGATCCAAAGTTCAACATGCTCAAAGGCCTTGGTTTCTCTTCACAAGAAATCGCAGCCGCAAATGAATATGTTTGTGGAACAATGACGATCGAAGGGGCGCCACATCTCAAAGAATCTGATTACAAAGTATTTGATTGTGCAAACAAATGCGGTAAAAAAGGAGAAAGGTACATTCACTGGAAAGGTCATCTACGACAAATGGCTGCTGCTCAACCATTTCTCTCTGGTGCAATTAGTAAGACTATCAACATGCCAAATGAGGCGACTGTTGAAGATGTCAAAGAAGCGTATGCAGAATCATGGAAGCTTTCTCTCAAGGCTGTGGCAATTTATCGTGATGGATGCAAACTCAGTCAACCACTCTCAACAAAATCAAAGGAAAGTGATGAAGATAAAAAAGAACGAGAAGATGAAGAAGCTGCTGCTGAAAAGAAAACAGTACCTGCTGTTATCAAAACAACTTCTGTTCAAGAACATGTAGAAGCCTCAAGTATTGCACAGGCTATCGAACAAGCGTCTGCCCTGCTGAGTCAGCATGTCCCCAATAGCCATGTAATGCCATCATATGCAAACGATGGTTCTATCAGTGAACACCGCATTTATCTACACGGAGAAAAAAGAAAATTGCCAGCAAAACGAAGTGGTATCACTATTTCTTCAAAGATTGGTGGCACAAAATTGTGGCTTCGTACTGGAGAATATCCAGATGGACGATTGGCAGAAATCTTTATCGATGTGTACAAAGAAGGCACTATCGTGAAGAGTATGATGAACATGTTTGCCGTGTCTATTTCTATGGCATTGCAGTACGGTGTACCACTTGAAAAGCTTGTCGACAAGTTTACGTTCACACGATTTGAACCATCTGGTATGACAGATCATCCAAATGTGAAAGTGTGTACCTCTGTGATCGATTTTGTTTTCCGTATCCTTGGTATGGAATATCTTGGACGCACTGACTTTGTGCAAGTGCCACCAAAAGGAATTCAGATGAAGAAATTTGAACAGATGGCAAAGATTGCAGAGACCACGGTAAAACAAAAAACACTTGAGATTGCTCCTGTATTTGATTCAGTAGAACAACCTCCTGCTGGTCAGGACGTATTGCCTACATTTGGAGAAGGAGATACTGAAGTAAAAACTGAAGCAGACAAAATGCTTGGGGAAATGATGGGTGATGCACCTGCTTGTCCTACTTGTGGACACATTACCGTGCGTAATGGAAGTTGCTATAAGTGTCTGAACTGTGGGGAATCGCTTGGATGTTCATAACGCACGTAACACGAAACACGTAGCACATAACAAAAACCGCTGGAGATTTCTGGCGGTTTTTTAGTAGGGAAAAAGAAGAAAAGAAAAATTCCTCCCCTAGTAGGGGGAGAATATTTTTTTCATTCTTCTTCACACCAATCAATCACACTACATGCGACTGATATACAAAAGAATGAAGTCGGATTTGTGCTGTGCAGGCACGCGTTCCGACGGACGCAGGTGACCAACCTTGATTTGGTCTCTTCCTCCTTTTGTAAAAGAACGTCACCAGTCGCAGTCGATCCCGAGTGGCTCCAAGGTGGAGCCGACCAAGTCGGAGAACTTGTTCTCCGACTCGATGCTCCCGAAGAAACCTCCGGGAGTCGCCATGTCGGAGGAGGTCATGATGCGAAGGACCAACATGGCCTTCGCGTCCGTGCCCTTCGATGCCTCCGCTCGACGGAGTGCCTCGTGGGCCAACCCCTTACAGAAGCGGCGAGTGCGGCGGCTGATGAGTACCCCCGCGTTTACAGCAGCTTCGTAGTGGAAGTCCATGGCCGCGGGGACACTCTCAATGGGTTCTTTATCCAAGAACTCCACGGGGTCCATGAGGTCCTCCCACCATCGCGTGACGTCTTCGAAGGAAGGCTTTGTCACCTCCTTCTCATCCTGAAGTGGGCTCTGCCCCTTCTTGCGCAGGATGAGGACGAAGGTGAGAACGATAACGAGGGCGATAACAAAAATCGTTGTACCCATCTCACTGACCTTTTTCTATACCGCTGGCCTCGCGGTCTTGTTGACTTTATCACCTTGCGTCTGGGAGACCTTCCCCCTGCTTCAAGATGACGACATACTATACCTCAAAAAAGTGGAAATGTCAATGGTATATATACTGTGTATAATGTATTTTCTACAAAAAACTTGACAAAAAGGCAAAAATATGATATATATAGAATTGACAATATATGACTATAGAACAGCAACTCTCACAATTTGGCCTGAATCAATCGGAAATCAGGGTGTATATCTTTCTGCTCGAGAATGGGCTCTCTAGCCCTCCACAAGTGGCAAAAGGCACGAGAATAGCACGTACAAACTGCTACCACGTCCTCGATAGCCTGAAAAATCAGGGCCTTATCACCGAGCAGCAGGAAGGAAAACGAAAAGCATATCTGGCCTCTGACCCAGAGGCACTGCTCCGGAGTTTTGATGCGCGTCGTGACTCGCTCGCTTCTATCGTCCCGGATCTCAGAGCACGCTACACGGTACAAAAAAATAAGCCGAAGATTCGGTTTTATGAGGGCTTCGAAGAAGTGAAGCAGATTTACTGGCAGACGTACGAGGCAGCGGAAGTCTTTGCGATCGGATCGACAAAACAGCTTAATTCGCTGCAGTCATCTTTTCTCGATGCGTATGCAAAGGGATTGAAAGAAAAAGAAATTATGTTGCATGATATCCTTAGTACAGAGTCTGGCACAGATGTCGCGCAAAGCATGAAAGACATTATGAAAGGATATTATGAATTTTTCGTTGTGCCGAATTCATACGACGAATTTCAGACAGACATTTTGATCTGGAATGATTCCATCGCACTCATCTCTCTCGGAGAGCCAATCTTCGGCACCCTCCTCACAAATGCGCCACTCGCGAAGACGTTTAGGACATTGTTTCGTGTGATGGAGGATGGGTTGCGGGATGCGTCATAATTATGTTTTAATAGATTTTTAAATAGCTCATTACTATGCAAATTTACACCAAAACCGGTGATGCCGGCGAAACATCACTCCTCGGTGGCAAACGAGTACAAAAAAATTGTATTGAGATAGATGCGATCGGCGAAGTCGATGAATTGAATTCATATCTTGGTGTTCTCATCTCATTTCTCGAAGAGCCAAAGTGGCGTACTGAAAAAGAAAAACTTATTCAAATTCAACATCATCTTTTTAACGTAGGTGGCATGATTGCTGCTGTACAAACAGACCTTGTAAATGTTCCAACAGTGGGGGATGCACATGTAGAGAAGCTCGAAACATGGATCGATGAAATGACAAAAGAGCTTCCTGAATTGACGCAGTTCATCTTGCCGGGTGGGCATCGTGCAGCGGCAGTGTGCTACCATACGCGTGCTGTGTGCAGACGTGCAGAAAGACGAGTGGTAGAACTTCAAACTGCGTCAAAATTGAACCCTGTGGTTCAACATTTTCTCAATCGACTGAGTGATGCGTTATTTACGCTTGGAAGGTATATCAATGTGAAGGAAGGACATGCAGAGGTGACGTGGAGAAAATAGGTGTTAGGAAATTTTTTAGATGAGATGCCGTATAGAAAAGAACATCGCATTATCGATGTTCTTTTTTTGTTCTAAAACCTAATGTCTCTAATACCTAACACCTACTAATTTATTTCCCAAAGTTTCTCATCTGTCCTTCGTACCACGCGAGAATTTCATCAAGTTCTTTTTCATCAAATGCTGGCCAGTAGGTGTCGGTAAAAATAAGCTCAGCGTAGGCACTCTTCCACATGAGAAAATTTGATAGCCGGTGATGCCCACCAGTCCTGACAATCACGTCCACGTCTGGGATATCATGCATATCGAGATGTGCTTCAAGTGTTTCTTCGGTTGCGTTTCTTGAATCTTCCATCTCTCTCACTGCGCGGACAATTTCGTCTCGTCCGCCGTATGCAATCGCAAGTGAGAGGGTCATTGTTTTGTGATGTGCGGTATCAGCTTCGAGCTGTTTCAATGTTGTTGCGAGATCTTTTGGAAGCAATGTCATATTGCCGAGGATTTTCAGACAAACATCCTCTTTGATAAGATCGTCAAATTGATCTACAAGTTTTCCAAAAAGGGAAAACAAATAATCCAGTTCTTCCTTTGATCGGTTCAAATTTTCCGTTGATAACGCATAGACCGTCATGTACCGAATGTTGCGTGCCTTGACGGCTTTGGCAATTTTTTTGAGTGTTTTTGCCCCTTCAGCATGTCCCATGGCAGCTGGCATGAGGCGCTGTTTTGCCCAGCGGCGGTTGCCATCCATAATGAAGGCAATGTGTTTCAGTTGTTCGTGGGTATTTGACATATGGATGTTATTCTACGTTTATTCTGAAAAAACTGCAAGATTACGCTGTCTACACGCGAATCATTGTTGCAGAACGACAAAAAAACAACACCCTTGTGCAGAGGGTGTTGTTGGTGCTTGTCTCCCGAAGGAGAAGATACGGACGGGCCTTTTTTTGAAGGGCCAATGTACTATGACTTGCGAGAAAAAGAGGGGCAAGACATGAAAAGAACGTCGTATCGAGAATTTCAAAAAAAGCCCTTGCCCACAGGCCGTTCTCCGAATATACCAACGCAAGACAGTAGAACCATTCCCCTTTTGCTGAATAGAACTGCCTACGGCAGGGCAACATGCTGGGGTGCGCGGTATATATAGAGAGCGGCTGTGTGGGATACAGTCGTACTATACCACACTTTTTTTGTATGAAAAGCGTGTCAAGGGGGGATTCGTGGATAGACAGTGTATGGAAGGTGGACAACCATTGAAAAGCTGTGCATAATATGATACAGTCGCACAGTTATGAAGCCGCGGTGGTGGAGTTGGTATACACAGGAGACTTAAAATCTCCCGCCCGTAAGGGCTCGTGGGTTCGAGTCCCGCCCGCGGTACAAAAAACGCTCGCCAATTCGGCGAGCGTTTTTTTCTTTTACTTTTGTTTCAGCAAATCTCGTATTTCCGTCAGCAATTCTTCTTGCTTTGAAAGTTTTGCTGCCGATTGTGCCTTTTCTTCAGTTTCTGCTTTTTTCTTTAGTTTATTCATTTGTTTTATTAATATGAAGATCGCCAAGGCAACAATGATAAAATCCAAAATGGTATTGATAAATAAGCCATAGTTCCATGTTGCCACACCCGCTTCTTGTGCTGCTGAGAGTGTATCATATGTTTCATCACCAAATGTGATAAAGAGATTTGTAAAGTCCACGCCACCAAGGAGTTTTCCAATGGGTGGTAGGATAATGTCATTGACGAGAGACGTGACAATTTTTCCAAATGCACCACCAATGACTACACCGATTGCAAGATCCACTACATTGCCACGCATGGCAAATGATTTGAATTCTTCCAGAAACTTTTTCATACACGCATTCCCTAATTATTTGATAATTCATTTCTATAATAATGTTCGTACATGGTCATGATAGATGTATAGAGTGCCGCGATGATTGGTCCAATGACAAACCCTGAAACACCAAAAAGAAATATACCACCAAGTGTTGCAAAGAGGACAACAAGGGGATGCATCTGAATATCTTTGCCTACAAGTATTGGTCTGAGAATGTTGTCGATAAAGCTGATCACAAGAGCTCCAACGAGGAGAATGACCCCTCCACTGACATTGCCGGTAAACAATGCGACGAGACCGGCAGGCACGAGTACCAGTGGTGGGCCGACGGCTGGGATGATTGCCAATACGACCATGATCGTTCCCCAGATAAGCGCGCCATCAATTCCGGCGATCAAGAAAAGAAGGCCGCCGAGTGTCCCCTGGATACCACCAACAATAAGCGTACTTTTTAGTGTTGCGCGAGTTGTGGACGTAAATTGTTCGTAAAGCATTTCTTCATATTGATTGCCAAGTGGCGAGAGATGCATGAGGCGCGCCAGCATCTTGGCTCCATCTTTGAGAAAGTAATATAGTGTATAAAACATGATGAAGATCATGAAGAAAAAGCGAACAGAATTTTGTGTGACGCTTTTTATGGTGGAGAAGATTGTGTTTGAAGTCGCGTTTGCAAATTTGGTCGCGTAGGTTGGCCAGTCGGTTTTTGCTTGTTCGAGATATGGCGCGAGTGGTGTTCCGACAAACCATGTTTCAGCAGTTTCAATTGCGCCACGCAGATTTTGTGAGGAAATGCTTTGGTAGAGGCCAATTGATTCATTGACCAGGAGTCCGGCAAGCAGGGTGAGAGGGATCATGAGTGTCACGACGACTGATGCAATCGTAAGCGTGATACTAATACCGTTTGGAAGGTGCTTGGAAAGTTTTTTGAAAAATGGGTAGAACATGATCGCGATCACTGCTGCCCAAAAAATAGGGTAGAGGAATGGGCGGAAGAGGTAGAGCATGGTGATCGAGAGGATCACAATGATCGTAAAAAAGAAGATTGACCTCATTTTTGTAAATGAGAGTTTATTGTCTGGTTTCATATCATTGAATTATACTAAAAAACGAGCATCTTCAGTATATCAGATTGCTCGTTTTTGGGAAGGACGGGGCTATGCTGCTCGTTTGAATAAGTCTGTGATTTGTCGAGTAATTCTTTTCAGAGGCGATGGTTTTTTGAGTGGTACTTGTTGAAGTACTGTTTCTGTTGATTGTGTAGGTAATGTGAGTAGTCCGGGGCGCTCAGTTGGCTCTTCTCCTTTTTCTTCTATATGTTTTAATGCGGCTGCTGCGTCCATGGAACCCTCAAGTGAATCAGATTCTTCTATTTGTCTTCGGAGCGTCTGAATTTTGTGTGCATCTATCTGTTCTTGTGTGATCGCAGGTAGTCCATAATGTGTCGTATTCACTTGCTCTCGGGTAGTCTTTGTTGATGCTCTCACGGCATCCCTAATTTTAAAAGCTTCTGTTTCCTTCTCTGTGGGGGGATGCTCAGCTAAATCGCGGTCAACTGTTGCAGGATCTGGTAGTGGTATGCTTGGTCCATGGTCAATCAATTCTTGTGCATTGACATGTCTTCTTTCCATATTTTTCATTGATGTCTTACCAAAATTTGTACCAAGAAGTTTTCTTTGCTGGTGGTTTTGGCAATGGCGACATAGAAGGCGTTTGTTCTGCTATTGATATGTCAGTATTTACGCTTGCCGTATCCATGGCCCTTTGGAGCTCTCCGTCGTCTGCAGTATCAGGGACAGATGCTATCTGCTGTTGAAATTCTGCAATTTGTGCAGCTTCATCTTTAGGAAGAGTACCTATAGTTCCTGCCTCTGCACTCTTATTTCCTCCCTTTTTTGCCAAATCCATTTGTTGTGCGAGTTCTCCGTTGTCATCATATGCAGGGAATGCGTTATTTATTTCTTTTTGAACTTGCTCCAATTCATCCAAATTAGGTCCAAGTGGGTGTTTTTCTGATCTATTCATATAGTTTAGATTAAAACTTCTTTTTATATAATATCTGTTTTTTCTACAAATTTCCACGTGCCAATCGATAGTGTGCCGAGTTTCAATTTTCCAATACGGATTCGTCGCAATACACTGACATTGTAGCCAAGCTGTCCGAGCATTTTCCGAATGTGTCTATTTTTTCCTTCTTTGAGAATGACGGTCAGGACAACACGTCTGCCTTGATTCCATTCTTTGACAATGTTCATGCCGCCATAGTGCTCACCTTCTACAAGCATCCCTTTGGTGAGAAGTTTTTTTGCGTCAGGAGTAAGTTTTGTATCAATCGTTACTTCGTACTCTTTTTCATGTTCATATCGTGGGTGTGTAAGTTCATTGGTGAGATCGCCGTCATTTGTGAGAAGAATCAATCCTTCTGAATCTTTATCGAGACGACCAACAGGATATAGCCGTACACCAGCCAATTGTGTTACATCGTCTCTAAATTTTGGCTTGTAATAATTGTCAGCAGTGATGATATCAAGCACAGATTCACCTTGTTCGCTTGATGCGCTTGATATCACGTCTATTGGTTTATTCAACGCAACATAAAACAGTTCAGAGTTCAGAGTCCTTGGTTCATAGGTTTTGTTTTGTACCGTGACAACATCAACCGTCGGATCAACTTTTGTGCCAAGGTCTGTCACTAGCGCGCCATTTATTTTTACTTCACCGGCAGCGACAAGCTCATCTGCTTTTCGTCTGGAGCAGATGCCGAGGTCGGCGATGTATTTATTGAGGCGTACGTATTCTGACATATGGTTATGAAGTTTTTTCAACACGCACTTTTGCAATTGTCCGATTTTTTACACCAACAATCGTACACACGGTGTCACCGAGCGTCACACTCATGTTGCTTCTTGGAATTTTTCCAAGCACGTCGAGGACGACTTCTGCAATCGTATCAAAAGGATCTCCGGGAATAGCACAATTGAGAAAGTCATTGATATCTCGGATATTTTCGTCTCCTGCTGCCAAAATAGTATGTTTGTCGATACGTTTGATAATGTTGTCTTCCACATCATGCTCGTCGACAATTTCTCCCACAAGTTCTTCTATCACATCTTCGAGTGTGACAATTCCTTGCGTTCCGCCGTATTCGTCCATGACGACAGCGATGTGCACCTGTGTTTTTTGGAATTCTTTGAGCAGGTCATCGATCGGGAGTTGTTTTGGAATGCGTAATATGGGGAGAAGAATATCTGTGATAAGGGTGTTTTCTTTTTCTTCAATATATGAGAGGAGGACATCTCGTGAATGTACAAATCCGACGACATTGTCTGAATGCTCTTTGATAACTGGGAATCGTGTGTGTGGATGCGTTTGAATATGTTCTGCTGCTTTTTCTATAGACATCGAGTCTTCTAGAAAAATAGTTTGGACGCGAGGGGTCATGATGTCTTCTGCTGTAATGTCGTTGAATTGAAATAATTTTTCAAGCATGACGCGTTCATCTTTTTCGATTGTTCCTTGCTTTGCGCCTGCTGTTGCCATGGCTTTGAGTTCTTCTTCACTAATGTTTTCCGGCATATGTTTGCCGGCAACGAGTGTAGTCATCCCTTCAAAAATAATAACGAGTGGAAATAAGAGAAATTGGAGGAAACGAAGAATGGGTGCTGAAAAGATAGCAAGGCGTTTGTTATGATTACTTGCGTATGCCTTTGGGACAATTTCTCCAAAGATGAGGATAAGGAGTGTCATGACACCTGTTGCAATACCGATAGCACCTGATGCAAAAATGCTTGTGGCTACGACTGTCGCGAGTGACGCAGCGGCGATATTCACAATATTATTGCCAATCAAAATTGTCACGAGAAGTTTTCTGGGATTGTTTTTCAGTGCTTTGATTTGTGTTGCGCGTGGTAGTCCCTTCTTTACCATGGTTTCTACCTTTGCTTCGGAGAGTGAGAGAAATGCGACTTCGGACGCAGAAAAGAATGCCGAGAGGACGAGCAGGAGGGCGAGAATAAGCAGTTCTATGGTCATAGACGTATGATCATAGCATATAGGAGATGGTTTGTCACTGCAAGTGGGTGAAGATTGACAATAAACACATTATATAGTAAAAAAATGTGTGAATAGCTGACGTAAAGGAGGAATCATGCCACAGGTAGGTGACCATCTGATTTTCGGGAATCCGGGTCTTGATGGTCGGCGTCTTGTACGCAAAATTGAAGGAAATGGTACACTTGGGAGGCCGTTCCTGATCGGTCTGGCTGAAGATGAAGCACGTGGACATGGGCAAGTATTCTTGGTGGCACATTGCCATGGAACCATGCACCATGTCATCGCTGATCGTCCGCTGAGAGTCAATCCTCATCGGTGCCCTTGCGATGAATTTCGTGTGTACTATGATCGCATCTTCGGTGCTCCCTGAGCAACAACCGGGCACGGCGTCGCACTCGCGACGTCGGCCTGGCTCATTTCTTTTTGATAAAAATAATAAAAAAGAACCCACTGATTTTGTTGGTTCTTTTTTTTACCACGCAACCTATCCACCTGTCCTCCTTCCTTTATCTGGGAAGGAGGGACGTGCTATAAAGAATAAAAAGCCCCTTCCTTTTTTAAGGGAAGGGGTTGGGGATAGGTTGCCGTTGCACTTGATCCAAACTTTAGTATCGATAATGATCCGGTTTGTACGGACCGTCCTTTTCAACACCGAGATATGTGGCTTGGTCATCAGTGAGTGTGGTGAGTTTTGCGCCAATTTTTTCGAGATGGAGTCTTGCGACTTCTTCGTCAAGATGTTTTGGAAGTGTATAGACACCAATTTCGTAGTCGTTTTTCCAAAGCTCAAGTTGTGCGAGTGTTTGATTTGCAAAGCTATTGCTCATGACAAAACTTGGGTGGCCAGTCGCACAGCCGAGATTCATGAGGCGTCCTTCGGCTAGCAAATAAATTGCGTTTCCTTTAGAAAACGTGTATTTATCTACTTGTGGTTTGATGTTTTCGTGCTTTGCATCACTTTTTTGCAGTGGTTCGACTTGAATTTCATTGTCAAAGTGTCCGATGTTGCAGACAATCGCTTGGTCTTTCATCTGTTTCATGTGGTCGAGTGTGATGATATCTTTGTTTCCTGTTGCTGTTACATAGATATCTGCTCGTCCGAGAGTATCTTCTATGGTCGTGACTTCATATCCTTCCATCATTGCCTGCAGGGCACAAATAGGATCTATTTCTGTCACAATGACGCGCGCACCTTGTCCTGCGAGTGCTTGCGCACAGCCTTTTCCTACGTCTCCGTATCCACAGACAACGGCAGTTTTTCCACCGATCATCACGTCCATCGCACGGTTGAGTCCATCTATAATAGAGTGACGACAACCGTAGACATTATCAAATTTTGATTTTGTTACTGAGTCGTTTACGTTGATTGCTGGGAAAAGCAGTTTGCCTTCTTTGTGTAGCTGATACAATCGATGCACACCGGTTGTT
The DNA here is from genome assembly GCA_003518365.1 of Candidatus Magasanikiibacteriota bacterium. Lineage (GTDB taxonomy): Bacteria > Patescibacteriota > Patescibacteriia > Magasanikbacterales > UBA922 > UBA12086. Next base: position 52,225 of record DOYU01000012.1, on the reverse strand, counting down.
GTTTCTTCACTCACGCCTTTGACTTGCTTTGCTACTTCTTGCCAACGCGTTGGGTGTGCTTCGTATGCTTCTTTCAATTTTTTCATGAAAATTTGCATTTCTGTAGATTCACGAGTGTAGTCCTTTTCAAGAAGACTCGGCTCTTTTTCAATTTCAACACCTTTATGAATCATCATCGTCGCGTCTCCTCCATCGTCTACGATCATCTGTGGCCCCAGGCTCCGCTCCGCTGCGCCCGGCAGGCCTTCTTTACTATATTTTTCGTCTGAGAAATCAAGAGCACGTTCGGTGCACCACCAGTACTCTTCGAGTGTTTCACCCTTCCAAGCAAAGACAGGGATGCCTGCTTTTGCGATAGCTGCTGCTGCTTCGTCTTGTGTAGAAAAAATATTGCAGCTTGCCCATCGGACGTTGGCACCGAGTGCAGTGAGCGTTTCAATAAGCACCGCAGTCTGGACCGTCATGTGAAGACTGCCCATGATATTCACGCCCTTGAGAGGTTTTTCAACGGCATGTTTGTCACGAATTGCCATGAGACCTGGCATTTCTTTTTCTGCGATTTCAATTTGTTTTCTCCCAAGTTCGGCAAGGGAGATGTCGGCTACTTTGTAGTCTGTATTATTCATAAAATATACATTATGATCCTATCGTACTTCCCAAAAACACAAGACCAAAGATGCCAAGTGTGTTGAGTATATAGGTAATAACAAGGAGATATTTTGGTCGAAAATTAATGATGCTAAAGATAGCGATACCAAGCTCATCTGGCAAAGGGGACGCAATCAGTAAGCTTCCAAGAAATGGCATGGTCCATCGCCACATTCTTTTTTTTGTTACATGTTCCATGCGTGCAAGTGTCGGTATTGGGACAATTGCTTTCATGAGTGTTTGCATTTCTTTGAGAATGCTTCCTTTTATAAAACGAAACATCAACAGATCTGCCAGCATGGCGCCCACACCTGCGAGAAGCGCAGTGAGTACGGGATTGAGACTAGCACCAATTTCTAGCAAAAACAAGCCTGCAGGGGCTGCCGTGAACGTAAAGGGAAATATCAGTCCTGCAAAAAATGCACTGACATAGCCAAAGCCGTCAAGCAGTTCTACGAGGAGGTGAAATACACCTGTGCCAAAAAGAATGGCTGCAATAATAATCGAGAGAATGAGGCCAAACGTGTACTTGTATCGGAGGATAAAAGACATAGTTTGTTATCCGCGAGAAATGGCAAGTGCCAAATAGCCGACATACAAAAGTAAAAACGTAACGCCTTGCCAGCGATTGATGCGGTGTCGTGAATGGACAAACATGAATAAGAAGAGCAAGACGGTTGCCCCAATATTTACCATGAGATCCAGATTCATTGCTGTATTGAATGGAATTGGCACGATCGTGGACGTGAGTCCGAGGATCCAAAAAATATTGAAAATATTTGATCCGACGATATTTCCTACCGCAAGATCGTCTTGTTTTTTCATCGCAGCAATCACTGAGGTCACAAGTTCAGGCAGAGATGTCCCGATCGCAACGATCGTAAAGCCAATCAAAGCTTCTGACAGTCCTGCAAGTTTTGCCAAGATGACTGCGTTGTCTACGAGCAATTTTCCACCCAGGAAGAGAGCAATGATACCGGCAATGGTGAAAGAAATTGATGTTGCCAATGAATAGAGTTTGATGCCATTTGTTTCTTCTGCATTCGATTCAGATTTTGCCAAGACGGCGGTGTAATAGAGGAAGATAGCAAAAAAGGCTATCAATACAAGTCCTTCTGAACGTGACAGGGTATTGAACGACATGCCATCAATGAGCAAGTCATTTCCCATGATAAAGACGAGCCCTGCCGCGAGGAGTGCAAAAGGGATTTCTTTCCATGTAGTTGCGCGTTGGACGCGGAGAGGAAAGATGCAGGCAGCGACACCGAGGATCAAAAGAATGTTTGCAATGTTACTTCCGATCACATTGCCGACGGCAAGGTCTGTGTTTCCCTGTACTGCTGAGAACAGGTTTACGATCAATTCTGGTGCAGACGTTCCAAAGGCGACAATCGTGAGACCTATGACAATTGGTTTCACCCCGAGTTTTTTTGCAATTGATGCTGATCCTCTGACAAGAGCATCACCACCTATAATAAGAATACCAAGGCCGAGCAGGAGAAAGAGAATCGGGATGAGCATAGAAGTATAAAGTTTAGAATGGGCGTAGTATGAACTAAAATGTGTTTTTTTTCAAGAAAACAAAAAATCTCCTGGCACGGGAGATTTTTTGTATCTTTGTTATTGCAATCACAAAAGTTTGTCTGTGTTGATAATCCGGCACAGACAACCGGAGAGGACTATCGCAATGCTGCGAGAGCCGTGAGAAAGTCCTCGGGGTTTGGGAAGTTACGTCGAGCGTAGGACTCGGCGATTTCCACATTTGTCAGGAGGGTCGAGAGCGAGTTGATTGGCACGCGGCGGTTTTTTTCACCCACCTCCACACCAAAGAACGTACTCTCGAATCCTTTTAGACGGCACGCGCGTTGCTTGATCCAAGCGACGGCGTGCCAGTGCGTCTTCGGCATCCAGATTGCGTTTTGTTCGCGGATCTTGGACACCGTTGTTCCAGACGAGATGACATCATCGATGATTACCACGTCCGTTGTGCTGAAGTCGAACGATCCTTTTTTTGAGATCAGCCCGACGACAGCACCTGGTTCAGTTCCTGGCCACCAGAAACGTGTTGCGGACACATTGTCGGTCTGCCACGACTTGAGCCATTCCTCACCGAGTCGTGCACGTACGTCTGTAGCACCGTTTCCTGGGAAGACGATGCGAGTCTGGTTCGGGGTGAAATTTTTCCATCCGTCCCACGTGCGTATGCACTCGGTGAGTTGCTCTACATCGAGGGACGTGACACCTGAGAAGTCGAAGACGAGGTGGTCGATGTCGTGGATGATGTATTTCATCTGACTTTGCCGATGATCTTCGGCACGTCGGTGATTGGTACACCGTCCGGGTGGTTCACGAGGATGGTCTTCCAGCCCATGGCTGCGGGCACGGCGATGTCCATAACCGGATCGTTCCCGATCATCCAGTACTCGTCCATGAGTTGGAAGCAGCGCTCTGCACTGAGGCTCTCCCACACAAGGCGTGATGGCTTGGCGAAAGAATATTCACTTGAGTAGAAACAGCGAGAGAAGTATTCCTCCAAATCAGGGAGCTTGTCATCCACCATCACGGCACCACAGACTGTCGTATTTGTCACCAGTCCGAGAATTTCTCCACTCGCACGCAATAACTTGAGAAGTTTCTCGGCTCCTGGGATCCACTCAACTTTTTCGTTTTCTAAGTACCACAGTCGGGCGGCCTTCATCAGCACCTCTGTAAAGATGCTAGTATTCAGATCGAACTTGCCCCCGTTGAAGAAGCACCCTTCGTATGCTTTAGGTTTGATTCTCCAGAGTCTCGTGAGGATCACTCCCACCATTTCCAGGTGGTCTCTGTAGGAAGTCCCATATCTTTTAGACCTGTCATATCCTGCTTCCGACATCACGAGTGGATGATTAAGCCACTCGGACGTCATGAGTAGGTCTCTGACGGTCTCCTGAATGAGCTCTCGCGGCCAATACTCTGCGAGGTAATCCTCGTATGTATTATGCACAGGAGACGACACGAGCGTCCCCCACAAATCAAAGCAAATGACTCGTTTCATTATTTTCCTACATCGATGTTATCCCGTTCACTTCCCGTCACCGTGACAGAAAGTGATCTGGAATAACATCGGATGTACTTACGGAAGTTTTGATATTGCCTCGAGTGCGACTCGAATCATGGCATCAATTGTTTGTCTACTTACTTCTTCACTGCTTTCCGTCACGACTGCCGTATCTTTGCCATTCACACGGTCTTTGAGCGATTCAGGATTTGCATTGACTGCAAAAATCGCTCCTGCCTTTACGTTTCTCAAACTGGCAATGACGAATAATACTGCACTTTCCATTTCAGATGAAAGAATGGGTGTTTTTTCATTTTTCCATCGTTCTTCTTTCAAATATGTTCCCCATTTTGCAATGGCACTTTGTGATCCGTAGAATGCATCATGTGTTCTGTTGATTCCTACAACATAGTTTGCATTTTGTTCATCGCTACTTTGAACAAGTGCATTCACAATACTTCTATCAGCAACGGCAGGAAATCCTTGCGGGATATATTCAATCGTTGTTCCTTCATCCCTCACTGATGCTGTTGGAATAATAAGCGAACCTGCCGGAATATCTTCTCGCCATGCACCACCACATGTACCTACACGGATGAGATACTGAGCACCAACATTGATGAGTTCCTCTACCGCAATTGCAGATGATGGACATCCAATGCCCGTTGAACAGACGGTGATTTGTCTTCCTTTGTACGTTCCAACTCCGCAACGATATTCTCGGTTGTTCGATAGTATTGTGAAGTTTTCAAGATACGTTCCTATACTATCTACTCGTGCCGGATCACCAGGGAGAAGTACGTAAGGAGAAATTTGTCCTTGTGTAATTTTTAGGTGAGGTTGTATGTTCATATGTTTTTTTTATAAATAAAAAATCGCCTAAAAGCGATTTGATGACCTCGAGATATATCAAGCACTGCTCGATCTATTCGAGGTCTTGTATATGATGGATTGTTACAAATACTTTTTTCATACTATGTTTTACTGTATTAACACATTAACACACACAAACTCTGCTGTCAAGACAGCATTGGGGATAACTAAAAAGCCTTTGGTCAAGGCTTTTCTTTCAATGCTGCTTGATATCCTCCTTCGCCATGTTCGAGCCAATGGGCGATGCGCGTGATGGTTGTTGTGCTCACGCCAGTCTTGTGTGCGATATCTCTATAACTTGTCCCTTTTTTTAATTCCAGCACTACTTGCCATCTGCTACTCAGTGCGTCCAATTCCTCCAGTGTGGCTATGTCTCGCAAAAAAGCAAGCATGTCTTTTTCAGAATGAAGAGATAGGAGTGCCTTTGCAAGTCGTTTTAATTTTGTTGTTTTCCATGTTGGCATAGGCGTAGTATATCATGTTTGTCTTTATCTTTCCCTCTGCTCCACCAACATCTTCATTCCAAAATCACCACCATACTTTTGCGTAATGTTTTTCCACGCGTCGTAATGCATAACTCCAGTCTTTACGTGAAGAGATGTTGGTGTATGACGTGTCCCATTTGCAACAATGCTCGCCACGTCAAGCTCTTGTGGCAGTGAAAATAGTGGATGTTCAAGATGACGTATCTCTGCAAAAAGAGGAAACGTTTTTTCAAAATTTTGTAGGATTGATGGGTACACATCTGTTGGAATAGTGTTTGTATGGAGTGGTGTTGCAAACACATTGTTTCCTGCAAATAACTCGTGCAATGCTTCGCAGTATCCATCCATTTTGTCACAATATTTTACCACCACCGCTTCAATATCGTTCACATCTATTTGGTTGTATCGTTTGAGAAGTTTTTTATAAGAATATTTTCCAATCGATTCCGGAAAACGTGAAGAAATCTCTTCCATTGCTTTTTCTTCTGTTTCATCTAGCTGTTTTTTTTGTTCTGCGGTCATTGCTAGTTTGTCATTGAGCTGGACATCGCCCATGACAATTTCGAGATCATCATGAATGAACGCCATCAGTTGTGCACGTGTTTTGTCAAAAAAAGGAAATACTGTCTGTACTTCTTTTGCTATGTCTTCTATCATCCACATGAGACGATGCCCGTGCATCCAAAGATTGGTGCGATAAAACATTGGCTTGTACGGATGATAGCGGATGACGAATTCGAGGAGTGCTTGGCGTTCATCGAAACCAGGGGGAAACGTAATTGTGAACGACGGAGTAGGCATACGAATTAATTTCAAATGACAAATTCATAATTCAAAATAAAATGACAAATAAAAATGTTTGGAATTTTATTAGTGCTAAAGCATCAGTGTACCCTGAAAATTTGAAATTAGGAATTTTGAATTTTTAACTTTGGAGACCGTACACCCGTTCAAAACGCTGTTCAAATTCTTCCAAAGTAAACGCATGATTCTGTGTCCCGTATTTTTCTATTGCGTAGAGTGCTGCGACGGATCCTATCTGTCCGCATGTTTTCAAATCTTTTCCTTTTGCATACGCAGAAAAGAATCCTGCGCGGTAGGCGTCGCCTGCGCCGGTTGGGTCTTCGACAGATTCTGCTGCTGGCGCTGGAATTTCGATCAGTTCCTCTTTTGTAGTGATCACAGATCCTTTACTGCCTAGCGTGGTGACCAATACCTCAACATGATTCAAAATTTCTCGGCCATCCCATCCAGTTTTTTCTTCCATCAGTTTCATTTCATAATCATTGCCAATCAAGAACGTCGCTTGCCCTATAATTGCCATAAGTTCTTGTGGCGAGAGTGTGGTGATTTGTTGACCTGGATCAAAACAAAAGGGAATCTTTGCTTCATAACATTCTTTTGCATGCTGGATCATGACTTCTTTTGCACTCGGTCCGATGATGGCAAACGTTGGTTTTTCTGTAACATCAGATACATGCAATTCTGTTGATTCATTGCCAGCTCCTGGGTAAAAGGCGGTAATCTGATTGTCGTCTTTATCTGTCGTGATATATGCAGAAGATGTGAAGAGTTCTTTGCTCGTACGAATATATGAAGTATTCATTTCCAGTGTTTTGAAATGATCAAGATATGTATCAGCATCTTTTCCGAGTGACGCAAAGACAATTGGGTTGCCGTCGAGGAGTTTCATGGTGTAGCCGATGTTGCCGGCAGTGCCACCAAAATTTTTTTCGAGTTTGTCGACGACAAAACTGACATTCAGCATGTGAATGTGATCTGGCAGAATATGGTTTTTGAAGCTGTCTGGGAAGTCCATGATGTAATCGTATGCGAGGGATCCGGAGATTAAGATTGGTTGTGACATAACATTGGGTATTAATGAAAATTCAAAATTTCTAATGCAAAATTTCAAATAAAATGCATAAATAAGGCAAATTTGGCATTTTATTGGGTAATTTGAAATTAGTACTAAAGCATCAGTGTGCCCTGAAAATTGGGAATTTATCTAAGATTAGCCGTTTTCTGTAACAAAACGGGGTTTTCTCCGTCTTCTATAATAGAATGAATACCCTTTCTATACAAGTATTGGCGAATCCGCCTAGGTATTGAGGGCGGTTTTATGTTTATGAAACGAGTGACCAAGCGAACATATCAAATATTTTGGCAGCATGCAAAGCGCTATCCTGTGGCGTTGTTTGTTGTTATTTTTGGCATTATTGCCGGCTCTGTTGTCAATTTGCTTCCTGCGCTTCTGTATAGGGATTTTTTTAATGTCCTCCAGACAGCAAGTGGGCCCAGCCCTGAAGTGGCTCAGGAGCTTATCACGATTTTGTTTAAAATTCTTGCGTTGTTTGGACTGAGCTGGCTTATTTGGCGGATTTTACTTTTTGTGAACAGTTATTTCCAGCCGCGCGTGATGCGAGATTTGTCGAACACATGTTTTGCGTATTTGCATAAACACGCGCCATCTTTTTTTCATAACAATTTTGTTGGGGCACTCGTCAAGCGCGTGAATAAATTTTCTCGCTCCTTTGAAAAAATTGCAGATTTGGTGACGTTCAATTTTATTCGTATCGTGGTGGATTTGATAGTCATCATGATTGTTTTGTCATTGAATAATTGGATTTTTGCTGCGGCTGTGGCAGCATGGGTCGTTGTCTTTGTGGTGATGAATTATTTTTGGAGCATGTATAAGCTGAAGTATGACATCATGCGCAGTGAACAAGATTCAAAACAGACAGGCGTCCTCGCTGATACGATTACCAATCATGAAAATGTAAAATTGTTTAATGGGTATGAACGAGAAAAAACGTATTTCGGCAATGTATCAGAACGACTTCGGTATTTGAATACACTCACATGGAATCTCGGACAGATCTTCGAAACAATCCAAGTGCTGCTCATGTTTCTTCTTGAATTTGGCATGATGTATATTGCTGTCATTTTTTGGCAAAAAGGGCAACTGACGATTGGTGATTTCTTCCTCATCCAGACATATGTGATTGGACTCTTCCATAAGCTCTGGGATGTGGGCAGATACATCCGTGATTATTACGAAAGTCTCGCTGACGCAGAAGAAATGACTGAGATTTTCGAAACGCCGCATGAGATCAAAGATAGTCTGAATGCAGCGCCATTGGTCGTCACAAAGGGAGAAATTGTGTTTGATACGGTATCTTTTCAATACAATAAGACCAGATCAATTATCAAAAAATTTGATCTTACGATTCCTGCAGGACAGCGTCTTGCACTTGTCGGACACTCGGGGGCAGGGAAGTCTACTATTGTAAAATTGTTGCTCAGAACGCACGATGTGACGCGCGGTACGCTGAAAATTGATGGACAGTCTATTCTTCATGTCACACTTGAGAGTCTGTGGCAGCATGTGAGCTATGTGCCACAGGATCCTATTCTTTTTCATCGAACGTTGATTGATAATATTCGCTATGGGCGACCAGAGGCAACTGATGAAGAAGTCTACGAGGCGGCACGGCTTGCGCATGCGCATGAATTCATTGAGAGCTTTCCAGAAAAGTATGAAACCTATGTCGGAGAACGTGGGGTAAAACTCTCTGGTGGTGAACGGCAACGTGTTGCGATCGCGCGCGCGATTCTGAAAAATGCACCGATTCTTATTCTCGACGAAGCAACATCAAGTCTGGATTCTGAATCAGAAAAATTGATTCAAGACGCGCTTCATAATCTGATGAAAAATAAAACCGTTATTGTGATTGCGCATCGCTTATCAACCATCATGTCGATGGATCGTATTCTTGTGATCGAAGATGGTGAGATTGTAGAAGATGGCACGCATAAGCAGCTTGTTCGTAAGAAGCATGGGTTTTATAGGAAGCTCTGGGATTTGCAAGCGGGGACGTTTATTGGAGAGTAATTTCACGTAGTCCCGCAAAGCGGGATCCCACTTTGCGGGACACAAAACACATAACACGTAACAAGAACAAAAAACCACGAGCGATAGGCTTGTGGTTTTTTGTTTTGTCGTGTTACCATATGTGTACTATGCAACCACAGCACCCAGAATCACAATTGGAAAAAGCAAGAAGAGAAGTTGAACCGTCACGAGAACGATTTGAAATGGATGCACAAGCCGAAGCTGCCGCAGCGATGGAGCGTGCAGATATGATTGTCAAAGATGTGAAGTCGAGCAAGCAACAGATGAAAAATATCGTGATGAACATGCATGCCGTGAAGCAACAAATTCAACAGCTTCGCCAGCAATTACAGCTTGCTGACAATGATGATGCATCTTCCCTCAGACAAGATCAAAAAGCAGTCGATGAACTCAAGAAAAAAATTTCTGGGCATCAACAAGAACTTCTTGCGATGCGAGAAGATTTGATTCGTGAGCAACAGGAGGATTTGATAGAGCAGAAGTTTGTTGGCGATGTGATGGCAGAAGCCGAGCGATTGATTGACCGAATGATTGCTGATGTGATGGAAGCGATTTGACAAGGGACTGCATTGAATGATACTGTACAAATACTATGAAATTTTCAAAAAGCGTCACAATTCGTCGTCGCAACACTTCCTCTTTCGAGAACGTGTTGCTTTGATATTTTTCAATTATAAAAGTAACCCCTTCTCGAGAGAGAAGGGGTTTTGTTTTCAAGACTTGTTTTTTTGGGAGGGTAGATGATGAAGACTATTCGTGCTTGTGAATCCTATGCACACATGTGTATAGTGCCTTCTGCGCAACGGCGTTTCAAAACGCCAAAGGATTCTCCTGGTTATTGTTGGGAAGGAAAACCTTCAATAGCTTATGGTGTGCTACGTCGTATCATCCATATTCTTCGTCTGTCTAAGCATCCGTTACACTGTAGGGTGCTGTATACCGATGCTGGCAGGCAAGGCGATCCGTGGGGGGGTTTTCAGCTCATTCTTTCAGGGCAGTTGTACCATTTTAATGCTGGACTCCACCGATATCCACATTTGATTGGTCCTGGTCGTGTCGTCACCGAGGAGGGGAACAGAAATCTCGCAAATGGAATCCCTGGTTTTTTGGGAAACCACCTTGTGGATTGGCGGTGGGTGCAGGATGAGTTGGATATTACGCCGCTCTTTTCTTCTCAGCAGTTTTCACTGCTTGAAACGATATATGCAGCGTATGAGTCTGGGGAGATTCCGTTGCCTATGTTCCAGTCGCGGAGCTGGTCTGCGCACTATGGTGTGCCACTCTCACCAAACGGATCAAATTGTACCGTGTTTCATGCCCGTGTGCTTAAAAAAGTGACTGGTATGGATTTACATGAGTACATGCCATTGGATTTGTTCAATAGGCTCGCCAGGGAGAGCATTGCGCCGTTTGGTTTTATGAGAACGTCTGAGGACTGTGTGTTGCATCAGTTGTTGGCACTCGATGAAGACGTGCTGATGGACATGTTTGCCGCACATGCTTCATCGGGCACAAAGTGGAAAGAGATCAGCAACGGTGTTGACGCTGTTCCTGAATCCCTGACAGCGTTTGTGAATTCACTGGTGCGCTGATAGTCGTTGTCAAGAGACCTGTCTTCACTGCAGAGGGACTTCGATCACGCGATCGGAGTCCCTCATTCAATTTTTGAAACGAGGAGTATATTTTTGATATACTCTTTTATACGAAATATATAGTACAAACAAAAACCCACGAATTTATTCGTGGGTTTTTGTTTGTGGGCGACCGACGGAGCAAGTGCTCGACGTCGGTCGCCACTCCTTTTCATTTTTTGATGAGTCCTCGGATATTTTCTACCAGTACCGTGAACGGATCCCTGGGTGAAAATATTCTAAACCACCACACTGAGCCGTCGTTCTTTACATCGCACCAGACGATGGGTATTCCAAGATTTAACCGTTTCCACGCTAGGCCTATGCTTTGTTCCTCATCTTCTGTGGTCTTCTCGGAGATGATGACAATGCATCCGTACTTCAATTCACCGAATATATTAAGGAAACACCGTGCTTCATCAGGGGGGGATGTCCCTGGATAGTGGGAGAACCAGGGGTGACCATTATTTTCGTCCTTCAGCTGATTCTTCATTGCACTCGTAAGGAGTACATACAAGGCATCGCTGTTTGTACACACGAGTATTATCAACGGTATCCCTCCAATTTACTTACGTGGAGTCAGGGGTTCTCTGCGAGCACAGACTTGACGATGTCATCCGCTTCCTTTGTGGATTGACAAGGTAAACCCTACAGGATAAACTATACGTGTGAAATATCACCCTATGGTGAGGAGTATCACCATAAAAAAATAAGTAAAAAAGCTATGTACAGCGAAATTTTGCAAGAAATAGGGCTTTCTCCAAATGAAGCAAAGATATACGAGACTCTCTTATCCACAGGAGAAACAAGTGCGACGACTATTTCTCTTCATGCAAACGTGCCGAGACGCAATGTGTATGACACACTCAACAGACTTATCAAAAAAGGGCTCGTTTTTCGTATTTTTCATACGAAAGAACATATATTTCAAGCGGTAAACCCAGACAAGTTATTGGAAGTGTTGAAAGAAAAAGAAAAAAAATTGACAGATGTTCTTCCTATTCTGCATGATTTGTATGAACAAGATCCTCCTACTGAGGCTGCATACATCTATAAAGGAATAGAAGGATACAAAAATTATATGCGTGACATGGTTCGTGTTGGGGAAGATACGTATTTTTTGGGAGCAAAAGGATTGTGGTTTACGCCTGGCATAGAAGATATTTTTTTGAAAGAATTTCAAAAGACCATGCAGAAAAAAAATCTGACATACAAAACATTGTATGATCCTCGTGTAAAAATAGAATTGCCACAAGTACTAGATCAGGTTGGTGGTACGTACAAATTTTTACCAGAAGGATGTGCTACGCCTGGTGTGGTCGATGTGTTTGGTGATTATGTCGTAACGTTTACCAGTGCAGGTGTTGGAAATTTTGGAGAAGATGGAACGATATTTGTGATGATACATCCAAAACTTGCAGAAACCTATCGTATTTGGTTTCAGATGATTTGGGATTTGTTACCAGAATAAACTCCCTCTATTGGGAGTTTTTTGATATACTTGAAATCAAATAGCATATAACAAATAACAAATAACATATTTTTTAGATTGTTGTCTGATATTTGCTATCTGTTATCTGAATAAACGCCTGTCATGCAATCCTCACATACAAAAAATTATACCGCAAAGCACAAACATGGTTTCACCCTCCTCGAAATTGTCGTTGCCGTAGGAATTTTTGCTATTTTTGCGATTGGCATTTATTCGGGGATTCAGTTTGTGTTCAAACTTGTGTACAATTCTCGAGTACGTATTATCGAAACATCACTCCTGAACGAACAAATTGAGAGTATTCGAAACATGTCATTTTATGATGTGGGTATTATCAATGGAAGTCCGTCTGGTCTGCTTGAACGTACTGTGACAACGACACGCAACAGTATTGATTTTGAAATCACCCGTACAATTCGTAATATCGACGATCCGTTTGATGGGACTATAGATGGAGAGCCGCAAGATTTGTCTCCTGCTGATTACAAATTGGTAGATATTTCAGTCATCTGTACGAGTTGCCATCAGAAAGAGCCTGTGATCATGAGTACGTACATTGCGCCAAAATATCTTGAAGGAGATCCTACTCACGGGGCACTTTTTGTAGAAGTATTTGATGCAAATGGGCATGCTGTCCAAGGTGCCACTGTGCATGTGGTGTCGACAGCTACTGACCCTACATACGATTTTTATGATACGACTGACAATGATGGACATTTGGCAATTGTGGATTTGGCTGCAGGCATAGAAACATATGCTATCACTGTGACAAAAGAAGGTTACACCACAGATCAAACGGTATCTTCGACGGTCTCAAATCCAAATCCGGCAAAACCATTTGGTACGGTGATTGCGCAAAACGTTATAGAAATGACTTTTTCTATCGACCTTGTCGCTGACATGAGTGTCGAGACACTCAATGCGTCCTGTGTGCCAGTAGGTTCGACAGATGTGTCATTGGTCGGGACAAAGCGTATTGGCATAACGCCGGATGTATATACCGTCGATCAAGATGTCACGACAAATGGAAGTGGGGAGTATTTATTTAGTGATCTTGTTTGGGATACGTATCAGTTTGATGTAACTGGTTATGATATTATAGGTTCTATCCCCAATGAACGTATTGATTTGCTTCCTGGTGTGTCGCAACCAGTGCAGCTGATTCTCGGCACAGCGACCACGCACGCACTTCGTGTGGATGTAGTGGACAGTGTCACCGGCCAGCCGATTGCAAATGCCACGGTGTTGGTTACCTCTACGAGTTATAGTGAAGAGAAAGTGACTGGCGTTGGAACGGTAGGGCAGACCGACTGGTCTGGTGGATCTGGACAAGAAATGATTGGAGACAATACACGATTTTTTGATGATGATAGCAATGTAGATGTGTTGTCATCTGTTGGGAATATGACCCTTCGACAAATTGCGGGTGAGTATGCATCGTCCGGGTGGGTAGAGTCTTCTACGTTTGATCTTGGGCTTGATGCAACATATCAAAATATTATTTGGGAGCCACTCAGTCAGCCACCCGAAACAGGTATAAACTCAGTGCAATTTCACATAGCTACAGCATCGAGTACGAGTCCCTCTTCTTGGGAGTATCTTGGTCCGGATGGTACAGCTGGGACGTATTATACTCCTGGCAGTACGGTCATTTCAGACGTGCATGATGGGGACCGCTATATGCGATATATGGCATACCTGAGTACTGCCTCGACCACCTCCACCCCCACCATTTCAAACATATCATTGACCTACACAAACAGTTGTACGCCTCCAGGTCAGGTATACTTTGGTGGGTTGTCTGCAACTGAGTATGCTGTGACCGTCAGTGCTACAGGATATGAGGCAGAGAACAGTAATGTTTCTGTTGATGGATACACGAAGTTTACGGTGTCATTACAAGGTGAATAATATGTGTGAGCCGAAAGCAACAAAAAAAGGGTTTACGCTCATGGAAGTCATGGTCGCGCTTGGCATGTTTGCGCTTATTTCTGTTGCTGTGGGGTGGATATTGATTCATAGTGTTCGCTCGACAAATATTATTTGGGAACAGCTTGCCACACAAAATGATGGACGTGCTGCAGTGCAGCAATTTGTCGATGATGTGCGTCGCGCAGAAACGTCGAGTATTGGGAGCTATCCTATCGCCGCGGCATCAAGTACCGCATTTGTGTTTTATGCAAATGTGGACGATGACATAGGACGAGAAAAAGTACGGTTTTGGATTGATGGCACTGATTTGAAAAAAGGCGTTATCAATCCGAGTGGCAATCCGCTGAATTACAATGGGGAAGAATTTGTTATCACCATCGCAGAATCAGTCGTCAACATTACAAAAAACATTTCACTTTTTGAATATTATAATGAGACCTATCCTGTCACGAGTACGCCATTGATTGTGCCGGACGATCTGACAGATATCAGAGTTGTGCGTATGCAACTCGAACTTGAAAAAGATCCGACAGCGACGCCTGTGCCACTCCATGTAGAAGCTGTCGTGAGTATACGGAATTTGAAGAGTAATTGATTCAGATAGCAAATAACAAATAGCATGACACAACAGGATTTTTACAAAAAATTCAAAAGATTGACTCACGAGTGTGTCATGGAAGTATATGATATTGTCTCCCAATTCCCCAAAGAAGAACGATACGGCGCTTCAGATCAATTAAGACGTGCGGTGGTATCGATTATGTTGAATTATCTTGAAGGCTTTGGTCGTAGAAAGGAAAAGGTAAAATTAAATTTTTTTGAGATAAGCTATGGCTCATTGAGGGAATCTAAATATTTGGTTGTATTGGCCTATGAAAGAAAATGGATCACAAAAAAACAGTATGAAAGTATTTTTTCAAAACTTGACGAAATGGGAGCAATGCTTTGGTCAATGATTCAGGGTTTAGAGAAAATGATATCTGCTATCTGATATTTGTTATATGAAAAGATTTTTTAGAAAATTATACGCTTTCTCCAAAGACACACATGGCAATCTGTTGCTCTTCGTCATGATTTTTGGGTCGCTTGCGTTCACCATGATTGTCATGGGTGTGTCGAGCTATGCCATGTTTGAAAATCAGGCATCGAATAGAAAACAATTTCGTGATTTGTCGTTTCACATTGCTGAAGCAGGGATAAACTATTATCGATGGCATCTTGCGCATAGCCCTGAGGACTATCAGGATGGCACTGGCGCTGTGGGACCCTATGTCCATGCATTTGAGGACAAAAATGGTGATGTTATTGGATATTTTTCTCTTGATATCGATCCTCCACTTTCTGGCACTACCATTGTGAATTTTCGTTCTACAGGATGGACAGTCGCACAGCCAAATGCAACGCGTACTATTGGTGTGCGTGTTGGATATCCTGCACTGACAGATTTTTCTTTTGTAGAGAATGCTGATATGAGTTTCAGCCATACCACTGAAGTGCATGGAAAAGTGCATTCAAATGGCGGGATAGAATTTAATGGAACAACAGATTCAATCTTGCAAAGTGCAAAAGAAACCTATCGCCCCTCAGGAGAAACTGAAGATAAACCAGGTATTTGGGGTGATGGTGGACCGACCACATTTTGGGATTTTCCTGTGCCGTCAAAAGATTTTGGTGCGATCACTACAGATCTATCAAATATTAAAGATGCCGCTGACGATGGAGGATTGCATTTCTATTCATCAGGTGATGAAGGATATCATATGATATTCAATGCAGATGGTACCTTTGATATGTATGTCGTGACAAGACGTAGGGGGTACACTGATATTTGTAAGACGGTGTACAATGGGTGGTGCTATTCTGGTACGGTCTATTATGATCTTCGAGATGAAACCCATGATGATACCTATACCATCCCGGCAAATGGTGCTATTTTTGTGGAAGATGATGTCTGGGTCGAAGGGGTAGTGAATGGACATGTTACCGTAGGAGCCGGAAGATTTCCTGTTTTGGAAAGTACATATCAGGAAATTTATCCTGTAGGCAATATTACATACGTGGAAAAAGAATCCGATGATGTTCTTGGTTTGATCGCCCAGGGGAGTATCGTGTATCCGCGTAATACGCCAGATACATTGACCATAGAGGCTGCGCTGTTGTCTCAATTCAAGAAGATTTATCGACCAGCGTATCAAAATAGCATCAAGAGTTCTCTCACCATCTTTGGTTCACAAATCTCGTACGCAGGCGGAGGGGTAAAGTGGGGAAATCCTGTTATCAGTGGCTTTGTAAATACATCATACATTTATGACGCAAATTTGCGGTATATGGTGCCACCTGGATTCCCTGTTGAACCAACGTATGAGTTGATTTCGTGGGAAGAACTTGAAACATGATGCAAAAAATCTAAAAAACGAGAGATAAAAAAAGTGTTTACAATAGATACACAGATTCAACGGATGAAACAGATCCATACAGATTTTTATTGTCTACTATCAGTGAATATCCGTTCAATCTATTGAATCCGTGTTTCTATTGTACTTCCGTGTGGGCACCTAGGCTCCACAG
Source organism: Candidatus Magasanikiibacteriota bacterium (assembly GCA_003518365.1). Classification (GTDB taxonomy): domain Bacteria; phylum Patescibacteriota; class Patescibacteriia; order Magasanikbacterales; family UBA922; genus UBA12086. Next base: position 35,640 of record DOYU01000012.1, on the reverse strand, counting down.
CCCTGCGGGACTATGGAGCCGGCAAAGACATACACAGATGAAGCGGAGTGACGAACGCAAGTTCGTTAGTTAGCGGCAATACCCTTGCTAAGAGACGAACTTGCGTTCGTCACTCCTTTTTTAGTTACGTGGATGTACACCGTATTTGGTATAGATCCGTGTAATCTGATATACTACAAAACGTCTAATTATGATGAATATATGAAGCAAAAAGTACGAAAAGGAGTCATTATTGTTGCCGGGCTCGGTACTCGGTTTTTGCCTGCCACGAAAGCCATGCCAAAGGAAATGCTTCCGATACTCGATAAGCCTGTTGTGCAATACATTGTAGAGGAAATGGTGGCAAGTGGTATCAAAGAAATTATTTTTGTGACGAGTTGGAATAAGCGTTCCATCGAGGATCATTTTGATCGCAATCATGATCAAGAATTTTTTCTCAAAGAACGTGGAAAATATGATCGTATAGCTGAATTGGTAGAACTTACGAAGAAAGTTCAGTTTTTTTATACGCGACAATCCTCTCCAAAAGGGAATGGGGATGCACTCCTTTGTGCAAAAGAATTTGTGGGTGATGAACCATTTGCATTTTCAGATGGTGACAGTGTCATTGATGCAAAAGTACCTGTTATCAAGCAACTTTTGAAAGTATACGACAAAAAACAAGCTTCTGTGATAGGTGCACAGCGACTGACAGATAAGCAGGCGATGACAAAATATGGAAATATTTATGGAAAATCAACAGGAGAAAATCGTTTGTATACCGTAAGTAAATTTGAAGAAAAGCCTGCTATCGAAGATGTATCTCCAGAAGGATTGATCGTCGGAGGAATGAGATATATTTTCACAAAAGATATCTGGCCTTATCTTGAAAAAGTACGAAAAGGAAGAGATGGAGAATTGTGGGTAGCTGATGCGGCAAATGCACTTGCTCAAAAGAAAAAGTTTTTTGCCTATGAGTACAATGGACAGTATTTTGATACTGGAGACAAACTTTCCTTGCTCAAAGCGACGCTTCATTTTGCCATGAAAGATGAAGAAATTAAAGGTGAAATTGTAGACTTCTTGTGAAATATTTAGGAATATGAATATACGGAAAATGAAACTCATAAGGCTCGTCATTGTCTCATTGATTCTTCTTTTTCCACAGTATTCTTTTGCGAATGAGAATGATTTTTGTTCTTGTGCTGGGGAGTATCCACCTCCGTCAACAAAAGCAGAGTGTGCCACTTTGCCACAATGTTCTGTCATTTCTAAAAACGATGTATGTGTTTGCGAAGGCGACGTAAGCGTTCCGAATACTACCCAAGAGTGTCAACAGCGAAACGATTGTGTTGTCAATACGCCATCTACTGGTACTCCTGAACCTGCTGAAGAATCTCCGTATGGTGGGTCTTTTTGGTGTTTTTGTATTTCGGATGATACTGTTTGGGAATCACAAAGAACGGCGATGAAAGTCACAGGCAAGAGCGATGTTGTCTTGACATCCACATGTGAGGAAGTAACAAATCCAAGTATTGATAGACAAAAATGCGTTGATTTGTCACAAGGAAAAGTTCAGTGTGATATTGCTGGTCCTCAAGAAACGGAATGCACTGCTATTATTGATGTGTATAAAAAAAAGTGGTCTGCTATTCTTCCTACAAAGACAAGTGTGGACTCAGAAAATTTTTTGATAAAAAATAAGATTACCAATCTTCAGACAAGTTCACTCAATCCAATACGTGGTGTGACTGTACAATCCCTTTTAGGAAGAGTCATCCAATCTTTGTTGCAGCTCTTGGGAAGTATTTCGTTACTTGTCTTTATCTATGGGGGTGTGTTATGGATGACTGCCCATGGAAAAGCTGAACAGACTGGAAAAGCTATGGCGACAATATTGTGGGGTGGGCTCGGTATTGTTGTGATCTTTGCAAGCTATGCCATAGTTGGTTTTGTATTGCAAGTATTTCTCTAAGGATTATAGAAAAAAGTTATTACTCTATTGACGTAGCTATGACACGAATGGCATGGAGGAGAACAATAGGTATATGTGTGTTCGGTTTTTCCTTCCTGTTTTCAGCGCGGATGGTTTTTGCGGAAGAAATGTGCTGTGTGTATTTTGAAGAAAATAATGCTGGTGCAGATACGTGCTATAGTTTTGATACAGGCGCCGAGGTATCTGTCGTCAATACAGATGCCGGAGAACGCTGTCCCGCAAATACCTACAGTGGTAGGTTGTTGGGAGCCTATGGATTTGGACCTTCTACGTCGGGATTGCCACCTGAGCCAACGTCCATGACCTACAGGGAGAGTCAGGTATCAAAAAATTGTATTGCGCTCACAAACGTGCAACTTGATGGACAAGGAGGAACGACATCTAATCTGGAGGTAAAAAAAGAGGCGCCAGGGTCACCGCTTTGTCAGAAAGGGTTAACGATGACAAGCCTTCCGCTGCGTCGATTGCTGGTAAAGGCACAATTGGAAGATCTAGCCAGGACTCTTGCAACATTTATTCAGGGCAATCCTTTCTGCTGTGTCCCTCGTGCACCTCAGGTGTCGACACAATGTACAATGTTGGGAAGCAATCAGCGCCACTGGGATCAACTGTATATGAGTATATATGGTGGACTAAATCCTACGAACGTATTTTATTTTCCTCCAGCTGACCAATTAGCCAATTTTTATTCTTGTGAACCTAACGCTACTGAAAGAGATTGGATAGAAGCAGAAACATTGGATATCACTAAGCCACTTCCTCTTTTCTCCCCGGACAATGCCCGGTATCACTATGTCGTGTATCCTGGTATGTGCAATACGCAGGCGGGCACAAATTATTTGCCTCCATGGGGATATGGGAATACCAGTCAAATACCACAACAATTGCAGGCAATGTGTACCCTTGCTGGAGAAAAATATTGCGCCTGTTCAGATGATCTCTTAGCATGTGCGCCTTCTTTTTATAAAACATTGGAAGCTTGCAAAGCTGTATTGCCAATGAAAGTGCATACAAATGGAAATTTTTTTTCTACACTTACCCAATGTCTCAAATTAGATGAATCTGATGGTGCAAAAATTTCTTGCAGTAGTCTGATTTTGAATAGTCTTCCCGACAAGCAACTTGCTATAGAATATCCTCAAGTGACTATGTTGAATCCTATTGGCACGTCATCTATTTCTATCATAGCTGGGTATGTGATACAGATGTTGTTGAATATTCTTGGGAGTATTGCACTTCTTATATTTTTGTATGGTGGTTTCTTGTGGATGACAGCACGAGGGAATCCTGACCATATACAACGTGCCTTGGCAACATTGCTTTGGGGGGCACTTGGCATTATTGTGATCTTTGCAAGTTATGCTATTGTCGGTTTTGTCTTGCAAACATTTCTATAATATCGATTCTGTAGTATGATACAGGTACTCCATAAGTTTATACGATGTATGCGACATACAACATTTTCTTTTGCTATCATTTGTTGCCTGGTTCTTTTTTCTGGATTTGGATGTAAAGGCTTATCCCAACAAGAACAAGCATCAATTTCGCCCATAACACTTACTTACTGGACTGTTTTTGATGATGTCGACCAACTCAAAAAATTTGCCGATGCATACAAACAAATTCGTCCGTATGTCACGATTACTGTTCGACAAGTGCGATATGATGAATTTGATACGTTGTTTACAAACGCTCTTGCTGATGATATAGGACCGGATATTATTTCAACGCATATTCACTGGCTTCGTGAATATGCACCACGCCTTGACCCAATGCCGTCTTCAGTAAATGTTGCTGATGTCGTGGTCTCTGGCAGTCAATTTTCTCAAACCGTATCTGTCACCCCACAGACTGTTGTCATGCCAAGCATTCGTGGTATTGAGTCAAATTTTGTCGGAACCGTATCTGAGGATGTCATCCTTCGAGGAAGTATATTCGGATTGCCACTAGCTCTAGATACACTTGGACTGTATTACAATAAAACTATTCTTGATACTGCTGGTATTCCTGAGCCACCGAAAACATGGGATGAATTTTTAGAAGCCGTCAAAGAAACAACGCGCATCAATGCTGTTGGCGATATTGTACAATCTGGCGTTGCGCTAGGAACCGGAAATAATATAGAGAATGCAAGTGATATCTTTGCATTGTTGCTCCTCCAAAATGGAGTGCGCATTATGCAAGAAGGTGCTGTCACGTTTGCCAGTGGTATGGAAAAGGTAACCGTGAGTCATCCAACGCTTGAAGCATTACGTTTTTATACCGATTTTGCTCGACCAACCAAAGAAGTCTACAGTTGGAATGAAAAGCAGGATAGTGCGCTTACCGTGTTTATTCGTGGAAGATCTGCATTTTATTTTGGGTTTGCGTTTGATTACAATCGTATTAGGAGTTTGGCGCCGCAGCTTGATCTCGGTGTTATCCCTATCCCTCAGTTGAATGAAAGTGCTCCTGTAAACGTAGCAAATTATTGGGTGGAATCTGTCGTAAAAAAATCTCAGCATAAGGATGAAGCGTGGGATTTTATACGATTTATGACCACACCTGAGAATATTGCGGCGTACACCGCTGCAACACATCAGCCGTCACCGTTGCGCTCTCAAGTGGCAGCGCAGCAACAAAATTCAGATATAGCTCCTTTTGTATCGGGTATTCTTACTGCAAAAAATTGGTATCTTGGAAGAAATGTCATCAAAGCAAAAGATGCGTTGTCCCAGCTTATGACAAATTATCTTTTGCCATATGCAGATGGACAAAGTCAATTGAAGCGTGATGCACAGTACGTGATAAATGCGGCCACGCTCATTCAGCAGACATTGTAATTGGTATGTATGAAGGATAACTATTTCACTGTACAACGTATATGCTTTCTCCTCCTCGCGGGTGTGTTTGTATTTTTTTCCCCAGCAAGAGTACATGCGCAGATTGCGGCTACACCAGAGCAGATTGCGGCTATTGAAGGTGCATGCTTTTGTTATATTGAAGACCCGGGTAAGCCAGGTGAAGCATCAGGTGAACCTGTTCAGATAGCAGAATTGCAAAGTGAGAGTGATTGTGTTGATCAATCGACTGCTAGTGGGGTCTTGTTGGGATGTTCGTGGCGGACTGATGCTGCTACACAATCAGACACCAGTGCCGAGAACTCGAGTACCGCAAAACCGGTAAATGCAGCTATTGATATTTCTTCATATAATAGACCAGCAGGGTACGCAGGCCCTTTGCCAGATTGTGCATTTACCGGGACGTGTAGAAATGTGAATGATTTATTACAGTTGGTCATCAATATTGGGACATTTGCTCTTGGTATTATAGGGTCGTTAGCATTTGTGTTTTTTGTCTATGGTGGATTTATGATGATTCTTTCCATGGGGAATAGCGAAAGAGTAAAAAAAGGGAAAGATATTTTGGTGGCTGCTATTGTAGGATTGATTATTGCGTTTAGTGCGTATGCCCTGATTAGTTTTATTCTCGACGTCGTCGGAGTATCAAGTCAATTTCGTATCATAAAGTAGTATATTTATTTGTGTGTTGGTTTGTTATGTTTTATAAAAAAACATCATTTGTCAGAGTCATGCTATCCGTGGTTGTCTTTTCATTCATGGTCCTTGTACCGACCTCTGCATATGCCTCGAAAAATATACCTGTGACACAAGTACGTTTGGTTAATCCTATTGGTGGAACCGACTCAAGCACGAGTGGCGTCACTGATATTCGACTGATATTAGGAAATGCTGTGTTTAAGGGGCTTGCTGTTGCAGGTTCTCTGACGTTATTGGTCTTTCTCGTTGGTGGTGCGTATTGGCTGCTTTCTGCTGGGAATGCAGAACGAGTGAAAAAGGGGACTGAGACGATGATTTGGGCAGTCATTGGGCTGTTTGTGATTTTTGGTGCATATGGCATCATATATACGCTTATTTCAGGTTTAACGGGTAATGCTTCGTTGGAGAATACCTCTGTGAATGGAACGAGTGAAACTCAGGTGACCACCGATTATTATCAGCAAGTTGATGGAAAAACTATTTCTTTGTGGGTTGAACCAAAAACCAATGTTGTATTACGGTCGACCATCCCTTTTCAAAAATCTCCGGGCGTAAATTGTATCGTCGCTACAGGGAAACAAGAAAATAATTATATTGAAATTAAGGATCCAACAAATCCTACCGTGCTAGGATGGGTGCTATCCACGGAGATACAGCGTATGACGTCACAAGACGTGTCTGCTGCTGGGTGTGGAGGACCAAGTCCCGTCGCAAACAATACTGCTTCACAAACGTCAACACAACAGGGTGAGTATTACAAATATGGCAAAGCAACAGGATCGATTCCCATTCGAACAGAGCCGACGTCATCAGCAAAAGCGACTGAAAAAAAATTGAAAAAAGGATCTGATTGTATCCTAGTCACAGAGACAAAAGGACAGTACTATCATGTTTTTTTTGAAAATGTAGAAGGCTGGGCATCGAAGAATTACCTCGTAAAGACCACAACCAATTGTGTGAAAAAGTAATGTGTGGAAAAGAACGTGACATTCGTGTGTAATGCTGATACAATACGGGCAGGTATAAAAAAATATGTTTCGTCGAATTCTGTGGGCTAGATATATCCTATAGAATTTGACGCAATATGCGTCCTACACAAGTTTTTGTGTGTCTATCTTTACCCAGGAAAGGGGGTGACATTCATGACAAATACAATTCTTTTTGGAATATCAAAATATAGAGTCACATTGATGATTGCAGCAACTGCTTTCCTCTCATTGCTTATGATTCCTCTTGGTGCCTCTGCAAACGTAGGAGACACTTGTACTACGGATGCAAACTGTGATACTGGAGAAATCTGTGGTACTGGCGGAGAATGTGCCGTAGCACCACTTGGGAATGATCCTGCAGATACAGGATATGGACTCGATTACGGTACTGATATTGGTCTTGGCGACAGAGCTCTTGATGATGCTGTTATCGGACTTATCAATGTACTTCTTGGATTCCTTGGTCTTATCGCTGTCATTATCATCCTCATCGGTGGTTTCCGTTGGATGACGGCAGGCGGTAATGAAGACAAAGTTGGCGAAGCGCGAAAGACTATCTTTGCAGGTATTATTGGTCTTGCTATCATCCTCTTTGCATGGGGTATTACGACATTCGTCGTCCAGCAACTTGGAAGTGCAAGTGGCCTTTCTGACACTGACTTGAACATCCAATAACCTTTCATAATATGCGAGACCTTGCATCTGCAAGGTCTCGTATATCGCATATTGCGTTGTTGTACATTTTTCCTGAAAAAAGTGTATAACCTTTCTCCCGTATGAAACGAACTTTTCTCGCAATCAGCCTCATCCTTGTCGGCAGTCTCGGACTTCTCCAGAGTGTTCCTGCATTTGCGTCAAATCCGTCCCTTTCCAATGATCCTTTGGGGGTGAATTACGGTTCGTATACAGGTCTGTCTGATCAAGATGTACGAGTAAGCATTGCACGAGTCATCCAATTTGTTCTTGGATTTCTTGGACTCATTTTTCTGGTCCTTGTTATTTTTGCGGGCTTTCTGTGGATGACTTCTGCGGGAAATGAAGATAGGGTAGAGAAGGCAAAGAAGATTTTATGGGGAGCGGTGATAGGAGTTGCTATCATACTGGCGTCGTATGGAATTACGGAGTTTGTCGTGAAAAATTTCTATGAAGTGACCACGAATTCTCCATATAATGCTCCTTAATCGTCTCAATTTTTATGAAGAAATTTTTTTACACATATAGTATCGTAGCAGTATTTTTTTTCCTTTCTCTTCCTATTTTGTGTACGGCCGATAATTCGTACGGGTTAGATGCTACTGCTGACGCAGCCCATTTAACCAAATATGGGAAAAGTCTCCCCACCCTTATTGGAAATGTTGTCGGAACGGCACTCTCAATGATTTCGGTCATTTTTTTTGCGTTAATGATTTATGGTGGATTTCGTTGGATGTTATCTCGTGGAAAAGAGGATGATGCCAAAAAGGCATTAGACACGATAATTGCGGCTATTATCGGAATTATTATTGTGCTTGCTTCATATGCCATCACGACATTTGTCTTCCAGAGTGTGAATGCAAATGCTGTAAAAACACCACAAGCTGATGCTCAACCATTGACCTGTAAAACGCCTACGACTCTGTATGTAAATACAGTCACTGATGGAACAGGTCTTGCCATAGTCCAAACGCCTAGTGCACAAGGTACTGTTATTGCGACCATGCCTGATGGTGAAGAATTTGAAAAATGTAGCAATGCCCTTGCTGGCCCATCTACCCATTGGGGCGTCGTAAAATTCAACAATCAAGTCGGATGGGCAAATGTGGTTACCTACGCAAGAGAAAAATAATGATGCGATTGTTTAATCCATAGCACATGAGTCGTAAGTTCATACAATTTTTTCTTTTTGCTGTCCTTGCAATGGTGGTATATGTGCCAACATCGTATGTCTCAGCAAAAAAAACAGTGACGGATGCTCCAAGTATGCTCGGTGATGTTGTTGACAGGACTGGGTTAGCAAAGAATGATATTCCTACGTATACCGGGACCATTATCAAAGGCGTGTTAACATCCGTAGGTATTATATTTTTTATTCTCATGTTCTATGCTGGGTTTTATTGGATGACTGCACGTGGGGATGAAGAACGTATCAAAAAAGCACGACAAACTATTGTGGGGGCTTCGATAGGATTAGTCATCATTGTTGGATCATATGCGTTGACGAGCTTTATGACAACGAGAGTGATCAAAGGGATTTCCAATACTGGAAACGACAGCGGTGCTGATACTGCTGATTATACAAAAGTGGGATGTTGTTTTGATAAGGTACGTCATCCATCTGATAATCCAACAGAGCTTCGTGCGACTATGTGGGAGTGGCGGATAACCACACAAGCAAGTTGCCAAACAGAAGGCGAAAAGACAACGAGTTTTGACGAAATTTTTGGATCGGGAACATGGCAATTTCAATCCGTCTCTTCAAAGAACGAATGCCAGGCACTGTATGATACGTTTTGTACGACCCAGACATGTTATGAACTTTCATTTTAATTATTAGCAAGAATCATTTTTGTGAGTCATTCGTATATATATGTCATATTTTAAAAAAAAATTCTTAGGAGTACTCCTTATGGTTGCATGTGGAGTGGTGTTTGCTTTTCCTGCCTTTGCACAGGGTAATTTGATAAATGCATCAGATCATTTGACCACTGTTTCTGGGAGGGCTGGTATTGGTGAAGGAAATACAAGTAGTCTTAGTTCAGTGGTAGGTACTGTCATTAATGCATTATTGACTCTTGTCGGGTTATTTTTCCTTGTCCTCATGATTTATGCTGGATATCTGTGGATGACCGCTCGTGGTGAGAGCGAACCGGTCGACAAAGCCAAAAAAATTATTGCCGGTTCTATGATAGGACTTGTTATTATATTGAGTGCCTACGCTATTACCGTATTTGTAACTCAGAGCTTCAATACATAAATTTTATGAAACGATTTATTAGCATAGCCATTTCCTTAGCCTTTTATCTTGGTGTTGTATCTCATGCCTATGCACTCGATTTAGGAAGTACTCTTACGCAAGAAACCGCGAACAGGGCGGGGTATGATGCCGCTCATACAACAGATACGACATTTGCAGAAACATTGGGAGTTGTCGTAAAGACCATTCTTTCGTTTGTCGGCATTATCTTTTTAAGTCTTATGGTCTATGCAGGATATTTGTGGATGACTGCTCGTGGTGAGAGCGATCAGGTTGATAAAGCAAAGAAAATTATTGTGCAATCTATTATAGGTCTTGTTATTACTGTAGGAGCCTACAGTATTACCGCGTTTGTGGTGCCTGCGTTGCTTAAGCGAACTGCTCAATAAGGTATATGATGCATCGTTTTTTTCTTTCTCGTACCTGTATGCTCAGCCTGTTTGCTGTGATTTTTTTGTCACAGCCATATGTGTTGTATGCAGCCGAGCCTAGCGCACCGTCTCCTGAAAGAAAAACCCTCACAGAACAAGTACAGACACAAGTTGATGTTGCTGGGGAAAGTGCTGGATTGCAAAAAGAAGATCCTCGTCAATATATTGGTAGGGTGATTAGTATTGTCCTTGGTTTTATGGGAATGCTCTTTTTGGTATTGATTGTATATGCGGGATATGTAAGACTGACCTCTCATGGAGAAGAAGATCGTATCAAAAAATCCACGAGTACTGCTGTTGCCGCGATGCTTGGTTTGGTCATTGTCCTTCTGGCATACGGCATCACAAGATTTGTCACAAGCAGAGTCTACAATGCCGCAACATACGATCCTGTATATGAGGAAAATAATCAAGCGCCAGATACTATCTACAAAAAGAGTATTCATATTAAACTCTTTTAAAATTTTATGAAACGTTTTTTGGAAGTCATTATTTCTTTGAGTATATTGTTCAGTATCCCTTTGGGAGTAGTCCGAGCGGAAGGTAGTGGCGGCTTGGAGACTGAACAATTTTATATGGATGGACAGGTGAATTATAATAATGAAGCTGTTCAGAAACAGACGCAGGCGTTTACTGGAGACAAAGGAGCAGATTTGGGACGTGTGAAGGATCCACGTATTGTCATTGCTTCTGTTATTCAGTCTTTCTTAGTTATTCTGGGAACACTTTTCTTGGTATATATGATATATGCAGGGTACCTCATACTTACTTCAGCAGGAAATGAAGATCGTGTAGATAAGGGGAAAAGTATTCTTCGGAATGCTATTATCGGATTGGCTATTATTTTGCTCTCATACAGTGCCACATGGGTAGTCCGTTGGTTGTTTGTGGCAAGCGGAGATAAAACGTATGAGGATTGTGTCCCCATAATTTCGCCGTCTCAGACGGGAGATCCACTGAGTGGAGCCGGGGGTGCTGGGGCACAAACTACTGTTGGGTGCGAATAACCAGCATTGACGAAAATAGGAATGTCAGATATCCTATTTTTTCTATGAAAAAATGATAGTCACATGATGAATTACGATATAGATGTATCCATTATTATCCCAGCTCGGAATGAGGAAAATTATCTTCCTCAATGCCTTGCTGCCATCGATGCACTTGACACAACGAAGTCGCTGGAGGTTATCGTTGTTGACAATGCGTCAACTGATACTACTGCATTGATTGCCGAGGGACATGGGGCGCTGGTGCTGTATGAACCTATCCCAGGAGTGGGTCGTGCTCGCGCACGAGGTAGTGCTGCTGCGCGAGGAAAGTATATTCTCAATATTGATGCAGACACCCGATTGCCGGCACGCTATATCACAGAAGCGCTCCAACGTTTTGAACAGCAGCCTGGGCTTGTTTGCTTGGGGGGAAGATTTCGCTGGTATGATGCTGGAAACGCATATAATGCCGCGTGTTGGTTTTTTCATATGCTGTTTGTGCCACTGGTACGTCTTGTGTCTCGTGGTACGCTTGGCCCTATTGGGAACAATATGATCTGTACCCACGAGGCATATGCACAGACATCTGGCTTTGATCCTGAGCTGAATTTTGGTGAAGATGCTGATATTGCACGAAAATTGCATAGATATGGGAAGACACGCCTTGATTTGACCCTTGTCTGCGACACCTCGTCAAGACGTTTTCGAACCGTGAAAGATCTTACGAAGCACGTCGTGAATACCACGTACTTGTGTTTTGGATTTGCCGTGCCATACAACTATTTAGCGCCTTCAACCTGGCGACGTGCCAAAAGCAGAACATCCATTGACAAAGAGGGGGTTTGACCCTATACTAGCAGGACTGTTTTTTTGAATATCCAATTTCTATGAAACAATTGTTGAAGAATTTTGCGTTGATTTTTCTTGTCTTATTTATCGCTGCAGGACTGTGGGGCTATGCAGAATATGGCAATGAAAAACCAGAGATCGTGGGGATCAATCGCCTCGTGACAGAAATCAAGGCTGATACCGTCTCAAAAATAGAAGTCCAAGGAAGCACTATCCATGCGACACTCGACAATCCAGAGGAAACGCAATTGGAAGTACGCAAAGAATCTGGGCAGCCGTTTTCTGAACTCATGCAAACCTATGGTGTGACAGCAGAAGAGCTGGCTATGATTGATGACGTTCAGATAAAAGAACAAACTGGGTTTTTATTTTGGATGGCAGTCCTCGCGCCATATTTGTTGCCACTCTTGCTTCTTGTGGGCTTGCTCTTTTTCATGACACGCCAAGTGAGCGGCATGAATAATAAAGCCATGGGATTTGGACANNAGAAGCAAAAGAAGAACTCGAAGAAATCGTTGACTTTTTGAAAGATCCAAAAAAGTTTGCAGACATGGGAGCAAAAATTCCAAAAGGAGTATTGCTGATGGGCCCTCCAGGAACAGGAAAAACATTGCTTGCAAAAGCGGTTGCAGGAGAAGCAGGCGTTCCCTTCTTTCATATCTCTGGTTCTGAATTTGTAGAAATGTTTGTTGGTGTTGGTGCCTCTCGTGTTAGAGATTTGTTTAGTAAAGCAAAGAAAGAAGCACCGGCAATTATCTTTGTAGATGAAATTGATGCTGTGGGACGAAAGCGTGGTTCTGGCCTTGGAGGCTCTCACGATGAACGTGAACAAACATTGAACCAAATTCTTGTTGAAATGGATGGATTTGACCCAAATATTGGTGTCATAGTCATGGCTGCCACCAATCGTCCAGATGTCCTTGACTCAGCAATGTTGCGTCCAGGTCGATTTGACCGTCGTGTCATGATTGGTAAGCCAGATATCAAGGATCGTGAAGCTATTCTTCTCGTCCATGCTGCCAACAAACCATTTGAAACAGATGTTGATTTGAAAAAACTGGCTGAGCGCACGCCTGGATTTACGGGTGCGGATTTGGCAAATTTGCTTAATGAAGCTGCAATTTTTGCTGTACGAAAAGGCAAAAAAACAATCAATCAAGATGATGTGCTAGAAAGTATTGAAAAAGTCTTGCTCGGCCCGCAAAAACGATCCAAAGTCATGAGCAAGAAAGAAAGAGAAATGACAGCATACCACGAAGCTGGTCATGCAATTGTCGGTCATTTTCTCGAACATGCAGATCCTATTCGTAAAGTATCTATTATTGGCCGCGGAATGGCTGGTGGATACACACTTTCGATGCCAACAGAAGATATTAGTTACAAAACAATTGCGATGTTTAAAGATGACATGGCCATGGCAATGGGAGGATTTGTCGCAGAGCGTATGATCTATGGACATGAATCTCTGAGCACTGGGCCAAGCAGTGATCTCAAGAGTGCGACTCAGTCTGCAAAAGCCATGGTACTCCGCTATGGTATGAGTGATAAACTTGGTCCTCGCGACTTTGGTCAGAATGAAGAAATGATTTTCTTGGCGCAGGAAATTCATGAGCAAAAAAATTATAGTGAAAAAACTGCAGAACTTATTGATGAAGAAATTAGTGTACTCCTTACCGAAGCGCGTGAACGCGCAGAACAGTTGCTTCTCGAAAAGCGAGACAAGATGGAAAAATTGGTGCAGTTGCTTCTTGAAAAAGAGACTGTAGAAGAAGCTGAATTCAAGGCGATCCTGGATGGAAAAGAATAAAGATGAACAGAAAGAATACACAAAACAGCTCCGTTGCTACGGGGTTGTTTTGTTGAGGATGAAAGACTTAAAGATTACTTTTTTGCTAACGCAAAAAAAAGATTGAAGATTGCACGCCATTTAATGTGCATCTTACTTTACATGATGTTCTTTGATCACAAGCTAATCTTCAATCTTAATTCCGCGATAGCGGAATGTAATCTTAACGGAGCGAAGCGAAGTGCAATCTTTCTTTGTACGCAGGAGCCAACAGAGATTTTTTGTTTCACACAAACATGTGATATACTTGCTGCATTACCTCTTATCTTATGAAACCACCACTTTATAGAGCCGCGCTGGCACATAGCTGGCATTTGTCTTGGAAAGAACATCGTTTGTGGCCATTTGGGTTATTTGCCGCAGCCCTTGGCCAGATGGGAATTATTGATGCTCTGGTGCAGCTTTGGTTCACTGCACGTGGATATCGTCCAGGGGGAGGCATCGCTGTTTTGTCTGATCTTTTTTATACCGGATTTATTACTTCAGATATTCCACGAGAGGTGATGAGTTGGATGTTGTTTCTGCTATTGGTGTTTGTTGGATTTGGTGTATTATTTACCTTTTTAGCAGTCGTTTCTCAGGGAGCCTTGGTACATAATACCGCAGAGAGTGTCCGTCGAGGAAAACGAACAGATACCAGTATTTCTTGGCATGCTGGCGTGCGCGCATTTTGGTGTGTATTTACGGTCAATATACTGAAAAAAATAGTTCTTGGTTTGGTGGGTATCTTGGTTGCCTTGTTTTCTTGGCCAATTTTGTTTTCGCTTGGTGGATCACCCATATTGTTTTTGCTCGTGTTCTTGTTTGCTGCTGCTGTGTCATTGGTGATGTCTATTGTAGCAATGTATGCGATTGGGTATCTTGTGGTAGAAAAGTATACCCTCTTGCAATCCCTCGTCGGGGGATGGAAGTTGTTTGTGGAACATTGGCTCGTATCTCTTGAAGTTGGATTTGTCATATTTGTCCTTGATCTTATCCTTTCACTTGTGTTGGTAACTGCGGTGTTTGTGTCACTTCTTCCAGCATTTTTGGCATATTTATTTGCGCTTTTGTTTTCGAGCAGTATTGTTTTTGTGCTTGGTATTGCTCTCTCGGCTGTCGTTTTTTTACTCTTCATGTTTTTGCTGGCGGCTGTCTTTTCTACGTTTACCACGGCAATATGGACATATCTTTTTATGCAAATGCATAAGACTGGACTCAAAAGCCATGTGTTGCATTGGTTAGGAAAATAATTGTGGTGAACCGTATGGGTGACCTTCCTTCAATTGACGATTTGTTTCGACAGAAAGACGCTATCAACGGAAGTACGGATGATGCGGCATTGGCGTCTGCGTCTTCTTCTGTCTCACCCTTGCATGTTGCCTCAGAAGAAACAGCAGAAAAATTTGAAAAGAAAATGGAGAAGGTGTCTATCAAGGAAAAGGAAATAGAAGTGCAACGGAAAGCGGCTACCTCTGGATTTCCGCATATAGATTTGGGATCATTTCCGATTAGTCATGAATCTCTTAAGCAAATTTCACAAGATGACGCTGTACGCCTCGGGGTAATTTGTTTTTTTGTAAATCAAGAACAAGTTCGACTCGGCGCGATTGATCCAACTCGAGAAGATGTACAACTGCTTTTGAAAAAAATTGAGCAACGTTCCTATACAAAAGGTGTTTTGTATATGATTTCTGAACATAGTTTTGAACGAGTCATGGAGCTGTATAACACGTTACCTCACATAAAACCTATTTCAAAGGATGTTGAAATTGATCCTACGGACCTTGAGAACGTACAAGCAAGTGTACAGGATTTCCGCAGTCTTCAGACAAGTATTGAAAGAGCGAGCACAACTGATCTTGTGACATTTCTTTTGGGGGCAGGGTTAAAGCTTGATGCATCAGATGTTCACGTAGAACCTGAAGCAGAAAAGACCACGGTACGTTTCCGTCTGGATGGTATGCTCCATGACGCTGCCACTGTTACGAAAGATAATTATCATAAATTACTTTCTCGCATCAAGTTATTATCTTCCCTTAAGATTAACATTACTGATAAACCTCAGGATGGTCGTTTTACCATCAATGCTCCAAGTGGAGAGGTAGACGTTCGTGTATCTATTATGCCTACTGTATATGGAGAAGGTATTGTGATGCGTCTTCTCGTGCAAAATAGGGAAGGATTGACGCTTGATAGTCTGGGTCTCCATGGTGAGGCATATGAGATCCTTTTGAACGAAATGTCTCGTTCAAATGGCATGATTATTACCACAGGTCCTACGGGAAGTGGCAAGACGACGACCTTGTATGCCATCATGCAGCTGCTCAACAAACCTGATGTAAAAATTATTACCCTCGAAGACCCGGTAGAATATAAAATGCCTGGCATCAATCAGAGTCAGATTGATCATGCAAAAGACTATACGTTTGCAAAAGGGTTGAAATCTATTTTGCGTCAAGATCCAGACATCGCTATGGTTGGGGAAATCCGTGATCTTGAAACTGCTGACACTGCTATTCAGGCATCACTCACTGGACACTTGATCCTTTCGACACTTCACACGAACAGCGCGGCAGGAGCGATTCCACGTTTTCTTGCCATGGGAGTAAAACCATTTCTTCTCGCGCCCGCCCTCAATGCTGTCATTGGACAGCGACTTGTCCGACGTCTGTCTGAAAAAGCAAGAGTACAAGCAACTCTGACGGACGAACAGCAGAAAAAGGTGGATGATATCATTGCATCAATGCCGCAAAAGGTGCAGGATAAAGTCAAGAAACAACCACACGTATTTTATACTGCACCAGAATATACAGAGAATGGAGAACTTGGATATAAAGGAAGAATTGGCATATATGAAATATTTACTATGAATAGTAAGGTCGAGAAGTCTATTATGTCTGGCAATATTTCTGAATATGATATTGGTGCCTTGGCAAAGGAACAAGGTATGCTCACCATGGCGCAGGATGGTCTTCTCAAAGCGCTCGATGGGTTGACCTCTCTTGAGGAAGTCTTTCGCGTTACAGAAATGTAACAGTATGGTATACTGATAACAAGTAGCGTATATTTTTATGGTTGCACGTCGTCAACAAACCAGCGCGTCGAGTCAATCCGTTGGCTTTTATAAATTTGTTGCACTTACGTTTTTGGCAATTACCCTTATTTTGTTTGGTGTGATTGTCTTTATGTCTTCAAAGCGTGCGGTGATTACCATCACTACGCGGCCTGAGCCTGTTGATATTACCACGACGATTGGAGTGAATGCAGACAGTGCGCGCACAATCCCAGGAAGGGTCGTTACTACCACTGTGAGTGGAACGGAGATATATCACCCCACAGGAAATAAGGAAGAATCTGGGATTGCAGAGGGGATAGTAACTCTTCACAATGAAACAACACTTGATCAGCCACTCGTCGCCACGACGCGTGTCCTGAGTGCAGATGGCGTGCTCTTTCGTTTGAAAGAGAGAGCCTTGGTGCCTGCGGGTGGTACCGTTGACGCAGCAGTCTATGCTGACGCAGAAGGATCTGGGAGCGATATCGGCCCTGCTAAGTTTACGATTCCGGGTCTGAATGAAACCAAGCAAGCACTGATCTATGCAACAAGTGAAAGTGCGATGTCTGGAGGCATTCGCAAGATAGGTTCTGTGAGTCTAGAGGATATTGATAAAGCAAAAAAATTGATTGCTGAAGAGCTCAAAGAAAATGCAAAGGCAGCACTTGCTGAACAAGTAGATAGTGAGCTTTCTTTGTCTGTCTACGATGTGTCTGATCCTGTGTATACTACTGATGCCGAGATTGGCGAAGAAGTGAGTGAATTTACCCTCTCTGCCACGGTTACTGTTGTTGGTATCTTTGTTTCTCCAGAAGAAGTAAATAAACTTGCCAGTGATGTTCTCATGAGCAGAGCAATTGATGACGCGGAATATATAGAGCCAAGTGATGCTGCACCAGTGGTGTCATTGAGTTCTTATGACCTTGAGCGTGAAGAAGCAGAACTTGATGTGACCTATACTGGCAGAGCAACGATCAATCCTGAGAGCCGTCAATTGGCAAAGATCGCTTTTTATGGAAAAACAAAGGATGAAGTTCGCAGATATCTTTTATCACTCGATCATGTGTATGGTGTGGATGTACATTTGAGACCCGCCTGGACGCAGACTATCCCTCATGTAGCAGATCATGTTGATATTGTTGTGAAGCAAGTAGCTGAGTAGAGAATTAGATTATTGGTTTATTAGAAAAATAAAACACACTATTTGTGTGTTTTATTTTTATATTTTTGAAGAGTCGACGCAGGCACCGCACGTGATGTGGGTGCCTGCGTCGACGGGGTGTGGACTTACAGGAGAGTTCTGCCCCGCGCTTCAAGGCGTGCCTCGACAGCCTGAATTTCACGAAGCGTTTCCATGTAGTCTTCTTTGTATGGTTCGCTGTTCATGATTGACTCAAGGTCTCGCTTACGTATATCAGCGAGTTTCAAGTAGGCATCGGCCAACCGAATGAGATCTTCCTTGATTGTTGGATCTTGTTCCTCTGCATGCCGTTGCATGACCTTTGTACACGCTTTTGCCCAAGTGATCCACCATTCGGCATCCTCGAGTACCAGATTGCGTTGATCCATCTCGTTCGGTTGCGTGGTCGCACACGCCGTGACCGACGTGCTGAAGATGGTGGAGATGAGGAGAGCGAGAACGATCGAACGACGCATGAGTTCCTCCATGGAACACGAGTCGGGAAAAATGTACCTAAACCTGCTCTCCCGAAAGCATGGCCAGGGGAAAAGACTTATTAAAAGTGCTTTCCTCTAGACATGCAGTGATGTAAGAATATATCAGCAATGTTCAATGTTGTCAATGCTCACTTGACAACATTCTCACTCCTCAGTAATATAGTCACATACAGAGTATCCACCACGCATATTGGTAAGACCTGACAGAGAGAGGAAGCCGAGGCTGAAAGCTTCCTTCAGGAACACCCCAAACATGCACCACGGATACGAGCATTGCGACAATTTTGAAGAGTACAATCTCGGGTGGAACCGTCCTACTGTATGGTAGGGCCCCGGCAAATGTCAGTAGTGATGTTGTGCCGTTTTTTTTTGCTTTGAGGTTGAAAACCGAAAAGACAAACCCCGCAGAGAGCCGACGAAGGAGGTTCTTGTGCGGGGTCTCGAAGCATATTAAACTTGTAATAATATATAGACATCTAAATATTCAATACCTAATACTTTTCATATGAACAACCCAGAACACCTCGAACACCTCCGCCACAGTGCTGCACACTTGCTTGCCGCAGCAGTCTTGGAATTGTATCCAGACGCAAAGCTGACACTTGGTCCGGCGATTGAAAGTGGATTTTATTATGATATTGACTTCAACGACGTTACATTGTCTGTCGAAGATCTTCCTGCTATCGAAAAGAAAATGAAAGATCTTGTGAATGATTGGAAAGAATTTACACACAGAGAAGTGTCTCCAGAAGAAGCAAAAGAGATTTACAAAGGCAATGCATACAAGCTTGAAATGATTCATGATATTGCCGAAAAAGGAGAAAAAATCACTCTGTACACGTGTGGCAATTTTACAGATCTTTGTCGTGGTGGACATGTGGAGGAACCTAGAAAAATGCTAAGAGCATTCAAACTCATGAGTATCGCTGGTGCCTACTGGAGAGGGGATGAAAAAAATGCAATGCTGACACGTATCTACGGTACAGCATTTGAAACAAAGGAAGAATTGAAAGCACATGTGGACATGCTCGAGGAGGCAAAAAAACGAGATCACAGAAAACTTGGAAAAGAGCTTGGGTTGTTTGTATTTTCTGATCTTGTGGGGCCGGGTATGCCGATGTATACCCCAAAAGGAAATATTGTTCGAAATGCTATTGTGAATTTTAGTAGAGAATTGAATGCTCGTGTTGGATTTGGAGAGGTTCATACGCCAAATATGAACAAGGCGGATTTATTCCGCACCTCTGGCCATTATGACAAATACAAAGATGACATGCTTCAAGTCGTGTCTCATTATACGGATGAAGAATATTATTTGAAGCCAATGAATTGTCCGCAACATACACAAATTTATGCATCAGAAATGAGAAGTTATCGAGATTTGCCAATTCGATTTGCGGATTTTGCAAATTTGTATCGTGATGAAAAACCAGGAGAACTTTCTGGACTGACACGCCTCCGTTGTTTTGCACAAGATGATGGTCATGCATTTTGTAGACCAGATCAAATTGAAAGCGAATTCAAAGCCATTCTCGAAGCAATTCACATAGCATTACGAGTATATGGTATGGAATATGAAGTTCGTTTGTCTCTTCGTGATCCTCAGAATAAGGAAAAGTATCTTGGGGACGATGCTATCTGGGATAAGGCTGAATCATCACTTCGTCAGCTGTTGATTTCTGCTGGTATTGAATTTCGAGAAGAACTTGGAGAAGCCGCATTTTATGGACCAAAAATGGATATTGTTGCGCGTGATTCGCTCCGCCGTGAATGGCAAATTTCTACGATTCAGCTTGATTTCAATATGCCAGAGCGATTTGATCTGTCCTATATTGATGCCGAAGGAAATGCACAGCGTCCTGTGATGATTCATCGCGCGCTTGTTGGGTCTCCAGATAGATTTATGGGAATTTATATCGAACATTGTGCTGCAAATTTCCCAGTGTGGATGTCACCTGTGCAAGTACATCTCGTCCCTGTATCAGAAAAACATATTGATGGTGCTCGAGCCTTGGCAGCAGAATTTCAGTCTGCCGGCATTCGTATCAGTATTGATGAAGCTGATGAAACCGTAGGAAAGAAGATCCGTAATGCGACAAAAGGAAAACATCCGTATATCCTCGTTGTGGGAGATAAAGAACTTTCTGGAGAAGATATGATGATTCGTGTCCGAGGGCAAGAAGAACAAGTGACCATGTCAAAAGAAGCATTTATCGAAAAAGTGAAGAAAGAAATTGCAACTCGTGCGTAAAAACAAGGAAAGAAAAAACCGCCCAGTGGCGGTTTTTTTGTTGCATTATTTTATTCCAAACCATCTTCCAATTCTTTTGAGCAACCCACCTTTTTCTTGTTTTGCTAATTTTCGTTCGACGGATGCCTCATCAAATCCTGCATCTGCTATTTGTTCATCAATAGATATCTGTTCTTGCGCGTCTGATTGTTGATTGGCGGCAGTGACCTCTGCATTGCTCAAATTCTTTGTTCCGTGATACATGGTTTGCCAGTCTTGCTTTTTGACTAATTTTTCATCTATTGCCTCATCATCAAAGCCTGCATCTACAATTTCTTTGTCTTTTCGGGCTTGCTCTTCGAGGTCTGCCTGTATATTTGCTTCAGAAACGTCTTGTCCCATAGCCCTATCATGTTCTGTTTGCCAATACTCAGCTGACATTTTAGAAAGTTCACCTTTGTCACCCCTTTGTAAGGTTCCTGTCACCAGATCAGCGGAAGCAGCCATGGCTTCCCCAATAATTTTTGCGCCTTTGTGCATTTTTCCTTCTTTTAGAGCTCCTGTTTCTGAAGCTTTATCATATCCTTCTTTTGCAATTTTTTTGTCTACTTTTATTTGTTGCTGTGTATCAAATGCTGCATTCATATCTTGCATACTTTCAATCACTTTCTTTTGGTGTGCAATCGCTGCTTCATCTTTTTTTATTTCCTCATCTATGTTTGCTGTATATTGTTCATTGAAATTAGAGGTTTCCTCTTCTGAGAAATCCAATCTTGCTGCATGAGCATCCATTTTTTGTGGATCTTCATGAAGATCTGGACGCAGTGCCGCAGCTTCGGCTTCAGACACTGCAAATTTTTTTTGATGTGCGTCCATTGCTCTTTGTGAAGGGTCAAATGAGCTGATTTGTGAGTTTCTTAATTTAGACATAGAGATACATATTAGTATGGATTCACTATAACTGACAAAGAGAGACAGGTCAAGTTTTTTCCCTCAACCTATTGATATTTTCCCAATTCTTTGCTATAGTTCTACCCCGCTGCTATAGTATCTTTGACGGCAGATTCCTATTTTTATGGATACAGAACATACAAAATTACCAAAATTGATTGTTGTCTTGGGTCCTACTGCTGCAGGAAAAACAGCCTGGGCTCTTCGGCTTGCACAGGAATTGAATGGAGAAATTATTGGCGCGGATTCCAGACAAATTTACAAAAAAATGGATGTTGGTACTGCAAAGCCAGAAGGAGAATGGCGCCGAAATGGTCTTCGTCGATCATTTATGGTGGGCGATATTCCACATCATATCATTGATATTATCGATCCTGGCAAACGTTTTAGCGTGGCAGAATTTCGGGATAAGGCAGTCAAGTACGTAAAGCTGATTCACAAAAGCAAAAAAATACCAATTGTGGTAGGTGGCACTGGATTGTATATTTCTTCACTTGTCGACAATTTGCACATCCCTCGCGTGAGTCCAAATAGGAAGCTTCGACAGAGCTTGGAAGAAAAATCTATAGAGGATTTATTTGCATTGTTTGAACGCATGGATCCTGAAGGTGCACAAACTATTGATCGGAATAACAAACGTCGTTTACTGCGTGCGCTTGAAGTGTGTATTCTTTCAGGAGAACCATTTTCTGTACAAAAGAAAAAAGGTGAACCGTTGTTTGATGTGCTCCAAATCGGTGTATCCGTGTCAAAGGATGAATTGTATCGACGCATAGAGAAACGCGTGGACACCATGATAAAACTGGGATTGGTAAAGGAAGTTGAACAGCTCCTGAAACAAAAATATGCGTGGCATTTGCCGAGTATGAGTGGTGTGGGATACAGACAATTTCAAGAGTATTTTGAACAAGGAAAAGATCTGGACGAATGTATCGCACTTCTGAAACGAGACACGCGACGTTTTGCTCGAAGACAGCTTACCTGGTTTCGACGGGATGACAGGATCACGTGGTGTTCGACGTATGAAGAAGCCGCAATGCTTGCAAAGGAGTTTCTTCAAGAATAAAAAAATGGTATAGTATACATCTATGCCAAACAATCTTCCTGTACTATTAGGAAATTCTGGAATGAGTCACGCTACTCCAATGATTAGTGCGCATGCGCAGAATTTTGCAACAACAAAACTCAATCAACAAAAAGAACGTGACGCCGCGAGTGTATCCATGGGACGAGTAATTCAAAAAAAACAATATGGGGAATCAGGTGGTCCATCCACATCTATAGATCATATTATTCAGGGTTTGCCAGACCACGGAGATGCCTATGCAGGATACACAGATGAAGAACGTGATGAAATTCGGACCAGACTTCGCTATCAGCATATTCGGAAGTTGAATGAGGAAAAAAAAGTTGCCGCAGATGCTGCCGCGCTCAAAAAATCTCAAGAAGAACAGGGAGGTCTTCATATCAAAACAGGTGGCACCTACAGTTCTTCTGGATGGGGTGGTGCACAAAAAACACTCAAAAAAGAATTCAAAACAAAAAAATATACAGATTATAAAAATTTATCTTCATCTGATAAAAAACATCTTCAAGATATTGTAAAGGAACATAGTATATATGGATCTATTGGTGGAGGGCATTCCTATAGTACAAAAAAATCTATGGGACAAGCCTCATGGAAAAAGTACAAAGAAGGACAGATCACGAAAGAAGATTACAAAGATTTCAAACGTATTATTCGAGATATGGATTAAACAATACGTGCCATTCTTTTTACATAGGCCTCCCAGCCTATGTTTTTGTATTGCGTTGCAACTGCCAATGTGTCCTCTGATTCATATATACCACGTCCGACAATCAGTACATCACTTCCTTTTTCTCCAATAACATATTGAGGTGTGTTGTATTGTTGACCGAGTGTATCTCCCGTAGTGGTCATCTTCACTCCGGGAGTCATGTGAATCATGCCTGGATTGTCGGATACTTTTTGTTGTGAAATAAAACCAATAACAAAGTCTTTGTATACGTCGGCAAGTTCAACAGCTCTGTCTGTATACGTGTCAGTTGCAAGTGATCCTTCTGAACTCATTTCAGCAAGGAGCAAGAGCCCTCTTTGTTGTTTCATACCCACTTCGCGAAGTCCTTCAATAATTCCAGGACCGGGCAAAATGTGGGCGTTGGTGATATCTGCCCAGTCGGCGATATGATATATGCCGTTTTGATATTGATGTTGTACTGTATTGCCGATGTCTGCAAATTTTCTATCTTCGAAAATGAGAAAATTGTGTTTTTCGGCTAATCGCTTTAGTTCTTCGATCAAATGTTCATCAAAATCTTCGATAATATCGATATGTGTTTTCAAAAGACATATTTCAGTACCAATTGTATCTGCAAGTTTCAATACTTCTTTTTTTGTGTGTACATCTGCGGATACACAAAGATTTGTGTGTTTTTCATCCATGATGTGAAACAACTTTTTTGCTGTTTCATTTGTGGTATAGTCTGCACGTTCGGAATAGGAAAGCATAGTATTATTTTTTTGAAGCAAGAAATGCGTTGCCATGACCGATCGTTGTATTTATAGGAGTATTATTTTTGCAGAGCACACAGTCATTTTCCTTATAGAGCGTCACATTGATTTCGTCGAGAGGAGTAAATGGCACAGCGAATGTTTCAGAGGTAAGATCTGGATTTTTATTTACCATGACCGATGCTGCGATGACAGTTCCACCGCATGTTTGTACTGCTTCTATCACTTGTTTGAGTGATCCTCCTGTACTTGTGAGATCTTCTACTACAAGCACATTTTTTTCTTTTACAAGTTTGTCATATCCACGAGTTAGTTTGAGTGTATCATCTTTTTTTTCTGCGTAAATGCTTAGAATTTTTCTCCCTGTCAATTGAGAAAGATGATACGCTGTCCATTGTGACAAAATAATACCGCCGAGTGCTGGCCCAGCGACGATATCGATAGGCAGATGCTTGTGCGCTTCGGCAAATGCGTTGCCCACACTGCTCACCTCTGCTATATGAGGGTAGAGAGCATCTTTATTGATATAGGTATCAAAATGCGCGCCAGATGTGCCTACAAAATGATCGTTGTCGAGAATGGCCCCAACGTGTTTGAGTGTTTCAAGTATATCTATCATAGATTATATGGTATGTTTTTCGTGCCAGCGCATGGCGAGGTATGGATCCCACATCATGCCAGTAGCGCTCATAGCAATGTCAGCGCCAGCTGAAAAATATTCATCAAAATGTTCTGGTTTTACGATGCCTCCCACACCAAGCAGTGTTAATCCAAGTTTTTTTGTATCAATAATATTTCGTGCATTTTTTATAAATTCAAGTCCATAGCTCCGAATCGGTCCACCACAGATACCACTTGTTTCTCTTCCTTTCCCTAGGGCTGGCTCTCCTTTTTCATTGACTACGTGTCTTCCAACGGTGTTTATTCCGCAGACGCCACGAGCCCCTGCTTTTGCTATGGCGGTCAAAGCATGTGTGAGTGTTTCTGTGTCTTCTAGATATCCCATTTTTATAATAAGGGGGATGTCTCCAATTGATTGGACAATTTTTGTTGCAATTTCTTCTGCTGCTTCAGCATTCATGTACAAACTTCCTTCTGCATGTTTCCCCACATTTGGACACGAAAAATTTGCAGTAATAATATCTGCACCAGCTTCTTTTGCCAGAGTGGCTGTGTTCACAAAATCTTGTATGAAATCCTCTCCGGGTCGTTGTGTACCCACCACCGAAACATTTAACACTTGTCCACCAG
The DNA here is from genome assembly GCA_003518365.1 of Candidatus Magasanikiibacteriota bacterium. GTDB lineage: Bacteria > Patescibacteriota > Patescibacteriia > Magasanikbacterales > UBA922 > UBA12086. The sequence goes on along the minus strand of DOYU01000012.1, from coordinate 10,390 downwards.
CTAGAGATGCTTTTGCTTTTGCAATATCTTCGAGAAGATATGTTGGGTCATAACATCCCATACCAAATGAATTGGTGACGGCAAGATGTTCCATGTCAGATGGTTGTTTTTCTTTCTGATGCAGTGTTTGTGCATTGCGTGGGAGCTGTCCATCGACATCGATATAAATCATGTTTGGAACTGGATGAGTGTCATGGGCTCTACTTCGGATTGTTTTGTATGTGAGGATATCAAATCCAAGTTTTGCTGCGAGTGCAATATATTTGCTATTGAGGAGTGGCCCGGCTGGTACACCAAGTGGGCTCATGATGTTGTATCCCAAAAAATCAATCCATGTATTTTTTGGTGGTATGATGCGAGGAGAAAAAGATCCATCAAAAAATGGTCCTTCTTCTGCATTTTCAATATATGATTTTTGTATATCGTATATTGGAGGATGGTCTGGGTACCATGGTGGTAATTGCGAAGCATGCATCATATTATTGGTGTTTTGTTTTCCTGATTTGTTCTACCATGTTTTTTGCGATCTCAATATCTGTGACCACTGGTACATTGTGTTCCACTGCTAATTCTCGAATGACTTGTCCATCAGTTTTTTTCATTTCCGTATTATTTTCTGGCGAGATGATATTGATGATAAGGTCAAATCGTCGTTCGCGCAACAGTGTCCCAATGTTTGGACGTTGATCTGATGACACTTTGTAGACCATGTGATTTGCAATACCATGCGCATCCATAAATTCGCTGGTATGGTGCGTTGCGTAGAGCACACACCCGAGCTCTTTGAGTTCTTTCATCGCGCTGAGTAATTGTTCTTTGCTTTCAGTGCCGCCTACCGTAAAGAGAATATTCTTTTTTGTCTGCTTTGCCATTTTCATTTGCAAGGTGTGGAGCTCAATAAATCCAGGAGATGCATTTTGGTTAAACAAATCATTTTTATTGAACGTCGCAAGTTTTTCATCAAACAAGGCGTCTGGTGTTTTCAGCGCAACAACATCACAGTGTCCTTTGAACAGTCGTAGTGTCACTGTCCCATTTACTTTTTCATTGAGCGTTTCGATAAATCCAGACAAATCTTTCATGAGTGGTTCGTACCAGAGACCTGCATAACACAGATATGCCCATTCTTGATCCACTATTTCTTTGAATTTATTTTCTCGGAGCGTACATACATATTTTTCCAAATTTTTGTGTGCTTTGATAATCGTAAAGGCAGCAGGTTGTTCGTACAGGCCGCGCACTTTGAGTCCCACAATGCGGTCTTCAATATGATGAATAAACCCAACGCCATGTTTTCCTGCAACACCATTGAGTGTAATAATAAGATCCGCTAGTTTCATGCGCTCACCATTGAGTGCGACAGGAAGCCCTTTGACAAATTCAAGTTCCACCAGTTCTTCTTGATCTGGAGCCAGACGAGGCAACGTGGTTATTTCCAAAATATTTTCTAGCGGGGGAACGAGTTCAGGATTTTCAATTTCTCCTCCTTCACTCGTGACACCCCACATATTGTCGTCATGAGAATAGGGTTTTTTCTTTGAATGATTGACTGGGATGCCATGTTTTTCTGCGTATTCAATTTCTTCATCTCGTCCCATTCCCCATTCTCTCACAGGTGCGATGACTTTCATGTCAGGGTTGAGTGTGACAATCGTTCCTTCGATACGCACTTGGTCATTTCCTTTTCCTGTACATCCGTGAGCAATCGTATCTGCTTTTTCTTGTTCTGCTATTTGTACGGCAATTTTTGCGAGCAGTGGTCGCCCTATGGGTGTGGAAAGGTGATATTCTCCTTGATAACTTGCATTGGCTTTGATTCCTCGAGCAATATATTTTTCTGCAAATTCGTCTTTTGCGTCGACGACAATAGATTTGATAGCACCCAGATCGAGTGCTTTTTGTTTGATCGCATCGAGGTCATCTGCGAGCTGTCCAATATCCACACACACGGCGATGACTTCAGCTTTGTAGACATCTTGGATCCATTTCAACATCACAGATGTATCGAGTCCGCCAGAGTAGAGGAGGACTACCCTGTGTACTTCATCGATACTTTTTGGTTCATAACTTGCGATGTGCGTGTATGTTGTTTGTTCATTCATACGATAAAAAGTAATAACTAATACGTTGATAAGTAAAGGAAGTTATGTTCTCTCGAGTATCTTTCGTCCGTTGACTGTGCAAATGTCTACCACAGCATCAAAATCATAAAATCTACATGCTTCCATCAGCATCCGTGTTTCTACCCACATATCAGCGTCGACAAATGGTAGATAAAAGTCACAAATATCGTCAACACCCAGTCCCACTAATACACCATGTTCGAGCATCTCAGGAATATTTGCTATGGAATTGTGCACATTGCCTATTTTCGTATCATGTTGTGGCATACTGATTGCTGCCGAAGGACAGACAACGACAGCGATACCCAGATGTGCCATTTCTTTATAGATGGTTGTTCTGTACTCTTTTGGTTGTGCTGAAATGGAGATTGCATGAACAACCGTTACTCTGCCTTCATAGCCATATTTTTTTGTGTAGTAGAGTACTTTTTCAGTGTCTCTTTCATAGGGATTATTTTCTTGATCAATATGTATGTGGATTGGTTTGTTAAGATTTTTTGCTATAGAAAAAAGTGTATCAAAGCTTTTATTGTCATACGGTCGATCAAAAGAAGGAAGTCCTCCTGCGATATTTGCTTTTTCCGTAATTGCTTCGTAGAGTGCTACTGCGTTAGGATCTAAAAGTCCACCGAGTGGTTGGGTTGCCGTTATGAGTTGAATATATTTACCATATTTTTTTTGTATCTTTGTCGCCGCATTGATACCTTTATGGCCCATAGCCTCATGCGCATCGATAAAACTTTGGGTCATGTGTACGCCTTGTTTGTACATGAGTTTTAATGCTTGCGTGATTCTTCTTTCAATGTCTTCTTCGGTGTCTTCTCGTTTTATATGGTCACTCATGTTCCATTTTTTTTCCATAGTCACCATGGAATCTGCCAAATGTTCTTTTGTAATATAAAAGGATTTGTCTATGTGTGCATGACAATTTACAAACCCACCTTTTTCTTGTATAGCGTCAAGCATTTGTGTTTTGAGATCCCAAGGTTCAGTCATATGTTTTAAAAAAAAGACCACTCAATGATTGAGTGGTCTGTGACGTACAGATTGTTGATCTTTTTTGTATGTTGTCGCAATGATTGTATGCATACTTGATACACTGTATCATGGCTGTTTCATTGTGACAAGTATTATGAGGATAATTTCTCTCTGAGTAATTTTTCAATCACTTCAGGGTCTGCACTTCCTTCGGTAGCACGCATACACATCCCGATGAGAAATTTGATGGTGACTTCTTTTCCAGATTTGAATTCGTTTACTTGGGTAGGATTGTCGGCAATGATGCGATCAACTACGTCACCGAGTTGTCCTTCATCAGACACTTGGCCCCATCCTTTTTCTTCCATGATATGCGTTGGGTCTTTATCTCTATCGAGTCCTACCATGATGAGAAGTATTTTATGTGCATTGGTAGCATTTACACGTCCTGTATAGATGAGGGCGATGAGCTCGGCAAAGTTTTCTGCTGAAAATTCTACGTCCGCGAGAGTACTCTGTTTTTCGTTCAAAATACCCATAAGTTTACTCGTGATCCAGCCACTTGCCAGACGAGCGACCTTATTTCGCTTTTGTTCCACAATATCGTCGCTATCTCCTTGTACCTCGGGTAATGCATGGAGCCATGCAAACAGTTCACTCATGACGTGCTCAGTAAAATTGACCCACTGTTTGTCTTCCGTGAGAAAGCGAGCGTCTGCATAGGAAAGGCCGTATTCCGCATGAAATCGCGCTCTGGTGGCCTGTGGCAGCTCTGGGAGGGATATATGCCCTGCCAAGGATAATGGATGAAATGGAGGGATATCCGGCTCAGGAAAATAGCGATAGTCTGCAGCATTTTCTTTGATTCTCTGAAGTACTGTTTCCCCTTTTTCATCATTCCAGCCACGGGTTTGTTGTACCCATGATTCGCCTTGTTCTATCAGAGTCGTTTGGCGTTTTATTTCATATGCAACACCTCTCTCGACTGCTTTGAATGAGTTCAAATTTTTCAATTCTACCTTGGCGTTGAGCGTATGTCCTTCTAGTGGTTTTACCACGCCATCTACAATTTCAAATGTACCAGCTTCTTGCACCGAAATATTTGCTTCGCAACGCATATGGCCTTTTTCCATATCTGCATCACTCACATCGAGAGCCCTCAGAAGCGTGCGAAGCTCTTGGCAATAGAGTTTTGCTTCTGCCCCTGACATAAAGTCTGGATCAGTGACGATCTCTACAAGTGGCGTCCCTGCACGGTTGAAATCCACAAGGGTGCTCCCATTGTCATCATGCAAGAGCTTAGCAGTGTCTTCTTCGAGATGTGCGCGGGTAATGCCGATTTCAGCAGTATCGCGGAGATTATCTTCAAGAACAAATGCAAGCGTCATCTTGCCGTGTTCTGCAATTGGTTCATCGTATTGAGAGATCTGATACCCTTTTGGCAAGTCTGGATAAAAATAATGCTTACGATCAAATTTTGATAGATTTCTGATCGTACAGCCGAGGGCTTTACCGATTTTGACAGTCCATTCTATTGCTTTTTTATTTGGCACCGGAAGCGTCCCAGGTTGCGCTGTACAGATTTCACAGATATTTTTGTTTGGTTCATGTTCGTCTGGATCGTTTTTGCACGAACAAAACATCTTCGATGCAGTTTTCAGCTCGACATGGACTTCCATTCCGATCACGGGGATGTATTCTGGCATAGTGTATGGTGAGGTTAACACCCTTAGCTTAGCAAGAGAATGCGGATTTGAAAAGCCCCCTGACAAGGTGTATCGAGGGGGCTTTTTTTTTGTTTTCCCAAAGTAGGAAGGGGAAAGTCATTATGAAAGGCTTTCTGGAGATGTCATTTGCGGTGTAGGAGCTGTGTGTGGTGTTTTTTTCAGTTCAAAGTAGAGAATAACCATTGCGATGGTTGTGAGCGGCGTGAGAAGGGCTGTGAAAAATGAAATGATGATTTCGCCCACTACTAACCAGATGCTATACAAGGAGGATGATGGATTTGTGTGTTTGAGAACGTAATCTGTTGGAAAACTGACAATATCTATGATCACGTAGACGAGAATGCCAAGCGCTAAGCCTGGGATAACCAGTCGCCAAAAGACCTTCCACCATCTGCCATCCACCAACGCTTTACTTTTGTGCAAGCTCTCCATAACATCGGTGTTGTCAATCGTGACAGACGCATAGGAAAAAGCAAACCAGAGCATGAAAATAATACCCGGGATAATGAGGAGGATCATGCCACCCAATACAGCTAGGGCAGTAAGAATCGTTACCCCGACAGCTGGCCAAAAGATTTTTTTGGCAGTGCCAAGCTCGCTCCCGATAGAACCGGATGTTTTTCCTGTGTATGCGTTTGCTATCACGCGGATAAAGGCAATGCTAAACCAAAATCCTACTGCACTGAGCAGCAATGCAACGAGGAGAAAGGAGAGAAATGAGAGACCAATCGTACCGAGTGATGCTCCTGGTGCAAAATAGGTCAGGATAAATCTTGCGATTACAATCAGTGCACTTGGTATAAAGGTGAGCAGTATGTACGGGAAAAATTTCTTAACATTGTTTTTGTAGAGTCTATAACTTTCTACAATGATATCTGTGATGCTCATGAGCATAGTGCAAAAATCAAAAATGAATAAATAAACTATGGTAATTTTGGTGCAAGGATATTCCAGATAGTCTCGTGAATCGTATTCGCAGGGAGAATGTCATTTGCTTCGACACACTCGATAAGGAAAAATTCTGGGAATTTTTTTGCGATATCGAGGTAGGCTTGTTCTGCGTTTTTTAGATGCGTGAGATCATCCTCGTGAATATCTCGTGTTTTTCCTTCGGTGAGATATGTCCGTTCATCTTTTTTGTCTACGAGACGTTGTGAAATTTCTGGTGTGACATGAAGAATAATGTTTATATCCGGTCGTGGAATATCAAAGATAGTATACTCTAAATGGTAATTCCAATCAAAATATTTCTGCCGTTCTTCGGGATCAGAAATTTTTCCACCTTGGTGTCCCATGTTTGAGGCAACGTATCTATTTGCTATGACAATGTTCCCTGCAGCAAGCCATCCCTCAATTTTTGCCTTCGCAGCATAACGATCTACTGCATACAGAACTGATGCACGATATGGACCGACTTCGTCTGCAGTGCCAAATGTTCCATTTAAATAATCTTCAACCAGCGCAGCACTTTTTTCACCATATTGCGGGAAGCTGATTTGTTCTACGTTGTATCCTTCTTTCAAAAGTCGTTTTTGGAGGAGTTCTGTTTGCAAGGTTTTGCCAGAACCATCCGTTCCTTCTAACATTATAAATAATCCTTTTGATTTTGTATTGGATGTATGGCTCATAAGACAAGTGAAGAAAGATTAAAAGACTCTATTCCGACTTCGTCGGAATAAGATTAAAAGATTATGATACATGCTAATCTTTCAATCTTTTTTTCCGAAAGGAAAAAACAATCTTTTAGTCTTTCCTTTCGTATCGTACAAACGCAAATCCCTCATGATCTTCTCGCCACACTTCTTTCCAAATATTCATATCAATCTCAGGAAAATACGCATCACACGCGTCCACTGTATCATCTATATGGGTAATTTCAAGTGCATCTGCATAGGCGATCATTTCTTTGAACACGCCTTCACCACCAAAGCTCACGATTTCTTCTCCTTTGTGTGCATCAACGGCTTCTTGAATAGAAGAAAATCGTTCTACGCCGGCAGGAAGTTCGTATGCGTCATTGCGAGTAATGACAACATTGGTACGGTCGGGGAGTGGGCGACGATGTGGAGGGATAGACTCCCATGTGTTGCGTCCCATGATCAGCACTTTTTTTCGGGTTATCTCCCGCATGCGTTTCATGTCTTCTGGAATATGCCAAGGCAGATCGCCTTTGACGCCGATGCAATTATTTTTGCTGATTGCTGCTACGAGAGTAATCATACGTTCGGAGTTCAGAGTTCTAGGTTCGGAGGGTCCGTAGAACTCCGAACTTAGAACTTAGAACGTTTATACTGCTATAGGAAATGAAATCCGATCAAAACTTTCATAATTTTTTTTCTTCGTATCTCCGGCACTCCAATCAAAAATCGACGTGAAGTGTTCTGTCTCTATGGAACAAAGGGTATATGTGTTGGGATCTCTCGTGAGTTGTTCTTTTGCGCCTTCTATATGGTTGCTGTAGATATGGACATCGCCAAGAAAGCCTATAAGAGTACCTTCTTTGTATCCTGTTTCTTTTGCCAGGAGGTGGAGGAGGAGAGCGTAGCTTGCAATATTGAATGGAAGACCAAGCATAACATCAACAGATCGTTGGTTCCACATGAGATTGAGTTTGCCATCGAGAATGGTGACTTGAAATGCCCAGTGGCATGGTGGCAGTGCCATGGTATCGAGTTGTTGGGGATTCCATGCGTTCACAATGAGGCGTCTACTGGATGGATCTTTTTTGATCATTTCGACAAGATTTTTGAGCTGGTCAACGCCTTGATTCGTATAATCACTATTCCAATTGTCATACGGTGCGTTGTAGTGTCGCCATTGGAATCCATAGACAGCGCCAAGGTCTCGTTCGTCTGCCATTTTTTTCTTGGTGTCTTCGTCATGTCCGTACGCGACTTTTTTTGGATTGCACCATTCATCCCAGATGTGGCAGTTTCGTTCTTTGAGCCATTCTTTGTCAGTGATACCTTTGATAAAAAATTCGAGTTCTGTGGCAATCATTTGAAATGGCATTTTTTTCGTTGTCAAAAGGGGAAAGCCTTTTGCCATATCGTGCGAAAACATCGCGCCTGCAACAGCGATCGTCCCGGTGCCGGTTCGATCTTCTTTTTTGACGCCATTGTCGAGGATATGTTGTACGATGTCGAGGTAGTGTTTCATAACATGCATTCAGATATTCAGATAATTCAAATTTATAGATATTTTTAAAATTTCCCCGTACTTCCATATCTTCCCTCACCTCGTTCACTTTCTGAGAGTTCGTCTACTTCTTTGAGTGTGGGTATTTCAACAGGGAAGATAACAATCTGTGCAATTTTTTGTCCTTTTTCTACGGTAATTTCTTTTCCGCTGTGATTGATAATACCGGCATTATATTGTCCTCGATACCCAGCATCATAGACGCCACCAAACGTATGGAGACCCATTTTTGAGACACTCCCTTTGTCCTTCACAATTGCTGCATAGCCAATAGGAAATTCCATGGCAAACCCACATTCAAAAACATAGAGTTCTCCTGGTTGAAGAGTTTTTTCTTCTAATGTATACATATCCATACCAACATCCCCCGGATGTGCATATTGTGGAAGTTTTGCTTCTGGGTGTAATTTTTTTATGTTAATGTTCATATACTTGTTTACTTGCTACTTGAGTACTTGCTAACTACGTTGTCTATCTGTGTATACAATGCTTCAAGATTCCCATTGTTATCGATAATTACTTCTGCATCTTGACTGATTTCATCTATTTTTCCTTCCGTTTCTTGAGCTTGTTCTTTTTCAAATGTTTCAAATGTTTTTGTCTGATCATCAGGATTTTCACTTCGCTGTGTAATACGTTCAAATCTTTTTTTAATATCTGCTGTCACTGCGATGAGATGAAAGCCAGGAATTTCTTTGATATATGTGACATCGCTCGGTCGACGGATGCCTTCGACTATTATGATAGTATCTGTAGCGTTTTTTACGTCTTCTGCAATTACTTTTGACATGAGATCTTCTCCATATGTCGAGCGGAGAAATGTAGAAAGTTGTTGCAAGTTGTCACGAGTCTCTTCTACATGAATACGAGAGAGCACGTCACGCAGCATAGTAGAATAGCGAAAAGAGACACCGCCATGGTGTTCTTTTATATACTCTGTAATAGTGGATTTCCCGGCAGCCATGTTGCCTGTGATGCCGAGAATAAGTTTGTTATTGGTTGGCATATTGCTCTATAGTTTCATCTACAAAACTCAAGGTAATACCGGTCATGCGAAACATTTCTTCACTTTCTTCGCCGGCGTGGTAGCGTTTTTCACATACCACATGTTTGATTCCAGCATTGATAATAATTTTTGCGCATACGCGGCAGGGTGTCATTTTGCAATAGAGTGTTGCCCCGTCGAGTGCTGTGCCTACTTTTGCTGCTTGGACAATGGCGTTTTGTTCTGCATGCGCGGTACGCACACAGTGTTGTGTTTCTGTGCCGTCTTCGTGTCGCATGGTTTTCATCTGGTGCCCAATTTCGTCGCAATGTGGCAGACCTGATGCTGAACCGACATAGCCCGTAACGAGGATCTGTTTATTTCGTACAATGACACAGCCAGAACGGCCTCTGTCACATGTCGCGCGAAGAGCCACCACTTTTGCAATTTCCATGAAATATTCATCCCAGTCTGGGCGTGTATGGGTAGTCATAGTGTTGAGGCTAGAAGTATCTTTGTAGGCAGTGTACCAAGTTTGTGGGCGGTGGGCAAGTATAAAAAAACGACCGATTTCGGTCGTTTTTTTGAAGTAAGTTTTTGTCTTATTCAACAGCAATCTTTACACTTGGTCCTCCGGCTCCGCTAAAGCTGCGCCGGACAGGCTGGTTTACTCTACTGCAATCTTCACAGATGGCCCCATTGCGCTGGTGAGGAATGCTGTTTTTATATAGATTCCTTTTGCGCCAGCTGGTTTTGCACGTTTGAGTGCGTCGATAAAGGTTTCAATATTTTCCTTGAGTTTTGCATTATCAAAACTGGTTTTACCAACGAGCTGATGAATGTTTGCTTGATCATCATTTTTGAATGCTGCTTTTCCTTTTTTCAATGCTTCGATCATTTTTGCAACATTTTTGTCTACCGTATCTGTCTTTGGGTTTGGCATGAGTCCTTTTGGACCAAGCACACGAGCCGCGACAGCGAGTTTTGGCATCATTTCTGGTGTTGCAACAGCAATATCGAAGTCAATTTTGCCGGTGTCTTTGATTGCTTTGATTTCTTCTTCACCGAGAACGAGATCTGCTCCTGCTTCTTTTGCTGCTTTTTCATCGTTTGGTCCGACAAAGGCTGCAATACGTTTTGTCTTGCCCGTTCCATGAGGAAGGACAACGGTCGCACGGATGAGCTGATCACTTTTCTTTGGATCAATTCCAAGACGAGCATGAAATTCAACAGATGCGTCGAATTTTACCGTGCTGGTTTCTTTTACGAGCGCGATTGCTTCGTCGAGTGTGTAGACTTTTGAGCTGTCTACTTTTGTCTTGAGTTCGGTCATTCGTTTTGACATAGTGTATTCGGATATCCAGATAATCCAGATCTAC
>DOYU01000017.1 GCA_003518365.1 Candidatus Magasanikiibacteriota bacterium | reverse complement strand
GACCTTTGTAAAATGGGGGCATGAACCAACATGGTTCATACTAGGTGCCTACTGTATGGCAGCCCACCGTGAGAATATCTCACAATGGAAGCCATACAGTAAGACGCTATCAATATACATAAACGTCCGTGCAATATACGCACGCCTCTGCCTTGCCGAACACCCATGCAAAAGAGAGACCTGCCTATATGTGCGCATTACGTTCCAGTAGACGTTGGAGTGGTGCTGGCAGGACGGGTAGCACTAGTCGTGTCGCTACTTGCTTTGCTGGCGCTTGTAACCTGCTCCACAGTCTTTTTTATTTCAATCGTTTGTTGAGTCGACGCCGCAGTGGTTTTTTTGAGTTGTGTGGCTTTATCGAGTGCACCAAGAAGATCATTGCTTGCAATCAATGCTTTGATTTCATCGACTTGTGTCTGTACATCTGCAGATGTCTTGTCCACTTGACTGAGAATGCCGTCAATGGTTTGTTGTGGGGTAAGAGCAGGCGTTGATGTTATAGTGAAAGAAGGAGTGCTTGTGCTGCCAGGGACAAATGCTGATGTGGTCACGAGTGGTGTAGTACTTGGACTTGTTCCTACAGGATCAACAAGTGTTGAAGACACAGACGTGGTCACGCCTCCAGCAGCCGTCACATCCACTTGCTGTACCAGCGCCTTTACTTCGGCAGTTTCGTGAAGTGCAACGTCAGCATCAGAGAGGACAGACACAATTTTTTGCTCTACCAAATCCTGCGCAGCGATGCGTTCAGCATCATTTTTTGCGCCTTCGACAGCTACTTTGACAGCTGTGATACCAACTTCATCGACAGCTTGCTGCGTTGCAACGACTTGCTGCGCCAAGGCCGTCGTCGGATCCACGCCTTCGACAGACGTTGCCACTTCTTTGAGTGTTTCACTTATCTGCGCAGTGCTGTCATTGACTTGTTTGGCGTTTGCACCGGTATCATCCTTTTGCGCATCAGACTGCACGACTGTATCTATAGAAGCAATATTTTCTTGCAATTGCTTCAGTCCTTCACTCGTGCGTTTTGTTTTTTCTTCTGGTGGAAATTTTTCTTCAGCAGCTACTGTTTTGATTTCTTCAGCCCGGCGAGTCGCAAATTTGAGTTGCAATGTAACATTTTTTTTATCATTCCCTGTAATACTTGCGAGGACAATCTGTGTTTTTTCTGTTGCAAGCTTTATTTGCCATAGGGTATCTCCAGGCAAACTTTCAGAAGCACTGGCGCTCGCAATCCATCCACTTGCAGCCAAACCAAATACCAAAAAAGAGACAAAAAATGGCTTTGCCTGAAAAAGAAGCTGTTTTGGAAAAAGTGCCTGCACTGCGTCGAATATAGCCGTATGTGTACGTCGCGTGTGCTCTTTCACTGCAACAGGAGCAGAAGTCGTGGCAATCGTATTGAGAAGAGATGCTTTGGTTTCTTGTACCCAAGCACGATCTGGATTGATGCGACCTTCCAGTTGCTTTACTTTTTTCAATTGTGCTTTGAGTGAATTGGACACAATTTTTTTGTTATGAGGTATGCTGTTCATCGAGCAATGCTTGGAGTGTTTTTGTAGCCCGGTGCAATGTAACACGGACAGCCCCTCGTTTCTTTTGCATGACTTCAGCGATTTCTTTTATAGAAAGTTCTTCGATATATCTGAGGAGGACTACTTCTTGATATTCTTGCTTTAAATGTTTGACCTGAGCAAGAATGTTTGACACTTCAATATCTAAATGTACTTGTTCCTGAATATCGGTACTATCGGTCAAGTGGAGAATGTCTTCAATCGGGCATTCAAATGTCATCGTATTTTTCCGGTAGTGATCAATCACGAGATTCCGAGCCATCCGATAGATGAGTCCATTCAAACTTTGAATGTCAGTTGACTTCCCAGTAGTGAGGTATTCCCAGAGTTTGAGAAACAGATCACTGGTAAGATCTTCTGCCACTTGGCGATTTCCTACTTTAAATGAAATGAACCTATACATTTTTTCTATATACGCATCGTAGAGTTCTGCAAAAGCATCAGGATCTTTTCCCTTTTGGATGCGTTGTAGAATGAGTCGGCTTTTGACCTTCTGCATAAATAGAAGACGTGAGAGTTAAAAAAACGTTACAGCCACCTTCATACATGCAGGGCACGGCTATCCATAAACGCCAACAACTATAGCAAAAAAGGAGGAAAAAAGCCAGGCCTTGGGCACCACACGACTATTCCCTCCCCTACACGTAAGGAGGGGAAGAAACACAGACTTAGCCGGCTCCATAGTCCCGAAGGGCTGTGGAGCCTAACTGCCACAGAGAAAAGACGGAAGACTACATTTCGTGGCTATAGAGAAATACCATTCTTGTATATAGCATTGTATACAAACATGCAGACACGTCACGTGCAAACCTTGTAAAATGCATATTTTGTATATATTAGTATATACTTTTTAACACATACATCTCCCCTACCGTCGGCATGACATAGCAAAAGAACCTTGACAAAATAGCAGAACTGTGATACAGTTTGTATACAAAAACATACACAAATATGTCTGAAATTATTCAGAAAGATGGACAAGAAATCGTCAGAGTATCGATATCAGAGGCAGCTCGCCTCTTTGGTGTCAATCCTCAGACCATCCGTAGAGCGATAAAAGCCCAGGAAGTCACGTATGTGGTGGTTGCCGGGAGATATAAAATCAATTTTGAAAGTCTGGTAAAGTGGTCTCAGCAAAAAACCACGGTACGGAATAAATCCAACACTCGAGGCATTGGCCAGTATGTGGATAAGTGGAAAATTAAAAATACCCTCTACTCCCCAAACAAAAAGTCTGCAGCGCGTCTGCAGACGAAAAAGGATGACGATGCAGCTGAGTAACGCAACAAAAGAACCGGTATACCCCGGTTCTTTTGTTGTAACAAGGAAAGACTAAAAGATTATGTTTGGCTAACGCCAAACAAGATTAGAAGATTAAGTCCTCCCCAGATAAGGGGAGGATTTTCCCGCAGAGACGGGATCCCGCTTTGCGGGAAGGTGGAGTTGCGATGTTCTCAGTACATTCTCTGCTGGCTCCATAGTCCCGCAGGGCTGTGGAGCATAGGTGATTGCTTCGACAACGATAACGAATTTCGTACCTCAATTCATCACTCCTCTCTATGCCAAAAACAATCTTCCAATCTTTTTTTGCGTAAGCAAAAAGATAATCTTAGCACAGCGCAATTTTTCGTGGTATGCCAACGTACAGTCACTCTACCACTCACTGGTTCGAAGCCCCAAATTGCGCTATACTATCCCCATATGCAATTTTACGAACAACACTTCACGCGTCACCATTTTAGACACAACTTTCACAAGTGGTTTGGAGCTCTGCTCCTCTCCCCTATCCACCACGCAGAGATGAGATATAAAAATCACTATCATCTCAAATTTTCGCACGCAAAAAAATTGTTTGTGTTTGACATGTTATTACTGCTCTCAACCGTGTTATTGTTTGGGGCATCATTATTTTGGTGGCTCTATGACCCGACCGTGACTGAATTGGTCCATCTCGATGTGAACGCTGATGTAGAAACAACACGCTTTCAGAGTGGCGACGATATCACGCTCACCATATCATACAAAAATGAAAGTGATGTATTCCTCACCAATCCACGGATTTCCATCCATCTCCCACTGGGATTCTTGATCACTGACGCAAGTTTGCCATATGAACAGGGAGACAATGGGTCAGTCCTGTTTCCTATTGAAACTATCTTGCCAAAACAGGCAGGTACAATGACTGTCCGTGGACGTCTCTATGGCACGCCAGACCAACATATTCCTATTCAAACCATGCTGCTCTATACCCAAGCAGGAAGAGACACACCGGAATCAGATGTGCATCGCTTATTCTTGAGCCCACGCGATTCAAGTGTGGACATCACATTTTCAGGTCCTCCACAATATATTCCAGGTGTTGACATGCCATTTTCTCTTGAAGTCCGGAATACTCAGGACCACACGCTGCAAGATATTATGTTCAATCTGTCTGATGACGCTATTGTTTGGGTCGCAGCATCATCATCAGACGGAATTGTGTTGCTTGATAACACAACCCATCTTGCCTGGCAGATTTCCCAGCTAGAGGCAGGAGCATTCGCCACACTCAATGGTACCCTCCGTATTACGAGGCCAGAGCGTGCAATAGATCAGTTCACCTGGGAACTCTTTACACTTTTGCGCATTCTAGAACAGAATGTACCAGAACAAACCACGCCCATTGCAATGCCCATTGCCTCACCTCAAGTCAGACTGTCCTCTATCTGGAATAGTGCAGCTACTACACTCGGCGAACAAGAATTGCTTACCATCAGTGTTGAAAATACTGGCAACATACCACTTGAGCGCCCTCGCGTGAGTGTGCTTGGCAACACCGTCAACCTTGATACGCAGGTGCTTGCCCCAGGGCAAACACTGCCTGTCACCATTGGTACTTCTGTAAGTGAAGACGCCATCACAAATGGCACCGATGGACCGCTTTTCCTGCCAACGATTACCTTTTCTGCGTCTTTACCAGGCATCAATACGTATACCTATACAACCACGGCAGAGGCACCACCCCTCCCAATAGGTACAACACTCACGATGAACCAATCCTCACGGTATTATACTGACGAAGGCGACCAACTCGGCCGTGGCCCACTGCCACCAAAAGTTGGGGAGGAAACAAAATACTGGATATTTACTCAGATCAAAAATACGATTGGTGAAGTCCGAGATGTACGTTTTTCAACAACGATTGCCCCAGGTGCAATCTGGACCGGCAAATCAAGTGTCAGTAAAGGTGGTGATATTACCTACAATGCCGGATCAAGAACAGCAATATGGAACGCGCGCTCGATGAATCCGTATGAAACGGTTGGCATTTATTTTGAAATAGCGGTCACGCCAAGCGCATCTCATATTGGCACTATCCCGCTCCTGACGAGTGAGGCAACAGTCAGTGCCTCAGACCCGTATGTTGACGACACTCTGAGTGCTTCAGTTGGGGCTATCAACGCATCGCTTAACGGTGACCAGATTGGGAAGACAAAGGGTGTGGTAGTGCAATGATCGCCGGGGTACAAAGCTGTTCGTATAGCCACGAAAGACTACGTCTCACTTCGTTCGACTAAGATTATATTTCACCTACGGTGAAATAAGAGTGAAGATTACTTCGTAAACAGAAGGACATACATCATTAGCAAAGCTCTTCTTAGCCTGTAGCATAATCTTCAATCTTTTTTTGCGATAGCAAAAAGTAATCTTAGCGCAGCGCAGTCTTTCTCTGCAGTACAAACTAACAAAAAACGCTCTACTAAGCGTTTTTTTCATGCACAGAATATACACCGTTTCCCCTTGACAAATACCGCTAAAAATGGTACATTTTGTTGTTATTTAAGGGAAATTTGTACTATTCTAAAAGAAGTGAATACGGTATATGAACATTGCCATGATCGGACAAAAAGGCTATCCAGCCCACTATGGTGGGGTGGAACGACACGTCGCTGAAATCAGTGAACGTCTTGTTCGTGATGGACACAATGTAACGGTCTATAATCGCGCGTGGTATGGTGGCAAGCAGCATGGTGATATCAATGGTATCAGTGTCGCAACCATCCCGACTATTCGAACAAAACACCTTGATGCGATTGTGCACACTTTCCTCTCGACATTCCACGCTATCTATAAAAAAGCCGATATCATCCATTATCATGGGGTAGGGCCTGCACTGTTGTCTTGGATTCCACGAGTGTTTTCTCCAAAAACGCTTGTTGTAGTCACATTCCATTCTATCGACAGATACCATGACAAATGGGGATGGTTTGCTCGAACGATGCTTCGCCTCGGAGAAAAATTTGCTTGTTTTTTCCCACATGAAACAACCGTTATCGCTCCCAGTCTGCAACAATATTGTCAAAAAGAATTCAAAACAAAAACTCACTATATTCCAAATGGTGTGACAATCAAAAACACACCACATCGTACAAAAACAAACATTCTCTTTACGTTTGGGCTTGCGCCAGAAAATTATATTATGTTGGTGGGGAGATTAATCCCGATAAAGGCTGCCCACATTCTTATTGATGCATTTGCCGATCTGAAAGATCATCATAAAGAAAATGAACACATTCAACAACTCAAACTTGCGATTGTTGGAGGGTCGGCGTATACAAACGACTATGTGACATCTCTTCATACACAAGCAAGCAGATGTAATGATATTGTCTTTACAGAATTTCAATCAGGCGATGCTCTTGAAGATTTGTATAGAAATGCTCTCGCACTAGTACATCCCTCGATTTCTGAAGGCATGCCACTTGTGGTATTGGAAGCAATGGGGTATGCAAAACCTGTACTCGTCTCTGCAATTCCAGAACATTTGCAACTCATTCAAAATCCAAATATGTTGTTTCGTGAAAATGACGTCACTGCTCTTGAAAAAAAATTGCACGAATTTTTTTCTTTTCCAAAAGAAACACGCATGGCTATTGGAGAAGAAAATCAAGCATACGTTACCGAACACCATAACTGGGATACGAGTACCGCATTGTTGATAAATCTCTACGAAACAACCTATCGAACACGGATACAGAAAATGCTTCCTGACGCAGTGATTGCTACACAAAGCTAACAAAAGACCTCCATGTGGAGGTCTTTTTGCATCCCATCTCTCTGAGTGTATTCAAGGACTTTCACTCATGCCAATAATATCTTGCTTCCCGTCAAAATCAACATCTTGCACAAGGACCTCAATTCCAGGTTTCCCAATAGATGTATAGGCATTGATATCCGTTCCTTGTTGCATACCTTTGTCATCAAATACACGGATAATAGGCTCCTTCCCAACACCGGCACCAACTACAATGTCATCTGTACCGTCGCCATCCACATCACCGGCAGCGACATTGACGCCGCCACGAAAACCTTTTTCAAACGCCAGCCAACTATTGAGAAACTTGTAGTCCCATGTATAGATACCCACCCGTGGTTCAATCCCCGTGCCGCTTCCTACAATAATATTCTTTGTCTCAGATGCGTGGAATCCTCCCAGTGCCAAGCTATATCCACCTGCATAGGTCTCTCCAAAAGGAAACCAATCCTGTCGTAATGGAAATCCATAGCGGGTATACACTTTGATTGGTGCAGGGTATCCGGCTTCTGGTGCGACATAAATTTCCATCTTCTCGTCATTATTCACATCACCAATCATGACACGCAACCCACCTGTATAATTTGCCGTATAGGGATAGAGTGGATTGATGTACGGCTGTCCATCATGACGCCAAGCAATGATTTTATTTTTAGCAACCACAAAAAGATCTCTCAGACCATCGCCATTGAGATCAATGTGTGCAATTTGATCTCCTCCTTGATATCCTTCTTCAAAAACAAAAAATCCATTCCGAACACGCGAGCCATCTGCCCGGAAAAAACGCAAAAATGCGCCATTGGGGAATAAGACATCATTGAGACTATCAAATGTCTTCAAGAGAATGCGTCCATCGTATCCGTCTAAGGTGAGTTCTGACACAATAGACCCATCATTTGCCACAGGATCTTGGATCCCATGAATTTTTTCATACTCTCCTCCAAGATCAATTTGCTTTGTCTCTCCAGTACTATTTACCAAAGAGAGCCCTTGTGCATACTCTCGACGCCAGACATCAGATGCATAACGTGCATCATCTATGGTATCAGCTGATGCCGCACTGATGGGATCACCAAGATGGACACCATATTCGTCATATTCCCATGTTTGCCCATGGTTTTGATTTCCAAAATCAAATGAGTAATAGCCGTCCTCGAGTAAAGAACTTGTTAGACCAAAACGCATGGATCTGTAATCCTGTGACAAACCTGTATTTTCAGTATTTGCGTTGATAATATTATAGGATCCTCCTGGACGATGATTATTTTTATACCAGGTCATGTGCTGCGTCCAGTTGCCTTCATCAAATCCTTCTATCATCATACCATCGAGCACATCGGCATAGATATCTGTCCATCCATTCCCTACCATGATCTTTTCATTCCCTATCTTTTGTCTTGTTTCTTGGTACAATTGTTTCATGGCTCCGGTCCAGGTGCTATTCCCTGTGCCAGACAAATCATTTGTTCCATTTCTATCAAAATCGACATCTTTGCCCGGTATAGCCCAATCGAGTGATCCCCAGGCATTATCATAAAACACCCCATCCCATAATCCTGTGGAAAGAATATCTTGTGCAACAAAATCACTGATGGTATCACGCACAGCAGAATGGGTGATATTTAAAAGATACGTCCCTGGCCAATACGACAGTCGTACGCCTCGTGAATCATACAGATACGCCTGAGGATTCAATTGAGCCGCGAGTCCTTTACGCAAGACACTGCCAGAATTTGATGCATTATTGAGGATCTCTTGTGGTGTCATATATGCCAAGAGAATGATATCAGGATTTTGTGTCCGCAATGAACGCAAAAGTGAGGGATTCGTTATTTGATTTTCCATGTCAAGAATCACAATATCCCATTTTGCGAGTGTGGTGACTTCTTGCGCTGTCAGGCTCCAATGCAAATAATAATTTGCCGTTTTTGGGGAAGCCGCCAATACATGCCATGGAAAAAAAATGCCTATCATGAGCATGACGCACGCCATAAATCGAAATGTGTCATGCACAAACGTTCTCATATATCTTGTTCTTTATCAAACACGATGACAAAATCCAGTGTCCAGCCTAACATCCTATTTTTAAAAAGGCGATATGTTTTGATACCCGCTTTATCAAGTATGCTTCGCAAATCTCGTTCAGAAAGTAATCTCATATATGATCCAGTTGCCCATTGTTTTCCAATGAGTCGTAAGAACGCATCAAACATCTTTTTTGGTAATACAAAATGAAGCAATGGCACACGCGTATGCACTTCGATTGGAAAAAATTTGTTTGGCGTGGTAATAAATCCCTTTTTTGCAACACGATAGGCTTCTTTCAAAAAAAGAACTTGTGCGGCTTCATCACCCACATGTTCGAGTACAGCATTTGACCAGCAGATATCAAATTGTTCGTTTGTAAACGGAAATATGCCTCCATCATATTGGACGCATGTCACTTCTGGATATGTTTTCGGAAACGCTTTTGGTGTATCAATACCAAGGGCAGTGATTTGCGATTGATGTGGATATTTTTTTTCTAAAAAATTATCCGTCTCACTGTATTCAATATCACTACATCCAACATCAAGCACTGTCTCCCCTTTCATCGGAGGAAACAATGTTGTATATCGTTGCCATTTTCTTCGCCTATTCCATGCTGAGACACGATATGCAATGTAATCTAGTGAAAAAGTCATAGTTGGAGAGATGTATACACAGAAGTAAGGGCAGCAAGATGTACATCAAATGAAAAATGATCCCATGCATATTTTTTTCCAGCCGCTGCAATACGTGCCGCAGCTCTGTTATCGTCATGAATGTGTCGCAAGGCGTCTGCTAAAGCATCTGCATGTGCTTCAGGGACGACGTAGGCAGTTTCTCCATGTGTGGCCAATTCTGCAGCTGCAGGCGTGGTCGTGAGTAAGACACGTCCAGCAGCCATGGCTTCCATGACAGTCAGACTCAATCCCTCCCACAGAGAGGGCTGCACAACAACATCGATATGACGCAATGCGTCTGGCAGATCAGATACAATGCCATGCCAGTGGATACGATCAGCAATGCCAAGATCTTCTGCTTGCTTTACTAAAGCCTCACGGAGTGACCCTACTCCAAATGTATGATACTGCCAATCAATATCGCGTATCTGTGCCAATGCATCGAACAGAAACGTATGTCCTTTTTGTGTTTCAAATCGTCCAATCGTAGCGAGCTGCAAAGGTGTCTGTGTAAAGAGCGGCGCTTTTGCCGTGTGCATCCATCGTTTCAAATCAATGCCATTGAGCACAAGGTGAATGTGATCGGCTGGCAATCGAAACGTTTCTTTTGCATAGGTTGCCACTGCAGACGACACCGCAATGACCTGATCTGCGTGTAGCAATATCATACGCCAAACAAGATGGTACCACCATGGGCGATTGTGTTCTACATTATGCAGCGTTGTTACCCAGCGTGTCGCTTTGTGAAATCTCGTATAGACAAACGCAAAGACATCACTACTGATCAAATGAGAATGGATAATAGCAGGTTTTTTTGTATTGACAAATTTCCAAAGTGCGATAAAGGCACCAATGCGTCCTCTTTGTGTTTTTCGAGATGAGGTATAGACATCTACGCCGGTAGCTTCTATAAGTGAACGAAGCTCACCGTCCTCAACACAACTCGCCACCGTCACCTCATAGGTAGCACGATCAAGATGCTGCGCATATTCTAGCACAAGTCGTTCTGCACCACCTGCAGAAAATGTTGGGACAATATGAATAATCTTTTGTTTCATATACAGCTGCTATATATCATATACGGTTGGGTGTTGATCCTCCTTAAAATTGATTTG
Organism: Candidatus Magasanikiibacteriota bacterium; assembly: GCA_003518365.1. Classification (GTDB taxonomy): domain Bacteria; phylum Patescibacteriota; class Patescibacteriia; order Magasanikbacterales; family UBA922; genus UBA12086. Next base: position 65,199 of record DOYU01000017.1, on the reverse strand, counting down.
CATCACACTTCTCACTGTTTTTTCATGCTTATATACAAGACTTCCGGCAATTGCAATCGCAAAGGGAATCCACATTTTTGATGAATAATATTGTGTGTTGAACAATTGAAAAATAAATGGAGACAACACTAAGAACAATGAAAAAAATCCAACCCATCGTGCTTCTTGTGAAAATGATGTGTCCCGATATCGAGCGTGCAATCGGCGAAACAGCCAATACAAAAACATGCCAAACGCAATGACACCCAGCAGCCCCTGTTCTGCAAGAATTTTTTGGATGATGCCGTGTGCATCGATAGCTTCACCAAATTCTATTTCAAAATACAATACCTCACTGAGCATGGGAATAAAAGAGCCAACACCATTGCCAATGAGTGGATGTGCCTTCCAAAAAAACAAGGCAATATCAGTGAGTGCAAACCGTGCCGCATTTGAACCCGTGACAATGGCATTGGTGAAAACAAAATACAAAAAATACGCAATCAATGGAGACGAGACAAGGATGAAGGTCATGACAGCACGATATATTTTTTGAAAGCGATCAACATGTCTGAGTAAAAACAATGCAATAATGGTATCAACAAGGTATGTCACCCAGGCGGCGCGAGACAACGTAGACAGACCGATCAAGAGGACAACAGCAGCAGCACTCCCCCACCATTTTTTGGCGGCATCTTTTTCTGTATACCAAAAATACAAAAAAACAGGAAAAGTCGTAGACAGTGTTTCTCCAAGGAAAATGTGTTGATACCCAAATGGCGCCCATCCACGAAAAAGCGCAAACGGTGTTGCACGAGGCACGCCATATACGTCCCTCCAGGCTCCTACAAAAAATGATGCCAAACCTACTCCCGCAGCAAACAATCCACCGGCAGCCAAGGCATAGAGACTATATCGAAATATTTTTTTGGATCGAACGATATTTGCTGCGGGAATAATATATGCTACATAGCAAAACAACATAAAACGAATTGCATACCACGCTCTTGCGCTCAGCTCGGTGGGATGCACATTCACCAGAGACACGAATGCACTCACCATAAATAATCCAAACCAAAAGACGCCAGGCAGCAGAATGGTTTGTTTTTCTCCTCGTCCCCACTGACGAATATGAAAAAGCACGAATGCGATAAGCAGATACAATGCCCAAAATTCTACTAACGGCGCCTGAATATTCAAAAAAAATGGATAGTCTCGAAACAAATACCAATAATCCACACCCCTGAGCATCCAATGAATCATCGGAGACAAAAACACGAGAATATACCACCCAATCTCCAGATGATCAGAGAGCCACCAGAGTCCGAAGAGAGCAACCAAAAAAAAGACAAAAAAAAGTCCTTGCCAGACAACACCGAATATTCCAATGACAAGCAGGAGCATTGCAAACAGGATTGTTTTTGTACCACGAATCTCGAGCATATAGGTGCTCTTATTTTAGCAAAAAAAAAGGAAGAAGAAAAGCAAATAAAAAACCCTACACTATCTTCCTTCTCGGAGAGAGAAGAAACACACTGTAGGGTCGGCGCATGATCTCGGAAGGAAATCATGCGCCGGGAATTCTACGCCACGCATGGACGCGGTACCGATCGCTCGGACGCATCACTCACTCGCGTGGGTGGAAGGATGTGTGGTCGAAGATCCTAGCATCTTCGGCCACACGGTTGCTTGCTGTTTTACGTCCCCTGACAGTCGATGCTAGGTCGACCGACGCGAGAACTGTCTGGCGCTAAGGCGCCGGGATCGGCAGCGGGGTGCAGTCGGGGCGGTAGTCCACCCCGTTCCCGATGAGGTTGGGGCTGTAGCCCACCTCACGTGCGACGCCGTTGCAGTTCAACGACACTGTGCCGAGGAACTGCGGTGCGCAGGCGTCGCCGATTCCGTCGCCGTTGTTGTCGGGGTTGTTGGCCGACGGAATCGATCCGCCCGAACCCCAGCAGCCGGGATCGAAGATCGTTCCCCCGGCGCCGTTATCGAGCTTGTAGTTCATCCGGCAGCCATCCGGATCCTGCGTGAAGGTCACGGTGACCTTCTTGCCGTCAGGAGTGACCGCGATGGTGCCGATCCTGTCGGTGCACGTGCCGGGGTTGATCCCGAACGCGTTCCACGGCGTGGAATCCTTACGGGTCCACGTCATGGTGATGCCGTCCCCCACCGGGAGGAGGACGCACATGCCGACCTCGGCGTCGTTGCACATCTCGCCGGCGCTGCAGTCCTCGTTCGAGGTGCAGCAGTCGACGATCTGCGAGTTGACGCAGACGCCATCGGTGCAGGTGTCCGTGGTGCAGGGGTTGTTGTCGTTGCACCCGGCCGCGTTGGCGCAGGTGGGCTGGCAGACGGGACCGTCGTTGACGACCCCGTTGAGGTCGCCGTCGATGGCGTCGTTGCAGATCTGCTCGGGCTCGTCGGCGACTTCGTCGTTGTCGGCGTCCTCGTACGGGCCGCAGGTCCCGGTCTCCGAAAGCAGCGGCTCGAACACGAGTCCCGTCGGGATACACCCCCACCCGTAGTGGGCGGGGAGGTTCACGAGGGTCGGGCGGTACGGGGCGCAGTCGCCCGTGTCCTCACCCAGTCGATCGTTGCGGGGGTTGCACGCCGCTTCGCACCCGAGGATCGGGGCGAAGCCGCATCCCGTCGCCGGGCTGCAGCTGTCGGTCGTGCAGGCGTTGTTGTCGTTGCACGTCACCGGAGCGTGCGCGCACCCGAGGAGCGGGTTGCAGCTGTCGGTGGTGCAGGCGTTGTTGTCGTTGCAGCTCAGGACCGTGCCCGAGCCGCAGACGCCTGCCGTGCAGGTCTGTCCGGTCGTGCACGCGTTGGCGTCGAGGCAGCTCGTTCCGTTTGGGACGTTGACCACCACGCAAGCGTGGTTGACGGGCGTGGGGGCCACGCAGTCCGTCAGGTCGCTGTCGGTGCACGGTACCGGCTCACAGGAGCCCGCGTCCGTGCAGTACTCGTCGCCAGCACAGTTGGCGTCGGTGGTGCAGCACCCCTGGGTGGGGGTGTACACGCAGCCGAGCGCCGGGTTGCAGCTGTCGGTGGTGCAGGCCTCGCCGTCGTCGCAGCTGAGCGCGGTGTGCGCGCAGCCCGTGGCGAGGTCGCAGCTGTCGGTGGTGCACGCGTTGGCGTCGTCGCAGCTCGGGGTCACCCCGTCGCTGCAGACGCCGTCGGTGCAGGTCTCGCCGGTGGAACAGGCGTTGCCGTCGTTGCAGGCGCTGCCGTTCGCGACGTTCTGGACNNTCGGTGGTGCAGCACCCCTGGGTCGGGGTGAACACGCAGCCGAGTGCCGCGTCGCAGCTGTCGGTGGTGCAGGTCTCGTTGTCGTCGCACACGACCGCCTCGCTCGCGCAGAGGTGATCCGCGCCGCAGACCGCCGAGTTGCAGGCGGTGCCGCCGGTGCAGTCGCTGACGTCGCCGCACTCGCCGGGGGCGAGGTTGCCGTCGCAGTTGTTGTCGACGCCATCCACAACCTCCTCGGAGAGGGGGCTGATGCACGGCGCGCATACCGTGTACATCGGGTTGGTGCAGTCGAGGATGCCCACGCGCGGGCACTGCTCCGGGTCGTCGGTGCGATCGAAATCGCAGTCACCGACGGCGCGGAGCGCCGCGGTGTAGTGCTCGACGCACTGCGCCTCGCCGCCCTCGGGCGCGGCAGCGCAGGTCTCGGAGATCAGCTNNGGTAGCCGTTCTCGTCGACGACGCCGTCGCCGTCCAAGTCGGGAATGCCGTTGAGGAACGTGTTGTTGGTGACCGGCCCCGTGGGGTCGGCCGGCCGCGAGCAAGCGCCCGCGGCGAGGAGGAACGCCATGGCCAGGAGGGCCGGGAACAGGTTCTTCATGGTGTCTCCTGATACGTTTGGTTCCACATATGACTGATTCTTTCTGTTGATTCGTTTGCAGTACTTCCCTTTGGCATATTTCAGCCTGGGTATATGTACCGGTTCACGATCTGTTGTGTTTATATAGTCGTATTCCGACCCACAACAGCAACATCCAAAATCAAACCACACGCTTCTCCGCCCGTATTCCTTTCGTTTCGTTTCTCACTAAATCGATGATCGGAGCCTGTGAGGGCTCCATGCTCTTGGCCCAGTAGGCCGCAGGCATGCAGCCCGCCCCCATAGCGTGCGAATGGTATTCACAAAGCTCCGGGGATGTAGACATCCTTTTCTGCATATGCAGAAAAAAGAATATCTCTATTCCCGAAGCTTTGCTTGATTTTTTTAGCAAACAAGTGAATTGTAAAGAACTGTATCAACATTGTGAATGGTCTCCCATTCTTCTGCCCACAATGATTATCATTATCAGCAGAACACGGGAGGGATGAGGAGTTTGCCAGAAGCAATCGTAAATCTCATTTATCCCCACCCGGTGTTGGTCTTTCTCCAACGTTTGTCAGTGGATGCACGGCGCGCAGACCGCGTACGTGGGGTTGGTGCAATCGAGCACACCCACGCGCGGACATTGCGCCGGATCATCCATCCGGTCGTCGTCTCTGTCTCCCCACTTCAGCGTGGGGATCACGGTCTCCGACACTGCCGGCTCGCGCGAAGAGCACGCGGCCAGCAGCAGCACGAACGTCAGTGGCCAGAACTTCTTCATCTCAGAAGCTCCAGCCGGCACCGCCGACGAAGCGAACGCTGAGCGAGGTGTCCCCCGCCTTGTCGAACGAGGGGCCCACCTTCACGTGGATGCCGAGGGTGAATCCCTCGAACACCCGAAAGCGAGCGCCGACGTTGCCGCCGAAACCCGCCTCCACGTACGCGAAGGTGTCGTCGTTCCCGAGGTGCCCGTAAAAGGACACCATGATCGACAGCGGGCCGAGGTCGCGGATCAGGAGACCCGCAGCACCATCGACTTCGTAGCGGGCGTTGCCGACGGAGCCGAGCGCCACGCTGGCGGAAGCGCGGAGGCAGTACCGAGTCCCGCCGGGGCACCAGGCCCCGCCGAGCTCGACACCGCCGAAGCCTCCGGACAAGCCACCCGAGGGCAGCTGACCGCCGCCGAAGAGGAGGATGTCGCCTGCGTCGGTGTCGGCCGACGCCTGCACGATGGCGGGGGCCTGCAGCACGAGGGTCGGCGGGGGCGGGAGGTACTTGGCGCACTCCTCGTGGGAGAGGCCCTGGCAGTCGACGGTGTCGGTGACCTCGACCACCTGCGCGGCGTGAGCCGAGCTGCTGATGACCATGGCGATGGCGATGATGACGAGGCTGAAAGCAACAACAATCAAAAGCGGTCCGAAGTTACGCATGGTACTCTCCTGGTGGAAAGGTCGCAGACGCGACCTGGGAAGTGGAAAAGGAAAAACGAAAGGTACGAGTCACTGAGGCAAATGTATATTTCTTATACAGCTCTCTCAGTGGACTCGTATCTGTTTTTTCTTACTCCACTTTTTTCTTCTTCTAGACAGAGATTGAAAAGAACATATTCCCCTCCTTGCTTGGAACCTTTCACGCGGAAAGATATCAAGCAAGGAAGGGCGCTTCGGACAAGTGAATGTCGAAGCGCCAGGTTGGTGTGGGCGGTCGGCGCCGAGGCTCTAAGAGCTCAGCGCCGACCTACCCTGTCAGCTGTTCGGGATCACGCGGTAGGTCCGGCTGATGTGGACGCGGGTCCGACCGGACCCGACGTCGCCCGAGGCGGCCGGCGGCGTGCCGTCCGTCTCACCCTTCGGGGCCTCGTCGGTGCCCAGGCACTGGGGCCAGGGCAAGGTCGAACCCTTAGGGCAGTCGAGCCGCTTGGCGACGGTCGCCGCGCGGTTGGCGGCGGCGTTGGCGGTGCCGATGGCCCGCTTCGACCGGTCGTTGGCCGAGTTGGCGAGCTGCTCGGCGGCGCCGAGCCTGGTGTCGGTGGCGTTCTTCCACCCATCGGTGTCGACGCGCCACTCCTCCATGGTGGCGCGCCATCCCTTGGACTCGTCGGCCTCCTTCTGGAGGCCCACGACGCTCTGGCCGATCGACTCGACGTCGGCCTCGGCGGTGTCGAGCCGCGACCCGTTGTCGCACCCCTTGCCGAGGGCGAAGAAGGCGACGATGCCGAGAGCGGCCAGGGCGATCCAAAGGGGGGCGGTCTTCATGTTGGACTCCTTCTTCTTGCCCGACTTGTCGGGCTTCGTGGTGGGGGCGGGGGTGGTGCGACGGGTCTCGCTCATGTGGATTCCTCCAGAGGAACAAGCCACCTGTGTCGCCAGGCGGCAGAAACGAATGGCCGGGGTGGCCTCTGAGAGTACACGCGGATGCGTACACTCGAGACAGTGGCCACCAGCCACTGTTTGCGACAAGTCAACACAGAGAAATTCTATGCTTACTTGTCGCAAACAGCTCTTCATTCTCACCGAACGAAAGGGGTAAAAGCTGACATGTAAAGAACAATTCTTCATGTCTACCCTACCAGGGTATGACCGCTCAATCTACCATATTTTCTCCATTTTGTCAAGTGGAACAAAGCCATTTTTTCAGGAAATATGTCCACTTTTTCTGTTTAAGAGCCATTTTTTCTCTTTATAGAGCAAAATATGGACATATCTTCACTATTTCAGCCTGGAAAAACATATCCACAAGGTATGCTTTCCCATAAAAAAAGAACACTTTTCATCGATATATACTGCACAATTTTCAATAAATCCTGCATGAAACCATCCACATGCAGGCTTGACAAAACCGCATTTTTATGCTATAGTTTCCCGTTCGTGACTACCCCTCTCACGAGCATTCTTTACAAAAAAACTTGCTATCTGCGTAGCTGGGTAGAGCTACAAAGTTCCCGCCACATGCTGGAGTTCCACATGGCGACCACGACCGACACCAAGGCCCCGACCACCAACACCGCCACCCCCGCCAAGGACGGGGCCGAGAAGAAGATCGTGAAGAAGAGCCTCCCGCTCATCTTCGACCGTCCCGTCGACTTCACCGACGACTGGGCGGACAAGAAGCTCTTGGTCACCCTGGCGTTCACGCTGGGGAAGCCGGGGGAGGGGCGCCGCAAGGAGCTCCTCGCCGCGATCAAGATCTTGTCCCCGAACCCCGAGGCCCAGCACTGGGCCCTCGAGAGCTCGGTGGTCGAGGCCGCCATCCGCAGCGGGGACCGCAAGATGGCGGCCATGCGGGAGGTGGCGAGTCGCTGCAAGATGCCGACGCTCCGCGTCCAGAGCGACGGCGAGATCATCTCGCGCACCGCCCGCTCCGTGGAGCTGCTCGAGGCCGTGATCAACTCGCCGAAGCCGGGTCTGAGCACCCGCTGGCGTGAGATGCGCGCCCTCCTCGTCACCGGCGGCTTCCCGTCGAGCACCTTCATGGGTGTCTCGAACAAGGCGCGCGCCTTGGAGAAGCAGCGGCAGGGCGAAGAGCTCACCGCGGCGGTCGACGGGACCAAGAAGCGGTTCTCCGGCAACCGCAAGGGCCAGAAGAAGGACGACAGCCCGAAGAAGTAGGAGGACGAAACCCGTCGGGGACGTGTGCTACCCAGCACACGTCCCCGACCTTGAATCTTTTTTGGATATATCACACACACGATATATGTAAAAAAGATAAAGCAACCTGCATGATGCAGGTTGCTTTTTTATGTATTTTTTTCTTGTTGTCTACATCCTATGACAATGTTTTGTAGACATCCATGAGTGCGAGAGACATTTCTTCTACACTCTGATACCTCGATTCTGGATATGGACTCATTGCTTTTTCTATAACCGCTTGCAAAGCCTCTGGAATGGTGCCAGGAAAATCAAGTTGCACACTTTGATGTGCCTGACTATACGCTTCGTATCGTTCCTGATAAAACTGCTCTCTCTTTTTTGGTTCTTTTGGCAATGCGATGTTTGGATGTTCCAATTGTGGTACCACGATTGGCCACTTGCCAGCCATGATACGATAAAGCGTTGCACCCATACTATAGATATCTGCTGTTTTATCAAACTTCATTTTTCTTTTCATATCCTTCTTGCGAAGCTTCTCAGGGATATGCATCAACTCTGGCGCGAGGATGTATCTATTCCCCTTTATCGCCGAACGATAAAATGCCTTGGTTTTGCTGATACTTGCGTCATCAAAGTCAATCAATTTTGCACTCTTATCAGTCAAGACAATATTACTGGTTGCAATATCATTGTGAGAAACACCATGGTCGTGTAATGTTTTTACCCCACTCCCTACCCGCAACATGATAGCAATGGCAGTCTTTGGATCATCCATTTGTCCATCATGTTCATTGAGGTATTTTTCTAAATCCATCGTTGACGCTTCGTATACTCTTGCTTTTTTTCCATCAGAGAGCTTGCCTCGTTGAACCGGTAATACCAGTGTCTCATCTGTCACACCTTCGGTAAACAAATAGTCATCTGCATCTTCAATGCCTTCGGGAAGATCAGATTTCTTTTCTTTTTCATCCTTTTCTACTTTGACAACATAGACACGGTTGTCATCCTCTAGTGCATCTTTGTAGGCATAGTACAGTATGGAGTCTGCTTGTTCTGTAAGTATATGATCCTTTGCAATATGATACTCACCAAACAAGATCGTATCACGTGATGCACGAAGTTCTTGTATATCTACGGCAGTATTTGGCAATTCGAATACTAGATTTCCATGTTCTCGGAAAAATTCTTGAATGTGCGTATCATAGGAAGTCACGATGGCTTCCTGCGTGTCGCGTTTCTTTTTTTCCTCTCCTTTTACAGAAGCTCGGTAAGTCTCCACGGTTGAACGTCGTTTTGCCAATGGCGAAATATGCACCTGCCTCTTTTTGTCACCAAGTTCTTGGTACCGTTGCATCTGTGCAACGAATCTGGTGATGTCTGTGACACGAACGCGTGATCCAAATTCACTTTCATCCTTTTCCATTATATACCGCACACCAAGAGCATCGAGTATTTTTTTGTACGGACTAAACTCATCTTCCAATCTTTTTGGATCTACCTTGTAAAGACGAAGCAGTGTTCTATTGATAATTTGTTCAATTCCTTGAGTCAATTCCTTACGCGCTTCAGGATCAGTAAAATCAATTTCTTTTCCTCGTGATCTCAATTCATGTGTTCGCAAATCATCAAACGCATCGAAATCAAACCACTGTTCTGCTGGTGAAATGCCATGTTTTTTCCACACATCAATCGGTCTGCGTGCAGATGTATATACCATTGCTCGAGGTGTATATCCAATAGCAGTTTGCCCTCCTCCTCCAGACGCCATTTGTCCGCGTGCTGCGATGATTTTTCTTCCAAGCAACACATCCTCAGCGATTTTTTCTTTTGGGTGTCCTCCTACGGCAGCATAGGTACTTCCTCGAAATGCACTATTGGCGCCACTTGATCCGACCATTTTTTTCTTTCTGTTCACCCCATCTACATATTGAAATAATTTTGTTCCAAAATATACCTCTGGCCATTCTGCATAGGCCTTTGGATCCCATTCTATTTGACCAAGAAATACATCTTTTTCTGGATGTTTTTCAAACTGTGTCAAAAACTCTTCCAGATACGCAGGATTGATACCAAGATTATCAGCATCACTACTGACTAAAATCAAATCAGATGCCTTTGGCCCACGTTCATGGTGTCTCATCAACACGGCAGAATTTAATAGCTTTCGAACTTTTCCTATCCCTTCTGTTTTGATCGTTTCCAGTGGAAGAGCCGCATACATCACGTGTACTTGTACATCAGGATTATCTTTTTTAAATCGTTCAATTTCATCGAGTGTCTCATCTGGTTGCACTTTGTCACCATTTTGATCACGATCTGGATGATTGACAAAAATATTTATTTCATATTGCGATGCATCGAGCGTCTGGTGCAGATAACTTTCGAGTGTCTTGTAAATATGCTTTCCTTCTTGATGCCCCGCAGCAGGAATACACACACTTATTTTTACATCTTTCCCCATCGGTGTATCAATTTGTCCCGCTAACTTTGTGACATCACGAAGTTCACTTTTTTTCATGCGGGAAAAATAATCCTCGATTTCTTTATATTGATCCAACTGAGCAGATGGATTTTCCTTCAGCGTTTTACTTATTTCATTTTTACCAAATTTACTTCCTTTTTCACTAAACATGGCAGTAAGATAATCATCCGTGATATCAGAAATACGTGACGCTTTTTCAAGTTCTTTTCTCCCTGTTGTAAAAATTGGAATAATAGGTACCGTCTCTGGCCCTTCAGCAACGGGTTGAGGTACCACCGACGAAATATCTACTTTATTATCAAATGCTTGTTGTTCTGCAACAATTGTTTTTTCTACACCGACATCAGCAAGCTCACCGTTTCCTCTCCCAGAAGCATAAATCAACTGACGTCCGCCATCCGCAGGATGTTCAACGATTTCAGAAAGATAAACATCTCTAATAAGCTTTCCATCTGCGCCCACTTTTAATCCCATCTGATAAATAGGGCTATCGGGAGAAATGTCAGCAGTTACCGTACCATCAGGATTTTGCACAAAGGGAACTTGAAACGTGGGGCCATCTTTCACTGGAGTGAGTTCCCAAAAAAGTCGCTTTTCGGCAAGCGCCTTACCCGGCTTACCAATAAGACTATCATGTTTTGAACCAGCAGTTTGTGCTCCGGCGTGCTCCTGATACTCTTTCATATCAATACGCATCTGAGCAGATCCATCAGCTTTGAAACCAGAAAACCCTTTTCCTATCCCAAGTTTTTCTCCTGCGAGATACGCACGCAATTCATTAAAATCAGCACCATGCAATTTTCCATCTGGACCAACCGTCATCGGAGTATCATTCCCCAACCAGATAGAACGCTCGGTGCGTTGGTACCATCCAGGTTCATTCAACGCTTGCTCATTCAAATAATCATGAGCAGGTATTGTTTCGTGTACCACAGATGTTGTAACAATCGTCTCTGACCCAAAAGTTTCATTTTGCGTATCCAACCCAATACCATGCAACGCGTTCTTTGTAGCTTCATCAAGACCACCTGATGCATCAAATACTAACGGCACAACGTAATGATCTGGTGTCGCCAATGTTGGAACTCCATCTATATTCACAACTTCAAATCCTTTTGGTAAACCAATCGCAAGATGGCTTCCATCCACAGAATCGATAACAGCATCATGGTCAATGGCCAAATATGCCAATTCGGATGCTTCTGGCGTCAATGCAGCGCTATGCTCTCCCCAAGAAAATAAGGAAGCAAGCGTTGTTTTTGCTCCTGCAGACTCAGTACTATTGTTAAAAATATGTTCCACAGCACCGTCAACATCATCATTGAAAAATGCCGCGACTTCCTGTGCAGCGATTCCAAATGCCATCCCCAATGTGGCCCCCTTTAATGCTGCTCTTAATACTTTCTTTCTTCGAAATTTCTTTTCATTGGCATCTTTGTCTTCTTTTTCAGAAGAGAGCGAAGACAAAAAGTCTTCACTTTTTTCTTCAAGGATTGTCTGAAATTGTTCTCGTGAAACTCCCAAATGCTTTCGCAACGCAACTTTCATTTGTGCACGCAAGAGCATGAGATCTGTATGCAAACTTTGCATTTCTTTCCCTTCGTATGAAATGGTATCCACTTTATTTGTATCTCCAAACTCAATGCGCGCATCAATTTCTGCCAACGCTTTTACTGCAGCAGTCATTTGTTCAGGAGAAAGATCTTTTTTGAAGGATCCATCTTTTTCTAAATATGCTGTATAAAATGTATCAATAATTTCCTGTGCACTTTTCATTTCCATCACAAACTTTGCCATTTCTTTTCGACGTTCCGCAGTTTCAGGAATTATCTCCCCTCTCGCCACACCTCGTGAAACTTCTGCTCGTTCTGCTTTCAATTTTTGATTTTCCACAACACCCTTTGTCGCACCAGCAATGACTCCACCAGCCAACCCAAAGGTGACAGCTTTGGCAAACTTGGTTGCCATACTCTTTGCTACAGTTGATGCACCAAATGCAAGGGCAACACCTGTCGTAATAACAGAAGGAGGCAGTTTGTCCGTAATACTATTTCGTTGCAAAAAATCAACAGATTTATCTAACGCTGTATAGCGAGCCTCTGTTTTCAATGCAGATTTTGCTTTTCCGACCGTTATTTTATCTATTTTTTCTAAACTTTCTAAGTGCATTTCTCCCTTTTTAATCATCTTGGCTATATCAAGCGCATTGTCGGCATAGAGTGATACTTTGGGACGCTTTTTTCCATGAAAAAATTGATCGTAAATTTTTTTCTTTTCATCAAGAAAATCAGCATCCCACATGTCGGTACTTGCATACTCTGTAATGAGATCAAATATTTGACTTCGCAATTCTTTTACATGTTCTTGCTGTTCATTCTTGGTATAAACACTTCGTGTCTCACCAGACTGCAACACATCTTCATCCTCATACCGAGAATCAAATCGTTCGAGCGTCGCACGGACAGCTTGTTCATGAGATTCTCTATCAACAAGATCACCAGAACGCTGTTCATCATTATCAGCATAGAGATCCTCATCCATTTCCATAACTCCACGCAATCGCTGAAGTTCTTTATTTCTTCGATAATTTTTTGTTAATCCACCCCATATTTTTTTTCCTTCATTTTTTATGTTGTTCCAACTCAATCGTCGCCATCCCTTTTCACGTTCTGGTCCTGATTCTTCATGAATAACTTTTTGCGCACGATCATGAGCTTCAGCCTCAGCAATGTCACCCATATCAACAATTTTCAATCCACCTTCAATAATTGAACGGATATCCCGTTGACTTTGATTTGAACTTGAAGCCTCATTTCTTGGCATATAATATAATATGTTATGGACTACTGTGAAAGATACAAATTTCGAACATCAATAATAGCTCTTGCAATTAACGTAGGAAGATTTTCAACATTTGCATCAATAAATTCTCGAACATCTTGTGGATCTCCTCCATCTTCACCCAATTTATCAAAATCTTCCAACTGCCGTTCATTCAAAGAAGAAAGAATATTGGCATCAATACGATCTTGAATACTTTTTGCAATATCCTGAATAAACTCTTCTTTGACTTCATCATCAGAAATATTGAGTTGTTTTTCTTCAAAAATCTTTTTCGCTGCATCGAGAATTGTCAATTCTTTTGTTGTATTTTCCATATACGTAAATTATTTACGACTTACAAAAAATGCACTACCCAAGACACCTAAGAAAGCGCCGAGCAATGCATTGAACGCAATATTTGGACGTACTGGCCAATCTGTCACAACTGGCTGATTCACCACTTGCAATGTCACATCGCCACCCACATATTGCCATCCTTTTGACACCATCGCATCTGCAGTCGCGCCTGCCAACGCAGCGGCCTGCGTTGCATCAGTACTATACGCACTGATATTCAGGACACCCGTTCCGTATACCATAGCTCCCTGAACATCATTTTGCCATGCTTTTCTTTTCTTTCGAGCCGTCAGTTCATCGAATACTTGCCACTGCACGTGATACCCTTCTGTCTCGTGAACTTTTTGATAAAAATCATCGGTCTTCATGACTTGGACTAAATTTTCTCCAATCCGTTCTGCTGACTTTGCGACAGTATAAGGATCAACTCCATAACGTGACTGAGAAATAATAAGGATCCCTGCATCAGCCCTATACTGAAGTGGAAATAAAAAGGTTGCACCTGCAGCGAGCACTGAGGTGATTAACCCAACAGCGATAACAACCTTAAATCCATTGCGGATACGAGAAAAGGGTGAATGATGCATATACTCTATGAAAGTTAAATATACAATTTGAAATGATATAAAAGAAAGGATATAGGTGTAAGAGGAAGGAATGTTTTTTTATGTTCTTCCCTACCACACTACCTATTGTTATTTGTTCAACACGACATCTTGTCTTTCCCCTTCTCGCAATACTCGTAAAAAAATCGTATCTCCATTTTGTAATGCTATCTGAGCTTGCACGGTCCATGGATCAATGGTTGTATCACCAATATGCGTTATCAAATCGTTTGCTTGCAATGATGTACTGGCATCAACCGTGTCCAAAAAAAATCCATATCGTGCGCCAGCAGCGAGGGCACTTTGTTTTTCTGTAAGCAGTACGACGTTCCCTGTCACGGGAAGAGGCGTATAGGTGATCTCGTTTCCAGACAACACATCAGTATACATAGATTCTATCATAAACCATGGGACAAGAACACCAGCATCATTTACAAATCCAAAAAATGCACCATCATCTGTCCAGAGCACCGTCCCAAATGGAAGTGTCGCTTCGGTATGAAACAGATACTGCGCATTGCCGAGTGTATCTGCGCTTTCTCCTGTGCGTGCCTCTGGATATGCCAATGCTGTTCTTTCCAAATTTCCATTCCGCAGTGCCCAGAGTGACAAACCAGGTGTCAACGAAGAAAGATCTGCAAATGATGTGACACGAAATCCATTCGCTTGGAGTGACCCATAGACCACACCTGATCTTGCATCAGTAATAAATGTCTTGACGTCATAGACTTCTCCATTCATAGCTACAGCAATCCACTCATCAGCGGCTGGTGAGAGCTCGCCTAGCTGAGGAATCACAAACCAACCGGTATCCGTCAGTAGTACCCCAGTCAATGTATAATCAAGCGGAAGATATCCCTCTAATGAATATACGCTTTTCTGTACAAGTGTGACGGTTTTCCGTAATTGATCACGAAGAAATATAGGATCTTCTAACTCTTTTACAAGATGTGCATTCCCTCTCGATACCACCCCGGTCCCTGTCGTGTACTGTTCTGGCACAATATACACATCTGAAACAATACCACCAACGAGCCCACTGGCGAGCGCAATAATGGTAATAACAATCAGTGAACTGCTCAACATGAGCCGTCGATAGAGTGGGACAGAACAACTTTTTGGTGGCAAATGTGGTGGATGGGACATACAATTTCTAATTTCTAATTATCTAATTTCTAATAAGATGCTTATTCTGCTTATTGTTTATTGCCTATATCCATCGTATCACAAACAGCAACAACGCTATGAACACCACCGCATTCATCAACAAAAAACGTACCTGCTGCTTCCAACGGATTCCTTCAGAGCTGATATGAAACCGCATCAACAACAACAAAAGATACCACAACCAGGTAAGCAAAAATCCAAGCACCACATATCCAAATGGTAACAAGTGAATTACCCAAAAAAGTTCCATGCTCATGACTGACATGATAATGAGCCAAATTGTAAATCGTGCAGACGGCACTTGATAATACATCCGCCATATTGCGTATGAACAGAATGCGGAAAGCAACCCCACAAACACAAAGAGCACTCCTAAAGGAATCTGTGCGAAAAAGAACGACATGGCGTATGCCGTAATAAAAAATGCTGCACAAATAAATACCCACGACATCACTCGAATACGACGAAATGCTTTTTTGACATAGACTGGGGTGGTATCCGTATTTGAAAGTAAAATATCCACCAACGCTCCTACGGTACAGGCGCCCAATACTTCGAGCAGCACGATGACGATACGCCATTCTGTCAAAATGATAAGAAAAATAGTCGCAATATACGCAAGCAAGATGAGTGCCATGTCCCACAATGCCATTCTGATATTGACGTAGCGATTACACACTACAGCAACGACAACACCAAAAAGAATAACACTGCCGAGGCTGTACCATACGTCTGAAAATCTGACAACACTTTCAAAGAGTCCAGCCGCGACAAACGCAGTGACAACGGCACGAAGATGAAATAAAAAAAATCGAATCATATATCTGTTTTACGAGCTTGCTGTTTTTCAAAAACGTCTTTGATAATAACACTCACCACGGTTGCAACAGGAATGGCAAGAATCACACCAAGTATACCACCAACACGAGCACCAACTAAAATGGCAATAATACTTACAATGGGATTCAATCCAACTGCTCGCTGCATCACCTTTGGTACGAAAATATGATTTTCCAATTGTTGGATGATGATGTACATAACAAGGACAATGCCAAACGTCACCAGACCACCACTAGAAAATGCAAAAAAGAGTGCTGGAAGTGATGCAAAAATCGGGCCGAGGATTGGAATAAATTCCAGTAAAGCAGCAAGCAATCCCAATACGGCTGCATACTTTACTCCAATAATAGACAAGCCAATGGTCACGAGCACACCAATGATAATACTCAAGAGGAGCTGTGCTCGAATCCATGCCCCAAGTTTATCCTGAATTTTTTTAAACACACTTGTCACATAGGGAATATGCGTGTCTGGGACAAGAGAACGTAAAATTTTTCCGAGCGCATCATCTTGGGCAACAAGATAAAATGTCATCACAAGCACAATCAGCAACGACACAAACCCACCAAACACACCACTCACTGTTGAAAAAATTCCTGTCAATGCACCGCCGGTGGTACCAGAACTCAAAAATCCACTTTCTATCTGCGTGGGAACAAGAGCGCCGCTGTTTCCAAAAAATTGTGTGAACCACTCCTGAGAAACAACCCCTGACAAGGCGTCAGTGCTCGCAGCGACAAGTTGGGGCACATCATGAGCAACAACGGGCGCCAAAATACCGACAGCCGTCCCGACAACACCAAAAAACACAATATAGACGACCACCACTGCCATGCCACGTGGCATTTTTTTCTTTGCAAGTGATGCGGCAAAAGGATCAATGAGCGCTGCAAAAATAAGAGACACAAAAATCAGCAACACAATATCCCACACAACATAAACAATATACAGAAGTGCAATTATTCCAAAAAATTTGAGGATATCCCTCATACGAATTGAAATCGTATTATCCGCTATCATACTTGAATTACTATGGAAAATAGTATACACTAGCACGCCATAAAGGTACAGAAAAAAGCACAGTAAAGCTAATATTCGTCCTTTTTCAGCGTTTTACTGAAACGCAAGCTCGTGCTATTATACAAAAAGATCATATATCAATAAGCAAACGTTTGTTTATTGTTAATTGCTTATTGTTCGTTGAACATATGCCTACCTACGCAAAAAATAAATTTGCCTATCATGATTATGAAATTCTTGATACTCTTGAGGCTGGCTTAGTATTGACTGGCAGAGAGACGAAAGCAATCAGAACAGGCACAGTACGACTCAAAGGCAGTTATGTCAGCCTTCGTGGGGATGAAGCATGGCTCGTGAATGCACATATCCCCCGCTACAAATATGCAGGAACAGCACTGGAGTATGATCCGGAGCAACCAAGAAAACTGTTGCTCAAACGCAAAGAAATCGCTTATTTACAAGGAAAATCGCATGAAAAAGGCTTGACAATTGTCCCCCTTTCCGTGTATAGTAATGGGCGTCATATCAAGCTCTCAATTGGTGTTGCCAAGGGAAAGAAACTCCATGACAAGCGAAGAACCAAAAAAGAGCGAGATATACAAAAAGACGTGATGAGAGATCTAAAAGGAAGCATGTAGCACAGTACATTCAATACAAATGCATATTGTCATTTCGACGAAACGCTACGCATGCATTCAGGCCTGCCACGAGGCAGCGCTGTTGGTGAATAATGCAACGTTGTCACGTAAAATGAACCTTTGGGTTCATCACGTGACACNNTATGCATGCCGAGTATGTATATCTGCTCGTACCCACCGATATACAATTGACAAGTGCAAACATTGTCTCCCGAGTGAAGACCGCTATTGCTTCGGCATTCAGCGCGCCAACATTCGCAGCTGTCGTCGCCTAAGGGCTTGATGACCATCGCATCGCATGATACTCGATATCGCGAAGGCGGTGTCAACCCCCTATCGAGTGTAGGATATACTGACACCTGAGTGGTATATCTGAACCTTTGCCTCAGGTTTTCACATGTGCCTTTTTGTTCCTTTCTGAGGCATGTGTGGCGATACCAAAGGAACTTAGCATGAAGACTATGGTGGTATCCCATGTAGACCCGGGTTCGATTCCCGGCATCTCCACGAAAAATGGCGCAAGCCATTTTGAGTGCCACGTGATGAACCCAAAGGTTCATTTTACGTGGCGACGTTGGATTATGCACCACGGCGCCATCTCGTGGCTCGCCACAATAAACTACTAGGAGGGACTATGAACTATATTGTATATTTTCTAGAATCAAAAAAGGATCCAACGAAACATTACATTGGCTTTACCGAAAACATTGCCCAGAGAATAGTCCAGCACAATCAAGGTCTAGTCTCATCTACAAAGAAATTATGCCCTTGGAAAATAATTTACCTTGAAATATACACGAATAAACAGGATGCACTTGGCAGAGAACGCTTTCTCAAGAGTGGGTCCGGATGGAAATTTCTAAAAAAACAACTTTCGCATTACTTCAAAAATACGTAAACCCCTATGCGCATCTCCCGCAAAAAACGACCAGACAAACCATTGATCCCAAAATTCTTTGTGAATGATAGAATTCGTGCCGAAGAGGTACGTGTGCTTGATAGTGAAGGAAAAAATCTTGGCGTCATGAAGACAAAAGATGCTATCAAAGAAGCACAAGCGCAGGAAAAAGATCTGGTAGAAATCAATCCAAAAGCTGACCCACCGGTTGCTCGAATCATGAACTTCAGTCAATTTAAATATCAAAAAGAAAAAGAAGCCCGAAAACAAAAACAAAACAGCCATATCGCCGAACTCAAAGGTATCCGTCTGTCTATGCGCATTAGTGAGCATGATATGGACGTGCGCCTCCAACAAGCACTCAAATTTTTGAATCGTGGTGACAAAGTCCGCACAGAAGTCATTCTCAGAGGACGAGAACGAGGGAAAGCAATAATCGGATATGAAGTAACAAAGCAATTTTGTAGCCTCGTCGAAGCAGAATTCCCTATCCGATTTGAACAGGAAGTCACCCAGCAAGGAGGGAAAATAACATGTATTTTTACGAAAAAATGAAGTTCATCTTCAGAGGAAGTGTTTCTTCATCCCCCGAAGCGTAGCGATGTATACCATCCGTACCTTTCCCATGTCTATACATATTCTTTCAGACATCAAGAAGTTCACTTGCGTAGGGGGATAATACCCACAAGAGACATCTTGACAAGAATGGCTTCCTAATGATATACTCACGCCCACGTGAAAAGGACTAAGATTTTTCTATGCCAAAGATCAAAACACATAAAGCTATTTCTAAGCGCTTTACACTGACCAAAAACAAAAAGGTCATGAAGCGTGCTGATGGGCAAGATCATTTCAATGCTCGTCAAACTGGAAAAAAGAAACGAAATAAACGAACGGATATCACGCTCGCAAAAACGGGAATTCAGAAAACGATCATCCGTTCACTTTCATAAACGATTACTATGCCACGCGTAAAACGAGGAACACAACATGTCAAACACCGAAAAAACATCCTCAAGATAACAAAAGGATTTCGAGGTGGATTGAGAAATCGCATTAAGATCGCAAAGACAGCTGCTACCAAAGCTGGTGCACATGCCTACCGTGATCGCAGAGTAAAAAAGCGAGATGCACGACGACTCTGGCAAGTACGAATCAATGCCGCTGTCCGAGTGCTTGGGATATCCTACAGTGCATTTACCGGTCAGCTAAAAAAGAAGGAAGTTGCTCTCGACCGAAAAGTACTCTCTGAGATAGCAAGACAACAACCAGAAACCTTCAAAAAAATCGTAGAATTCGTCCAATAACATTCTCAACAATAAAAAAACCTGTCACCTCTTGTACTGACAGGTTTTTTGTACAGTCTTCCACAAGATAAAAAAAACATACTTGACAAAAACAGTGATTTGTGGTAATATTGGCTACTGCTAGGACATGTACACTGTATGTTCGGTGGAAGCGGGAACATCCCCTCCTTTGTTCCCAATGCTTTCGCTGAACATAGAGTGTATAGGCTTCTCTAGCAACATCAAAACGTCTGCCGTATGTTCGGTGGAAGCGGGAACATCCCCTCCTTTGTTCCCAATGCTTTCGCTGAACATAGAGCAGACGTTTTGCGTTCAAACGATATACCCCCAAGCCACATGTTGACAATCACCCATCGTTTAGGTATGATGATGGAGCTTTCTTAGCAATTTTTTATATGGGAACACGAAAAACAAACAATACACTCAAAGCCATTGCACGCGCAGCATCTCTGAAAAAACAAGCGGCTGCGAAGATTAAGCGTGACAAAAAAGGTCCATCAGCTGGAGCAAAACTTGCTGAAAAAATGGGTGAAAAAAAATAAAAGTAACTGGTGTGCCACGTGGCGGCGTCTCGGGTGCATCACTATCTGTGTCATGTAAAAACCTCCTTTCAGGTCGTCACGTGACACGAAAAGCAGCTACGCCGCTTTACGTGGATCGGTAGTTCAACTGGTTAGAGCACTGCCCTGTCACGGCAGAAGTTGCGGGTTCGAGTCCCGTCCGGTCCGCTCAATGTCTTAGTCGCAAAATCATGTCGTTTTAAGAGGGCTTCAAAGCCTTCTTTTGTTTTACACTCAGCCAAATTTCCACTAAAAAAGTTATAATCTTGTTCACTATGTCCCGTATAGAAAATTTGCAAGCGCTGATTTTTTTGTTACAAAAAAAAACAACCCATCGTGAGTTGCTTTTTGTTCCCCCCGACGCTGTCGTTGAGAACATTGTCAGGGACTCCTTTTGTTGTAAAAAAACAACGTTACACTAAGTCGGTCTCCGGAGAAGGATGATCCCGGAAGTAATAAGGTTGATCACCCTTGTACACGAGTTCAAATCCCTGTTCTTCGGCATCAACGCGCCGCATGAGCGTGTATCTACCATTAACCACGCAGAGCACGTTGTGCCAGGGCGTATTCCACCCAATGTTCCCCGGGATAAACTGCCAGCTGTACTTTATGCCAGCTTTCGTGCTCGGATGACACGAAAGGCGAACAGCATCGGGATAGTGATGCGTAATGAGCCGAGAAAATGCCTCGCTGCGCATCAGCATCTGCTTGCCGACTCGACCCGCACGCTTGCGGATCTGACTCATGCTGAGACCTTCGGGCCAGACGATGTCCGTCTGCATGAAGCGACTGAGCCCACAGTATAGCATGTTCGTGTCTGGTTCTAGTCTGATCCGATCGTTGATCTCTTCCTCGCTCTGTCCAAACTGGTCGAGCATACTCTTGAGCGCAGTCTCGATGGTGAGATCATCGTGGAAAAAGTCAAGAAGCGTCATTATCTTGATCGGCGTACCAGCTGCCATACGGACGCAACGCTCATGGTACTGAGTAACAGCTTGCTCCGACAGATGCAAGATGTCGCGAAACACGAGGCCGTCCGTGACAACACGGACCACTACGCCGGGCTCGTATGCATCTGTACAAAGATTGGCGAACCGAACGAAGTTGCCGAGAGCAACCTCTTCCGCACCATCAGGAAGAGGACCGAGTGTCTTCTCAGTGTGGTTGGGCGACTTCGCCGGAAAAGCCGAGAGAACAAACTCGACAGGCTTTCCATCGCAGACGAAGCATTCGATCTTTCGTTTCATTGCCTCCCGTCCAACGGCTTCGAAGAGGTCCTCGCTTGGCTTTCCAGGCTTGCGGAACTGCTCGAATATAGATATCAATTGATCCGTCTGCTGGCTCATTACCCCCCCCCAGTTGTTGATTGTTTTTTCTCTGTCCATGAATAGGACAAAAAAAAATATCACAAAATATTCCTTTTGTCAAGTGAAGTTTTGTATGGCTGAGTGCTATCTGGAGTCCCACTCTTGTCCCGCATGAAATCTATACATAAAAACTAACGTCACTTACTTACACAAATTTGTTTGTTACAATTTTAGTGCGTGCAGAGAGACTAAAATTTTTAAAAACAAAAAACCACCATATACTGGTGGGCTTTTGTTCCTCCCCCCAACGCAGCGTGTCGTGTTCCCGTTGAGGGAAGGACGCTGTCGTTGGAGGGTTATCCTCCTAGTTGTACGGGGTCAATACCCCGCTGTGTTGTAGAGCCGAAGACTACTCTTCTGGCGCTTCAGCCTTCTGCTGCGAGCGCAGGAATTCCTCGAGGGCTTCTGGATCGACCTTGTCGAGGCGATCGCTCTTCAGGAGCGTATCCCGCTTGCGTTCGCCTTCTGTTCGATCCACGTCCTTCTTCACCTGGACCTGATTCTGATCCAGTCGCTGCTGGGCCGGATTGGTGTCCGTGAGATGAATCTCTTGGATGTCCAGCTCGCTGCAGGTGATAATATGCTCGCCGTTGTCAAGATAGGTACAGGTGACATGGTCACCTACCTTCATGAAAACGACCTCCGCATTCTCGGTCGAGTTGAAGACCTCGAACCTCTTAGGGGCATCTTCGAGCATGAAGGGAATCAAACTGGTGCTGCCATCCGAGGAGTTGTACAGCATCCCCAGACGGGAGATCTTGCCCGTCACAGTGATCGTCATCGTCATCCCGCTTCCACCTGGAGCGACGCGCTTGTCCTTCGCCTTGGAGCGCCCCATACGGTAATCCTGCAATGCCTGGGCAAGAGTCTTGCCCTTGCCAGTCACCGAAACGTTGTTCAGGCTCACCAGGGAGACGCCCTTGAACTGCCCCTTGAACTGCATTGGGACGACGTAGACGAGCTCACCGTCGATGTTGTAGGGGACGAGCTCGCAAGGCTCGTATCCCTCGAAATTGCTCCACATCGATCTGGCAGCATCGTAAGCGCGGGACTCGGTCACTCCATTGGCCTTGTAAAGCGAGGCCTTCATGGAGCGGGCGTTGATGAGCAGGAATCCTGTCATCGCCGAATCCCCCTTATTAGAACTGGTGAGCCCAGTGAACCACTGAGCGCCGTTCTCTTCGTCGTATGTCAAGTACCAACCAGGGGTCTGTTCTTGCGACTTGTCGTCATGCAAGACAACATCCCACCACGTCTGTTGGTTGAACTCTCCCCAGTATTCGACGTTGTAGTCGATGAACTCGAGCGGAATGGAGCGATCGACCCAGGCAGGCACCTGCTCGCCGATGGGGTACTCCTTGAATTCCCCTGTCTGAAGGTCGAGCACCACGACGGCCTTGGCACGAAGTCCGGAGTAGCCGATAGTGCGCTCCGCAACGGTGACCGTGTAGTACGGACGCCAGCTGTCATCCGGCTCGAAGGTCCAGTCGTTCAAGATCTCGTTCATGTAGCCGTTGTTGCGCAGATGGCGCTCGCCGATGAATTCGCGGCTGGCGCTGTTGAGGTACTTGATGTGAAGATCTTCTCCCTTGCTGTCTTTCTGAACAGCCTCGCCAGTAGCGTAGGGATCTTCGGCTGACACCCGGAGATAGCCAGGCACCTGCTCATCTTCTTTCCACTTCCAGTATCCATGGAACTCGACCGGGAAGATCCACCAGAGCTGTCGGTTGATGAACTGCTTCGTAGGCGTTCCGATCTCGTATCTGGACCCAGGAATCGAGCCATCTGACGTCTTGAACTTGGAGAGCGCCTCCTGTGCCTTTACCGTCGCCATCTGGACATCCACCAGGCAGATGTGAGCCGTATCCGTCGGCTCCATCACGGCATTNNGGCGTGGGTGGGTCTCCATAATTAGGCCTTCCTTCTGAAAACCAGGTTATGACGAATGCGACGACCGTACCGATGATGATGCTCGTGAAGTACGGCGTAGGTGAGTAGAATCCCACACTGCCATCCCATACTGCCCACCAGTGAAGCAAAGCATAGACGACGGACAAGACAGCCGCCAAAATCATAGTTCTTTTTGGCGCGTGTTGCGTGAAGATCATGCCCACGACACTCGGTAGAAACACCGATCCGAAGGCAATAAGAAGCGAAATCAAAAAGTATGACATGGAAACACCTCTCTCGAAGTCCCCATAGGGACGTTGGTTGTAACACCTGTGAAATACCGATGTATGTCACACCTACCACCGAAGGTAATAGGGCTAAATAGACTATACAGGTATACTCAACTTAGCCCTACACATATGTATGAGCAGGATAGCACATCCTAGTATAGATCAGCTTTTTTGTCAATATGTACTTCTGCATTGAAAGACTTCACGTCATTAGAAATACATAAAAACTTCAAAAACAAAGATCATCTGTTTCCAGATGACCTTTTTAATGAGCATACCAAGCCCCTTATGCCTTTTTTACAAATTCAGATTTTAATGCCATGGCACCAAATCCATCAATTTTGCAATCAATGTTATGATCTCCATCGGTAAGACGAATATTTTTTACTTTTGTGCCAGCTTTTATAGGATCTGCACCTTTTACGGGCAATTGTTTCATGACGATGACAGCATCTCCATCTTGCAAACGAATGCCATTCATATCTTTTACTACGAGTCCTTCTTCTGTAGTTTCTTCTATATTCCATTCATGTCCACATTCAGGGCATGCATATATGGCGGTGTTTACCGCATATCCATACGGAGACTTACATGAAGGACAAGGGTTTATTTCTTCGGACATAGTATTCAAATTCAGATATAGCTAAAAAATTCACTACTCTACATACGTCCCCATCACCCACTCACTAGGAGAAATGCGGAGCCACCCATTTTTTTCTTCGTGTACTTGCACGACTTCTCCGAGCGCAAGTTTGCGCATCACAGCAAAGCTGGAGCCGGCACCACTGCGAACATTGAGATTTGCGACCGTTACCTTTGCACTATATGGGAGTGTCTGTATTTTTTTGATATACGACGCAGATACCCATTCTGTGTCAGAAATACGCACCCAACCGTTCTTCACTTCATACATGGTCACTTCTGCTCCAAGAGGAAGCTTTCGGACAGCAGGATTATTCGCACCAGCGCCTGTACGAACGTTGAGATTGTTGATGGTGACCGTACCTTTCTCTACCGAAGGAATTGCTCCCATGATATGAGGGACAGCTCTGCCAGGCTCTACAAAGTATTGGCCAGGCAAATTGTATCCACATGTGGCACTGCCTCCCCCATCCACTTGAATCTGATATTCAGGAAGAACACCGGCACTCAAAAGGCCATTGCTTGCTTCTTGATTTGAAGCGCTTTTACTACAGTAAACGATAAGTTCTTTGCCATCATTTCGCACACCGAGATACACGCGTGATGCTTGCGCCGCTTTATTGCTCGGCACACCAAAGGGATCAAATCCCTCAACTGCCTGATCTCCTTCATTTACAAAAACAGTCGCATCAAAATCTGCAATCTTTGCCCTGTGTTCGGTATTATCAATAATCAACATACGGCGAGGCTGTGCCATATCAGGTTCACTCCTTGCACCACTATTAATGAATGGTCCTTCTGCGTCGCTCGATTTCAAGCCAAGACTTAACACCGTTGTACTCATTTCCACATTAAAAAACGGCGCATTCCAAATAAATTTTGCTTCTGGATGACCTTTTTTGAATGACTCAACGACAGCGCGCGCAAAGAGCCAATTTTTTGTAAGCACATCGCTAAATGGTGAAATAGCCGCCCCCCCATAGACCCGCGGTGTCGATGTACTAATAAGCTTGATATCATTTTTAGTCAAATCAATCACTGTGATGTAATCAATATACCCGGCACTCTCTGGTGCTTTGATAAAACTCTGTATGCCAGACTCCCCCACCCAGGTAATCGGTGTGTATCCTTCTGGCGTTTCTGCAGCATGCGTTGGCGCAGGCGTTGCGGCAAAGACCAAGAAAGCAATGGTCAGTATTGAGGTGAACACTATTTTTTTTGACAAATCTATCTGGGGCATACAATGATGTGAGAAATAACACAGACACTATACCAGTTTATCCTCCATGCGTAAATGAATCACTATAGTGACACGGTGATTGCACCATATCAGACTGAAGTAAAATAGATCATGCAACAGTGTCAAAACATATATCATGTACCCGGTACCATACAACAAAACCGGCAATGCGCCGGCTTTTTGTTACCTGTTATATGATATATGTTTTATGCTATTCTCCCTCACACACCTGCCATCCGCTAGGGACATCACACGGCGTTGCATACGCCTGACATTCACCTTCTGTCGATTGCTTTGCGTAGGTGATCACTTGTGCACAGAGTCTTCCTTCTTTGATATCCCATTCATTGAGTGGACGCTGATCAGTAATACCAGGGCTCGTACTACTCACAAAGTCGAGTGCATCAAATATTATTTGGAAAAAATCACTTGTTCCACTGACTTGTATAGGGACACCATTGTACAAAAGCTCTGCGACCATGACTTCTTTTCCATCAATCATAACGGTGCGAACAGTCCCAGAGACTCCATCTACGGCAATGGGCGATACACTTACATCAGATGGCGATGTAACAAGCTGTTCAGAAACGGTCATATATGATCCTGTCGTAGGATCTTCGACAGTGACTCCCCCACGCCATTGTTTGAGTCGCCAACGCAGAGGATAGGACATCTTCACATCAATAAAATCATCAATCAGGACCTCAGTCATTTCTCCGGAAACTTCCGCTTCTTTTTGTGCCAAAGCCTTTTCTTCTGCTCTGATACGGATTTCTGACGGAGACACCTCTGAGACGCTCACAGAAGGACTCTGTGGCACAATACCGCCACATCCAGCTCCAAGACTAATCATTCCGGCCCCAATAACTCCAAGCGTGGCTATGAGACTAAGAAATGGCTTATGTGTTTTGCTTCCTGTATTTCCTACTGTTTTTTCTACNNTGTCCACAAATACCCACTTTTTTCTTATATTTGTGCGCTACGGCAATGACATCCTTAATCAATTTTTTAACGGCTGGATTATTTTCATCATACACATGACTTACCAAACTTGAATCTCTATCAACACCAAGTGTGAGCTGTGTCAAATCATTGCTTCCAATACTAAAGCCATCAAAAATCTTTGCAAAGTCTTCTGCAAGAATCACATTGCTTGGGATTTCACACATGACATAGACTTGCAATCCATGTTCTCCGCGTTTGAGACCAAATGATTCCATTGTTTTCAACACTTTTTCTCCTTCTTCTGGGGTACGACAAAATGGTACCATCACGATAATATTGTCCAATCCCCAATCTTCACGAACACGCTTGATCGCTTTGCATTCAAGACCAAACGCTTCTTTATATTCATCAGAATAATANNCGCAAGATAACTGGTTTTGGATACATTGCAGCACCCAATCGACCAATACCTTCGGCAAGACGTGACACACAGTATTCTGATTTATCCTTATACCCCATGGTCATTTCTCGAATACGTTTTTTGGCAGATTTGTCTTTGAGCGTATTGTATTGCAACAGTGCCTGAGGATGGATACGAATAAAATTGGAAAAAATAAATTCTTGACGAGCCAATCCAATACCATCATGAGGAAGAAATGACAACGAAAATGCATGATCAGGATCTCCAACATTCATCATGATGCCAGTCTTCGTATCTGGAATATTGTCGAGTTCTGTACGCTTGACTTCAAAAGGAAGAATACCTTTATAAATAACTCCCTCATCCCCTTTTGCACAACTTACGGTTACGTCAGCGCCATTTTTTAAAATTTTGCGAGCATTTTTTGCTCCTACGATACAGGGCACACCAAGCTCACGAGACACAATCGCGGCATGACTTGTTTTTCCTCCTTGCTCAGTCACGACTGCTGACGCAATACGCATAATCGGCTCCCAATCAGGATCAGTAATGCGAGTTACCAAAATTTCACCTTTTTTGAAGGTTTTCATGTCTTCCCGTTTTTCGATCACACGCACTTTGCCGGCACCAATTTTTTGTCCTACCGCAGTACCAGTGAGCAACCTTTTACCTTCTTGTTTGAGTTCATAATTTTCAATCACCGCATGGCTGCTTCGCGCTTTTACGGTTTCAGGACGTGCCTGAACAATATAGAGCTTTCCTGTTTCACCATCTTTTGCCCATTCAATATCTTGTGGTTTTTTATAATGGGCTTCAATTTGAGCTCCCCACGTAGCGAGCTGTACCACTTCTTCATCTGAAATCGCAAACTTATTACGATCGGTTTGTGACACCCTTGCCTGTTTTACTCCAGATCCTTTTCCATAGACAAGCTTTACTTGCTTACTTCCAAGCGTTCTACTAATAACCGCTTTTTTCCCTCGCATGAGCCCGTCTTTGAATACATAAAATTGATCAGGAACAACCTTGCCCTGTACGACGTATTCTCCGAGACCATATGCTGACGTGACAAGCGTAACCCCCTGAAATCCAGATTCGGTATCCATGGTAAACATGACACCACTTGATCCTGTTTCAGATCGTACCATTTCTTGTATAGTGACAGACAAGGCAATACTCAAATGATCAAATCCATGCCCTTCACGATACGACATAGCTCTGTCTGTAAAAAGAGATGCAATACATTTTTTGACAGCATCAAGCACTTCTTTTTCACCACACACATTGAGATATGTTTCTTGTTGTCCTGCAAAACTTGCATCTGGCAAATCTTCTGCAGTGGCACTCGATCGTACGGCTACGGCAAGTTTTGTATGTCCTGTCTTTTTTGCAAGTTCTTTATACGCCTTTATGACTTCGATACTAATTTCCTTTGGCATCGCAGCACTGAGTAACAGTGTTCGAACAGCTTTCCCTGTTTTTTTTAAATTTCGAATGTCATTGACATCCAAATCTTTCAATGTTGTTTTTAATTTCTTTTTTAAATCTTTGTGTGCCAAGAATTCCCAATAGGCTTTTGACGTAACCGCAAACCCATTTGGAACTGGGACACCTTTTTTTGTAAGTTTTGAATACATCTCTCCAAGAGATGCATTTTTGCCTCCCACGAGTGGGATATCTGTAATATTGATTTCATCAAACCACAAAATACGCCGTTCTTCTCGAGGGATGTTTTTCGTGTCTTTTGTAAAAATTTTTTTCTGTTCTTTCTTACTCATATCAGTGGTTAGTAGTATAGCACAGGTCATTCTTTCTTTCAAAAATGAGCAACACTTTTCTATGAGGCGTCGTCTTTCCCAAACTGAGCAATATCTTGCAATTTTTTTGCGGCATCTTCTGCCAAGGTACCATCAGGTCCTATTTCATCAGTAAAATTTTCATCTTGTACGGACGGTGCGGATTCGCTGTGCGCTTCTTGCGGAGCCTCTTGCCCTGGCGTTGACGGAACAAGAGGTGCTGCTGGGTGCAGCATTTCATCTCGTGCTATCATTCCACCAAGCCCCTGCGTGAGGACTGAAGACAAATCAATAGTGGGACTTTTTTTCTTTTCATATCCACGTTTATCATAGGTGACATAATAGGTACTTGGTCCGACGAGTGCACCATACCGACCTTTTCTATCAGTCACTAATGTTTGTACGAGTTTATTATACGTCGCGTCAAACACGCGTATGACGACCCGTCCTATGCGTTTCTTATTGAGTATATTCCGCACCGTACCAACGGTATTTGTCTTCTTTCGTTTCGTACTGAGCATATGAAACGCATAGAAAAAGCCGATATGGACACATACGAGTAATGCAATAAATCGATTTGGCGATACAGCATAGGACAGCAGGCTCATAAGTAATCCGATGGTGCTGATGGTATATTGCACAACCCCCTTTGTATACAACCGAATAATATCTTTTGTCGGGATGTCCTCGGTTATAGGTTCCAGGGGAATATTTACATTCAATTCACTCCTTTTTTCTGTAATAGATATCACGCTGCCAACACGATACAGATGATCGTAGACAATGTCAGATGCATGCAATTTCAAAATAGGACTCTGCTGTGTATATCCTTTTTTTTCTACGTCGATACGATATGTGCCGGGTGAGAGCAAAATAAAGTATCTTCCTTTTTGGTCTGTGACTTGTGAACGGATAATATTGCCCGTGACATTGTCTATGACACGAATCGTGGCAAGATCAATCGGTTGTTTATCAAAAACGCCATAGATTGTCCCCCAGCTTTTTTGTCGACGACGTCTCAAGAGCAAGAGCGGCTGGGTAAAGAGATACCGCAAAAAGAGAAAAAATTGGGGGAGTTGAAATCCAACAGCAACATTGGCTGTGCCTGCTACCACGACAGCCGGGGCGACAATGCGTTCGTTCGCTTTTTCTACCTGTGGATTATCTGCTACTTCTTGCACTTTTCTTGCTGCTTGCTTTACAGGAACAGGAATTACCTTTACAAGCGCATCCACTTGCGTAGTGAATGCCTCGACAACAGCCGCGCGCGTGGAACTCACAAATGTTTGTACTTTTTCCTGTGTTTCTTTGACAGTAGTGGTGAAGGCTTTGATCGTACTCGTGGCACGATCTGTGCTTGTTGACGACGCAACTCCAACACTCCCCCCTCCTATATCAGTACTGCCGTCATCACTTCCACCACCTGATGAATCTTGCGTCGCATTTGTCTCTCCTGAGGACTGTTCTTGTGACGGTTGTTCGGTTGTATTGTCTGTTTCTGCTGGATCAGTTTGTGGATCCGCTGGTGTCTCAGGCTCGTCTTGTGCATAGACACAACTTGCATTACTTGTATTTGCTTGTGGATTGTAATTTGTGGCACTACTATCTCGACATCCCAAAATCACAGGAACACAGCTACCATTATCAGTGTTTGCAACTGCATTGTAATTGTACGCCGTTGGGTCAGTGCAGCCAGGTACTGATGCCTGACATGTGCCATTATCTTGTGTTGCGTTTGGATTGAAATTCACTGCAGAGGGATCAGTACAGCCGACCACCACAACGGTTGTCGGAATAGTAAAGCTCACTTGTGGCGATGCTGTCGATTCATTTCCTGCTGTATCAAAAGCCGAAAGTGTCACCGTGTACTCCCCTGGTGTCGTCACCAGTGGAAATGTTACATCCCATGCACCAGTCGTTGCATCAGCCGTTGCATAGTAATTTCCTATCACGGCGGCAAGCTGTATGAAATCTTCTGCCATGCGGTAGAGTAATCCGCGACTATTCGCACCGTACGTACCAGCAATAAGTAATGGAGAAGAAGTGTATTGTGTATTTCTTGGATTGACCTCATGCGCGGTATTGCCATCACTATTTTCATACTTTGCTCGAATAGTCGAACCTGGCTCCGCGGTACCGCTAAAGTGTGGTTGCCCAACAATCTGTCCATTCACCACCCCACTGCTGGACGTTTGTATTGTTGGGGCTTGCGGTACTTGGGTATCCAATATAATTGTCTGACTTGAGGTAAAGCTGTATGCAATACCATCCACGGTTTTTTTAAACTTGATGTACAGCGTTTTTACGCCATCACCGCTACTGAGCGTAAACGGCAGTGAAGCAACTGGTGATTGATATGTTGCACCGATAAAGAGACTACTGGTGGAAATCATGATTTCATCAGGAAATGTTGTATTTATTGTGGCTATTACCGCTGTACTTTTTGTATATGCTGCTGCGTTGTTTATGGAAAAGAAAAAGGAGGGGGCTTCTGGCGGTGTCCCTTCACAGGATTGTGTCTCTGGATTACAAGAGGTGTCATCGCCTGGATCTTCTGTAGCCGGTGGCAATGATGGTGGAGTTGAGCCGCTGCCACCTCCTGAATCAGTCGTTCCTGAACCTGTCGATGTCGTTGTTTCTACTGCGTCCCCATTTCGCGCGATCACACCAAATTCATACTGGGTGCCTGCCGTTAACCCATTAAATGTCTGGAACGTGCTTGTCGCCCATGTGGATGAACCACCAGTTGTTACATTTGATACGTAATATTCTGTATTACTTGGATTACTATTTGCGCCCCAACTCACCGTCAAAGAATTGGTGCCGTTAGTCGTCACACTCACTGTGCCAGGTGGATTTGCCAAAGTGTACATTGGTCCAAGCGTATCATATATAGAATTTGATCCATTTTTCTGGGCTGCCACTCGAAATGTATATTGTGTGTTTACACCGAGCCCAGTGATACTCGTGGCAGTACTGTCAATTCCGAGAGAACTATCTACTCCTGGAAAAACACCATCTGTATACTCAAAAAAATAGGCAGTTTCATCTCCACTATTGTCCGTCCAACTAAATGCCACACTGCTCGTAGACACACTCGTCGTCGCAAAATCTGTCGGTGCCGTAGGCGGAGGATACATCGTGATGGTAAACGTTTCATTTAATTGATCGAGAGAATTTGCATCATATGTCTCTCCGTAGGTGCTCGTCGCTGCAGCAATGAGTGTATAGAGATTGTAGCCACCATTCAAAACCGACTGAGTCGAAGATGTCATTATATGCGCTGTCAAAAAATCAGTATACGGTGTATAGCCGGTGTCTGTTGTCGTGACAGTATCAGTATCAAGACCATTGGCAGAAAAAAATGTAACTCCGACTCCGCCAAGTGCGCTGGCACTATTATTTTCTACATAGGCCCTGACCGCATACTTTACCAGTAGCGAACCAGCACCATATATAAACAGTGAAGGAGTATAGGAAACATTATAGAAGCTATTACTTAGTGTCGAAGAGCTAAAGACATCATTCACAAGTGCCGTACCAAGAATCGTACTTGAAACAATGTTGCTTCCGCTTGTTCCTTCAAACGATAGATTATAAAAATTTCCAGTCGACGTAACGTTTGAGATAGTATTATTACTACTATNNATGCCAGCAGATGTCACATTACTCGTTTGATAGGTGTATCTTCCATTCACAGGATTTATCGTAAACATGTTGTCCACCCAGGCATCAGGTGTAGGGCAGTCTGTCAATGCATCAAATGCCGTTTGATCAGCCGCCGTACTTGTGGGGACAAGCATGGTCACTTTTGATCCTAAATAGGTAACGAGGGCAAGATGATACCCATCATCACCCATGCCAGGATATCCTGTCACATCATTGCCATCCGTCGGCGGAATACTATAGGTAACATTGTCAGTCGCACAGTCTTGACCAATAAATAATGCATACCCATCAGAGGCAAACTCTAACGCAGCAGTCTCGTCATAGGAGCTCCCAGCGTAATCAAAACTCATCCCTGTGAGCTGATAAGTGCGCTGTGTTGTACTTGCGCTTTGGACCACCACATCACGTACCGTCGCACCGGAAGTACCGGTGAATTGTATCGCACTGGCATCTGTATTTGGGCGAATAATGGTAGTGGCACCTGCTCCAGTAAGTGTAAGTACTCCAGAAAATCGTGTAGACGTGGTGAGTGTGACTTGATCATACGTACCCGCTGCCAACGTCCACGAATCATTGTCTACAACGCTATTGGCAATAACATCAGTAGAAATCGCGTGAATACTTGAATAATCAATCGTACCATTGTCATCAATCGTAAAATTTGATCCACGCGCAGCGCTATACCATCCGATATCTTCTGTGCCATTGACGTCAAGATAGGTACTAAATGGCGCAAGTTCCGTATCATTTGTGTCACTTGCATCACCAAGTTTAAAATATGGCTGTGACGTTTGGGAATTGCTGCCAACAGTTGGAGAAAAAGTATCACTCGTATTATCCAAAATTTGATTGTTTATCAGATAATACCCATTGTAATCATTGGTAAACGTATAGGTTGATCCACTGTTATATTTTGTTGTACTAAACCCATTGCCGAGTGCACTCGTTGTCGACGCGTTGTAAAACAGATTATAACGAGCAGCGAGAGTAATGCCATCGGCCACTCCTGATGCATCATCAAAAAAATTGATACCTGTCTGTCCGCTATCATAAAGCCATATAGTATTATGATCTACGATGGCATCACTGCCCGATACAACAGCTTTATTGTAGATAATAATTCCATCGTTATTGGTCAATGATGAATCAAGAGAAATAAAATTTGACGTTACTGTACTACTCGCACCATTTTCTATATAGATAGCTCCGTTTGATGCTGGTGCCGTGTAATAATACAACTCATTGCCATTAATAGAGACCGTGTCTGCGGTAGAAAGATATATCAAATGATTAAGTGAGCTTTCATAAGAATGAATCGTGTTTGACGTAATCGTAAGTGTGTCAGCGTTCAATGAGGCAATGGACGCATTTTCCGTTGCGGCATGGTATGTCTGAATGGTGTTACTCGTCACAGTCGTGTTTTGTTGTCCTACCCCGATGTAAATATTATTCACACCGGTATTATTCGATGCGCTATTTCCCGATCCAACACCATCGAAATAGATCGTTCCGATTGTGGACGTAGCAAAGGTATTCCCAATAAGCGAAGCATCTGACACTGCCTGATAATACACCCGTGTATTACTGAGGGAGCAATTTTGAATGGTGGAATTTGATGTGATACGAATATCTTGTTGCGCACCAATATCCGTACCAATCACAGCACCACTATTTTCACAATCTATGGTGATATTTGTTTTGGCATTGTACGTAAGTGGAAATGTTTCTGTGGAAGAAGCATATGTCGCACCTACCGTAATAAAGTCTCCGGTTTGGACACTGCTACTCGCAAACACACTGGTAAGTGTCGTAAAATCGCAGCCACTTGCACAGACAGTCCACGGATTCCCGGAACTTCCATCTCCTGCTTCAGCAATATCCAATCCTCGATCATATAGCTGAGGGAGTAAAACTGAAAGAACTGCAATACCAAAAATGACCACTGTCATCCAGAGCCTCTTTTCATGAGTTTTGAAAAAAGAAAAAAATTGGTACACAATCGGAAGTCTATAGGTATTTTGCCTAAGATTACGTTCTCTAGACAAAAGAACACGGCTGACTTACCGCACTTAAAATAACTGTGAATACTGACTATAGTATATCACAGTTATTAAGAACCTGTTACAATCTTTTTTCCAGAACCATTTTAATCATGTTTTGAGCAAAAAACATGATCCAGACTGAGTGGGAATAGTGTTATTCCGAAGAAATTTGAGTGTTTTGCAGCCAAAACTGGTCGAAATGGAGTCAGGAAAAAGATTGTAGGCACGCTCTACGAATCATTCCCTTTACCAAATTGCGCGATATCTCGCAGTGTATCCCCTGCTTCAGAAGAAATATCTCCGCCTTTGACCAATGTTCGTGTAGGGTCTTGGGCAGGTCGAGAATCACCGGTGTGAGTAGGAAGCGTTGTACGTGTGGAAGGATCCGGTGTTGCCTGTGCTGCCGGATGCAACAATTCATCTCGTGCAATAATACCACCAGTGTTTTCTTTTCCCGAAGAAAAATCTATAGCTGGACTCTTTTTCTTTTCATATCCTTGCTTCTCGTACGTCACATAATACGTACTTGGTCCAACCAAGGCACCGTAGCGCCCGCGGTAATCTGTAACCACGGTTTCCACCAATTTATTGTACGAAGCATCAAACACGCGNNATTTTTTTACTGAGCACATGAAACGCATACAAAAAGACCACATGCAATACCACCAGCATCCCGACAAATCGTGTTGGTGACACAAGGTATGAAAGAACGCTGATATACAGCCCGACCGTGCTGATAATATACTGCGTGACTTGTTTTGTATACACGCGAAGAATTTCTTTTGTTGGTTTGTCTTTCGTCAGTGGTTCAAGTGGGATATTAACATTGAGCTCTGCGCGCTTTTCTGATACATAGATGACTGACCCTACTTGATACAAACGATCAAACACGATGTCTGTACGTTGCTTTTGCAAAACGTCACTTTCNNGTTTTTGCATCAATCACACGAATCGTAGCAAGATCCACGGGCTGTTTTGTGTACACATTGTAGATGGTTCCCCACTGTTTTTGTCTACGACGACGCAAGAGCAGGATTGGTTGTGTAAAGAGATATCGTAAGAACAGAATCAATTGAGGAAGCTGAAATCCGACAGCAATGTTTGCTGTACTTGCGACGGCGACCGCTGGAGCCACGACATATTCATTTGCTTCTTCCACCTGTGGATTATCTGCTACTTCTTGTACTTTTTTTGCGGCTTGCTTTACTGGCTCTGGAATGCGCTCCGTCACATAGGTGACTGGCACACTGATTGCATCAACAATCGCTGATCTTGTAGAGCTCACAAATGACTGTATGCTCTGTTGCGTATTTTTCAATGTTGCACCAAGAGCGACTCGCAAGGTACTCGTACTTTGACTTACCGTTCCAGAACCAGAAAAATCTGAATCACCAGTTCCTGAAGTGTCACCCAGAGCGAGTTCTTCTCCGCTACCACTTCCACCAGTTCCTCCTGTGTCAGTACCAGTTTGCGCGCTTGTATCTGTACCAGGATCTCCACTATCTGTCTCTGTGCCTGCAGTTGCATCAGGATCCCCTGGATCTTGTGTTTCAGATTCGGATTCTGGGAGTGCCGGGTAGGTGCAACTATTGTTGCTCGTGTTTGCAGCTGGATTGTAGTTCGTTGCATTGCTATCACGACAGCCAACGATCACGGGTGTACAGGATCCATCGTCAACAGTTGCGTTTGCGTTGTAGTTGTATGATGTTGAGTCTGTACAGCCGGGAATACTTTGTACACACGATCCATCATCTTCTGTCGCGTTTGGGTTGAAATTGCTTGCTGACGGATCTGTACACCCGACAATGACCACCTCTTGTGGCACAGTAAAGCTCACTTGTGGCGCTTCAGAAGAAACATTGCCAGCATCATCAATGGACGCAACAGAAATCACATAATTTCCCGGTGTGGTTACCAAAGGAAACGACAGCTCCCAATGTCCGGTTTCATCAGCAGTGGCATAATAGTCTCCAATGACGCCTGCGAGCATGAGCCAATTTTCAAATGTCGTGTGATATATAGTGCGTGTTCCGGCTAAAAGCAGTGCAGAAGGTGATTCATGCGTGATACGTTGCTTACCAGCGGTTCCCCCAGTCAGACTCTCATATCTGATACGAATGATCGCTCCAGGTTCTGCGGTACCACTAAAGAGGGGTTGCCCAACTATTTTTCCATTCTCAATACCACTTTCAGCAACACCGATAATAGGAGCAGGAGGCGGTTCGGTATCGAGTGTAATACTTGTGCTTGATGTAAACGTGTATACGATTTCATCGACTGTTTTCTTAAATTTGATATAGATAGTCTTCACTCCATCACCACTGCTGATGACAAAAGGAAGCGTCGCAACAGGTGCTTGAAAACTTGCGCCGGTAAATGCGCTGCTCGTCGAAATCATGATTTCATCAGGAAATGTTGTATTGATAGTCAATGTCGTTGTGACACTCTTCGTGTGTGCCTTCCCTTCATTGATAGAAAAGAAAAAGGACGGTGCCGTCGGTGGTGTACCAGGGCATGTTTGAGTTTGCGGATCACATGTTGGTTCTTCAGTTATTTGATCTGGTGGCGGAGGTGGTGGCGGAGCAGAAGAACTACCTCCACCTGATTGTGTAGATCCTGATCCGGTCGTGGTCGCAGTTTCAACACCATTTCCATTGCGTGCCTTGACGCCAAAGGTATAGCTATTGCCTCCACTAAGTCCTGAAAACGTACGCGATGTGCTGGTCGCCCAGGTTGAAATATTACCAGTTGTAATATTTGTGACAAGATATGTTGTGGTGTCAGGATTACTATTTGCTCCCCAAGAAACGGTCACAGCACTCGTACTATCTGACGTCACAGTCACGGTGCCAGGTGCTTCAGCCAAGGTATACAAATCATTCAAAGATTCATATGATGAATGAGAACCACCTATTTGACCTGTTACCCTAAACATATACGAAGCATTGGGTGTCAACCCTGTCACAGTGCCAGTTGTTGCATCCGCCGCAATACTTGTACCAAATGCAGGGAATGTCCCTTGCGAATATTGTATATAAAAGTTGTTTTCATCAACACTATTGTCTGTCCAAGAAAATATGATACTACTGGTAGCAACACTACTCGTTGTAAAATTTGTAGGAGCAATGGGGGGATCATACATTGTGAGAGTAAACGTCTCGTTCGTCTGATCTAGAATCACATTTGTATCAAAGGTATCACCATACGTACTCGTTGCTGTTGCTATAATCAGATATGGATTGGAACTACCATTTGTTGTAGCAACAGAAGAGGAACTCATTGTATAACCAGATAATGGATTGGTATATGATGTATATCCTGTAACATCGGTCGCCAATGTCGCTGAAGGAGGACCAATAATACAATCTCCACAATCAGACCCTGACGCATCGAGATAGCTCGTTGAATAGTATTTGACGGTAACACCTTCAAGTGGTGTCGCACCACTATTTTGGACAAGAACACGAGAAGCAAATCTTACATTTATGGTTCCTATGCCACTTATACTACTTGATGTATTTACAAATGAAACATTGCTGAGTGTGTTATTCAACGTAGATGTACTAAACACATCATAAAGAACAGAACTCGCCAACACACTACTTGAAACGGTATTACTTTCACTCGTTCCTTCAAAAGAAATACCATAATAATTTCCTGTTGAGGTGACGTTTTCTATCGTTGCGTTTGAGGTATCAATAAGTCGGACACCGGCCATACCGGCAACGGTACGGTCAATTGCCGGCGGGTCAGTATATCCAGATGTTACTGTCACACCCGCCGTTGACACCGCAGCGCTATCATAGGTGTAGGTACCACCAGAAACGGCAAAGGCCGAATCAATCCAGACATCAGGTGTTGGACAATCATCAAGTGCCTCAAATGCCGCTTGATTGACTGCGACACTACTTGGTACGAGCATAGTTACATAGACAGGAGTACCAGGACCAATACTTTTTCCTCCTTGAGCATAATCAATAAGCGCCAGATGATAATCATCTGTACCCATTCCTGTGACCGCCGTAATATCATTGTCCGTTGTGGGCTGTATGGTTGTTTGTGGATCCGTACAATTTTGTTCAATAACAAATGTGTAGCCATCCGACGCATACCCCAATACACTTGTATCATTATATGAGTTGCCACTATAGTCGAAACTCAACCCGTCTATGGCATAAAAACTTGCCGTGGTACTAGCCTGTTGGACGACCACGTCTTGCAAAATAGGATTGGTCAAATTGGTGAATTGCACCGCACTTGCCTGGCTTGTTGGCTGCACAATAGTAGTGGCACCTGCCCCAGCAATAGTTGCATTTCCTGTAAAACGAGAACTCGACGCCAATGCAAATTGCCCATATGATCCTGCCGCCAAATTCCATGTGTCTCCATCCACAATGGTGGCAGTCATGACACTTGTCGATGTTGCGTGAATACTAGCATAATCGATAATTCCATTATCATCCACGGTAAAACTGCTTCCCCTCGCTGTACTATAAGCACCGATATCGAGCGTTCCATTTACATCAAGATACGTACTGAACGGCGCAAGCTCCGTGTCATTGGTAGAACTTGCATCACCTAATTTAAAATATGGATTAGTAAACACAGCATTTTCACCCACAGTGGGCACAAATGTATCATTTTGGTTATCATCATATACTCTGTTACTCACGTTGTGATATCCATTGTAATCATTTGTCAATGTATATGTAGAAGATGCATTGTCTTTATATATTTTTAATCCATACCCCAAAAGACTATTAGTGGTGGATGCATTGTAAAAAATATTATATGTTGCCGTTATATTCATTGCAGCAGTAGTGGCAGCATAATCATCTACCGTCACACCTGCATGGAGTGATGCATACTCCCATATCGTATTATGGGTTATGTAGGAAGTCATTGCTGTAGAGGTAGTTATTCTATATATTTTTATGGCGTTTCCCCATTGCAGTGCATGTCCCTCTTCTGACGGCAACAAAATTGTGTTGTATGAAATGGTGCTACTTGCTGCGTCATAGACCGCAATTCCATATATGTTTTGAATTGTGGGAGGGACATCATACGTCAGCGCATTTTGCTGAACAGATACATTATCAGTAGAGCTTGTAAAAATAAGATATACATTTGTATTCTCGAATGAATGAATGGTGTTTGAAGTAATCGTAATCTCAGAACCTCCTTCAACAAATAATGAAGACGCATTCGCTGTCGCATGATACGTATGTATTGTATTACTGGCAATCGTCAAACTCTGCTGATTACTCCCAACGACAATATTATTGATGCCTGTATTATCACTTATCGTGTTTCCTGATCCTGCGGTAGACGCAAAATAAATGGTCCCAGTAGTTGATGTGGCAAATGTGTTGCCAGAGATCGTTGCTGAAGAAACGCCATCAAAATAGAGTCGCGTGTTGCTAAGCGTACAATCATTAAACGCAGAACTCGATGTCATTTGTATATCCACTTGCGCGCCAATATCTGTGCCCACAATCGCGCCGCTCGATTGACAACTGACAGTAATATTCTGTTTGCTATTAAAATCAAGAGGAAATGTTTCTGTACTTGATGCGTATGTTGCGTCTACATTGATATAGTCACCAGCCTGTACGGTAACATCTGAGAATGCTGAGGTAAGCGTGGTAAAATCACAGCCGACCGCACATACTGTCCAAGGAGTCCCCTGTGATCCATCTCCTGCTTCGGCAATATCGAGTTGCTGGTCATAGAGCTGTGGCAAAAAGACTGCAAGTAACGCAATACCAAAAACAACCACCAGAAATGAGAGGCGTTCCATGTGTCTCCTTAGCGTAGAGCGAAATGAACTCACAAGGTCGACAAGTTGATTAAAAAATAGAGCAATACGCGCTTGCGTTTGCTCTATAAGTATATCACTTTTATGGAAGAAATGTATCAACAGCCTCTCTAAGAGACTTCCCTGACTTCAAGCACATTCATATTGCCACTTTGTCCCACAGGCTCCCCTGCCACAACGATGACTTTTTGACCTTTTTTCAGGTGTTTTTCCTGCTTGAGTGAGACAAGCGAACGTTCTACCAACTCTTCTATAGAACGACACGGATCGAGAATAAATGGCACCACTCCCCAAGAAATATTCATCTGTCTTCTCGTACGCTCAGAGCTGGTTGCTACAAATATGGGCAATTCTGGACGGTGACGACTGATGAGCCTTGCAGTATCACCAGACAATGATGCTGCGAGAATCGTCGACGCGCCGACTTCTTCTGCCAAGAGACGCGCCATCTGGCTCATTACTTCATCCACACCCGATTCTCCGCGAACATCATCACGCAATATCAAATCATCATATACAGAATCCTCTGTTTCATTGATAATCGTGGTCATGGTTTTTACCGTTTCCACTGGGTATTCTCCTGTTGCTGTTTCATTTGAAAGCATGACGGCATCGGCGTGATCGATGACAGCATTGGCAACGTCTGACACTTCTGCGCGTGTCGGGCGTGGATTATGTTGCATGGAATCGAGCATCTGCGTCGCGACAATCACTGGTTTTGCTTTTTTGAGAGCAAGGTCGACAAGCTTTTTCTGTATCAAAGGTACCTCTGCAGCTTGCATTTCTATGCCAAGATCACCTCGAGCAATCATAATACCATCGGCAACATCGAGAATCTCTTCAATATTGTCCACGGCCTCTTTCCGCTCTATTTTTGCAATAATATGAATGGGCTGTTCAACCATCTTCCCTAGTTCTTTTTCATATTCTTTTATCAAATACCGCAAATCAAGAATATCCTTTGCGCTTGTTACAAAAGATAAAGCGATCATATCAACATCGTGCTCCACACCAAACCGTGCGTCAGCTTTATCTTTTTCAGTGAGAGCACTGATATGAAGCTCAGAATCAGGCACATTGATGCCTTTATGAGATGTGAGGGTGCCACCAACAATAACTTCTGCATCAATATGAGTCCCGGTAATATGGCGAATGGTGGTTTCCATTTTTCCATCATCGAGGAGCATCCGCTCTCCTTCTGTTACCAACGTATGAAACGCTTCATAATCAACGGGAATGATTCCATCGGTATAGCCTTCAAGCGTGGTATCAAACGATACCATGTCGCCGACAGTAAAAGGAATACCCTCTTCAGGTAGATTCCCAACACGAATTTTTGGACCTTGCAAATCCTGTAAAATTGCTGTCGGCAATCCTAGGGAGGTGCTTTCTGTTCTGATATGTTCTATCAATGTGTTGTGATTCTCATATGTTCCATGAGAAAAATTCAACCGTGCGACATTCATCCCTTCCTTCAACATCGCATGAATGGTTTCTTTTTTCTCAGATGCTGGCCCGAGCGTACAGACAATTTTTGTTCGTTTTTTCATAGGTATATAGGAAATTATTGCGCAGCAAATTGGTCTAATAATTTTCGTATTGTTTCAGCATCAAAACGAACGCCACCATTACCAAGACCAATAACAGCCTGATACTGATCCCAGGCAGCGCTCAGGAGCGGTGGCAAATAGATAATACCCAGAACAAGGGGCACAAGTAGGATCAATACGCGAACATATCCCATTGCAGTCATCCATCGCAGATGCTTTTGAATGGATACATTCTGTTTATAAATGGCTTCTGACCACGCAATATTCTTTTTCAGGAGGTCCGTGAGCACAGCATGCTCCTCTGGCGCAACTTTTAGTGAATCTACTACGGGTGCAGGAAGTTTTTTTTTCATACATGAGGAAAAAAGATTGTATATAAGCTCTTAGGCAGGTGGGTCCTGCTGTGTTCTTCTTTTCGTGAGCGTCTTGAGTTCATGTTGAAACGTCTCTACATCTTCAAACGCTCTATAAATAGACGCAAATCGAATATAAGCCACTTTGTCAAACTTTTTCAAATGTTTCATCACAATTTCACCAATTTGTTCACTAGTGATTTCTTTATATTTTGTACTATGTTCTGACCACGTCTTTGCCGCTTTTTTTTGAATGTCTCGTTCAATTTCATTGACCATGGCGCGAAACGCTTCCTGTGTATAGGGGCGTTTTGTCAGTGAATGGACAAGTCCTTTCTCCAATTTACTGCGCTCATACGATTCTCGCGAACCGCGCTGTTTGACAACAACAAGATCAAGAAGTTCGGTTTCTTCAAGTGTCGAAAAACGATAATGACATTTTGTACATTCACGTCTCCTCCGGATCGACATCCCTGCCTCAGCAACACGTGAATCAATGACTTTTGTCTCTTTTGAACGACACACTGGACAATACATAGTAGCTCTATAGTAGCACGATTTTATGTGTATAGTAAATGGTCATCAATACATAGTAATTAGTACACACACATAAAAACGTCCGCCAAATCGGCGGACGTTTTGCTACTACTTACCATTAACTATTTACAATTTACTCATTACTAAACCCTACATTCCCATTTTTTTTCGGATGAATGCTGGGATCTCGAGATCTTCTTCTGAATCCTCAGCCTGTGAGGGAGGTGACGATGGTCGCGTACTTGGTGGAGATGGTGGGGTTGAACGTACGGAAGAAACCGGTTTGGTGGTGAACGTGCTGCGTACTGGAGTCATAGACTCGTTTTGGTGTTCAGACTCTTCTTCTCTTACGGTTTGTCTCTTTGAAAATAAATTATTGCTATACATTGGTTTTTTCAAAGGAAATGGTGCATGCAATTCTTCAACATCATCATCAATGCTTTCAAACTCTTTTCCACGGGAAGGTCTGCCTACTTCTTCAAAGCCTGTTGCAATGACCGTCACACGGACTTCTTCGCCCATGCTCTCGTCGACGACTGCACCAAAGATAACACGTACATCATCGTCAGCAGAACTAGTAATGATCTTTGCCGCTTCTGCGACTTCTTGCATTCCAAGTGACGTACCCCCGGTAATGGTAAACAGAATCCCACGCGCGCCATCAATCGATACTTCAAGGAGCGGACTGGAAATAGCGGCTTGCGCAGCTTCTACCGCGCGCGTATCCCCAGACCCAACGCCAATACCCATGAGTGCAGAACCTCGATCTTTCATGATGGATTTGACATCGGCAAAGTCGACGTTGATAAGTCCTGGGACTGTGATCAATTCTGAAATACCCTGCACACCTTGTCTGAGTACATCGTCAACAATTTTAAAGGCATCAAGGAGTGATGTTTTTTTATCGATAATCTGGAGCACTCGGTCATTTGGAATCGTAATAATCGTATCAACATGGCGAGACAATTCTCGATATGCTTTTTCGGCAATAGCCTTGCGCTGCGGTCCTTCAAATGAAAATGGCTTTGTCACAACACCAACAGTCAGTGCTCCCATCTCACGAGCGATTTCTGCAATCACAGGACTTGCGCCAGAGCCAGTACCGCCACCAAGACCACAGGTGACAAACACCATGTCTGTTTCTTTGAGTGCTTCACGAATTTCGTTTTGTGATTCTTCTGCACTGCGTTGCCCAACTTCTGGGTTCATGCCTGCACCGAGCCCACGAGTGACGGTTTTCCCAATGTGGAGTTTGTGTGGCGCACTGTTATGATGAAGTGCCTGCACATCCGTATTCATCACCATAAAGTCAACGCCACGGATACCTGCCTTTACCATACGATCAATAGCAGACCCACCGGATCCACCGACACCGATGACTTTAATTTTTGCAAATGTTTCGACTTCTGGTTTTACTTGTGGCATACTCTTTGAACAATTTTTTTACTCAGTTGACCGCAAAATCTCCT
This sequence comes from Candidatus Magasanikiibacteriota bacterium, assembly GCA_003518365.1. Lineage (GTDB taxonomy): Bacteria > Patescibacteriota > Patescibacteriia > Magasanikbacterales > UBA922 > UBA12086. The sequence goes on along the minus strand of DOYU01000017.1, from coordinate 21,066 downwards.
TATATCCATAGTCTATACTGCATGGAAAACCGTGTCAAGGATGTAGGCAGAGTATGCTTGTAAGCATAGTAGGCAGAGCAAGCAAATGAGCAATGGATGATATAACAAAAGACGTTTCATGGTATGAAACGTCTTTTGAACATAAGCTTATTCTGCCTACCCTGCTTACGGGATAAGTGTCTTCCAAAAACCTTGAATTTTTTCTATGGCTTTTCCAGCTCCCTGAAGTCGTGATGGACCTTTCCGGACATGATTTGTCGCCATGGCTGCGCCCCATTCAACTAAACCAATGGCAGGACTAAAGGCAAGACTATTTACTTTGTCACTAATACTGTCCACATCCAGCGGATACCCTATCATTGCAGGGAGCCCCAATTCATCCTTTGCTAAATCAACAATACCAGACACATTTGCTCCTCCACCTGTAAAAATAATGCCAGCAGGGAGCAGTTGACTTCTATTCACTGACCGCAATTCTGCATCTATTTTTTCAAAAATTTCACTCATGCGTGCCTCAATAATTTCTGCAATATAATGCAATTTTATTATTTCAGATTCTTTTTGTCCAAGAGCAGCCAAATCTATACTGTCTTTCCGTGGAACATCTGCCGCGCGTGCATGTCCAAACTCACGTTTGACTCTATCAGCAACATCGATGGACGTTCGTAGACCGATAGCGACATCATTCGTGACATGCTCTGAGCCCAGTGGCAGCGTTGCGGTATGTACCACTTCCCCACCTTCAAACACCGCAAGGCTGGTTGTAGGCCCACCAATATTCACCACTACTACTCCAAGCTCTTTTTGTTTTTCGGTAGCAACTATTTGTGCACTGGCAAGGATAGAAAGTACGACATCATCGATATCAATCCCAGTGCGATACACAGCTTTGGTGATATGCTTGAGATGCGCGGCACTCGTATAAATAATCTGTGCATCGACTTCAAGACGGATCCCTGTCATACCTACAGGGTCCTTAATCCCCGTCTGTCCATCAACAGAAAAACTGCTTGGTAAGACATGAAGCATTTCGTAATTGAGTGGTGGCGCGATGGTACGCGCTGCTTCCACAACTCGATCAACATCTTCATCGGAAATTTCGCCATCTGGTTTTGCCACAGCAACAACCCCTTTGTTGCGTTGTGATTGCGACTCAGCACTGGAAATACCAATCCACGCATGACCAACAGGCACTCCTGTCAATCGTTCAATTTGTTCGAGTGCATGAGAAAGTGATGACACGGTTTCATCTATGCTTACCACATTTCCTTTTTGAATGCCCTCTGACGGGACTTCTACTGCGCCGATAATTTGGACGCGCTCTCCTCGACTACTGGAAGGATACACTTGTCCCATGGCAACACGAATAGCCGTCGAACCAATATCGATACCAGTAATCACCTGTGGTTGTTTTGAGGATCCTCTGACCATACTCTATACTTATGAGTTTATATTGTACCATTACAAGCCAAAGAGCTCAATGATATGAGGAACAAATATCATGAGTCCGAGAATAATCGACCCAACAGATGCGACAAGGACAGTTCCTGCCATGATATCCTTTACAATTTGTACATGCTGGTGCAAACGTGGTTTTACAATGTCTGTAAATTTTTCAATAGCACTATTTACCAACTCCAAAATAAGGATAAGCATGATGAGTAAGAGCACCAAAATGCGCTCGGCATCGTTGAGCGGGAAATACCATGCGAGTATACCAACAATAATAGCCGCAAGAATTTGAAAACGAAAATTTTGCTCATTTCTGTAGACATACCATACACCTCGGAGTGCATACCCCAGACTGAAAAAAAAATGTCGTATATGCATATATTATGAAAGTATGATATCTAAAATCTTTTCTTGCACACGAAACATATCTTCTGCATCTTTTTTCTTCACATGATCATATCCATGTAAATGCAGCACCCCATGAATCAACATACGGGTACATTCTTCTTTATACGTCGTACCGAATCGTTTTGCCTGCTTGGCAATGTACTTTGGACATAAAAAAATATCACCGCTATCTGTCTGCGTCTCTCCGGAAAAAGTATCCTCTGTTGGAAATGACAACACATCTGTTGGACGATCTATATCACGAAATTCTCTATTGAGCGTTCGCATTCGTTGTTCTCCTACACAGTGAACACTTACTTCTCTTGAAACATGGTCTATCATGTTCAAAGTAGTATCCACAGTCTTCCGAATATATGTTTGGGAGACACCTATCTTTGAAACCGTTGTATAAAAATTACAAGACATATTGACGTATGCTTTATTGCTGTGGAGGAGTTATCCTATTTTCATTTCCTGATATCGATGTCGTGGCTGCTTCAGGTGTACTATTTTCTGTACCAGGTGGCGTGGGCAGAGGCTGCTGTGTAGGAAGTATTGCCGTGCTTGTCGATGGTCTGAAACTTTCTATCATCATCCTCATGACGTGTCGATATGGCACAGCACCAGTAATGCCTGGATGGTAAATCAACACCGTCACAGTTTGTGTACCAACAAAATAGGCAACTAATCCATCTCGTCGAAGATACGATTGTTCTTTAAATCTCGTGATGATACTTTGAATATCTTGGAATGTTTCTTTTTCAATATTGAGGGCAAACCAATCTTGGAATGATTGTGATGCAAGGCGATCAAATACCCGAATCTCAACAAAATCACCGCTGAGCGTACTCGCAAGGACTTGTCTCCCATCAGTATCAACAGTACCTATCTGCCACGTTGCTGGGTAATATACTCGGTATTGCCACTTAGGACTTACATATTCTGTCACAAGCCCAGAATCAATCAATTTTACAGGAGCAAAACCACTTGGATTATACAAGTTTGTTATTTCTTGCCCATCGTAATATCCATCATCGTCCGTATCCCAAATATCTTGGTTTGTTTTGAAAATGAGTTCTTCCTCATTCGTCAGTTGATCCGCATCGGCATCTTCACTGTTTATAAGGAGAATATTTGGAAAAGATACAGGGTCGACAGACTCAATGTTCTCTATACTTGTTGTTGTGGCCACATTGAGTGTGGTCGAGGAAACAGTTGTTGTGGCGACCAATGGCACGAGAGGCTGCTGCATATCTACTTCTCCAACAGTTCCGGTTGTCTCTGGTTGTGTTGGGATATCTGTGGAACCAAGTTGTCCGCGCGCTTGCTGTACATAATACCAGGTAGCCCCTCCTGTAACGCACAGCAGAAAAACTACGGCACCAACCCATAGCAATATTTTTTTATGTCGATGGATCCAGGTATCACGTTGAGATGGACGAACCAACTTCTGTGGAGACGTATTCCCCTTGCCTGATGACGGGCTAGAGAAATTTTTTTGGACGGTTTGGGGTGTCTCATCTCCATGATAAATAACAGGATCATTGCCACCATAAAAAATATCTGGAATTGTATGCATCGGCACACCCAAATCTTCTCCTTTTTTCTCTTGTTTTTTATGTTTTTTTCCAAGACCAAGCATACCGATGAATCAAGAAAACAGTGAAGCATTGCCCACTGCATTCCCTTATTATTGTGTATCTGTGGTTGTATCAGTAGGCGGCTCGAAAATCTTTCCTGGACCAGTTGGACTGTATCCATTTTTTATTTCGACGCCATCGAGGAAGCCATCTCCATCTGAATCAGGATTCAAAGGATCCGTTTTCCAAATAATTACTTCATCGCCATCACTCAATTCATCACCATCACTATCCCAGTGATCTGGATCAGTACGGAGGGTTGATTCACGTGTATCATCCAATCCATCGGCATCAGTGTCAATCGCAGTACCAAAGATAAGATCGTTTTCATTTTGTCCGTCTATTGTAGTATTCTCTTGGGTATCAGAATTAGACTGAGTATCGTTATTTTGCAACGAAGGTGTATTCTCAAAAGGTACATCAACATTTGTCGTATCACTCTCTGCTATCGTGGGGATCGATGAAGAGGTAGACGTCTTACCTGCAATAAATCGTTGATAGATAAATAACCCACCACCTCCTAATACAAATACTACGACAACAATAATAATGATGGTTATGATTCCCTTACTTGCCTTGGGTTCCTTAAGAGAATATAATTCTGGAACATCTGTTGGTAATGTGTGCGATGATCTTTCAGGCATCTCTGATGAACGAGCATCCATCGAAGTATCTTTCACAAAGGGTGGTGTCGGTTGAGGGGATCGAGGAGGATCCATTGGTATGCTCGTATGAAAATTATCAGACATCATGGTACGAGATGCATCTTCTTTTGGATGCAAAATGCCCGCAGAAAGTGCTGTTTTTGTTTCTGGAGGTGATGGCATATCACTACTCATCTCCTCATGGAGGTCATTCGCCAATGGTGAAGACACATCAGGCATATCTTCCGCCGCTGGTTCTACTCGTGCGAAAATATCTTCAGGTTCACCGATGGGTAAGTTAGGAGGAACAAGAGCGCTATTTGATTGTTGTGAATCATCAAACATATAACCTATATTATATTTATTGCTTTTTACAAAGTTCCTTCTCCAATAGGGTTATACCCATTCATTACCTCGACAAAATCTGAAAATCCATCTCCATCGGTGTCTTTTTTGAGTGGATCGGTTTTCCATATACGCACTTCTCTATAGTCTGATATACCATCACCATCGCTATCGCTCGATGTTTGGCTTGTCCCAATCGAAACTTCTTCTTGTGCTGTCAATCCATCAGTATCTCTGTCATCATCAGGGATATTAGGAAATTCCCTTTTTTCTATAGCCACGATGTTTGAAGGCGTATCCTTCACTACGTTTTGAGAAGGAATATCCTCACTCTTTTTTTGCTGGGCATACCACACATATATTCCTCCACCAATCAGGGCCACGGTGCAACATGCTATCAATAGTATGGTAAGAGGCTTCATATAAAATATAGTATATCACGAAATACAAAAATCCTCACTTGGCGTTTCTCCCTCAGGAGTACGATTCCCTGTTGCATATATTTGATTTTTGACATCACACTGATCTGTTGCCATTTCTTCCACAGGCACTATCCATCCATTTCCACCGGGTATGGCAATGGCGTTTTCTATTTCTGAGGCAAGGAGCCCATCGGTGTCAGTATTTGGATCATCTGGAATAATATTCAATACATGCCAATAATTGGCACCAGTATTCGGTGAGGCAATTCCTGCTATCGCTGACTGGATGTCGAACGAATACGTAGGAGCAAAAATAGAATACATGTCTACCTGACCTTCATGATACATATACACATCAACAATAATTTTTTTATTCGTCAGTCTCCCTATAGGGAGGGTACCAACAGATTGTACAACAAATGCCATCGGCTCTTTTTTCTCTGTAAATGCATTCACATCTATGGTGAATGATTGTACAGCCGAGGCTATCCCTTTATTAAGGGGGTGTGCCCACAGTCCATTTTCTATAGGATTACAGACTGAACCTGCTGGCCACGCATATGTGTATGCTTGTCCCATGCCTGCAATTTGTTGATAGTTGAATTGATTACATATCATACCCAAAAATACATCTTGAGGGACAAATGGATCTATTGGACCTTCTGGATTATCTGATGCCGTATAGGTGATGTCATGCTTATAGATTGCCCCAAATAACTCCTGTCCACCAAGCTGCGCTGTGTCCCAACGAACGACAATACGTAGGAATCCATTTGGAATAGCAGGAGACACGACATATTCATTTGTCACAAGATCCTGTTCATTGTTTACTTTATATACAAATGCATCTGTTTTTTCTGTTCTTGGTTGGGAGAGTGAAAATTCATTAAACACAACTCTATATCCATCACCTTCACATAATTGTCCTTCGCCGCATTCAGATACCGTACAGGCAGCCTCTGACCTAATACGCATATTTTGAGTACCGGTTGTATCTTTAAAAGTATTTACGGCATGCGGATCAAAACTTGTGCGAGCAAACCACTCTATCTCTCCTTGTGTCGTTTCTCTTCCCAAAAATGCTGTGAACTTACCGACACTGTTTGCCCCCCAATCAGACGTATTTTCAGTCGTTCCAAGCATCGGGTTCAGGAACGCTATTTGTGCCGTAGGACCCGAATTATATGGACCACAGTTATAACATTGTCCAACAAAATTGGTACAATTATTCAAACACTGCACATCACCATGGCCATAGGTGGCTAGGGTGAACCCATTTTTATCGGCATTTAATTCTGGGAATACTTCACAACTTGCTACAGCATTTGTCCCAACAGAGGATCCTCTAAACACGGCCCCAAGAGCATTGACGTCACAGCTTTCCCATACACCTGGTCTCATTTCATCAATTTGTCCATTGCCACAATACGCAACAGCATCTTGTGTTGCGATACGACACTGTTCCGTACAATATGTACAAGATTCGCCGTAATTCAAATTAGAACAATCTGCATATGTTTTTGTTCCAAATTCATTTGGATCACATTGTTCACCAGTGTCAACCTTGCCATTTCCACAACTTGGTGAAGATTGCTGCGTTGTCTGAGTCCCCGTAGCTTGTGTTCCTGCTGGAATACACGCCAGTGTTCCATCTGTGGTATATGTAGGATGAGACGTTAATAAAAATGAATTTGTTATTGGCGCACACGTGACATCTTGAAGAAGATCCTGATAGTGCTGCATGAAATTGAGGGAGGTATTTACATCTCCTGAATAAATCTCTGGATAGTCATATCCATACTCAAAATTGGTTCTTTGATATGTCTCACTATTCTGACATACCGCATCACTGTCACATGTGTATACAGTAAATATATTACCTGCATTTAGTCTATATACAATGTCTGTACCATTGTACATACATACCTGTTGTGTATCACTGCCTGATATACGTATACCATTTACATCCATAACAGGACACATGCTATCTTGATAACATGCTGTTTGTCGATCAGGATATGCACAAAATCCTTCCAATGTACAGATATTACTGCAACCATCCCCATCTTCCCTATTTCCATCATCACAGGCCTCGGCATCATCGAGCTTGCCATCTCCGCAGTATGATCCATATGTTTGGCAATCCCAACTACATGACTGTTCCTTATTGAGATCGTAGGTAGCAATTCCAGCTTGACTCCAATCACAGAATTCTTCTGTGGTGTCATCGAGTGCCCCATTTCCACAATAGGTAGCAGATAATCCAGAACAACCCAAATTACATTGTCCGTATTTCCCATTTAATGAATATCCATCATCACATTTTTCTTCTCCCTCTACTCGTCCATTTCCACATTCATTAATACTTTCACAAGCCCCATAATTCCATTGGCAATCGTTGTTACAAACTTTTGTCGAAAATGTCTGTGTTGGGACAGATGAACATTGTATGCTTTCTCCTCCAATAACCGCACCAATACATTGCGCATCAGCTACTGCGTATTCCAATTGAGCATCCTGCAGCACATCTTCAAAATTTGAACATCCAATACCAGACACGCCTTGATCAAACCATGTCTGTAATTTTTCAAATTGATATACTGAAAAATTATTTCCAAACGCTCCCAGATCAGGTCCAGCATATTGTGAAAACCCTTCTGTTGCAGGATCTGCTTGGGATAGATACGTATTGATATCAAGACAATCGCTATCAGTTTGGCAGCTAAATAATGAATATGTCTTTGATGCAGGGTCGGAAGACACATTGTTTACAAATATTTCTCCAGACGCAAATCCACAAAATCCCGAAGCATAGCCTGTAAACACTGTTTTATCTTCTTTTTTTCCAGTTCCATCTGATTTTGCCCCTTTAAACGTAATGCGTGTACGACAATCAGTATCGGATGAACATTGTAAATCAGTATCTGCACAGACACCATATGCCTCTACCGTGATTCCTGTGGTACTGATAGCACTTGACCCAGGAGGATCACATTGCTCACCAGGACCTACCACGCCATCACCACATTGAGGAGACGTAAACGTGTAGACTTGTCCAGGGGTACACGCTCTCGAGACAGTAAACGCAGCTGTGTCAACAATAAATGGCGTGTTTTTTGTAGGATCAATAGATGCTGATGAAAAAAGAGATTCCACAAGTGATTCATTCTTAAAAAATTCCAGCGGCACATGTAGGGTATATGTCTCCGTATCTTCGTCATACACATATTCATACACACTTGCATATTGCGGACAAATAAATGCTGATTCCTGCGTATCCCAGCAAGTTTGATTATCAGCAGGATCACACCCATCCCATGTATTGAGTGGATCCTGTGGCATATTTGCACCGAGGGCATTACTGAAGGTACCCCATGACGGCCATACAGACGATACATAATGTTTTCGAAACGTCCCTGTCTGCAAAGATGGATATGATGTCACTGATTGTAGTGCAGATTGCAATGTCCTAATATCTTTCAAACGTTCCCAATCACGCAATAATTTTGTTTTTTCTGCATTACATCCATTTGAGGTATATGATTCTGAAATTTCAGGAATACTTCCTTGGCAGACATTTCCATATGTACAGTCTGCATTTTCCATACAACTCACAGGAGCATTATTCCATAGTGCAAGCGATCCATTGTCCCCAACATACCATCCCTTTCCATTTTTAATGGTGAAATCATTGACCTGGACTGAACTGGGAAGATCCACAAGTACCCATGACGTTCCTCCATTCTGAGTTTGATATACGTCTTCATCACCAACAATCCAAGCATCTGCTCCAGAAGTGGCAATGATATTTTTTAAATTTTCTCCCTCAATAGGACCTTGCGCATTCCACGTTGCTCCTTTATCATCGCTATACAAAATGATACCACTATCCCCTACAATCCATACCGCATTGCTATACACAGATACTGCGCGTAATGAATGTGTTACTCCTGATGGTACTTGCTGCCATGACGTACCTCCATCTGTCGTTCGATATATCAAGCCATTATCTCCCACAGCAATCGCAATAGACGCATCGACAACAGCAATATCGTGCAACTGTTCAGACCGTGTTTCTTGAAAAACAACATTCCAGGCTTGACCACTATTGCTCGTTTTTAATATAGCGATGTCACCAGCAGTGGTATTCTTTGTTATAAAACCAACAGCCTCCGTCAAAAACACAATACTTGATGGTGTTCCATTCGTTGGAATGTTTTTTTCTTGCCAGGTTTCTCCAGCATCAGTACTTTGATAGAGATCAGTCGTTGAGATAACCCACAGATGCTCAGAGCTGGCAGCAATGATATGATCGGCAGTGTCGTCAAAAAAGAATGGTGTTATATGTTTCCACGTATTACCCCCATCTGTGGTTTTTAGTATCCCGCCGGGATTCATCCCTATCCACGCATTGTTTGGTGAAATACTTGTCACAGAAACAAGATCACCTATTACTGTAGAACTCGCAAATTGCCATTGACTTTCACCACTCATTGCACATGCACCTATCTGACCTTCTTGCAACAGGATTGTTTGTAAACCAAGGACACAATTAAAATCCGTGGTACACGCATGTTCAAAATCAGGTGTCACACCGTCGCGCCCGCTGCAATATCCATAATCTGTTATATTGGTATTGAATTCTAAGGATGTCAATATCTCTTGGTACACGTCTCGAGTACTTGCCTGTGCACCACTACTAATACTAAAAAGATAAATATTATTATAGACATTGGTAATATTTCCATTCCCGTCTTTTTGTACATTTACGGCGTTGATATAATAGTTGTCTTGGTCAGCAACAACATCATAGCCCCCAATGGTCACTTGTTGTAATGGCGGTGCGCCTGGAAATTTTGCGGCAAACCATTGTGCTGATGTCAATCGATTTGGATTACTGAAAATTTGGATACCAATGGCGTCAGTATTTTGTTGGTTTACAAATAACGTCTTTTTCAACACATCCGCTGATTCTGTAAATGGTGCAGTGTCTGATATGCTAATATTTTTTTCTTCAAGATATGGGAGGTCATCAATATCAGTTCCACTTTCACCATCATCAGCACAATAACTGAAAGAAAAATTGAATCGTGTGTCAACATATGGCAACCAATGTTCAGCACGTTGAGGCCATGGATGCTCACAAAACATTGACGTCAGTTGTGTTGAACCGATAAATGTCTTCCCGAGATGATTATTTTGTGGACTCACATCTGCTGTAACAGTAGCTACGATATTCCCGACCAACGTTCCCTCAACATTTGTGGAACCAATTTTGGTGGCAGGACTCTCGCCATCAGCATCGTCAGCAGGGATATTGAAGATCGTTGTATCTTGTGGTTCCCATTTCCAAGCCCATGCATATGCATCTGTTGGGGCAATGCGTTGTCCCTGTGACGTAATAGCATCAGCTAAAAACACCGTCGATGTATTAGGACTATCAAAAAGATAACTGCTCGGACTCACTTGAATACTATCAATCTTACAAATTTCCTTCCCGACTTCAAACGCCCATGCGTCTACAGGAAGAATGCTATCTTTATCTTTTATGCCAACACCATGAATATCCTTGATACCAGTCTTCCCTCCTTCGAGCAGGACAGCATATACCGTATGTTCTATATCACTTCCTAACGGTGAAGATATCGAAAGGGAGATAGTGGTAGTCGGTGTAACAACATCAGTCGATAATTCGACATCTGTTGTACACCATGTCTGAATATTCTCGAGTGATACATCTCTTGCGAATACACTATTGATAAGCCCTTGAAAAAAGTGTTTTATGCTATGCCACAATCTCGCAAAGAGACCATCTGTTGCGATTTCTGTTTCTACAGGAGAAAAAAGTGCGACAGAAACTTGGTCTGTGACATCTTCCCCACCTACAGCAGCACAATCCTGAGCTTGTTCGTATCCACGTACGATGTTGGCATTCCCCACGATAGTCGATGGATCTATAGGTATGTCAAACGTCACTTCTATATACGTATTTCTACACACAGGTTCTTCGTTCTCCAAGCCAGCACCTTCGAGTGGATACTCTGACTGACGCACAGGTCTCATGTAACAACAAGAGTCAATACCAACACCAAGTCCATTTTCAGAGACACTTCCATCGTCAGGGAACACACAATCATTATAAAAATTATTTTCTGGCGCGTCATACTCAGTGAATCCACATTGCAACGTGTATTCAGCGTTGCCACTAATCTGAATTCCATTTTTGGTTTGCCCTGGCATGTTGACAGATACGAGGGTAGACTGTCGTCCTTCTTCTACAGCTCCATTTCCTATTGCGGATACAATTTGAAGTGGCATCTGTCCCATGGTCTCAGCCGACACATCAGTTGCTTCACATGCTACGATTTCTCCGGTGCCGACAATGCCATCACCACATACTGACGGGGTGGCGTATAATAACGAAGATCCTGCATACGTACATTGTTCTGTGCAGCCTTCATCCTCTGGAGAACACTCAGCAAAACCCGTAGCACATACATCTTCTAAAAGACACGTAGGTGAACAATACTCAGGCAGGTTACCAGTACCATCATCAACTTCGCACTCTTCTCCCTCTTCTACTTCACCATTTCCACAGACACTCTGCGCAATTGCACACGCACTATTTACTTCTGCTTGTGTAATATAGCCATCGTTTATTGCATCGTCTGTCTTCTCCTTATCCTGACACCACTGTGCTGATAGAGGAGTTCCTGCATGAAGACACGTATTTGTACATCCAACGCTGGAAATATTCGGAGTAGCAGCGACAGCATCAAGTGAGATTGCGGTATCACATGCTTCTTCCAAACCGACTTGTCCATCGCCACAATACCCACTTACATTGGATCTAAATGTTGGCGCAGAGCCTGTTTTCAAACATTCTTCCGTACAATATGGACCGAGGCCAATACCGTCAATGTTTGCACTCGGGTCACAGGTTTCTCCATGCTGCGGATCAATAGTCGCATTACTTCCACCACAATAGAGTGCAGACGAGCCTGGTCTCAGACAAGAAAGTGTACAGCTATGTCCCACAACTTCTCCCTCCCTTAAAATGTCGCAATCCTCCCCAGCATCAATGATACCATTTCCACACAACGGTGCTTCTTTTTGTAAAAAAGAAATCGTACTTCCTGAAGGAAGACAGGCAGGTGTACAAAAACCACCAACATTGAGTTCTTTTCCAAATGTTGTTACCGTAGCAACCTGTTCATCTTCAGTCGACCATTCATACGGATATGCCCAGGTATTGAGCACCTGACCTCGTTTACTACATTCATTTGGCGCACCATATGGCGTTGCCGTAAATTTTGTTTTCTGTCCAATGTATGTGGCAACAAAAGGATTTGGTGTAATGGCAACATGATTCACCGAACACAATGTTCCATCTTGCTTTGTTCTAAATACCCAGGTATGTGGCGCAAGAGATTCACCATCTTGCTCTCGTGGGGCAAGTCTCCCTAATGATTTGATATGATCGTCAAGGGTTACTTTGTAATAGGTATCTGCCTGAAGTACAAAAAGTTCTGCCTCTTTTGGACTGAGGATGACCTTCAATGGATCAGTCTTATCAATAGTAAACCCACCTGTCACATCAACACGTCCTATACAATTTGGATCAGAACATTGTTCGACACGAATACCATCGGCATATGTCTCAGGATCCATGTGACGACTAAATTCTATGGTAATATTTCCATTTGGACAAGCTTCTTCGCAGTTTGGTTCATAATAGGACACTTTTGGCTTTCCAAGTGAAATATATAACGTAGATGTCCCTGCTACAATAGTATCGTCTGCAAACAATCCTTCAAGTGGCGTATCAGCAACATTCGCCTGTGCCGAAAACACAACTCCGTCTGGAGCATGTCGTAATGCAGTCGCCGTCGCACGAGTGTCAACATACCGCACACTTGGTGATATTTGAATAGTCGCTTTATCAGATCTATCAGAAGACCAGTCCCAACCAAGGTCATCAACATTAAGCACCGTACACACTCTATTTGCTCGTCCTTTGAGATAATAATAAAATGGAATATCCGACTGCCAGACATTTTTCAGTTGTCCGAGCTGTGAGACAGTTTTCTCTCTTGGTGTGATAAATGCATTGTTTAAACTACAATATCCAGACCCTGTTTGAAAATCATAATAAAAGGAAACATTTCCATGTGGATATTGTGTGAGCGGTCTATCTGCTCGAAGTGGCGTACTACTCACAACTCCACCGCCAACAAGTTGGGGTATGGAAGCAATAGCGTCTGTCAAAATTACTCGATACCACGTCTCTGGCTGTAATACCACGTCTGCACCATCAATACTACTTTGCTCTATGAGAAGCAGAGGTTCTGCACCTGATTGATACGACAAATCAAGATTTGATACATTGTTTTCGTCTGGATAGTCTTCGCAATCAATATCTTGGTCACTGCCTCCACATGCGTAGACTCTCACCGTATCTTCATTGATGGTACTGTCATCAAGCCCCATACTAAATGCGACTTGCAACGTGGCATTGAGACACATATTTTCCGAATCTTGCCACTCTTGAGAAGGTACCGGAGAAGGATTTGTGCCATCATACGCGTCGTCAAACCAGTGTCCCTGATCACACTGCACGAGAACATGTGGTTGAGCTGGCAATATCCCAGTTGTAAATCTCCATACATACCCTGATGTCCGTACCTCTCCTTCACAAATATTCTTCCATGAACCAGTATCAGGTCCTTCAGTACAACATTGGAGCCCGTCCGCAGGAGGATCTTGCTGTGCGCGGCAATCAGTAACAAAATATTGTACACTATTTCCTTGTCTACCATTTGCTTTGATAGTAATAGGCCATTGTCCAAATGGCATGGTCGGATATACTGCACCAGGGTAATACGCAATACTAGAACGAAGCCGGGTACCATTTTCAGTCACTTCAAAAAGCTCACTTGAGGAATCTCCCCAAGATAACCACGCATTGCTCGTGAGATCTCTTACAGCATCGATATCTGTACTATCCTTTGCACCGCTCCAAAAATACAAAATTGGGCTATTTGTAAAATTCTTTCCTTGAAAGACAAGACCATCATGAGTATTTGGGAGTGGTGCTGGACCTTGCGCAGGAGATAACGAGCAAATACTCGGTCGTGGCAGTCCATCTTCTATAGATACGTTATCATCAATTCCATCAGACTTTAACCGATTGTCAGCACGTTGCACAGTAAGATAATGCTGTCCAAAATTAGCACCAATCTCGACAACGATTTGTGTATCAGTCCACGTGTTCTGACAAGGTTCACCAGGAGCATATAACTCAATACATCCATCAGCAGGGTTTTCCGACGGACATTGTGCACCAGGTGTCTTAGACAAATATGCTTTTCCAGCTACACCAAAATTCTTCCCATAGATAGTCATAAAACTCCCTGGGGTGGGGTCACTCGGATCAATACTCGTAATGAGCGGCTTTACGTCTGATAAATCGGATGCCGTCACACGAAATGGAATACCATTACTGGATATACCGTTGCGGACAATGTGCACTAACGGATTTCCTACTGAAAAGGTAATAGGGACAGAAGAGAGAACGATGTTATCACTCCAGCCTTCAATATTCCCTTGTACACGGGTAGTCGATGTTACTTTAAATAGAAGTTGGTCCCCACTTTGTTGTGCATCACCAAAACCAGTACCAACAGCTTTTATATGCGTCCCTGGAGGCCCGGCAGGAGATTCATCAGGGGTATCTTCCTGCATTCCATTTGCCACAACTGCACACAATCCAGGAGTAGTTGTTGCAGTATATCGAAACAATCCATCACTAAATACAGTGCCAGCTTCATCCACATAGACCGGTTTTGGTCCGTGTTCGTCTACCGTCGAATCACTTTTCCCCTCTGCAGTAGTAATGCGAATAGCAACATTCGATATGTCAAGGTCAGCTTGTTCTGGTACTTCAACAATGGCATAAGAGGCATTCCAGGTTTCTCCATGTATCACATTTGGACATGAGACGAGTGTTGCCTCGACCCATTCTGTATCTTCTGAACCAAATGCTACCGTACCAGGATCCACTCCAAAATATTTTCCTTGCACAGTTATCCAGTTTCCTGCAGCACCATTCATCGGATTTACGTCTGTAATTCTAGGTCCACTTACACAGGATCCGTCAACACACTGGAAGCTCGCACATTCATAATCTTCCGTACACGTGGCATCATCTGGGAATCCACATGAACCACCGATATCAATATCAATTTCTCCATAGAGTGGATCAGCGACGCCGTTATCACAATGCGCTCCGATGACCACAAAATGAATCTTTCCCAAGACGATATTATGGTCGATATCTGAACCAGTTGCCGTTACGGTATATGCTTTTGGAGCACCCCAACTTCTCGAAATTCCCTGAGATAGCGGCTGTGTATGAATAAATGTATACGGATCAGCAGAGGTATCCTTTTGTGGTCCCACGTATCGGTCATATACATCAGTCGCATCTTGATCTGCCTCTATATGAATATGTACATAGCCATTTCCACTATCGTCTGTAAGAATGCCACGAATATCATACTCTCTTCCAGCAGTAAGCTGAGGCATCGGTTCTGTATACAGAAAGCCAGTATCCGGATTTACAATGCCCAATGAGTCAAACATTGGTTGCTGCACATCATTTTTGACCTCATCTACAGAAAAATCTACTTCTTGTACAGGAGTAGTACCACACACCACACCCGTTGTTTCTAATACTCGTCCACTCGCAGACACCACATCATTACGGACACGTACGGTATATGTGCCTTCAGGGAAACAATCAGACTCTCCTTGATACCCTTCTGCTGCACAATGTTCACCATTCACACCACCTGCATACACCGCTTCCAGCACGGTATTGTTTGTCCCGGGGACAAACTGATACGCGAATTGACTCGTTATATTCTGTTGACCATTTGAAATAGTCAATACATTTTCAGGCAATGTCCCAACTCCTTGTGTGAAGACGGCTCTCACCACCACATTATTCATCCCTGTATTTGTTTGTGTTGGGGTGACACTCAACGCAGCAAAATGATTGTCCAAACATTGAGGAATGGGTCCGCAATGTACACCGGTACACACATACGGATCCGTGGGGGCGATATCCAATCCAGTCGCGCGCCCCAATCGAATAATTGCGAATTGGACAATGCCAAAAGAAAAAAAGATAATTGCCAATCCAATAAGGGCATTTCTCAAAATAAGTTTTGCTTGCGCCACTTTATCTTCATTGCCAGCGGCTGTCATATACACATAACCACCATACAATACAAGCACCACCGCAATAAGCCCCAAAAAACCTAACACAATTCTCACAATTTTTGTAATGGTGAGAGGAAGAGATTGATTGCTCAGTCCAATACCTTGATCTGTCACTTGCTGAAGACCAAAATCAGCACTCGTAGCATGCACTAATTCAGGAACAAACAAGGAAATACCTATGGTTATCAAAAGCATCAAGACAAATGCTTGCGTTCGATTCTTTTTCAAAAAAGTATAAAACATAATCCCTAAGGCAAAACAAAGTTAGTAGGACTTACGGATGGGGTACTCAATTGATTGATACAGGTTTGTACTTCATCGACAGCTGTTGGC
The DNA here is from genome assembly GCA_003518365.1 of Candidatus Magasanikiibacteriota bacterium. Taxonomy (GTDB): domain Bacteria; phylum Patescibacteriota; class Patescibacteriia; order Magasanikbacterales; family UBA922; genus UBA12086. The sequence goes on along the minus strand of DOYU01000017.1, from coordinate 4,557 downwards.
ACGGAATCATTCGTGGTAATACAAGCCGTGTCAGTGCTACTTGTTATATCAACCAGGAGTGCACGACATGAGTCACTCACCTGTGTAATTTCCCAATCAGCTCCATAGCTTACTTCACAAGCTGGTGTACTAATACCAACTTGAGGAACATCATCATATGGCCCACGTCCAGGGTACATACAAAATCCATTGAGCGCCTTCACGGCTCCTGGAACGGTTGTAAAATAGTATCGATCATCTCCTCCAGCACCAAACGGTCGTGCGGGGTGGTATAAGTGCAAAATACTTTTTGTGAGCTGCTGCGGTACGCCGCCAATAGTTTCTTCTTCTACGACGTCATCGCTCGAGCGATAATATCCCAATCCTACACCTGTACTTGGATATTCTTTTATACTAATGCCATCAAAGCTATCTAGTGACATCTCTTGGCTAAAATAAATATTGACAGGTGACGAAGGAGAGACTCCTTGCTGATCAACACCTGGGTTTACCTGTGAAATATAGGGCGCCCTCGTGTCAACATCATTTTCAACAGTAAAAAACCACCAATAATTATCTGGGTACAATTCATCCGTACTGACCTGTTTTATATCTCCAACAATCGGAGCTTTATGCCGCCATCCGGTAGACTCATATATTTGTTCATCATGCGCACCTGGAGGAAGACTCCCCGAACTGTCTACGCCAGGAGCACTATCCAGTGCATTATCAGCCATATCCACAACACCATCAAATAACCCAGCTGACAAGAATGATGCCCCTTCGCTTTCTTTTAATGACGCTGTCCTGACAAAAACAGCGTAAGAGGAAGTACACGTTTTATCATAGCTTTCACATGCGGTGGGAAGACAATATACAGGCTCTCCACAACTATTCATAACATTATTACCGCAAGGAACACTTGAGACAAATTCTATCGTCCGATAGCCATTTGTAATTTTCCATTGTCCAGCCACCATAGCGCCGCCTGTTTCCACATCACTTTCACCTATCTGCCCTAAATCGACATCGCTTTGCGCACTATCAAGACGAATTGTCATGATCCCAAAACCTGATTGTGTCAAATACAACAAATCTCCATTTCTCACCACCGTTCTATCCGTATCAGCGAGTGGAGTCAAAAGATTGATGACAGCACCTAGTTCAGAAGGAATATCTGTGTTTGCAAATGAAAAGAGCAATGACGGTTCATCTGGATTGTTCGCCAAATCAAATAATTTTACATTGAAATATTCTACAACGAATAATCTCTCTTCATCGACAACAAGAGATGTCACTTCCCCACCATCAGTTCCAAATGATTTTGGATAAAATTGTACAATCGGCAAATCAACGGTAGGTTGTGACACATCAATAATTTTCATACCTCCCGTAACACTGACATATACTCTCGTACCAAATACGGCAATTTCTTTTGGCGATGATGGCAATGCTATTTCATTTAGTACTGTAAGATTCTCTGGTTCGGCCGTATGTACGACGGTAAACATCTTTGGGGATCCCTTGACAAGATAGGCCGTCTGACCATCCGCACTCAGTGCCATATTTGCCATGTTAGTATAGGGAAACAGTGATGCCAAACGTAAATTTCCTGGATCACTTGCGTCAATGGCTTTCAGACCTTGACCATCCCCTACAAAAACATATTGCCCTGAGATAGCCATTGCTGTAGGCGCTGAGATATCTGCTGTGTATGTTCCTATTTGTTCCCCAGTGTTTTTGTCATACACAAACAGTCCATTATCTCCAAGAGTATAGATGAGAGAACCATTTATCTGTACATCACGTATATTACCACTTCCGGTATTATTGAATGCTTGTCCTGTTGCAATCAAGGTATCCGTTGTCTCAAAAGAAGGAGCTAATTTTATGACACTATTTCCGTATGTAGCATACAAAAAGCCTTCCGAAAAACGTAATCCATTTGCATTCGATCCTGCATCAGTCGTAAACGTCACAAAACTAGGGGTATAGGTAGCATCACCTTGAGTCAATGGAGGAACAATATCTGCTGGGGCAGTCTCACCTGGCAATGCATTCACAAGAACATTACTAAATGATTGATTTGGACCAACGAGCCCTTGTACTGCCATGGGATCAACAGGCTCATTAAAGGTGATTTTCAATATTCTGTTCTTTTTCACTGTTTCTCCTGGATTCGGTGAAACATCGATAACATAGGGGGGTGTCAAGTCAACATCTGTATTTGTTTGGAATTCCCAAGCATAAGAATCCGTTGACTGTAGATCAAAAATTCCCTCATCTTTTTTGTTACGGACATCATTTGTGACGAGAACTCTATGCCATTGATCTTCAGCATCATTTCCCAACAACGCATGTGGGTACAACACAAATGTATGAGCAATGCCTTCTTCATAAGAAACCCGAACATCGGCCCCAATACTCTCCCCTTCTATCGTCCCTTTTTGATCGCTCAATCGATGTACAGAAATAACATCTGTTTTTAATGTATCACAAACATCTTGGATACAATCTCCATAATACGGAATAACTTCTCCGTCTATTTTTTGACACGCCTCACCATTTTCTCCTATCTCGACTGATCCACTACCATCTGATGCCCAACATGTGTTGTTATCATTGTTTACAATACTTGCGGGGTCAATGTCGTCTGAAAACGTAATAACAATTTTCGTATTTCTATATACAGCTATTTGATCTGGTACTGGGTAGTGATCCGTAATTACTTGACCAAGTGAACCAACACCCGCAAACGTTTCAATACTTGGGGTCTGTCCTCCTGATGGAGATGGTCCTAGTCCTGTAGCTCTTCCAAGGACAGTGATCGCAAACTGTACAATGGCAAAGGAAAACATAATAATCACCGTCCCGATAATAGCATTTTGCAATATTGTTTTCCCTGTATTTACTTTTTCTTCATTTCCAGCAGCGGTCATGATCGTGTATCCTGCATACAAAATCATAATTACAAGCAGGAGCCCAAGAAAACCAAGCAAAATACGAATAACACGAAGAATAATGACAACTATGGAATTCCCAGAAAGACCGATTTGTTGATCTACCTGCTCAATGCCAAAATCTCCACCAGTGGCATGCACGACATGTGGCACAGAGAGGAGTATTCCACTCAAAGAAAGAGACAGAAGAAGTGCTACCAAAAATGGAGCACTCATCGCGCGTCTGCAGCGAAATAATGTAAGAAATCGTCTCATGAGATGAGAACTATAAGATTTCTTTCATTATAGCAAAATATCTGGATTCAAACAAAGCAATCATGCCATACTCATGTGGATATAAAAAACCTTCATAGCATTATGAAGGTTTTTATGAAAGAAAATTTCTGTATTTATTGCAAATACTTCATGACAGCATCTTTGACTCGGGTACCATCGGCCTTGCCATTTACTTTTTCCATCACGGCTCCCATGGCTTTTCCCATGTCCTGAGGTGAAGTTGCCCCGATGTCACGCAGTGTGTCTGCAACAATATTTCCAAGATCTTCATCAGACATTTGCTCTGGAAGATATGTCTCGAGAACTGCAACATCTGCATCATTTTGTGCCACGAGATCATCTCGTCCGCCAGCTGCAAAATCTTTGTTTGCATCTTTGAGTTGTTTTACCTGAGTCTTGAGCGTTGCCTCAGCATCAACCTCAGAGAATGTTTCTCCTTTTTCAATTTTTGTATTTTTGAGAGCAGCAATCGCATTTCTGAGAACACGGACCCTTTCCGTGTCCTTTGCTTTCATGGCTGCAATCATATCTGCTTGGAGTTGTTCTTGTAGGGTCATAGTTTATGAATGATAAATATGAATGTTTTTACTTCTGTACAAAAAGATTTCATTCAGCTTCGCTTCATTAAGACTACTTTTGCCTAGCGGCAAAAAAGATTTGAAGATTATGTTACATACTGAGAAGAACGCACATCATCTGCATACACTTTCGGCTCATGAAGTAATCTTTTAGTCTTATTTTGCGCTAGCAAAATATAATCTTAGTTGAGCGAAGCGAGACGTAATCTTTCTTCGCAATACCACGTACGTAATAGAATATCAAACACTGAACAAAAAAACCACAGTATGTGGTTTTTTTGTGTTATGCGACGCGAGAGATGTCTGCGTCCACAGGGAGTTTTCCTGTTTTTTTCAGGTAGTTGAACTTTGAAACTTTTTTAGCAAGTTTTACTGCGCGCTTTTTCCCAACATTTTTACTCTTTGAAGGAATAAAATATTGAATTTTTCGAGCTTGCAGAATACTGCCAGAATTGCGCCATGACTGCTTTGTACGACGCATGAATGCTTCAAAAGATTCTCCCTTTTTTCGTTTTATTTCGCTCATGTGTTTCACCTCCTCAGGTGAGTTAAATATAGCAAAATCTAGACTACAGGAAATAAGAAGACTTGTCAAGAGCAAACAAAAAAGCCCCACAACAGGAGGGCTTTTTTTATGTTATGTACTATTCCACCGCATCAAGCACGTCTCCATCAGTATACACTTCAGTATCAGAAACCGTGACAATACGGTCATCGCGGAAGCCGAGAGCTTTGAAGATGGCTTCGTTCGCAATATGGCGTTT
>DOYU01000011.1 GCA_003518365.1 Candidatus Magasanikiibacteriota bacterium | reverse complement strand
ATTGTACTGGAAACCTGTTTTTCTGTCACCAGTACTTCTCGAGGTTTTGCGCCATCTGCTGGGCCAATAATACCTGCCTCTTCGAGCTCGTCGAGGATTCGCGCAGCGCGCGCATATCCTATACGCATTCTGCGTTGCAAATAAGATGCACTTGCTTTTCCTGATTCCAAGATAGCATCTTGTGCTTCATCAAAGAGAGGGTCTTGATCATCTGCTGGTCCACCAAACATACTCGCTGTGCCATTTTTTTGTTTTTGGATAATCGAGGTATCGTATGTCGGCTTTGCGCCACCTTTGAGATATGACACTACATTTTTCATTTCTTCTTCTGTAATAAATGCGCCTTGGATACGCACTGGTTTACTCAGCGCTGCGGTTGAAAAGAGCATGTCACCGCGACCAAGCAATTTTTCTGCACCAGCAGAATCCAGAATCGTGCGTGAATCTGTAATAGATGCTACAGAAAAAGCAATACGGCCTGGAATGTTTGCTTTCATCAGCCCTGTGATCACGTCTACACTTGGTCGTTGCGTCGCCACAATGAGATGAATCCCCACGGCACGCGCCATCTGTGCAAGCCGGATGATGCCTGCTTCGACTTCATTGCTTGCCGTTGCCATGAGGTCTGCAAGCTCGTCGATAACAAAGACAAGATGTGGGATTTTACTTTGTGGGTGCGATCCGTTATAGCTATCGATATCTCGATTGCCAGCTTTGGAAAGTAATTCAAAGCGTCGATCCATTTCTGATATCGTCCACCTGAGTGCATTGACTGTATCTTGAGAATTTGTGATAACAGGCGTGAGCAAATGGGGAATACCATTATACAGTGTCAATTCTACACGTTTTGGATCTACCATGATGAAGCGAAGTGTTTCCGCAGTATTCTGAAACAAAAGCGACATGATAATCGTATTGACGCAAACGGTTTTTCCCGATCCTGTGGCACCTGCGACCAAAAGGTGAGGCATCTTTGGCAGATCAGCCACCCAGATTTTTCCACCGACATCTTTTCCCAGGGCAAACATCATGTCATGTGGTCGTGTGGCATATTCTTTGGATTCCAAAAGTTCCTTGAAGGTGACCATGGCTGCTTTTTCATTTGGTACCTCAATACCAACTAGAGATTTTCCAGGGATGGGCGCCTCAATACGAATAGGATGTGCAGCGAGAGCGAGCGCAAGATCATTTGAAAGCGCTGTGATGCGTGAGATTTTGACACCTTTTGACGGTTTGAGTGAATACTGCGTGACTGTCGGTCCGACACGCACTTCACCCATGTCTACGTCAATATTAAATTCGGCAAGAGTACTTTTGATCGTTGCTTCATTTGATTTGATGTCCCCGCTCGTTGGTTTTGATTTGCTCGATTTGAGCAAGGTAATTTTTGGTGGTGCTTTGATAATGACATGTTTTGCCCACTCTGGAATGTCATCTTCTGCTGGAATGACATGTGTTTTTGGTGTGTGTGGGAGAGAGATTTTTTCGTCTTCGTCACTGCCTTCTTCATCATTTTCTTCCACATCGTCCTCGTCTCCTGTATCGTCATCACCACTATCAAGATTTCTTGCCGCAAATCGTCGTTCTCGTGGAGAGGTTTCTTCTTCATCTTCGTCCATGTACGGATCATCCTCTTCCTCACGTTCCTCACCTGTTGTATGTGTCTGTTGCTTCACAAATTCTCCAATAAATCCAAGCCCAGAAAGAATTTTTTTGTGCAGAGAAAAAAAATGTAAAATAGCTGTATTGAAAAGGAGGATAAGCGACACCATCGCCAGTCCAATAAGGAGAATAACACTGCCAACCGTGCCAAGATATGTTTTTAGTGGCCATGCGAGCATTCCGAAAACTCCACCACCCGCGCCATCAAGCGCTTGTCTCCACATATCATTTGCTTCAAAGCCCATATGCATGAGGCTCGAGAGGGTGAGAAAAAAAAGTACTGCACCAATGCCATGCGTGGGGCGATAATCATATGCATTATCTTTCAAAATAAACCAGGCAAAGACAAGAAGAATGAGCGGTGTTGCAAATCGCATGGAGCCAAAGAGAAAGGCGAGAATCCATTCATTCAAAATAACACCTACCGTACTTGCCGCCCCAAAAAAACTGAGGGTAATGATGAGAGCAACAATAACAAGAAGAATCGCAATAATTCCTCGAGAAAGAGTAGGGTCAAAGCTTGGTGGTTCAGGTTGTTGTTTTTTTCGTCCCATAGGTTGTGTTCATAGTATTGTATCATATTTTGAGAGAAGCGATAACAAGCTTCTTGTGGGTGTTTGATGACTTGCGGAGAAAGATTGTACGTTGCTAGACCACGGGCATTCGTATTCACACGGAAGATTGCATTTCGCTTCGCTCCATTAAAATTACTTTTTGCTAACGCAAAAAAAGATTAAAAGATTATTCTACATGCTAAGGAGGACATTCATATCATGCATGTCCTTTTGGTTTACGAAGAAATCTTTTAATCTTATGTTACCGAAGGTAACATAGAGTCTTAATGAAGCGAAGCGAAATGCAATCTTTCTCCGCATATAAAAAAGCACGTTGTATACCAACGTGCTTTTTTTGAAGTTTCTTCTTAGCACTCTCGAAGATCGAGATCGCAGTTGAAGGGGCGACGTAGCAGGGAATTCCGCTGCGTCGCCCGGGTTGTGACTCCCTAAGGAGTCGGTTGATGAGAGGTCAGGGCTGGGCGTTGCACTGCCCGACGGGCTGCTGTTCGTCGGCGCACCCGAGGTTCGTGCTCAGGAGCAGCAAGAACGGGAGGAGGAACAAAAAGCGGACGAAGAAGGAGTACTTGCGCGGGGTGTCGGTGCGATGGTTCATGCGAAACCTCTCACTCGACACACAATTCACCCTCCGGAATTTCCGAAAGGCAAGATGTGTGTTTGTAGTTTGGAAAAGAGCAGAAAGGAGGACGAATGTCCTACCCTCAATTTCTCTGCCAAAAAGACGGGTGAATATAGCATAAATAAGCGATTTTGTCAAGGTGAGGCTGTGCAAGAAGACGCCTTATAATGCGTCACTCCACTTTTTCACTAGTCCGTACAGCGCATTCTTGCAGTGTTTAGCCTGCAGGGCGCAATGGAGGTGAAGCCGACATGAAGCCCTGGGGATAACCCTAGGGATAACCAGTATAGTTGTCCCTAGGAAGGAAAACGTGATTTTGCTAAAATAAGCCAAAAAAGTACAGTTCTTGACAAAAAGTTATACACGTGTTCAGTACTTGACTTTTCCCCTTTTTCAACGTATAGTGTAGCTCGTCTCCACCCCTCACTTTTTTCGGGGTTGCGCCGAGCAGGCTCATGAGTAAAATGAATCAACGTACAGGATTTTTTCCCTAAAATAAGAGAAAAAATTGTACACGTTGGTTTATAATAATACCACGGAACGAATCTACCTTCTTCTTCGACGACGTGTCTGATACCGGATCCCGGCTATGCTGGGAGTGCATTCACTGGATTATTCGTCACCTGTGCACGCGCCCACATGCACATCGAAACGAAACAATAAAAAATCTATAGAGCAAATCAATAATGGTTTGCCGTTTTTTGTACTCAAAACATTCGGATTAGATGCGTTCATTGCTCCGCAGTGAATACATATAATTCGAATGTACGTTTAATAGCTTGCACCTATGCCAATCTACAAGCGACAGAAGACCACGGTGGCAGAACGAAAGTTCTTCACCAAGCTCAAGAGCGCTATCGAAGCGCCAGACCTCATTGAGACGCAAAAAGCGTCGTATCACTGGTTTTTTGATGTGGGCATCAAAGAATTGTTTGAAGAAATTTCACCAGTAAAAGATTTTACAGGTCGTGATTTGGAATTATATTTTGAAGATTATACAATTGATGAACCAAAATTTGACGAAGTCGTGTGTCGTGAAAAAAATGTTACGTTCGAAGCACCACTCCGCGTGAAAGTGCGACTTGTCAATAAACGAACAAAAACAGAAGATGTTCAAGAAATTTATTTGGGTGACATCCCTATCATGACAGATAGAGGGACCTTTATGGTAAACGGCATTGAGCGTGTGGTGGTCTCACAGCTCATTCGAAGTGCCGGTGCATTTTTTACAGAAAGTACTGTTCGCGGCAGAAAATATTATGGTGCAAAAATTATCCCAAATCGAGGTGCATGGATTGAAATTGAAACTGATCAAAACAATGTTATTTGGGTAAAAGTAGATAGAAAACGTAAAGTTGCTGCAACATCACTGCTCAGAGCATTTGGTATGAGTGATGAAGCTGCGATCATCAAAGCATTTGAAGACGTCAATACACACCCAAACATTGACTATGTAGAAGCAACCTTGAAAAAAGATGCTGCGGAAAATGAAGATGAAGGATTGATTGAAGTGTATAAACGTATTCGTCCAGGCGACCTTGCAACAGCTGACAATGCAAAGAGTCTCATTCACTCGATGTTTTTCAATTTTGACCGATACGATTTTGGTCGCGTGGGTGTATACAAACTTGATAAGAAATTTGATCTCGGACTTGGTGGAGATGATTATGATCAAAAAGAGCAACGTGTGTTGTCCCCAGAAAAGCTCCTTCTTGTATTGAAAGAAGTAGTTCGTCTGAACGTGACACAAGAAGATGCTGATGATATTGATCACCTTGGCAATCGTCGTATTCGCGCTGTCGGAGAGCTTGTCCAAAATCGTTTTCGTGTAGGGATGGCTCGTATGGAACGTATTATCCGAGATCGCATGAGTACCTACGAACTCGAAAGTCTCGCTCCAAATAAACTCATCAACGCGCGACCTGTGATTGGTGCGATTCGTGAATTCTTTATGAGTTCACAGCTCTCTCAGTTCATGGACCAAGTCAATCCACTTGCAGAATTGGAACACAAACGTCGTGTATCAGCCCTCGGACCTGGTGGTCTTTCCCGTGACCGTGCAGGCTTTGAAGTTCGTGACGTGCATACGACGCACTACGGACGTATTTGCCCTATCGCCACACCAGAAGGACCGAACATCGGTTTGGTAGGACATCTTGCAAGTTATGCAAAAATAAATAGCTTTGGATTTGTAGAAGCACCTTATAGAAAGGTAGTGAGGGATGTGCCAAATCAAGCACGCTTTACCGAAGGAGAATATTTGCGTGAAGATATTTCAGGTATTGGAAAAGCTGGTGAACAAATTTCAAAAGATCTTGCAAAGAAATTGGAAGAAAAGAAAGATATCCAAACCGTTGGTGTTATGCCACGTGTGACAAACGACATTGTCTATCTCAATTCTTTCCAAGAAGAAAAAGTAACAACAGCAAGTGCCACAACACCAATGAATGAGCATGGCATTCTCGTCGGGGAACGTATCCCTGCACGTGTGCATGGTGAACCAAGTACTGTCGCAGCGCATGAGATTGAGTATATCGATATTGCCTCAAATCAAATTCTCTCTGTTGCAACGAGCATGATTCCTTTTCTTGAACATGACGATGCTACGCGTGCTCTCATGGGAACAAACATGCAGCGCCAAGCAGTGCCTTGCATTAAACCTGATGCACCACTTGTTGGGACAGGCATGGAAAAAATTGCTGCAGAAAACAGTGGGCATGTGCTCTTTGCTGATGCTGATGGAGATGTGACTGAGCTGGATGGAAGCAGGATCGTCATTACTGACAAAAACAAAAAGAAGTACACCTACAACATGAACAAGTATGTCCGTTCAAATGCTTCAAGTTCTATCAACCAACGTCCCGTTGTGACCCTTGGTCAAAAAGTAAAGAAAGGCGATGCCCTCTGCAACGGTCCAAGTATCAACAATGGTGAACTCGCACTCGGACAAAATGTCCTTGTTGCCTACATGGTATGGGACGGATACAATTATGAAGACGCTATTATCATTTCAGAACGTCTCGTACAGCAAGATCGGTATACGTCTATTCACGTAGAAGACTATGCGACAGATGTTCGTGAAACAAAGCTGGGACCAGAAGTAGTTACCAGTGATATCCCAAACGTGAGTGAAGAAAAATTGAAGAATCTTGATACCGAAGGGGTTATCCGTATTGGAGCAGAAGTGCATTCTGGTGACATTTTGGTCGGAAAAATTACTCCAAAGGGAGAAACAGAATTGACACCAGAAGAACGACTTCTCCGTGCGATCTTTGGAGAAAAAGCGCGCGATGTTCGTGATTCATCACTGTATCTCGAACACGGTGAACATGGAAAAGTAACTGATATTCGTGTGTTTTCTGCAGACGAAGGAGACAAACTGCAACCAGGTGTTATCAAACAAGTGCAGGTCACTGTTGCAGACATGCGTAAATTGCAAGTCGGAGATAAGATGGCAGGGCGTCACGGAAACAAAGGTGTCATTTCTCGTGTGGTACCTGTTGCTGATATGCCATTCCTCGAAGACGGCACCCCTGTTGACATTATTTTGTCACCACTTGGTGTTATTTCACGTATGAACCTTGGGCAGCTCCTCGAAACGCACCTTGGTCTTGCGGCTAATGCGCTGGGCTATCGCGTCGCAACGCCAGTATTGAACGGTATTACAGAAAAACAGATTGTGGAAGAACTGCAAAAGGCAGGCTTTCCAGCGGATGCACAATCACAACTCTATGATGGTCGTACCGGCGAACCTATGGATCACAAAACAACCGTTGGGTACAGTTATATGCTGAAGCTCAATCACATGATCGAAGATAAAATGCATCAACGATCTATTGGTCCATATAGTCTTATTACACAGCAACCGCTTGGTGGAAAGGCGCAGTTTGGTGGACAACGGTTTGGAGAAATGGAAGTCTGGGCACTCGAAGCATATGGCGCTGCACACACATTGCAAGAAATTTTGACTATCAAGTCTGATGATGTGCCAGGGCGTAGTAAAGCATACGAAGCAATTATCAAAGGAAATCCAATCACGCGCGTCAATTTGCCAGAATCATTCAACGTGCTTGTTCGCGAATTGAAAGGATTGGCACTTGATGTAAAACTTATGAAACATGTCGGTGATGAATACATCCCTGCTGACGAAATTGCAAACGTCGAGTCATCAGCATACGACAACGACAATGAGCGCAACGACTAAGTCGGAGCCGTTTCTACTCATTAACTATTACTACGTATGTCACGCGATACACTTCATTCCATGGATTTCGATGCGCTGGCTCTCTCCGTTGCATCACCAGAAGTTATTAAAAATTGGTCATTTGGAGAAGTCTCCAAACCAGAAACTATCAACTACCGAACTCAAAAACCTGAAAAAGCTGGGCTTTTTGCCGAGGAAATTTTTGGACCTACAAAAGATTGGGAATGCTATTGTGGAAAGTATAAGAAAATTCGATATAAAGGCATTGTTTGTGACAAGTGTGGCGTAGAAGTCACACATTCTCTCGTTCGTCGTGAACGCATGGGGCACATTGAGCTTGCAAGCCCTGTGTCACATATTTGGTTCCTTCGATCTATTCCGTCAAAGATAGGACTTGTCCTCGATATCTCTATCCAAAATTTAGAAAAAGTTATTTATTTTGCATCGTTCATCATCACCTCAGTCAATGAAGAAGAAAAAAAGACAGCGCTTGATGGACTCAAAGATGAATACAAAGCAACACGCAAAGAACTTGAAAAACAATTTGCCGCAGAACCAAAAGTACTTGAAGAAAAAATTATTGCTCTTGATGAAGACGTGGCTCTGGTGCAAGAAGAATTGAAAGACATCAAGATGATGAACATTGTGTCTGAACATCGATATCAGGAATTGTCCTTTCGATATGGACACATGTTTGAAGCAAGTATTGGGGCAGGTGCTGTTCGAGATTTACTCAAAAAACTCAACTTGCCAAAAACCATTGAAAGTTTGGAAAAACAAATTGTGAAAAGCAAAGGTGCAAAACACGATCGACTTGTTCGCCGTGTGAAATTGCTTTCATCACTCAATCAAAATAGCATCAAGCCAGAATGGATGATTTTGACAATGATTCCTGTGATTCCACCAGATCTTCGACCGATGGTTGCTCTTGATGGAGGACGATTCGCGACATCAGATTTGAACGATCTCTACCGACGCGTTATCAACCGAAACAATCGCTTGGCGAGACTTTTGTCACTCAATGCTCCAGAAGTCATCTGCCGAAATGAGCGACGTATGTTGCAAGAAGCAGTCGATGCGCTCATCGACAACAATGCACGCTCTGCAAAAACGGTCACTGCGTCAACAGGACAAAAAAGAAAACTTCGTTCCCTTGCAGATATTTTGAAAGGAAAGCAAGGACGATTTCGACAAAACTTGCTTGGAAAGCGTGTTGACTACTCTGGACGTTCTGTCATTGTCGTCGGACCAAACTTGAAGATTCACGAATGTGGTCTGCCAAAGCGTATGGCACTCGAGCTTTTGAAGCCGTTTGTCATGAGTGAAATTATTAAACGAGAACTTGCACACAATGTTCGTAGTGCTTCACGCTATATCGAGTCAAATGCACCAGAAGTCTGGGACATCCTTGAAGATTTGACGAGCAAGACGCGCGTCCTCCTGAATCGTGCGCCAACCTTGCATCGTCTCGGTATCCAAGCCTTCCGTCCACGTCTTATCGAAGGAAAAGCAATTCAACTGCATCCACTCGTCACACCAGCGTTCAATGCTGACTTTGATGGAGATCAAATGGCAGTACATCTTCCTCTGACAGAAGAAGCAAAGTGGGAGGCAGAGCATATCATGGCAGCAGAAAAGAATCTCTTAAAGCCGGCAACAGGGCAACCAATTATTACGCCACAACAAGATATTACGCTGGGGTCATATTACCTGACTCGATATTCAGAAGCAGACACTGGAGAGGTAACAAAGTATTTTTCTAATGTCACGGAAGCAAAATATGCGTATAAGACAAGAGAAATCAAAGTCCAAGAACGGGTGAAGATTCGTTTTGGTAAAGAGTTGATGGAAAAATTTCCAGAAGGCACAAGCCATCTAGTAGAGACCTCAATAGGTCGAGTGTTCTTTAATGAAATTTTTCCAGGCAAGATTGAATACTACAACGAGCCAATAACAAAAAAACATTTGTCAAAGATTATCGCATCTATGCTCGAATGTTACGGGCAAGCAGATACGGCTATCATCCTCGACAAGATCAAAGAAGTAGGATTCAAGTATGTCACCAAGTCAGGGTACTCTCTCGGCATGAATGACTTTGGAAATATTGAAGAAAAGAAAGGAATTCTTAAAGAAGGTGGAGACAAAGTGGCACTTGTAGAAGAACAATATGCAGAAGGGCTTCTCACCGGATCAGAACGACATGCAAAAGTTCTTGAAATCTGGACTGATGTAAAAGACCGTGTTGTCTCATACAATAAAGAAGCACTCGATAAAGAAGGGCCGGTCTTTGCCATGATTGATTCTGGTGCGCGTGGATCATGGGGACAGCTCGGACAAGTAATCGGTATGAAAGGGCTCGTTGCCTCACCAAGTGGAGATATTATCGAGCTGCCAGTCACAGGAAACTTCAAAGAAGGATTTGATGTACTCGAATTCTTTATCTCTTCTCACGGTACACGTAAAGGTCTTTCAGATACCGCGCTTCGTACAGCAAACGCTGGGTATTTGACCCGCCGTTTGGTTGACGTTGCGCAAGATGTGGTTGTTACCCACGACGATTGTGGCGATGATGTTGGAGAAATCTTTACCAAAGAAAATTCCGAACAAATTGGTGAAAAACTGTCAGAACGCGTCGCAGGTCGATTTGTTCTCACCGATGTAAAGGCTGGAAAGAAAACACTGGTCAAAGCAGGTGAGATGATCACTGCAGAGATCGCACGTCACATCGAGAGTGAAGGTGTCGAAGAAGTTCATGTTCGCAGTGTGTTGCAATGTCACTATCCAAAGGGTGTGTGTGCAACGTGTTATGGTATGGACTTGTCAAATAATAATGTTGTGAAGAAAGGAACCGCGGTGGGTATTATTGCTGCGCAGTCTATTGGTGAGCCAGGTACACAGCTTACCATGCGTACATTCCATCTTGGAGGAGTTGCTGGAGGGGATATTACCCAAGGGTTGCCACGTGTCGAAGAACTTTTCGAAGCACGCAAGCCAAAACGAAAAGCAGTCCTTTCAGAAGCAGCAGGTACTATTGAAATCGAAGACGCTGATGGAAAAGTCATCACCAGTCCAACAGGACGAAAGGTCTTCGAAGGTCGCAAAGGGCAGAAGATTATCAAAGTCCACTTTGAAGGCATGGAAGAAGTAGAGATCAAAGTGCGCAAAGCAGATGATGTGAGGGTCGAAGACGGGCAAAAAGTAAAGAAAGATGATGTTCTCGTGGTTCTTGGTGCTTCAGGAGAAGAAGTCAAAGCAGAATACGGTGGGGTTGTGAGTGTGGGAAGTAAGTCATTGACACTCCGATATCAAGGGAGGCATCAAAAGGAATACATCATTCCAATTGGATTTAAACTCTGGGTTAAGGATGGTGATGCCGTAGAAAAAGGTGATCAGCTCACAGAAGGAAGTGTGGATCTTCAAGAACTCTTTGAACTCAAAGGCCGTGACGCTGTACAGCGATACATTCTCTCTGAGATTCAAAGTATTTACGCATCACAAGGACAACGCTTGAATGACAAACACGTAGAACTGATTGTGCGTCAGATGTTCTCACGTATGTATGTCGAAGATTCTGGAGACACTGATCTTCTCCCAGGAGAAACTGTTGAAAAAGCACAGTTCCGTGGATCAAACGACATTGCAAGCAAGAATAAAGGAAAAGCAGCCTCAGGACGAGAACTCTTCCTCGGTGTGTCAAAGATTTCTCTGTCAACACAGAGCTTCCTCTCTGCTGCGTCGTTCCAAGAAACTAGCAAAGTGCTCATCAATGCCGCAATCACCGGCAAGATGGACCCACTCGAAGGGCTGAAGGAAAATGTGATCATCGGACGATTGATTCCTGCCGGGACTGGGTTTCGAGAACAAGAGTAGGATCATGTAACATATAACATGCAGCAAAAAAACAGGGTGGTAACGCCCTGTTTTTTGTTATGTACAAACAGTTCCCCTCTTTCCATATCTTAAAAGCCTTGATTTCCTCTCATTTTGTTGTATGATATGGGTATACTGATCGCATTGTTAGTTGTCCATTGTTTATTGTACATATGTCCGGTCACTCAAAATGGAGTAAAATTCAACACAAAAAAGGAAAAGCTGATGCACAGCGGGGAAATTTGTTTACAAAATTGTGTAAAGCTATTACGATGGCAGCAAAAGATGGTGGTGGAGATGCTACAATGAATTTTTCACTTCGTCTTGCTGTAGAAAAAGCCAAGGAAGAAAATGTACCAAAAGATAATATTGATCGGTCTATTAAAAAAGGGACCGGGGAATTGAAAGATGGAGAAGAAATTCAAGAAATTATATACGAAGGGTATGGTCCGGGTGGTATTGCTGTTCTTGTAGAAACATTGACCGACAATAAAAACAGAACGGTTTCAGAAGTAAAAAATGCATTTACAAAACATAATGGGTCTGTGGGAGGACCGGGAAGTGTGCAGTGGCAGTTTGAACGACGTGGCGTCGTAGCAATAAGCAATAATCAATTAGCAATAAACAATCTTGATAAAGAAGAACTCGAACTGACACTTATCGAAGCAGGTGCATCAGATATTCTTGAATTTGATGAACATATCGAAGTTCGTTGTCCTGTAGAAAAATTTCAGTCTGTCCTCGAAGCATTGAAGGTATGGGGTATCACAAAACCAGAAGATGCCGGACTCAAGTGGGTGGCAAAAGAAGAAGTAGCCGTGGATGGTGAGACAGTTGAAAAAATGGAAATACTCTATGATGCGCTTGATGCTCTGGATGATGTGAATGAAATTTATACAAACGAAAAATAAATATACATTCGAATTACGAATTCTTACGAAT
>DOYU01000008.1 GCA_003518365.1 Candidatus Magasanikiibacteriota bacterium | reverse complement strand
CGGCAGATCTTGTAGTCGACCTGGCGAACCCTCTCGTTGAGGGCCTCGGCCGTCGTACCCGGCATTGGTGGTGCCTTCTCCCAGATGCCGTAACACATCTCTCCCGGCTGGATGTACAGCAGAATTCGGTGATCGCATCCCTTTTTGAAGTTCCACTCATACGATTCCGCGTCCTGCGCCTCGATCTTCGTCTTGGCGCGATCGTAGTCGGGGCGGTACGAGCCGCCGAACACGAAGCACGTGTTGCCCAGCTCGGCGGGGCAGACGAGCCGTGTACCTGGTGTGTTCTGCGGTGGTGACGCGTGTGTAATCGGTCCTACCGCGAAGATCGCGGTGATGATGAACAGGATGCTGATCATGCGAAGCATCTGAGAACTCCTCCCTTTGTTCCTCTCTTGCAGCGGTCGAGACGTCCCCGACTTGCAGAGAGAGCACGATGTGTCGTGGTATCTCTGCAAAGCGTGGTACATAGTGTTGATAGAAGATACTAATAAAAAAAACCATGTTTGTCAATGGTTTGTATGTGTGTACGTTGTGTCGGCGAGGGGNNAGGCGTGCTGTGATGCACTGCCGCCCCTGCCGATCCCACCGTGTGTTGCCGCCTTGGGAGGTGAGTCCCTTGGCGGTCTGATCACTTGGTGGGGGTGTTCATCATGAAGACCGTGATGTCCACGTTGTGGACGGTCTTCTTGACGAACGACGTCTTCTTGGCGGAGCAATCCTCTATGAGGATTTCGCTCCGCCCGTGCCCATTCAGGATGTACGAGTGGCAGATGATCTGCCTCTCGTTCTCCTCCTGCGCCACCTTGGCGCGGTGGGCGTTGACCAGGCTAGCGGTCGGTTGGACCTCGAGGAGGTCGGCCGGGATCGCCGCGTGGGCGCTGCCGCCCACGGTGAAGAGGGCGAAGATGACGGCGGCGATGGTCAGAACGAAGGCGAGGGCGTTGATCTTCATGTGTTCCTCCAGGAACGTCATGCCTCCCTTTCGGGTGGCGGGGTTATATGAAATCACTTGCGTTGTGTTCTCATATGACCCCACCAATCGGCATGTGAAGCGGTTGCTTTTGTACCCCTTTAGGGGGCTCGCCAGTAAAGCAACGGACAAATATAGCACAAAAAGGGAGTTTTGTCAAGAGTAAAAGGGGATAAAATAAACAAAAAATGGCTGTGTAGAGCCATTTTTTACTATTTTGCCACGCAACCCCACCCTAGCCCTCCCCTTAAAAAAGGGAGGGAAATTACTAAAGAGTGCTTGATAATAAAAAATCCTCCCAGATAAAGGGAGGACTTAGGTAAGAGTTTTACATTTTTTTGCAATATGCAGAGCGACTGTCTTTCTTAAAAAAATTGGGGCAGCTGTTTGCTATATCATTTGATGGATGACAGAGGACACTCCCAGACTTATTATATAAGGTACTAAAACACTCTGGGCAATTGTCTTCTACAAAATAGACAATGGCATTTCCTTCATATGTGCAGATTTCTTTTGTAGCGGTTTGTCTGCCACTATATCCAATAATACTTGGGATGTATCCCCACCAGCTTGGAATGTCACTTTTGCTGCTTCCTGTTGTTTGTGTTGATCCTCCCGTGGTTCCTCCTGTTTTGTTTGTCGAGTCAGAGCCAGAGGATGCTTGCTGTTCTTCAATACTACAGACTCCTTGATGTTGTATTGCTATTTGTTGCAGGCCTGCAATACAACTGTTCATATAAGTGATGCCATCTTTCCCACAGACCGGTTGTTCTTCATTGCTGCACGTGCGAATATTTTGGGGCATTCCATTGGTCGTGACAAGATACATGCGATTTGTTGATGTTGTGGTACAGGTGCCGGTGATATACGAGACAGCTTCGCAGGCATAGCCGCTGTTGAATTGGCAATAGGTGTCTGTGGTTTTTGTCTCGTTGTCGTATTTGAGTATGACATCATAGCCACTATGTTCACACGCTTCAATGGCATAGTCGAGTGGTTCAACCCCACCCGGTTTTTTGACAACATCATGTGTACTAGTCGCGCTGTCAGTCGAGGTTGTGGTAGTGCCAGAATCTGGGCCGCCGCATCCTGCGCCCACGAGCAGTACCATTGTGCATACCAAAAAAAATGTTTTCATACCACTTGTTTCACGTACGAGCGGAGCAGTTTTGCAGACGTTGCCAGTTTTTTTCGTTCACTCATGTCGAGTTTGAGTGGCCAATGCTCGATAACTCCACTGCGACCAATGATTGTCGGTGCGCCGAGACAAATATCAGAGATACCGTTCCATGATGAGAGGCGCGCGGTTACTGGGAGAATGGTGTGTTGATCATAGATAATGGCTTCGACAATGTCTGCTGCAACGAGACCAATCCCAAAATATGTTGCTCCTTTTTTTTGAATAATGTTGTATGCTTTTCTTCTCACGTCGTGTTCAATGTTTGTCATTGTTTTTTTTGTCATGCCAGTCAATTTTTTTGCAGGCACGCCACCAATGGAGACGCTACTCCATGCGACAAATTCACTATCACCATGTTCACCCAAGACAAAGCCATTGATGTTATTTGCATGAACATTAAATTTTTCTCCGAGCGCATTTCGGAGGCGTGCTGTATCAAGTGTGGTCCCACTCCCAAACACTTGATTGTGTGGCAAGCCGGTTATTTCTTGTGCGAGATAGGTGAGGACGTCTACTGGATTTGAAATAAGAAGAACAATTGCGTGTGGTTGAATTTTTCCTATACTTTTGAAAATGCTTTTGAGAATGTTTGCATTTTTTTCGAGCAGGTCGATGCGCGTGTCACCTGGTTTTTGTGCGGCGCCTGCTGTCACAATAATGACATCTGCATGTCGTGCATCGCTGTATTCCCCACGCACCACGCGTCCTGTCTCGACAAGAGAAAGTCCGTCAGAAATATCCATAGTTTCTCCTTCTTCTTTTTCTTGATTCATATCAATCAAGATGACTTCTGCGACAACATTTCGGAGGGTGATGGCGTAGGCTGCCGCAGCGCCGACTGCGCCTGCGCCGATGATGGCGACTTTTGTAGGGGAGAAGAATGTATTCATAAAGATTATTATTGTCGGTAGTATAGCAAAGAATGTTGCAATTAGGAACAAATGGTAGAGAAATCTTTTGGTGGATTACTAGCTTGACAGAGATTTCATCGTATGTTAGGGTGGTTTGCTGATCTCATGTGATGTGCATGATACAGTGTATACGTATATATACATTGTATCGTTCATTTCAATGAGATCCCATCCCTAGAACCATGGAGGTTCCATGAGTAGCGACGAGAACGTGTCGTTTAAGTTGTTGTCTCCATCTGAGATCCAGCATATGCATGAGCATGTGATCGGGGCGCTGAATGCCCGCATTTATGACGGGACTATCTCCTGGCGTATTGCGGAGCAATACTACCGCTTTGTATGCATGATTTTGGATGAGTCTCTCTTTCCTCATCACGATGAGCTGCTCGCTCTCGTCGATGACGCTCTCCGTGAGGGCTGGAAGGACTACTGTCGGCTCATCAACGGTGGCGAGATCATCGTGCCAACCCTGCAAGAACTGGAGCGGGATTTCACGAGATTCATGTTCGAGCGTGCGCCGTTCAAGAAGCTCGATCAGATCGTGGAGTTCAACGCTGCTTCTCTCATTTGTACTTGCAAGGTAGCCCTCTATAGGCTTACCCTCAGGCAGCGGAAGTTCTTGGAGATGTTCCTCGGCTTCGATGGGACGGTGTACGATGATCGGCAGATCGCTGCTGAGCTCCATATTCCCCGTGCTCGAATCCCAGAGATGCAAAGGGAGAGCAGGAGTAGGATTCGGTCTATGAAGATGAGGCTCCGTGGAGATATCCTCACGTACAAAACGTTTGGTGGCGCGGAATTGAATAGGCTGATGAGGGAAAATGCACTGCTCTCTGAGGAAGTCGCTCGCTTGAGTGAGACTCCAGAGGAGAAGCGTGCGAAGGTCTTGCACTACGAGATCACCGAGGTGGAGATGTCCCGGCGCCTCCAGAACAGATTGGAGAAACTCGGTATCCGCTACTTCGGAGAGCTCGTCCAGATGACGGAAGCCGAGCTCCTCGCGGCGAAGCAATTCGGCCCGAAGCTCCTGGCAGAGCTCAAGGAGGTCCTCGCGGAGCTGGGGCTGGAGCTGGGGATGCAGGTCGCGTTCACGCGGCCCGTGTAATACGACGACATCCTGGGGGGCATACCGCCCCCCGGGGTACAGCTGACGCGTGTGAAATATCACGCGTCGGCTCACTACAAAATAACATCAGGAAACTGGTGTTTTTTTGTATAAAAAAACTACCAGCAGATCACTGGTAGTTTTTGTGGAGGTTGCTTATCCTTCGATGGTGACACCCATTTGGCGAGCTGTTCCTTCGATGATTTTCATTGCTGCGTCAATGTCGTGTGCATTGAGGTCTGGCATTTTTGTTTCTGCAATTTCTTTTACTTGTGCGCGTGTCAGTTTGCCGACTTTATCCTTGAGAGGATTGCCAGATCCTGATTTGAGTCCAAGTGCTTTTTTGATCAGTGCGCTTGCTGGCGCTACTTTCATGATGAAGTCGAATGTTCGGTCTTCATACACGTTGATGATCACTGGTACGACTTCTCCTTTTTTGTCAGCAGTTGCATTGTTGAACTGCACACAAAAGTCTTGGATATTGAGTCCGTGCTGACCAAGAGCTGGACCGATTGGAGGTGCTGGATTTGCGCCGCCACCGATGACTTGGAGTTTGATTTGTGTTACGAGTTTTTTGGCCATACAAAATGCTAATAATGCTTGAAAGGCTTGGAATGCTGAGAAGGCTAGAAGCAGAGGCGCAACGCGTCTCAAGCCTTCTTGGCATTATAGGCCTTTCCAGGCCTGTGAGTTAAATCTTTTTTACTTGAAGTGCATCGAGCTCTACCGGTGTCTCTCGTCCAAACATACTGACGAGAACCTTGACTTTGCCGCGATGTTCGTCAACACTTTCTACCTTTCCTTCAAAATTCTTGAAAGGACCATCGGTGATACGAACAGGATCATTGGCACTGACATCGATCTTGTGTGATGCTTCGAGTGCTTGCGTGCGTTTCATGAGCGCGTCTACTTCTTTTTGGTCAATCGGTGTTGGGGTTGTCCCTGATCCGACAAAGCCGGTGACGTTTGGCGTGTTGCGGACAACATACCATGAATCATCAGTGACGATCATTTCAACAAGTACGTATCCTGGGAAGATTTTTTCTTCGACCGTGGTACGTTTGCCGTTTTTGATTTTGATCTTTTTTTCTTTTGGAACAATGACAGCGAAAATCTTTTCTGCCATATCAAAGGTATCGAGACGTTGTTCGAGATTTCGTTTTACATTTTCTTCGTATCCACTATAGGTGTGGAGGACGTACCAGCGTCGTCCAAGGTCGAGGGTTTGTTTTGCCATAGGTTAATAAGCAATAAGCAAGGAACAATAAACAAAATAAATTACACGACAATACTCAAAAGCCAGGTGAAGACGTAGTCGAGAAGTGCAAAAAATGCAGCCATTGCAATCGCAATTGCGATGACGACAATAGAATAGTTGATGGTTTGTTTTTTTGTTGGCCAGGTTACCTTGTGAAGTTCGTAAAGAGCTTCGCGGAAGTAGTTGGTGAGTTTACTCATAGAAAGCTTATGAGGCTTGGAAGGCTTGGAAGGTTCAGAGAGTTGCCTTTTAGGCATTCCCGAGCATTCCAGGCTTTCTGAGCCTTCTTCAAGTATTTAAAAACGGCCTGTGGCCGAATATGAGATGACTATATATGAAAAAACGGAATTTGTCAAGGGATGCGAGTGGATAAATTTTGACACGAAACATGTAGCACGTAGCATGTAACAAGGTGTGAGGCGTTATTTTTATACTTGACAAAATTTTATATCTCTGCTAGGTTGAGCAGTTCTATAAAGTAGGTACAAAGTAATTCATATTGGATTATTTTGTACCCATTTTAGAGAATGGGCAGAGAAACTCAACGGAGGAAGACATGCGCCACTTGACTGTTGCTCTTTTCATCTGCATCGCCAGCTGCGATGCCGGCACGACCGCGCCGGTCGAGCAGGACACCATGCAGTCGGCCGACACGACCACGGACACGGTCCCGCAGACCGACACGGTGAGCGTGGACACCTCGTCGTTCGTCGACACCATGCCGGTGAAGACGGACGAGTGCGCCCCGGCCACTGCCGAGGATGACTGCGATGACGGTGTCGCGTGCACGCAGGACCGCTGCTACGGCGGAAGTTGCGTGCATACGCCCAACAACTTCCCGTGTGACGATGGGGATCCGTGCACGTACGATTCGTGCGATCCCGATCAGATCACGAACGGGGGTTGTTCGAACAAGCCGCGCAGCTGCGGCGACAGCGACATCTGCACGCAGGACCGCTGCGTCCCGGGTGTCGGCTGCGACAACAGCCAGCCGAACACCGACGCCTGTGCCGCTGGCATGGACGATTGCCACGGCGCGATCTGCGTCCCTGGTGGTGGCGGCTGTCAGCTCGTGCCGGTTTCGTGCGAGGACGGTGATATCACGACCGTCGATATGTGCGTCCCGGGTATCGGGTGTACACACTCGGTCGTCGAGTGCGGTGGAAGTAGCTACGGCGACTGTGAGCCGACGAGCCCTTGCATGATCGCACAGTGCATCGCCGGTCACTGCGAAGAGACGCTGAAGAATTGCGATGACAGCGTCACCTGCACTGACGACAGCTGCGACAGCAACGGGCAGTGCCAGCACGTCGCAAACGCGGGCAACTGCCCGAACGATACGCTCACCTGCACTGTCGCGATGTGCGACGTGAAATACGGCTGCGTGCAGTCGCAGGTGCAGTGCGATGATGACAACATCTGCACCAGCGATTTTTGCACGGAAGGCGTGGGCTGCCAGTTCAATCTCATCGACGGTTGCTGCATGACCAGCGACCAGTGCGACGACGGCGACGCCTGCACCACTGACATTTGTAACCCGCTCAACCGGTGTGAGCATCCGCCGCTCAACCCGGACGACGGCATCGCCTGCACCATCGACACGTGTGTTCAGGATGGAACCTCGTCGCACTACTACAACAACCCGAAGGACAGCCTGTGCCCTGAGGGTTTGTACTGTAGCGCGGACGCTGGGTGTGTCGAGTGCACGTCCTATTCCCACTGTGGCGATGGGAATTTCTGCACCGAGGACAGCTGCAACTGGCAGACGCACATGTGCGAGTATGATCCTCGTGTGTGTGGGGAGAATCAGCAGTGCAACTCCGACACCGGCGCCTGCGAGGACACCACGGATGGCTGCCAGTACGGCTGGCAGTGCGAGGATGGTGACCCGTGCACGGATGACCTTTGCAAGGAGTCGGGCCAGTGTGCCCACATCGTCGACCCGGTCTGCATTCACTGCGACCCCGAGGCTGCCGAGACGGGCTGCCCGACGTCGACGGTGTGCGACGGTCTCAAGACCGTCGTGAACTACAACGGCAACTGCTCGTTGCAGGGGCAGTGCGAGTTCATATCGAACTACTGCTACAACAACATCTGCGAGGAGCGCTACTGCCAGGAGGGGGTGGGCTGCAGGTCTACCTCCAAGTGCGATGACGGTGACGCCTGCACCAACGACGATTGCAACTACAGCGACGGCGAGTGCACGAACACTCCTGTCGACGGCTGCGTCGAGTAAGACCCGGTAGAAGACGACAATCTGCCCGGGCACACTACATGTGTGCCCGGGCCTTCAACTATATATTGTTCGAGAGAAAAATGTATTGAGAAGTGAATAAAAAAATATCCGCGACGTGCGGATGTTTTTTTTGTACGTTTGGTTGCTTCTGCGAGCAACCCCACCCTAGCCCTCCCCTTAGTAAGGGGAGGGCATTGTTTTTTTATTCCTCCTCAATATCCAGCGCAAACCCTTTGCTTGTTTTTACAAATCCATTTATTTTCAATTTCCCTTGATGCACTTTTGTGTGGCACTCTTTGCAGAGTGGAATGAGATTGTATTTGTGATCTTTATGAAAGTGGTCGATATGGTCAGTGTCGTCGGCCGTGTGTTGCTCTCGGATGTGATGTGTATTTTCGACATTCTCACCGCAGACCGCGCAGCGCGTTAAGTAGAGTGTATCGTTGTATTTGCTT
Organism: Candidatus Magasanikiibacteriota bacterium; assembly: GCA_003518365.1. Taxonomy (GTDB): domain Bacteria; phylum Patescibacteriota; class Patescibacteriia; order Magasanikbacterales; family UBA922; genus UBA12086. The sequence continues at coordinate 76,915 of DOYU01000008.1, read as the reverse complement.
GTTTGTTTTTTTAAGAGTAATTCTGTATTGCTGAGTTCTCCTGCAAGTTCTCTTCTGATATTCATGGCATTTGTGAGAAACGTTGCATTCATGTGGAGCGATTGCGCGAACTCGAGTCCGTAGATGCTGCTGCCACTGCCTTGCTGTAATGTGCGGTCAAAAATAAGCACGTCATTTGCTTCATCATAATGTACGGCGAGATGCAAACTCTGGATACGATCCATCTCGACAACTTGTGCAAGCGACTGCAATTGATGCAAATGTGTTGTGAAGAAAAAGAGCGCGCCGATGTCGTGGAGCTGGCCGAGTGCTGCAGCAATAATGGCGATCGCTGAGAGTGTTTCTGTGCCATGGCTGATTTCATCTCCGAGCACGAGGCTGTGTGTGGTCGCGCGATTGAAAATATTTTTCAGCTCCATCATTTCTACGGCAAAGGAAGATAAGCCTTGTGTAATATTGTCGCGCGATACGATGCGGGTGAACAATTCTTTTATAAGCGTAAATTTCATTGCTGTAGCTGGCACATAGCATCCACTTTGTGCGAGCACGACAGCTATCCCGATGCTTTTCATGAGAGAAGATTTCCCACTCGAGTTTATACCATAGAGAAGTACGCCACGGGTATTCTCTTCCCACACTTCTTTTTTTTCTGATACACCAAGGTTCACGTCATTTGGGACGTAAATGCCGTGCTGTTCTCTTTGTTCAATGAGTGGATGGCGGAGGGTGGTGATTTCAAGGAGTGGCTCGTCTTGTTCAATTATTTCAGGGCGGACGAGTTTGTATGTACGGGTGCATTTTACATTTGAGAGGGCGACGTCGATGGTGGCGAGTGTTGCGCTGACGTTTTCTATATGATGTGCATAGTCATGATCAATCAGGGTGATCATTTCTGCAAATTTTTCTTTTACTCTTGCCACGAGTCGTGATTCCAGCACTGTGATTGTTTCTGACACGGTATCGATGACTGGGCCAGTGATTTTTACATTTGTAGTTTGGACTTTATATGAAAAATCTGTGAAGGCATGGACTGTGCCGTCGATCGAAACAAATTGTTTTTTCAATACATCGGCAATCATTGCGTATCTATTTTTTGTAAGATGAAGATAATGTCCTTCTTTGTCGAGTTTTTTTATTTCAACAAATTCGTTTGCATTGTTGCCAAGTTTTTCTGACATGAGATTACAAATGACTGTGCGAATGGCATCGAGCTTTGCAGATTCAACACCAATTCTTTCTTGTAAATCATCGAGCTCTGCGTCAACGCCTCGTAAAAAGAAACTTTCTTTTATTTCCTGCTGCATGCTGGTCGTGGAGATGTCGAGATTGATAGTCTTTTCTATATATGAAATGAGTGCATCAATTGATTCTCGTTCATCGTGCAGATTTGCTGCGTCGCTTCCGAGTGTATCGGCTATTTCTCGCGCTGAGATAAGTGAGTCATAGAGAAAATTGATTTCAAGTGGATGGAGTCGTCCTGTCCGGATTCTCCTCACGATACGTTCGAGGTCGTAGACACTTCGCAAATGTATGTCTATTTTTGCATACACTGGTTCAACGCTATCCGCCACATCGTATCTCGCTTCGAGCGTGGTTTTGTTCATGATAGGATTCATCACGCGTTCAAAAAGCAAGCGTCTCCCGATAGATGTGACCGTTTTGTCCATGATTGCGAGCACGGTTTCTTTATGTGGATCACGAGAGGTGATATCGAGTTGTTCCATTGGATTGTTGCCTAGGTAGACAAATGTTTCGTTTTCCAATACTGTTGGTTTTTTCAATTCTTTAATAACATCGTTGTCATGAGAAATAACAAACTCAATCAAGCTTGCCATGGCTTCGGACGCAAAGCGTTTTCGTTCCAAATCAAGAAATTCAATAGGGGAGAGGAAGGACTTGATGGAGTATATTGTGGAAAATAAAGCATTTTGATACTCGAGATTCAGCCGTTTTTTGTGTTGCTGAACATGCGTGCCATCGAGATCCAGGTATTGCTTCAATTCTTCGAGCTGCATGGTATCTGTATCGAGCGTGATCACGAGTTCGGACGTGGGATGTGCTTGTAAATGGCGGAAGAGTTCGTCGAGCGCAAAGGTAGGATCTTCTTTTGTCCCGTACATTTCTGCGATATATGAGGCACCGGTCGACACATCAAGCGCGGCAAATCCGGCAGTGTAGCGTCCGTCGTCTTCTTCGAGAATAATCGCTGACACAAAATTTGCCGTATGGTCGAGGGTGTAGTCTGCGTGAATGCCTGGCGAGAGAATGCGGTCGACGTAGCGTTCGATCTTAGGTGGTTCACCTTTTTGTCTCACGATGATGATGGTGTATTTTTTTTCTGCAATCATTCTTCGGATATATCGATCAAATGTTGCTGTTGGAAATCCGACAAGCAATGGATTTTTTACATGGTTTTCTGGAATATTTTTATTTTTTCTTGTCAGTTGCAGATTCAAAAGATCACCTATTTCTTTTGGCTTGCCGATTTTTTTCGTCTCATTGTCGATGCCGTAGATTTCAAAAAATGATCCGACTTCTATGAGGACGACGGTGTCTTCGCCGTAGATTTTTTCGTAGTGTTTTTGCAATTCAAAATAGGTCTCGTGGAGAGACCGTTCTGTGTCGGAGAGCATATCTTTTGTATCTTCGTATGTCATAGCATATGTGCCGTGTTGTTTGCCACAGCATGGATGATTTCCGTACTTTCTATACGTTGTCATTTCGACCGTCAGGGAGAAATCTTTAGCAAGTTTTTACTACGGAAAGATTTCTCCTTTCATTCGAAATGACAAAAACTCCATAGCGGAGGGTATAATATCACATTTTTGAATATTGGTAGTATAACTTGACTGTACTTGACAAATGTATGTATGTTAATTTTTTGTGTTCTTGTGTGGGCGAGAGAACGCCCAGTAGTACAGTGAGCCGTGAAGATCATTTGCGCTTCTGCAAGGAGCGCGCTATCGAGCTTGCAGAAGCTGGCAAGCTCGATGATGCTGTGATGTCGTTCATGTCCGACATGGGCAAGCACCCCAAGACCGCGGAGCACCCGGCTTTGGAGCTCTTGTTCATCAGGAACGCCATGGGGCACTTAAAAATCAAGGGGGAGCTCATCGAGTTCATCAACGGCTTCAACTAGACGTCGTAGAAGCGACAACACGATTTTCCCGACGTCGTGTAGTCAAGACTGCTTCCAATTACAACAACACAAGGAGAGGATAGAGTGAATTGCTGTGTGTGCCACATGTATTAGGTTTTTACCACATTCTAGTGAAAAGTGGTGTATGACCTGTGCACAATATATTGGCTAAGATAAGGTCTAAAATGAATGAAGATGAGCCATTTTACCTTGACAAAAAGGGTTTTTTGTGGTATATTTGTACGTCCAAAAATGAAACGGACATTCGTTTTTTACAATTCTCCTTGGTGGCGCGATCATGTATAGGATCTTCATATATATGATCGCGCCGCGGATAGGTTTGGTCGCCTATCTGCATTACCATGGAGGTGCATAATGACCAAGCTCCAGAACCTCAACGTCCTCACCCTCGCCGCCCTGACCGCCCGGAACCTCGGGCACGGCTGCGCCCCCGAGCGCACCGAGTTCACGGACGTGAACGACCTCTACACCGCGATGGACGAGGCCGCCGCCAAGGACAACGACGGCAAGGAGGACTTCGCCTGGGCCGCCCCGTGGCCCAAGACGGATAGTGGCACGCTGTGCCACAGCACGAAGACCGGTCGAATGCGGATCGAGGTGGGCAACCACTTCATCCGGTTCGATCTCTTCACCCCCAGCTTCGGCGGGGGCGAGTCGCCCTACTTCACCTTCCAGGTGACGGGCGGTGCGGTCGTCTCGGCCAACATGAACCCGCAGGCCCGTGAGGTCCTGTGGGGTCGCCTCGACCGCCTCTCGCACGTCGGGGGCTACATGCTCCCGCTCGTCGGGTTCGAGGCCTTCTCCGCCGCCGCGGACTCCTGGACCCTCCAGGCGGTGGTCCGCGAGCGGATCGTGTCCAGCAAGGAGACGATCCGGTTCAACAGCAACTTCCCGGACGGCTACTACCCGTCCGGCGTGGTGGAGGCGAACATCGCCAGAGCCGAGGAGGAGCTCACGGGCTGGAAGTTCCAGCTCGTTCAGCTCATCGCCGAGCAGGGCGACCTGCTCCGCGACTGGCCCGAGACCAGCGAGGACGTCGCCCAGATGCCCAGGGTGGAGGCCTGGGAGCAGTACGAGGAAGTGGCGGACGAGTGGGACGCCAAGTCGTCCCACAACTCGCGCCGGTAGTCTAGTCACCACTCTCTCATAGTCCGAGCAATCGGACGGCAAGTATGAGAGAGTCAATCATCGCTCTTTCGACACCTTTCACAAGGAGGTGCACTCGGAGGATGTATTGCCCATCTTCCACCCCTTCTACCGATGAGATCGGTACTGATGAGTCCATGCGATAGCAATGACAGGACGAAAAGTGGAAATACAAAAGCATCCGCCGATTCGGCGGGTGCTTTTTCGTTTGAGAACATTCCCCTCCTTAGAGAGGAGGGGGTAGGGGAGGTTGATGGACTAGCAATGAATTTTCTTCTGAGTGTCAACCCCCTCTCCGCAAAGACGGAGCCCGTCTCTGCGGGCTAACTCCCCCTTTCCAAGGGGGAGAGTAACAACTTAGATATCCAAGTTCTTCACACTCTTTGCATGTGTTTGAATGAACTTCTTTCGTGGTGGCACTTCGCTCCCCATGAGAATATCAAAGACTTCGCTGGCTTTTTCTGCATCATCAATCGTGACACGCTTGAGCAAACGATTTTCCGGATTCATTGTCGTTTCCCAGAGTTGCTCTGGATTCATTTCTCCAAGACCCTTGTATCGTTGGATATTTATTTTTGATTTTCCTTTTTTTTCTTTTGATTTTGCTGTAGGTGCTTCTTCCGCTTCTCCTGCCTCATCGCCTTCGTTTTCTTCGGCAACTTCGAGATCACTCGAGCTGATGCCTTGCTTTTCGAGATACTTGCCAAGAACTTCTTCATTATAAAACCACTTCATGTCTTTGCCATTTTTTATACTATAGAGTGGTGGCTGAGCAATGAAGATGTGGCCGGCTGCGATAAGTTCTGGAAAGTAGCGGAAAAATAAAGTGAGAAGAAGTGTGCGAATATGCGCACCATCGACGTCTGCATCGGTCATGATGATGATACGATGATAGCGAAGTTTTTCTATTTCAAACATTTCGCCGATGTTTGTGCCCATCGCGATAATGAGTGATTTCAATTCGTTGTTTGTCAAAATTTTATCCAGACGGGCACGCTCGACATTCAAGACTTTTCCTCTGAGTGGAAGAATTGCTTGTGTGTGACGGTCGCGTCCTTGCTTTGCTGATCCTCCTGCAGAATCTCCCTCTACGATGTAGAGCTCAGAGTCTGCTGCTTTTCTACTCGAGCAGTCTGCCAGTTTTCCAGGGAGAGTAAATCCTTCGAGCGCGCCTTTTCGGAGGACTGATTCTCGAGCGATGCGTGCGGCATTTCTTGCACGTGCGGCGAGGAGACACTTCCCGACAATGGCTTCGGCGTCTTTTGGATTTTCTTCCATGAAAATTTCAAGCGCTTCACCAAAGGTGGTTTCTACGGCTGCTTTGACATCTGGATTGCCGAGTTTTGATTTTGTTTGTCCTTCAAATTGGGGGTCTGGAATTTTTACAGAGATAATGGCGGTCAATCCTTCGCGCACATCTTCACCAGAAAGGTTGGCATCTTTTTCTTTCAGAATACCTTTTTTTCGTGCGTATGAATTGAGTGTTCTTGTGAGTGCGCCACGAAATCCTGCCACATGGGTTCCGCCGTCCGGATTGGTGATATTGTTTGCAAAGGCAAACAATGATTCTTGGTAGTCGGCAGTATATTGGAGTGCGACTTCGACGGCGATATGCTCTACTTGTTTTTCCACATAAAACACATTTTCGTGTTTTGGCTCGCGATTTTTATTGATGTGTTTGATGTAGCTGGCTATGCCTCCTTCAAAATAAAATTGGTAGGATGTCCCTTTCATCTTTGATGACGAGGTATCTACTTCTTTTTCTTCATCTGTTCGTTCATCTTTGATAATCAGTCGGACCCCTTTTGTCAGATATGCTTGTTGGCGGAGGTGTTCGATGATGGTTTTCCAATTGTAATCAATCGTTTCAAAAATGCTCGCATCTGCGCGGAATGCAATGGTCGTACCTGTTCCTTTTGCTTTGCCAATGGCTTTTACTTTTTCTTTTGGTTTGCCGAGTTTGTATTCTTGCACCCATTCTTTATCATCACGATAGACGGTTGCGATGACATCGGTAGAGAGGGCATTGACTACAGAGACACCTACACCGTGCAGACCACCGGATACTTTATATCCTCCGTCACCAAATTTTCCTCCGGCGTGGAGCTGGGTCATGACAAGTTCGAGGGCACTGATTTTTTTCTTTGGGTGAATGTCGACAGGGATACCACGACCATTGTCTGTGACAGATATCCAGTGGTCTGGGAGTAGGCGAAGTGTGATAGTGTCACAGTGTCCTGCCATGGCTTCGTCGAACGAATTGTCGACGACTTCCCAGATCATGTGGTGGAGTCCACGTGGGCCAGTAGAACCGATATACATCCCAGGACGCTTGCGGACGGCTTCGAGCCCTTCGAGGACCGTAATCTGATTTGCACTATATTCGCCCCCTTTATTGTCGTCTTTTTTTGTTGCGGTTGGAGCTGATTTTTTCTTTTCTGGCATACGTTGGAATACAGAATGTAGAATATTGAATGTAGGAACTCATAAAATGCGATGGAAATAGTATAGCCTTTTTAGGGGTATTAGGCAAGGGTGGTTTTTGTCCTTTTTCAAGAAGCAAAAAAATTGCTATACTACGTGCGTTGTAATCAGGTACTGTTTACTGATGCCTGATTACTGATTCCTATTGTATGTTTGGAAAAAAGAAAAAAGATAATCCCTTGGCAAGATACGAAGATCCTATTGGAGGTTTTTCAAGTAGAGATTTGCGTATTGCCACGTGGTATATTTCTCACAAAGAAAAGATACAAGCAATACTGGTCCTGACATTTGGCAGCATTGCGCTTGTGCTTTTTTTGTATGGTGTGGGCATGTGGATTTTTTATGCAAGCGTTGGATACCCACAAGATGTTCAGACATTGGAACAGTTGCCATACGAATTTCAAAATTATGAAGCGCAGCATGTACGATATGGAGCAAAAATTGTGACATACGGGACACTGCAAATATTTCAAAGTGGTACAGATGTCTATGATTTTGTGATAGATGCCACAAATCCAAATGAACAATGGATTGCCGAGGTTTCGTATTTTTTTCAATATACTGGTGGGCAAACAGCTGTGGAATATCTGACGTTGCTCCCTCAGACAACGCAGCCTTTGTCTGTCTTGGGGCATACTCTTTCTGGACAACCGAGAAATAGTACCTTTCACGTAGAACAAGTGACATGGAAACGTATTGATCCACATGTGATCTCGGATGTACCTGAGTACCTTTCTTCGAGAAATATATTTACGGTGCAAGATGTTTTGTTTGATGACGGCGGTCAAGATGTATTTGGTGGACATCGTTTAGATTTTACCGTGACGAATAATTCTCTATTTAGTTATTGGTCTCCTTCATTTTACGTTTCATTGCAAGACGGAGAACGACGAGTTGGGGTAGCACGAATACAGATAGATCAGTTTATGACGAGTACCACCGTTCCAATACAGTTGCGTATCTTTAGAGATGATTTTTTTGCAGATAGTGTGCGTCTCTATCCATTGATCAATTTTTTTGATCAAGATGAATTTATGGAGTAAATTGCAAGAAGTTCTCTCTCTATGATAGGGTAGGAACGTCTTTTTTATGATAGAAAAATTTTTTAGACTCATCCGTGGATATGATTGGACACTCGTGATTGTTGTCCTGCTTTTGTCGAGCATTGGTTTGGCTGCTATTTATAGTGTCGATCTTTCAAAAGGAGATACCCTTATTTATTTTCCTGTGCAAACGATTGCGTTTATAATAGGACTTGTGGCACTCATCGTGGCGGCGAGTGTGCATAGTGTTTTTTATCAATCATTTTCTCGTATTGCGTATGTGGGAGTATTGCTTCTCCTGGTGGGGGTGTTATTTTTCGGAGCAACGATTCGTGGCACGACGGGGTGGTTTCGTATATTTGGGTTTTCACTCCAACCTGCAGAGCTTGCAAAGGTATCCTTGATATTGTTTTTGGCATGGATTTTTTATCGTCATGGCAGACAGTACCATAAGTGGCAGTTTGTCTTGTCGACTATTGTCATTGTTGGGATATATGTGGGACTTATCTTGCTCCAGCCAGACCTTGGGTCTGCGTTGATTTTGCTTTCTATTTGGTTTGGTCTGCTCCTTTTTAGTAATACAAAAAAAAGATATATTGCATTTCTGTTACTTCTCGGTGTTGGGGCATTTTTGATAGGTTGGTTTTTTTTGTTTCAACCATATCAAAAAGCACGTCTCGTGACGTTCCTCGACCCGGCATCTGATCCACTCGGTGCTGGGTATAATGTGTCGCAGTCTGTGATTGCGATAGGTGCTGGAAATATGTTTGGACGCGGACTCGGCTTTGGTTCACAGAGCCAGCTTCATTTTTTGCCAGAAGCTCAGACTGATTTTATTTTTGCGGTGATTGCTGAGGAATTAGGATTGGTGGCAGTACTCGGTGTATTTTTGCTCTATAGCTTGCTTATTTGGCGTATTATTTTGTTGACTCGACGGTGTCGGGATGATTTTTCAGTGTTTGTTCTTCTGGGTATTGCTATCCTCTTTTTTACACAGGTAGTGGTAAATGTTGGGGCAGCAACTGGCGTCTTGCCTGTCACTGGAGTCACCTTGCCTTTTTTGAGCTACGGAGGGTCGTCGCTCGTGATCAATTTCTTTTTGATTGGAATTGCCCTCTCGATTGCACGGTCGCACGCGTAATACGCAGAGTAGGCAGAATAGGCAGAGTAAGCAAAGGGCTTACAAAGCCTACTCTGCCTATTCTGCTCCGTTGCGGGACTGGCACCCTGTACATCCTCTTGACGGTCCGGTATACTTATGCTATATTCTTTTCGCTTCGTATATGGGGAGAAAATCACAAGCACACGATGAACGGGACACGCAATTTCAGGGGCTCAAGCTTCTGAAAGACTGTCCTTTGTGCCAGACCACCTTCCAAACGACAGATATCCGTATCGTGGATACGTATGATAATGTGCATCTCTTGCATCTGACATGTGGAGAATGTGCACATGCGATTTTATCTTTATTTGCTGTTTCGCAGATGGGGATGACTTCAGTTGGGATGGCCACTGATCTCTCTGCACTCGATGCTGAACGTGTCCTCGATACAGAGCCGATACACGAAGATGAAATACTCTCCTTTCATACGCTGTTGTCGAGAGAATCTTTATACAAAAAACCAATAGAACATTTATTTGTAATTCAAGAGTGAGTACGTATGACATTTGAACTTATTGTACAAAAACGTGAAGCAGGACATGCACAAGACGTGCGCGACGCTGGTCGTATTCCTGCGATTGTCTATGGGGCAGGCATGGAACCTGTGTCAGTCAGTGTAGACGCACATGTCTTTGATAAACTTTATGCAGATGCAGGAGAATCAAGTTTGATTGATTTTACTGTTGAAGGTGGTCAATCAACAAAAGTATTGGTGCAAGATGTGCAATATGATTCGATCAAAGATCGATTCATCCACGTCGATTTTCGACAGATCAATATGAATGTGGAAATGCATGCCACCATTGAACTTCATTTTGTCGGTGAAGCGGCTGCAGTAAAAGCACTCGGTGGAACACTGATCGAGCAGCGAGATACCGTGGACGTGACCTGTCTTCCAAAAGATTTGGTGAATCATATCGATGTTGATATCAGTGCACTTGCTACATTTGAAGATGCGATTCATATCAAAGATCTAGCAATTCCAGCAGGTATCACTATCGTCGAAGATGCTGACGAACTCGTTGCCAAAGTATCTGCACCATTGTCAGAGGACCAACTCAAAGCAATGGAAACCAGCCAGGTAGGTGATGTCACTGCGGTGGAAGTGGACGAAAAGAAGAAAGCTGAAGAGGCTGCTGCTGCTGAGAAAGCCGACGAGAAGAAAGCCTAATATACTTCTCCCCAATACAAAAAAAGATCCACCCTGGTGGGTCTTTTTTCTTCTGTAAAAATTTGTTATGATTGTCCTATTATGGAAAAGCTCAAACAATTTTTTCAAAACATTCACACTCTGTATCTCATCGCAGGTGCTTGTTTTCTTTTGGGAGGAATATTGCTGATTATCTCAGTCATATATGGGCAAGATCCCTCATATACTGATGAAGTCCTCATGGACGGCGATATCGTCGTTGATACAGAAACGGACGTCGTATGTTCGTTTATGCGATTCCTCGACGGGGTGTGTGTTGACTCAATACTGAAGCAAGATCCTGCACTCGTAGGTATTATGATAGAAAATCATTTTGAAGCACGACCTGTCTCAGGACTCACACGCGCATCAGTCGTGTATGAAGCGCCAGTCGAAGGAAATTACAATCGATTTTTTGCATTGTTTCCAGAAGATACTGATGTAGAAAAAGTAGGACCCGTACGAAGCGCGCGACCGTATTTTCTTGATTGGCTGAGCGAATATCCCAGCACGATGTATATGCATGTGGGTGGCTCGCCAGACGCACTCGATAAGATTGTGTCATATGATCTTTTTGACCTCAATGAATTTTATCGTGGGTGGTATTATTGGCGTGACAATGCACGCTATGCGCCGCACAATGTTTATACATCACAAAAATTATGGAGCGCGGCTTTGAGCGATTACCAAGACATGCAGGACCCTGTCGATAGCCACCTTACCGGGCAATGGAAATTTCGTCCATGGGACACGTGTACGGAACAGTGTGTGAATGAGATTACGACCACGTTTGCCGGCAAGACATACGAAGCCACGTGGCACTACAACACCTCGACCGAGCAGTATGAACGGTATGAATTTGGCGATCTTGTCACTGATCCACAGACCAGCGAGCCGGTCGTGGCTGACACGCTTATCATCCAATATGTTCATACTACCGTTCTTGACGGCGTCGGACGGCTTGGCATGGATACGATAGGTAGTGGTGAGGCTCTTGTGTTTCGCAATGGATTTAAAGTAGAAGGAGAGTGGCGAAAGCCCTCGAGAATAGAGAGGACAAAGTTTTATGATTTTGATGAAGAAGGACATCCTATCGAGTTCAAGGCTGGAAAGATTTGGATTGTGGTGATGAATCAAACCGGGGGTGTTACGTCTGAGTAAAAACACTCTGCCAAACGCAAAAACATACTCTCATAAGAGTATGTTTTTGCGTGTACCATTGTGAAGTTTCTCAGTATATATCATGAAGAATACTGCGTGATAAACGGGACACTGTGCACGTTAGATCACGAGGAACGATGTTCATACCGCTGATCACTAGATAGGCTCAAAAATAGGAGTTTCATAACGATATTGACCGGCAGTATGATTTTTGATATTGTATGTCTCAATGTTGCGGTCAAGGAGGTGACACATGGCGAGCGGTCCAAGCACAAACAGCCTCGAGATCAGAACGGATACAACCCTGATTCAGCTTCTCCGTGTGGGAAAAGGTGTTGTGGTGACGTATCGTGTTCAGGTCAGTTCACCGGAAATCCTGGAACGGATTGAACGCATTCTCAGTGAGGAGCTCGACGGGCTCTCTGCAGATTCAGACGGAGCCAAATGGAGAATGAGCCAGTCTGCTGCTCGGGCCGGGGCGAGAGTCGCGGAAATCCTCCAGCAGGAGTTTCTTCTGCGCTGATATCAGACTCGTCCGTCACTGTGATTGCCCACACGCATTTGGTTCATCCTTTGCGTCGTGGGCTTTTCTTTTTTAGGCTACGTCTAGAATATAATGGTAACTACACGATCTTTTCCAGAAAGATCTTTTTTTATCTCGATTGTTGCATGTGGAAAGATGCGTGTAATGATTGCAGAAATTTGAGACGTTTGCGTGGGATCGATTTCCAAGTAGGTTATAGGTGTTAGGTGATAGGTTTTTATTTGCTCGAGAAGTTCTTCGTAAAGTGCGAGTCCTTGTTTATCTGCGACGAGCGCGGAGTGAGGTTCGTGTTGAATAGATGGCTCTTCATCAAATTGGGTTTGGGTGAGGTAGGGGAGGTTGGCTGTGATGATGATTTCAGAATGTAGAATGCAGAATGTAGAATGTAGAGGTGCGAGAAGGTTGCCGTGTTTGAATGTAATGTCGATGTTATGTTTGTTTGCGTTTTTCTTTGCAATTTTTAGTGCTTTTTTCGAGATATCTGCAGCAAAAATTGTTATATTGTTATATTGTTTTATTGATGTTGCTATTGCGATGGGTATACATCCAGAACCGGTTCCTATATCAATGAGAGTGATTTCTTGATTTCTTGTTTTTTTGATTTCTTGAAGTACTTCTTCAACCATTAATTCAGTATCAGGTCTTGGAACCAGCGTGTGTTTATTGACAAAAAAATCGAGACCAAAGAATTCTTTGTGTCCTGTAAGATAGGCGAGTGGGATGCCGTTCTTTCTTTTTTTTACCAGTTTCCTAAATTGCCACGTTGCTACAATGCCAATTTTTTCATCATCATGTGCAATCAAAAATTCACGTGGTTTGTCGAGCACGTGTGCGAGGAGAAGTTCGGCATCGAGACGGTCGATGAGTGTCGACGCAACTTGAAGAAGATAGGAAATTGTACGTTGCATAGTGCGTGAATATGACAGGGGAGGAAACCTGTTATTCTCCATCCATCTCAGCATAATCAGCAGCAGTGAGTTTTTCTATAATGTCACCAAGATCACCATCAAGAATTGTTGGGATATTGTTCCAGTTTTCTTTGATGCGGTGATCGGTGATGCGGTCTTGCGGATAGTTGTAGGTGCGGATTTTTTCACTACGGTCTCCTGTACCGATCTGATTTTTTCGTTTTTCATCTTCTACTGCTTTTCGTTTTGCTTCCTCTGCTTCATAGATACGTGCCATGAGAACTTTCATGGCACTCGCACGATTTTTTATTTGGGATTTTTCATCTTGGCATTGTGCGACGATTCCTGTTGGGATGTGTGTCATACGAACCGCTGAGTAGGTAGTATTCACGCTTTGTCCACCGTTTCCTCCCGCACAGTACGTATCAACGCGGATGTCTGCGGGGTTGATGTGAATATCTTTTTCTTCTACTTCTGGGAGTACCGCAACACTGGCAGTGGAGGTGTGAATGCGTCCTTGTTTTTCCGTTTCTGGTACACGCTGGACACGGTGGACACCCATTTCATATTTCATTTCTCGATAGACATGTGTTCCTTTTATGGCGACGATCACTTCTTTGTATCCACCTTGCTCTGTTTGACTTTCATCGAGGAGTTCAACTTTCCATTTGCGTCTCTCTGCATAACGCGTGTACATACGCAATAGATCTGCGGCAAACTGTGCGGCTTCGTCTCCACCCGCGCCAGCGCGGATTTCCATAATAACATTGTTTTTGTCCATTGGGTCGGTGGGACGTGTCAGTTTTGTCAGCGCAATTTCCAATTGTTCTCTTTGTTGTGCAAGAGATATGAGTTCTTCCTCTGCCATGGTTTTCATTTCATCGTCTTGTTCAGATGCGATCATGGCCTGAGTCTCAGCTATTGAGCTTTCGATTGCTTCGAGCTGGATGATGCTGTCAATTGTTTCTTTTATTTCACTATAGCGTTGAGAAACCGCGGCAAGTTTTTCTGTATCACCAAGCACAGCAGGGTCTTGGAGTTGTTGTTCGAGCGAGGTGAATTCAGTTTTGAGGTCGATGTATTTTTGTTTCATATATAATGGGGGCTTGGAACTGGGTACTGGGAATTTGGGTATAGGATACGGCATTTTTATAAATAAAAACAGACCGAAGAATGGCCTGCTTTTATTTTTGTGTAGCTATTTTTCTGTTGCGTCATCTGCAGGTGCTTCAAGCGTCGGTGCCTCTTCAACTACTGGTGTTTCCACTGGCGCTTCAACCGCAGGCTTTTCTTTTTTTGCAGGTTTTGCTTTCTTCTCAGCTTCTTTTTTCAATGCAACTTTTGCGTCACGTTTTGCTTTCTTTCCTTTTCGTTCCTTTGCTGCTGCTTCCACACGATCCATTTTTTCTTTAAATTTGTCAACGCGTCCTGTCGTGTCGACAAAGCGTTCTTCTCCTGTGAAGAATGGATGTGATGCGCTAGAAATTTCGATGTTGATCACAAAATGTGATACGCCACCAATATCACGCGTTTCTTTTGATGAAAGTGTGGATCTGGTGATAAATTCTGCACCACATGAAGTGTCTACGAAGACCACTGGATGCACGTCTGGATGAATGTCTGATTTCATATCTTTGATTACACTACTATTAGAGCGATTTAGACTGATAATGATGTTGGAAATAGTCTCAATCGCTTGTCCATGAGTCTCGATTACCTCGAGATTTTCGTGGAAATTTCGTGGCAGGACTATATCATGGAGACCGGGAGTTGTCAAGGACAACCTGGGTTGCGGCGATTGACAACTCTGTTCTCGCATGCTATCATCTCTGGGCACTCTTGAATTTTTGTTATTATCTACGTATACTCTTGTTGTATATGCAAACTATACTTACTATCGTTCAAATGATTTTGGGGGTACTCCTTATTCTTGTTGTGCTACTACAGCAAAAAGGTGCCGGTCTTGGCGCTGCCTTTGGTGGCGGTGGTGGTGTTGAATCAACTCGTCGAGGGAGTGACCTTGTTCTTTTTCGTGCAACAATTGGCATCTCTTTTGCCTTTTTTCTTATCTCTCTCGCGCTTGTCATTCTCTAATCACGTCACTGTGTTTGTGGCGTGATGCTGTCCTCGTGTCCATGTGCGTATTATTTCATTTTTGAAAAACGCTCTCAAGACCCTCCAAAAACGAGTAGGGCGCTCAAAAGGTGTCTCACCACTGGTTTCTCATGATCATGATGTCCAGTTGATCCGGTCGCTGAGAGGGAAACGCATTCCATCTGCGAGACAGTGGGCACGGTTGCCAGGGCTTTTGACGCTACGAGAAAAACGATTATTTGGTGTTGCCGGCATAGTCTTGCTTGGATCACTTGTGTGGTTTGGGTATGATATGTTTTCTTCACAGCTCATGACCGTTCCTGCCGTTGGCGGACGATACATCGAAGCGGTCATCGGGGCGCCACAGCATATCAATCCACTCTTTGCCCCTACAAATGATACTGATGTGGATATTTCTCGGCTTGTCTATTCTGGGCTGATGCGACATAATACTGAACATGGATTAGTACCGGATTTGGCTACTCAACCACCGGAAAAAAGTGAGGATGGGTTGGTGTATACATTTCATTTGAGGGAGAATGCTACATGGCATGATGGTGAACCTTTTACTGCGGACGATGTGGTGTTTACGATAGAGGCTCTCCAAAACCCTGCTATCAACAGTCCGCTTTTGGTGAGTTTTCAAGGTGTCTTGGTAGAAAAGGTGGATGACTATACCGTGCGGTTTACTTTACCAGAAGCTTTTCCTGCGTTTTTGTCCAGTTTGACAGTTGGTATCTTGCCAGAACATCTTTGGTTTGATACGCCAATTGATCAAATGAGATTGTCTCAGAAGAATATTCAGCCAATTGGCACTGGGCCCTACAAGTTTTCTAAATTAGTAAAAGATGAAAGTGGACGAATTGTGCGATATGAACTCACTCGATTTGAAGAGTGGTATCGCCAAGCACCGTATATCGAAGAATTTGTGTTTGCGTTTTATAGCGCGTATGCAGGTCCTGGTGGAGCAATCCAAGATCTTCGAGAAAAGAAAGTCGATGGGCTGCATTTTGTGCCCTATGATCTGAGGAGTCAAATTGCTCGAAAAAATATTGTACTGAAGACATTGCAATTGCCTCAGTACACGGCACTTATGTATAACCAAACGCATAACCCTGTGCTTGAAGCATTGGATTTGCGCAAGGCACTTACCTGTAGTATAGATAAAGAACGAATCCTCAGAGAAACACTTGATAATGAAGGAGAAATTATCCATAGTCCTGTGTTGCCAGAATTTCCTGGCTATGATCGTGAGAGAAAGACAGAGCGCTGTGATACTGCTGCTGCAAACGAGACTCTCGACGCGGTATATGATCGACTCAGTGTCGATGATTATCGAGCACAACTACTTGAAGAAGAAATTGGACGATATAAAGAGTCCCTTGACGTTGCCTCGTCAACAGCGGAAGAAGGAGAAGGGGGCATCACCGCAGACACATCAGATGAAGAGGTCGTTGTCCCGGAAGACATTCTCGTGCAGATCAATGAAGCTCTGGATACACGTATTGATCCGGCCCAGCCATTTTATCGAGTAGATGATGATGGTGATATTGTGAGTTTGATGCTTGTCACCAGTGATACGACAGAGTATAGCCATGCGGTACATCTGATTGCAGGTATGTGGCAAGAGCTTGGTATTACCACAAAGATTACTCTCGTACCACCAAAAGATATTCCAAAACAAGTATTGAAAGAGCGGAATTATGATGTGCTCCTCTATGGAATGATTGTTGGAGAAGACCCTGATCAATACCCCTTTTGGCATTCGAGCCAAATTGATTTTCCAGGACTTAATTTGAGTGCATATGTAAATCGCAGTGTTGATACGGTGCTTGAAGAAGCAAGAGAAACATCCGATCCTGAGCAAGAAAGCGCTAAGTACAAAGAATTTCAAGATTTGCTCTTGGCTGATGTGCCCGCTGTTTTTCTCTACATGCCAACGTATACCTATGCACTTCATAATGACATACTGGGTTTCCGTGTTGTGAGAATTTCACATCCAGCTGACAGATTTAATGGCATAGAATCTTGGTATATGAAAACAAAAAAAGTCTGGAATACACACGCAGGATCTTGACAAGAGTACCATACTATGATAGAGTGAAGTACTTCTATTCTTCCTCTGCATACAGTCATTTTTTTGAACAGGCCCACGCCGAAGTGGTGAAACTGGTATACACGCATGCTTCAGGTGCATGTACTCGCAAGAGTGTGAGGGTTCGAGTCCCTCTTTCGGCACAAATATATACACATCTTCTTCACTGGCATACCGTCACGTTGGTATGCATGTGTATGTCTTTTTATACAGACACGTTGACAGAGCTGTCGACTGTGCCATTTCTTATTTATTTATGACACCAACACAACCGCGGTCTCAGCAGACCGGACATCGGAGTCACCCTCAGACATCTTCGGGTGGCCAGACGTACTCACGCCCTCAATCCCGGACTTCTGTTCGGAGAAATTCTGGAAAAAGAACACCAACAGAACATACATCATATCCTGTGTCTGCCTCTTCTGCTGAAAAGAGAAGTAACACGCAGCAACATACCAAAGGGGGATCATCTCAATCGCACCAAGCTCGCGGAAAAAGCAGTAGCCCTTATCAGACAAATGGAGCTGCGCAGAATCAAAAAATTCCGCTTTTGGCAAAAGGAACATTTCGTATTATCCCCATTGGTGGACAAGAAGAAGTCGGACGTAACATGGTCATCTACGAATACGAAGATGATATTGTGATCCTTGATATGGGATTGCAATTTCCAGAAGACGACATGCCGGGTATCGACTATATCGTGCCAAACATTAGTTATCTCGAAAAAAAGCAAAAGAATATTAGAGCTGTTGCCTTCAGTCATGGTCACCTTGACCATATTGGTGCTGCACCCATTCTTTTGGAAAAGCTCGGGTATCCAACTGTAATTGGTATGCCATTGACACTTGCCATGATCAAAGATCGTGTCGAGGATTATAAAAAAGGAAGTGCAAAAAAATTGAAAACGATTACGGTAAAATCTATCAATGATCGTATTCGTCTTGGAAAGATTCGTCTTGGGTTTTTTCAGGTAGAACACTCTATTATGGATGCTATGGGGACGATCATTGAGACCCCTGTAGGATCTGCCCTTCATCCAGGAGATTGGACAATGGAGCGCGATGCCAATGACCAGACACATGTCCATTTCCATCAACTTGCCAATGAAAAACGTCCTAGTGTTCTCATGCTTGAAAGTTTGGGTGCATTGAAGGAAGGTCGTCATGCAACGCATGAAGAATTGTATGAAAATTTGTACAATCTTTTGAAAGATGCTGAGGGACGAATCATTATTGCAACATTTTCTTCTCAAGTTGAACGTGTCAAGTGGCTGATCGAAGCGGCAAATAAACTGGGCAAAAAAGTAGCGCTCGATGGGTATAGCATGAAAAAAAATATAGAGATTGCGCGTGAACTCGGGTACGTGAAACCTGCTAAGGAAACACTTATTGACGTGCATACAACAGACGATTATCCTGAAAATAAAGTGGTTATCGTCTGTACCGGAGCACAAGGAGAAGAAAATGCAGTGCTCAATCGCATTTCCAGTGGAAATCATCGCAGCGTAAAACTTCGAAAAAAAGATACGGTTGTGTTTTCATCTTCTGTCATTCCTGGCAATGAACGGTCTATCCAGCGTCTCAAAGATAATATTTATCGACAATCTGACAATGTGATTCACGGAGATCTCATGGACGTCCATATCAGTGGACACGGGACACGCCGCGATATTGTGGACATGATTGATCAGGTCAAGCCAGATTACTTTATGCCAGTCTATGGCAATCACTTCTTCCTCAAAGAAGCACAGCGTCTTGCCATAAAACATGGGTATCCAGAAAATAAGACGATCGTCCCAGACAATGGGTCTATCATAGAAATAGATAAGAACGGATTGAAAGTGCTCAAAGAAAAAGCAAATAGTGACTATGTGTTTGTCGATGGGCTTGGCATTAGTGATTCACAAAATGTCGTGCTTCGCGATCGACAAGTGCTTGCCGAAGATGGTATGCTAGTTGTGATCGCAACGGTGCACACAAAGACAGGCAAGCTGATCCAAAATCCAGATATTATTTCACGAGGGTTTGTCTTCCTGAAAGATAATAAGGATTTGATTGAAGACATCCGCCATAAAGTGAAGAAAATGATTGTAGTTTCTGATCCAAAGACCTGGGCAGATACCAATCAGATCCGCAATGATATTCGAGACAAAATTGGACAATTTGTGTTTACCAAGACACAAAAGCGTCCGATGATTCTCCCTGTTGTGATAGAAGTGTAAGCACAATAAACAATTAGCAATTAACAATTAACAAATTTACTATGCCGGAAGTAGGTATTCCATTGCAGATAGAAGCACCCGACTGTAGAAGGCGTCCCCCTCATTTGGAAGAAGAGGAAGAAACTCCTTCAATTGTTGAAGTGGATATTGAGACTGGACAGCCTACAAGAGAAAAAGGGAAGGATGATGGACGTGCTGGGATTGTGATTGATATCAATGAACAGGTATGATGTTTATCCCCACACGTATTTGACCTCATTCACTATCCAGTGTAGTCTAGATTCATACAAAACATATATGACTATTTCACGAACAAGCTACTTTTTCTGGTTTTATACTCTGCCTATTTCCTGAGTAGTTTGTTTGGTATCACAAAACATTCAAAAACTGCTCAGAAGGGCAGTTTTTTGTTGGTACAAGATATGGTGTAACGAGGGAACATATCTTGTGTCAGTAATCAGGAGGGATGACACATGGTTCTTTCTATTGTGCAGGTAAGTCCGGTTCATGTCTATGGGGACCACTCGCGAGTGGAGATGGCGCGGTGGTGCAGGTTCGAAATCAAACGTGAGGGGGAACGGCGAATTTCATCGGCATCTCTGGTGATCCGTGCAGTGCAACCTTCCGTGGGGCGAAACGCAGTGGTGCTCTGGTGCGACTGTTATCCAGATATCTCGAGGCCATTGCTCAAGAAGCCTGTAGGTATTCTCGTTTCAGGCTCGGACACCGAGGAGTGGGCAAAGCTCAGGCTCGCTCACATTCCACAGACGTCCGGCGAAGCCGGTGCAGTGTACGAGTTGGTGAAGCCGCAGGGTTTCTGGGGAAGATTGCAACTCTCCGCCCTGACTTCTGCTCATGAGTTCGTCGAAGACGCTGTTGTCTTCAAGTCATGGTCTGGCTTCGTCGACTGGTTGGTCGGTAGCCCTACGTTGCTGACCTTCTTGGAGGTCGGTGGTGCGACCATACACTAGGAAGACCGGCACATACGTGTTCTGTCACGTTATTCGATTGCGTACGCGGAAACGCGTCGTTGTCGCACAGCGGCAGAAGCTGAACGGTCGACTGATGACTGTAGGCGGAGGGCGGAGTCACCTAGACTTCGCCCTCCGCCACTACCATATCTTCACATACACGATAAATTTTGCTACAGTACTGTTACTTACATAATTGAAGGATGTATCGTTATATGGATGACAGAGAGGTTCAATTAGATTTTGAGGCAGTCTTCCCAGAAGGGTTATATTTAGATAGTACTGATCCAGATACAACGAGGAAACAAATCAGAGCAGATATACAGAGAGAAATTGCAGAGGCATTGTATTTAGAAAAAATAAAAGATGAAGGATTTAGAAAAAAAATGACAAAAATATTGGGAAAGAAACAAAAAGAATTTTTAAAGCAAGGAAAAACAGAAGCAGAGATTGCTTTTTTATTACGAGAGACTGTGTTAGTTCATATGCGGCATCTCTGTAATAAAGAAGCACATAAGATAGTGAAAAAAATTCAAAGAGAAGATGAATATACGCAAGGTAAAATCGCAGGTGAGTTGATTCGACATTTTCGTGGGCGTATGGAAAAAATAGGTCCAGAAAATGTTCGTCTCGAAGGTGCTATACGTGGGGCTATTGAGAGTCATACTGAAGGAGACGGTGGTAATGGTTTTCGTATATTGAGTGAACAGATAATTCAAGAATATGAACAAGCCGTAGCTACTGCAGATAGAGATCTCCCAGATTTGATGGAAGGACTTGAAGAAGAAGCTGAAAAAGTTTTTCGTGAACATGAGTTAATGGATGGAACATTAGAGAATGATATCCAACGGATAGAAGCTGGGAGGCGTGTTGCAGGTGAGTTGAATAGAGAAATAAGAGAAACATTGTTGAAAGGTGTGGAATCACCTGAAGGAGAACTTGGATTAAATAGACCTATAAAAAGATAATTTACAATCACGTAGGTATATGAAAAAACAAATCATGTTATCCGGCATCCAGCCGACAGGGAATCTCCATGTAGGAAACTATCTGGGGGCATTGAAGCACTGGGTAGAACTTCAGAACAGCGGCAAGTACGATTGTTATTTTTTTATTGCAGACCTCCATTCTCTCACGAGTGACATGAAGGCAGATGATCGTCGAGAACAGATTACACGCACAGCAGCGGAAATTCTGGCAGCAGGGATAGATCCAGAGAAGTCGACATTGTTTGTCCAGTCTCATGTACCTGCGCATACTGAGCTTGCGTGGATTTTCAACTGTGTGACGCCTGTTGCAGAGCTCGAACGGATGACACAATTTAAAGACAAATCCGTATCACAAGAAAAAAATATTAATGCAGGCCTGCTCACATATCCAGCGCTCATGGCAGCAGATATTTTGCTTTACAAGCCGGAAGCCGTGCCGGTCGGCGATGATCAGATACAACATCTCGAACTCACGCGCGACATTGCAAAGAAATTTAACAAACGGTACGGAGAATTTTTTGCAGAACCAAAAGCACTACTGACAAAAACACCTCGTATCAAGAGTTTGCTCGAGCCGACAATCAAGATGAGTAAGAGCAAAGGACTGGGGCATGTGATTGAGCTGGCAGACGAGCCCGCCGTGATAGAAAAGAAATTAAAAAAAGCAGTGACTGCAACAGAAGGTGGAGAAGGATCACCAGGTGTAGAGAATTTGCTATTGCTTTTGCAACACTTCGGATCTGAATCATCGCACCAGGCATTTGTCGCAGCAGAAAAAGATGGATCAATTCGATACGGCGATTTGAAAAAAGCAGTTGGCGATGCAATCAGCACACATTTTGCATCATTCCGAACACGCAGAAAAGAACTTCTCGACAATCACAATGAAATTGCAGATATTCTCATCGATGGTGCACATCGAGCAAGTGAAGTGGCGAATAAGACAATGGAAGAAGTGAGAAAACTTGTTGGGATTCGATAAATATATATTATATGGAACGACGAACAATGTCAGAAGGTGTTTTTGATGGGGAACTTTATGCAGGAGAAGAACCACCTGGTGAAGAAACAGCTACTGATTTGCCACCGGGAGTTCATGAAGTCTCTGAAACAGATGCATTGGCTGCAGAAAGAAGATTTCTTGCGAATACTCGACGAGAAGAATCTCGTGCAGGAACCGCACTTGTTCAAGAAATGAACACTGTATCGGAAGCTATGCGAGGATCATCTGACCCTCTTGGTACGGCCTCACATATGTTGCACACACCTGATCATGTAGGTAACAATACAAAACCACCTCGTAATCCAAACAAACCAATAGGATATAGTGATAAAGCACAACGCGATGCACGCCGTCGGCGTCGTGCAGAAGATGGTAAGAGTACATCACATAGTTAATATGTATAGTACGCATCTCGTCTTATCGACGAGATGTTTTTTTACGGAAAGCACTAGTAAGTTATCCACGTTGCGAGATATGTGTAAATCAGGTATATTGGCGACCTATAAAACATGCTATGAAAAATATATCTGTAGAAGAATTTAAAGAGATGGAAAAAAATGGAGAAGAATTTTTTCTTCTTGATGTCCGAACAAAATCTGAATGGGATGGGGGACATATCGATGGGTCGGTGCAACTTTCTGTGAGTGCTGTTCAGACAGAGATCGAGAATGTCATTCCAGACAAAGATACTCGAATTGTGGTGTACTGTGCGACGGGTGGCAGAAGTCTCATGGCTGTGACCGTGATGCAGATGATGGGGTATACCAATCTCATGAATCTCGAAGATGGCTACGTCGCGTATAGAGAAGTGTAGCATCTGCTTGACGAATTTTTGAATGTCCAGTATAGTACTTTTACTATGAAATATACCCGAAATAACAATAATAATCTGAATACGCCCATCGGGATGTAGGTTTCATGTACCACAATGAAATTGCTACGTCCCGAAAGGGACGTTTTCAATTTCTAATTTCCAATTCTTAATACAATTTCAAATATTTTTGGCATTTTATTAGAAATTTGGAATTGTAAATTTTTTATTTTATTTATATTCCGAGGTAGTTCAGTGGTAGAACGCAGCGCTGTTAACGCTGATGTCACAGGTTCGAATCCTGTCCTCGGAGCAAAAAAAATCAGCGATATACGCTGATTTTTTGTTTGACGAGATTGGACGGAAAAGGTACTATCGGTGTATATATTGAAGCCGGCTGAATAGAACACACATGATATGATAGTATTGGTCTATTCCTGGACAAATCATGCTTATTGCAATTTTTTCTATGAAAAAATATCGTATTGATACATCAGGTATTCAAGGGAGAGGAATTTTCCTCACTCGAGATATAAAAAAAGATGAAACGATCTTTATTTTTTCTGGAAAAGAAATTACTTTCACCTCGGGATATTGGTGGTATCACCCCAATGCTCTACAATGTGGGTATGCCAAATGGATTGTGCCACGCAAAGGCTCAGCAGGCGAATATTTGAACCATTGCTGTAGTCCAACGGCAGGAGTAAAAGGTAAAAATAGAATTGTTGCTATGAGAGATCTGAAGAAAGGCGAAGAGGTGACTATCGATTATGCCCTAAGCGAAACATATCCCTTGTGGCATATGACGTGTGTTTGCAAAGCAAAAAATTGTCGCAAGGTGGTAAAGCCCTACCAGGATATGCCTGCATGGAGAATGAAAAAATATATTGATTATACGTCAAAATATATCCTAGATATGAAAATGCATCTGAACTGGAATGAGTATTTGACAGTCACAAAAGAAAAAAAAGTAAGAACAACGATAAAATAATCTGACAAAACAAGATGGCAATGAAACAAAGTGTTTGAGAATGGTTGAGTGGGGAGAGTTTTAGAAAATCAGCTATATACGCTGATTTTTTGATTGACGAGTTCAAGGAGAAGGGGTACTATCGATATAGCTATTGTGGCAGTTTGGCTCCACAGCCCTGCGGGACTATGGAGCCGGCTGATAAACTACCATTATATGAAACTTATTGAGCAAATTGTCAAAAGATTTGATGCAAAATATCAAGATGATAACACCCCTTGGGCAAGAACAGATATCCCTGTTGAAGTTAAGAAATTTGTAGAGTTGGTTCATGAACAAACTCCAAAAGGTTCACTATTGGATATGGGCTGTGGAGATGGCTGGGCTTCCATTTATTTTTCAGAACAAGGTTATGATGTGTACGGAATTGATGGATCTCCGTTAGCCATAGAAAAAGCAAGACAAAAAGCAAATAAAGCTGGAATGTCTGCCCAATTTATTGTTGGCAATGCCCTCGATTATCCCTACGATGACCTGCAATTTGATGCTATATTTGACAGAGGATTGCTTCATCACATTCCTGAAGAAAATTGGACTGCGTATAAGAAAGGGCTACTACGAGTATTGAAGCCAAATGGATTGTATTATCTGGGGGCTTTTTCTGATGATTCTGAAAAAAAAGGATTTGATCCAAAAAAAGAAGGTAGACTGTGGAATAAAGTCATGGATGCTAGTGGGTACTGGACGTACGATCATTTCTTCAATCAGGAGGTGCTTAACAATTTTTTGGGTGATGATTTCGATTTAGTTTGGCAAAGTAAAGATGTTGTCGCCTCACCAAACGGTTCGGTTTTAATACATTCAATTTTCAAAAAGAAAGTGTAGAATCTCTGTGTGGTCGCTATCTTGCAAGGTTTCTTTTTCTGTGATATAGTCTTCAACTCCTTTCTATCCTGAACCGCTATGCTCCACAAAGTCCTCAAACACATGAAAAAACAAAACGGCACGTCTTCTGATACTGCGCCGGTGCCTTATGATACCAGCCAATATACAAAATCGTATGGACATAGTGGCATGCGTGCAAAAAAAAACAGTACAAAAGGTGCCTCTCGACAGCGGAGTATGGGAAATAGAGATAGTAAATCTGGAAGTTAGCCTTCAGTATGTATAAAAGCCGCGCTGAAACAATTACCGAGCTTCTTGGAAATGTTCCAAAATTTCGTTTTGATCAAATCAACAAGGCGCTTTTTGATATCACTGTTTCTTCTTGGCAGGACGTGACCACACTCCCACTCGCCATGCGGACGACATTGTCAGAACATATCCCTTGGATGAGTATTGCACTTGTAGAGATGTTTGAAAGTAAACTAGAAGATACGTACAAGGCTGTGCTGAAAACTGCCGACGACAAAAATTTTGAATCAGTCCTCATGGCAAATAGGAAAGGGCAGTGGACGATCTGTGTGTCGAGTCAGATTGGGTGTGCCATGAAATGTACCTTTTGCGCGACCGGCACGATGGGACTCAAGCGCAGCATGCACAGTGATGAGATCATGGATCAATATCGTTTTTGGCGAGAATTTTTACAGACAAAACCTGAACTGCCACAACGTATTTCCAATATTGTGTTCATGGGCATGGGAGAGCCGATGGCAAATTATGAAAATGTAAAACAAGCAATTCATACATGGCTCACGTATACAGATCTTGGACCAACAAAAATCATGGTATCGACGGTGGGCGTGCTCACGCAAATGGAAAAGTTGCTTTCAGATCCAGAGTGGCCACCAGTGCGTATCACGATTTCACTCCATAGTGCAAATCAAGAACGCCGTGAAGAAATTGTACCAACGACAGTACCAGATTTTATCAAAAAACTTGCTGCCTGGTCCCATCGCTATCAGCAATTGCTCGGCAATCGCCGCCATCATCTTACATTTGAATATACCCTCATCTCTCATGTCAATGACACGCCTGCATTGGCGCGTGAACTTGCGAGCTATATTGTAAAAACGGCAGTGGCAAAAGTAAATGTCATCCCATACAACCCTGTGCTTGGCAAAACTTTTACTCGTACCGAGCGTGTGCGTATCGATGCCTTCAAACAAATTCTTCGTGATCATGATATCAACGTGACAGAACGCAAGACCATGGGGGATGATATCGCTGCGGCATGCGGACAGCTTGCGCTCAGTAGTTCGTAAATAAAAGTTGTATGAAATATTCTCTTGGATGGTATCTTGGTTTGCTCGTTGGTCTTATGATTGGGCTCAATATGCTGGGACAAATTTTTAGTACGCTGGATCAGAGGTATATGCAATCGTATGGAGAACAAATAGTCACAGATACTATGTTGCCAGTGGAGAATTCTTTTGTAGAAAGCTATGCGTTTGAGCAAACGCCGTATTATTTGCCATACGTTGTATCGTTTTATGTGGCGTTCTTTCTTCCTATTGCACTGGTGCTCTTTTGGAGTGTACGCTATCTGTTGCAGGAGCGTACGTTTCGACGTTTTTTGTTTAGTTTTTCTTTTCCTGCTATGTATGCAGTAGTGAACATCGGATATTTTTTCATGGTTTCAGATTCTTCTCTTGGATGGGAATATGAATTTGGTATGGCGGTCGTTGGATACAGTAGTGGTGTGCTCTGTATTACCGTAGGAGTGGTGAATAGTATGCTCTTGGTACGGTCCAAAAAACATATTTCTTCTTAAATATAGAAATATCTTGCTTTGCCCCTTGCTTTTTCTAAAAAATTGTGCTATGCTGTGGTTTACGTTCGCTATTCATTAAGTATAGAACAGATTATATGGGCAATTTTAACTCATTCAAAAGTGACAGAAGCAGCGGCGGAGATAGAGGATTTGGTGGTGGCGGACGCTCATATGGCGACCGTGATCGCGGATCACGACCAAGTTTTGGTGGCCGACGAGACAGTGGATCACGACCAAGTTTTGGTGGTGGACGCAGTGATGGACCAAAGAAAATGTTTCCAGCAACATGTGATGGCTGTGGCGACAAATGTGAAGTACCATTCAAACCAAGTGGTACGCAACCAGTCTATTGCCGCGATTGTTTCAAAAACCAAGGTGGTGGAGACAAGTTTGCGTCAAAAAAACCATACGAACGCACAGAACGCAGCTTTGAAAAAAGTTTTAGTGGGGGAAGTAGTGCACCAAGCGCCCCACAATCAAGTGGACTTTCTCAAAAACAACTTGATTCATTGCACCTGAAGATGGACAAAATTTTGGCATTGCTTGAAGGCACAAAAGTTCCTTACGCAAAAGAAGTGGTATCATTTTCAGAAGACGCACCAACTGAAAAGAAAACAAAAAAGGATACAAAAAAAGCCGTTAAAGAGGTGAAAGCAGAGAAAAAAGAAAAAGCAACTGCTGAAAAGAAAGAAAAAAAAGTAGCAAAAAAAGCAGTCGCAAAAAAGAAAAAGTAACGACGTGATGCGACACTGTTCGTCGTCCTCACAAAGACATCCCGCATTCGCGGGGTGTTTTTATTTTGTATGGCTTGTTCACCCAAGACATTCGTGGGCTGGTATTTTGTTTGTCTATTTGGTAGGATATAAACATATATGAAACGCCCTACACCCAAACGAATTGCGTTTTTTCTTCTCTTCGCCCTTGCATGGTCGTGTTTTGGTTTTAATATTGGCATGATTGGGCATGGATTTTTGGCAGAGAATGCACATGCATCACATGATACCTCAATGTATACACCTGGCTGTTGTGGCACAGCCGAGACACCGCAGCCTGCGCAAGACGTTGGTGGGGACGAGCATCATAGTATTGTTGCGACGATTGTAGAACAGATAGGGGTGTTTATCATGATCTTTTTTGCACTGATTGTTTTTTCTTTGTTCACCCTCAAGACTGTTTCCTCAGTCTCCGAGCGAATAGCACTGTATGCCCGCCGGTGGGGAGAGCAGGGGACATACTTTTCGTTCTTGTTTCCTCGATTATTTTCAGAGGGAATACTTCATGCAAAAATTTGGTAAGAGGGTTGTTGAACGTGTGTGTTTTTTTGCATACTCGTTTTTTGATTGCATAGATTGTTATTCTTTCACTTTTTTATGTCAGAAAAAAAATCTCTCTTAGACATGTTGCCAAAAGGACAGCTCTTTATCCTCGGTGTTGTGGTATCGTTTTTTACGATTACATCACTTGGATTCTTTTTCCTCTTATTCCGTTTTGTTCTCTAATCTATGAAAAAAGAACAATACCCTATTGTTGGCATGCATTGCGCATCGTGCAAAACACTTATTGAAAAAATGGTCACAAAGGTGCCTGGTGTTGCAGATGTGAATGTAAACTATGCCAGCGAAACTATGACCGTCTCGTATGACGAGACCGTCGCAACGCTCCCGGCTATTGCCGCGGCGGTTGCGAGCGCAGGCGGCTACCAACTCATTGCCGGTGCTGAGGGCACGGTGTTGGCGTCTCCACCTGAAGCAGCTCGCATGCACGAAACAGAAGCAACTGATCATAAGAATCACGCTTCTGCACTCAAACAAAAAGAATATCAAGCACTGAAAAAAACAGTCCTGTGGGTAGGGCTTGGTTCATTGCCATTTCTCTTTCTTATGGTCTTTATGGGATTCCGTTCCCTTGGGCAAGAGGTGATGGTGGGCGCGCCATTGCTTGGGTTTGTCTCGTTTGGTGATACCTACCGAGTCAATGCATTGTTTTTGTTGCAATTTTTGCTTGCCACGCCGATTCTGTTTTGGGGAGGAAAACGATTTTTTGCCAGTGCCTTGCGTGCGCTCAAAGTAAAAAGTGCGAATATGGATACACTGATCGCGCTCGGCACTTTCACTGCGTGGCTGTTTTCTACACTTGTCACGTTCCTGCCAACACTGTTTGGCGACGTGGCGAGTGATGTCTTTTATGAAGCAGCGGTGTTTATTGCGTTTTTCATTTTGCTCGGGCGACTTCTTGAAGCGCGCGCAAAGGCAAAGACCAGTGACGCCGTAAAAGCACTCTTTGAATTGCAAGCAAAAGAAGCCGTAGTTCTGAGAGGTGGAGAAGAAGTACGTATCCCTGTGAGTGAAGTTTTGGCAGGCGATACGATTGTTGTGCGTCCGGGAGAAAAAATTCCTGTTGATGGCACTATTACCAAAGGATCAAGTACGATTGATGAATCCATGGTCACGGGCGAATCTATTCCTGTTGAAAAACAAGAAGGCGCTGTTGTTATCGGCGCGACGATCAACAAAACAAGTACGTTTCAGTTTCGTGCCGACCATGTGGGCAGCGAGACGATGCTCTCACGTATTATTGCCATGGTCGAAGCAGCCCAAGGTACGACAGCACCGATTCAAAAATTAGCTGACAAAGTATCTGGCGTGTTTGTCCCGATTGTTATCGCGATCGCGATCATCATGGCACTCTTTTGGGCATTTGCTGCGCCGCGGCTTGGCCTACTTGGCGCTGACGTGAGTGTATTTCAGCTCGCAGTCTATATTGCGACGACGATCTTGATCATTGCATGCCCTTGCGCGCTTGGCCTTGCGACACCGACGGCAGTGATGGTTGGTACAGGAAAAGCGGCGGCAAAAGGCATCCTCATAAAAGATGCCGAAGCACTCGAAAAAGCACATACCATACATACGATTGTGTTTGACAAAACAGGTACCCTTACAAAAGGAAAACCGGAAGTGACAGATGTCGTCATTGCAGAGGGCGAAACGCAAGATCGTTTGTTCCTCTATGCGTATGCTATTGAACATTTGTCTGAGCATCCGCTCTCTGATGCGATTGCTGCATACGTGGCAGCGGCGGGGGGAAAAGACACGACCTCTGAAGTGGTCTCGTTCATCGCGAAAGAAGGACGTGGCGTGTCTGGTATGCTCGATGCGACGACTATTCTCCTCGGGAATAAACGGCTTATGGATGAAGAAGGTGTGTCTCTGAATCCTTCCTTGCATACTCAGGCCATGACATTCATTGATGCAGGAAAGACAACGATTTTCATGGCTGTGGGTGGGGTGCATGTGGCTGTCTTTGCACTTGCTGATACGATCAAAGAAGAATCAGCTCGCGCGGTTGCATCACTCCATGCGCTTGGTATCAACGTAGCTCTCATGACAGGTGACAATCAGCGCACTGCCGAAGCCATTGGTGCACAGCTGGGCATTGATACAATCATTGCCGAGGTCTTGCCAGCAGATAAAGCAAAGAACATCACAGCGTTGCAGGCACAGTATCCGGGCAAGGTGATTGCCATGGTCGGTGACGGTATCAATGACGCACCAGCGCTTGCCCAAGCTGACATTGGCATTGCAATGGGAACTGGCACGGATGTTGCGATAGAGGCCGGGGATATTGTGCTTGTCCAGGGGACACTCGATAAAGTTATCGAGACGATTCAGATATCCAAGATGACACTGCGTGTCGTCAAACAAAATTTGTTTTGGGCATTTGGATACAATATCATTGCTATTCCTGTTGCTGCCGGACTGCTCTATCCTGCGTTTGGTTTATTGCTGTCACCTATTATTGCGAGTGCGGCTATGGCATTTAGTTCTGTGTCTGTCGTGATGAATAGTCTAAGACTTAAAATGATTCGTACCTAATATGAATGAAAAACAATATTATATAACCGGGATGCATTGTGCGTCCTGTGAACTCTTGATAGAAAAAAGAATCTTAAAAGAAAAAGGAGTACACGTCGCGGATGCGTCACTTGGCAATGGGACATTGCGTATAGAGTGTGACGGAAGAATGCCTCTAGCAAATGAATTGAATACCTGGTTTCAGTCTGATGGCTATACTTTTTCTGACACAAAACCAACACAAAAACGAGAACCATTGCTCTATGTGCAAGAAGGAAAAGGCATTCAAATAGACAAACGCCGATTAAAGCGTATGCTGGGCGGCCTTACAAAAGTAGCACTCGTCTTTCTCGTGCTTGCCCTCATACAACAAACCGGCATTGCCAGCTATGTGAGTGTGACAGACAGTTCTTCACTTGGCGTATTCTTTGTCTTCGGGCTTGTCGCCGGACTGTCGAGCTGTGCTGCATTGATAGGAGGTATCCTGCTTTCCATGACCAAAAATTGGAATGAGCAATCAGGATATGAAGCAAGTGCTTTCACAAAGATGAGACCTCATTTCTTTTTTCACGGTGGACGTTTGTTTGCCTATGCACTGCTTGGGGGTGTGCTCGGTGCTGTTGGAAAAGCCGTAGCATTTGAAAACGTGACTGTTTACGCATTCATCACAATTCTTGTTTCGGTTGTCATGCTCCTTATCGGGTTGCAAATGGCAGGCGTATCATGGGCGCAACGCTTTCAACTGCGGATGCCAAAAATCATCACAAGACGCATTGCCAAAGGGAATGGGCAGAGTGGAAGCCAGCTTCCTTTTGCTGTTGGTGCAGGGACAGTGCTCTTGCCATGTGGGTTTACGCTCATTGCGCAGGGGATTGCGCTCACGTCTGGCAGTGCACTTCGGGGCGCGCTCATGTTGAGCTTGTTTGTGCTTGGTACCATGATTCCACTCTTGTTCATAGGCGTCGCAAGTGTCCAGGGGACAAAAAATCCAAATCGAAGCAGAGCATTTTCTTTTTATGCAGGAGTCATCTTGGTCATTTTTGCCTCCTACAATGTGAATGGCCAATTCAATGTCCTTGGATTCCCAAGTGTGAGTGATGTGTTTGCACGACCGGACACGGCTGCTCCGATTGCTTCCTCGGTCGTGAACACAGACGGGGAACAAGTTGTCAGTATGGTGGCAAAAGGATTCAAGTACACATTGACAAGTTCTGCTACAATTCAGGCTGGGGTACCGACGAAACTTGTTGTGGATGATCAAGGCATCCAAGGCTGTGGTGTCTTCTTATCTGCGCGTGGGTTGATCAATGGATTTACTGAGTTGAAACTAGGACAGAATATCATTGATCTGGGTTCGCCAGCAAAAGGAACCTATAAAATCACGTGCTCAATGGGTATGGTACCGCCAGTCACCTTGCGCGTTGAATAATTCTTCTTATACTATATGAACACACTCACTGTACAAGGCATGCACTGCGACGCATGCAAAAAAATTATTCGCATGGAACTCGATGATGCTGGCTTGGCAGAGCAGATAGTAGATATCGAGCTATTGCCTGATGAGAGAGGGTGCATCACATTGCAAGAGTCGACGTCACCAGAAACAAAAGATCACATCACAACTGTTGTGAATGCAATTGAGGGGTATAGTGTTGTATAGCACATAAAAAAACAATCCCGATGTAATCGGGATTGTTTTTTTTGCGTTATATCTCTTCGCCATTCGGATATGTTTCAGCTTCGTTCACGGAAATAATATCTTGCCATCGGTAGTGTAACGAGATAAACGTATCTTTATCATGAATCCAGCGTTTTATTTGTTTCGTGTTATCTTCTGGATCGGCATTGAGGCGATAGACTCTTGGGGAGTAGTCGTATTTGATGAGTGTTCCATTTGGTCTCAGATGTGTTTGTGTGAGATCTTCTCCTCTCGTAAATCGTTCAAAGAAAGAAGTGCTTATCTGTTCAATTTTATTCCAGGTATAGCCGAGCGTATTGAAGATAGTTTCCGATACAATCCAATGCACTGTGTTCCCAGAAAAAAGATATACTTTTGGATCAGTGGTTGCTTTGATCAGTGTATTTGCAAGAGGAGTGTAGAGTGGTCCGTGTGGCATATATCCTGCAGGATCATTTGCTACTGCACCGAGGACCTTGGCATGGACGACAGTCACGGCATTCCATGAGAGGAAATATTCAAAATATCTCTCAGCTGTTTGGAATGGACGTTTTGTACATGAATCCGTTACATAATATACTGCGGTTGCATTGCCAGCTTTATATGGCTTGCCTTCTTTTAACACACAGGTATCAGATGAAATGTCTGTAGGTGTATCGGTTGTATCTCCAGTTGCTTTCGGGGTGGTGTAGGTTATCTTTTTTGAGAGGACCGAGATGCCTCCTTCGGGCGAACGAAGTTTTGCATACACTGTGTAGGTGCCGTAGGCACTTGGAAGTGTCAATTCGTATGATGTTTTTGCCGGTTCATATGCAGCATCTGCAAAGGTCGCATCAGTAGAGAGTGCGATGAGGGCTGCATTGTTTGTGGCAAATCGTACGTTGATTGTTTTTTCTGTTGTGTATCCACTGTTGTCTCCAAGATACATCGATGCCGCTGTGATGACTTTTCCGTCGTTCGTTTGAGGACCATTTTTTGTGCTAATAGACGCACCACCACTGCTTCCACTTCCAGATTCTTCAGATGAAGATGGGGGAGTGTATGATGCTAATGTAAAGTCAACGCTTGTGGCTCCCACACTGTCATAGGTGATTTGGATTCATCATTTCCATCGCCATCAGAATCGATGGTGTCTGATTCTCCAGTAGAGCCGCTGACAACCACTGGCGTTGTTTCAATCGTAAGTGTTGCAACGCCCTCCTCGATACTATCCACAGTCGCTGTATGTGTCTCGCCGCCTTCTGCGAGTTGGAATGTCGAAGATGTACCGACAGGGAGTGTCATTGTCACAGAAGAACTGATGGCATCAGTCGATGCCGCAGTAGATGTTGTATATGAGGTGTACGATGCGCTATTACTGATATATTGCGCACGAATCGCAAATTGATATGATGTATTGGCTGTGAGACCTGTTGCATATGCAGATGTTTGTGTCGTCGTAGTTACTACTTCGGCATCAGTGACATTATATACTTCATACACGGTCGATGCCGGATTGCTGTTTGCCCCCCACGATATCAACATGCTTGTTTGTCCGTTTGATGAGAGTGTTGAGGAGAGTGGCGTCGCCGGATTGGTGTAGATTGCAGAACTTGTCACGTAAGTTGATGCCACAGTATAGTTTTCAGATCGAAAACGGAAGGTATAGGCGGTATTTGGGAGAAGTGATGAGGTCGTTTTACTCGTGCTATTTGCAGCTACGGTGGAAGTCACTCCTGGGAATGTACTTGATGTGTAATCAAAGAGAAAGCCTGTTTCATTGTCGCTCGTATCAGTCCACGTCATCGCAATTGACGTACTGGTAATAGTAGAAGAGGCAAAGCTTGTTGGTGCATTTGGTGTTGCATGGTTGTTTGTGATGGTCGAGGTGACAGAAGAGAAGCTCCCATCTTGATTGTAGGCATCACGCGTTTGTGTCTGGAAATAATATGTGGTAAGTGCATCAAGACCTGTGTATGTGTAGTTTGTATTAGTCGTCGTCACAGTTTCATATCCAGTCACGGTTGAAGAGACTGTATAGTATGTCGCACCAGCTACTGCATCCCACGTTACTTGAATAGTAGACGTGGTATTTGTAAATCCAGTGACAGTTGGGGGGTCGAGAGCTGGCGGAGTATCTGTGATTGTTGATGTCACTGAAGAAAAATCACCATCTTGAGAATACTCATCACGTGTTTGTGTCTGGAAATAATACGTCGTAGCAGGATCAAGATCTATATATGTGTAATTTGTATTTGTGGTTGTGACTGTTTCAAATCCTGTAACCGTTGAAGAAACGGTGTAGTATGTGGCACCACTTACTGCACTCCATGAGATTTGAATACTCGTTGTTGTGTTACTAAATCCACTCACTGTTGGGGGATCGAGAGCAGGTGGCGTATCTGTGATGGTTGATGTCACACTGGAGAAACTTCCGTCCTGAGCATACGCATCTCGCGTTTGTGTCTGGAAGTAATATGTGGTCGCAGGGTCTAGGTCAGAATATGAGTAGTTTGTGTTTGTGGTTGTCACTGTTTCAAATCCTGTGACTGTTGAAGATACGGTGTAGTATGTTGCGCCGGCAACGGCGTCCCAGCTTATTTGAATGCTCGATGTGGTATTTGTGAATCCAGTGATTATGGGAGCAGCAAGAGGGTCTGGTGTGTCAGTGATGGTCGAGGTAACAGAAGAGAAACTTCCGTCCTGAGAGTACGCATCCCGTGTTTGTGTCTGGAAGTAATACGTGGTTGCAGGATCAAGAGATGTATACGTGTAATTTGTGTTCGTCGTTGTGACGGTTTCAAAACCAGTGGCTGTTGACGAAACTGTGTAATATGTTGCACCACTTACCGCACTCCATGCGATTTGAATACTCGTGGTTGTATTGGTAAACCCTGTTACGGTTGGCGCTGCTAGTGGATCTGGTGTTTCCGTCACTGTGGAAGATGCCGAAGAATAGCTACTGTCTTGATCATAGGCATCTGTGGTTTTGACTTGGAATGTGTATGATGTGGCAGGGTCTAGACTATTGAAGGTATAGTTTGTGTTCGTCGTGGTGACCGCAGAATCGGCGGTACTTGACACAGTATAGTATGCAGCGCCAGACACAGCACCCCAGCTTACTTGAATTGTGGTTGTGGTATTGGTAAATTCACTTATCGTTGGCGCGCTTGGTGGGGGAGGTGTGTCTGTGATTGTTGATGTCACGCTTGAGAAACTTCCGTCTTGTCCATAGGCATCACGCGTTTGTGTCTGGAAATAATACGTCGTTGCAGGGTCAAGGGATGTGTAGGTGTAATTGGTATTTGTTGTGGTCACTGTTTCAAATCCTGCGACTGTCGAAGAAACTGTGTAATACGTCGCACCACTTACCGAACTCCACGAAATTTGAATACTTGTTGTGGTATTTGAAAAGTCGGTGACTGTTGGTGGGTCGAGTGCTGGGGGAGTGTCTGTGATTGTAGACGTGACGCTCGAAAACGCACTGCTCAAGTCAATTCCATTGGTACTTTTTATTTGGAAATTATATGTTGTAGCCGGATCAAGGCCTGTATAACTGATATTGGTATTTGTGGTGGTGACAGAGGTAAAGCCTGGCACAGTGGATGACACGGTGTAATACGCAGCTTCTGAAACAGCACCCCATGCTGCTTGGATAGAACTGGTTGTGTTGGTAAATGATGAAAATGCAGGCACATCCGGTGCTCCAATCATTGTCACTGTAATGGTTTCATCAACACTGTCGAGAGTGAATGCTGTTGATGATGCCGCATAGGTGCTTGTAGCACTCACGCTCACTGCGTATGGGTTGTATCCACCGTTGTTTGTCGCAATAGAAGAAGATGTCATGGTAAAAGCTGACAAATATCCTGAATATGCCGTGTATCCAGTATCTGTTGTCGTTGCACTATATGTTTGGCTGGTATCGTCAGAAGTAAACGTGAGTCCCACCCCTCCAAGAGGCGTAGAGCTCGTATTTTGTATGAGTGCGCGCGTTTTGAATTGGACATCGACATTTCCTGTACCAGAAATAGTGCTCGATGCTCGTGTAAAGTCGACATTTTTTAAGGTGTTGTTGTTCGTGGAATCACTATAGATGTCATATTGGGTAGAGTTTGCGATGGTGCTATCTGATATGACAGTTGTTGCGGCAGTTCCTTCGAGTGATATACCGTAGAGATTGTTTGTAGATGTAACATTGGTAATTGTGGTGTTGGTTGTGTCAATAAGTTGAATTCCAGCAATAAGGCTACTCACCTGTGCGAGGGCTGGTGGTGCTGTGTAGCCAGAAGTAACCGTAATACTAGCACTCGCGAATGCTGCGCTGTCATATGTATAGCTCCCACCAGACTGAGCAAAGGCTGTATCCACCCATGCTGCAGGGGTGATACAGTCAGTCAGTGCTTCATATGCTGCTTGGTTTGCTGCGACACTGCTGGGCACAATCATAGTAACTGGTGACCCAAACACTGTTGTAAGTGCTATATGATAGTTATCTGTTCCCATGCCAAGGTATGATGTTACATCATTCCCATCTGTTGGCGGCATAAATGTGACAAGATTACCCACATTACAATCTGTTTCTACTAAAATAGCGTATCCGTCTGAAGGGAATTCTAATGCGAGTGTTTGATTGTATGATGTTCCACCATAGTCAAAGCTCAATCCTGTCCATGTGTATGATGATGCCGAGCTTGTCGCATCTTGTACTATGAGATCTTGGATAGTCATGCTATCGAGACCTGTGAATTTGATAGGGCTTGCGGATGCATTTGAAATAAGAGTACTCGCGCCAGCGCCGTCTATGGTCACTGATCCTGTACGTCTGCTGGTCGTCGTCATGGCAAAGTTGCTGTAGGTACCTGCTGCGAGTGTCCAGGTATCATTTGTTGCTGCTGTTGCGGCGATAATGCTTGTTGATGTTCCGTGACAAGAAGCATAATCGACTGTACAGTCATCATCGATCGTGAAGCTTGAGCCGCGCGCGGCACTGTACGCACCAATATCCGTTGATCCGTTGGCATCGAGGTACAGACTAAATGGTGCAAGTTCTGTATCATTGCTAGAGCTTGCATCGTTGATTTTAAAATAAGGATTGTCTGTAATTGAGTTTGAACCTACGGAAGGGGAAAAGCCGTCGCTGGTATTGTCTTGGATTTGTGTGCCGATGGAATAATATCCGTTGTAGTCATTGGTCAGCGTGTATGTTGATCCGCTATTATTTTTACTTGTTTGGAATCCATTTCCAAGACTTGCTGTACTTGATGCGTTGTAAAAGATATTATAATTTGCAGTGATTGTTATGTTTCCCGCTGTTCCACCTGCGGCATCAAAGAAGTTTATACCAGTATGACCATCTTGATACATCCATATGCTATTGTGTTCTATCGTAGCATCCACATCTCTCCCTGTTGTATCATTGTAGAAACGGATACCGTCATTTGCTTGATCTGCAATCCCTAGTGAAGATTCCAAAATAATATCGTTGTATGACACGGTCGTACTCACCGCATCTTCGAGATATATAGCTCCATTTGGAAATTGTTCTGATGATGCTGTTTCATATTCCAGCACATTGTCTTGTATCAGTGTGCTTGTCGTCAGATCCACATACACGAGGTTTTTGATAGAACTGTCATACGAACGAATGGTATTTGATGTCACAGAAATGTTTTCGGCTGTAAAGAAGTAGAGCACGTTTGTGTCTCCATTTGGATCATACGCTTCAATTGTGTTATTTGAGACCGTTATATTGCTTGCGCCTGTTGAACCGGTATAGACACGTTGCAGACCGGTATTATTTGATACCGTTGCCCCATTTGTACCACTCCCAAACTGCACACTACTGGTGGTCGATGTACTAAACGTATTTCCACTCAGGGTCAGTGTAGATGCATTGAGGGAAACTAGCATGTTTGAAATAGTACAGTTTTGAAGTGTTGAATCTGCAGGAAGAGAGAGTATACTGGCTCCGCCGGCGGTATCACCAAGTGTGGCACCGCTGTTTTGACAATCAAGTGTAAGATTTGTTTTAGAGTTGAAATCGATTGGTTGGGTTTCCGTGGATGTCGCGTATGACGCGTCGATATTTATATAGTCGCCATTGCCGACAGTCGTACTGGCAAAGGTAGCTGTCAGTGTAGTAAAATCACACCCGCTTGCGCAGACTGTCCAGGGGTCGCCTTGAGACCCATCTCCTGCGTTGGCAATATCGAGCCGCATGTCATAGAGTTGTGGCAACAACACCGCAAGGATGGCAATACCAAAAATAGTCAGTGCCATCCAGACTTTTGACGTGCTATTGTGTCTGAAAGAGAGAAGCGTAGGACTCTTCATAGAAGTGCATTCGTATTCTTCCCGTGAGACACGAACATGTATAGAAATAGGGAAGTGTATGAGGCATATACTACCCGAATAGTATAACATAAACAGCACTCTTGCTTCTAGCCTTGAATTGGGATAACTTTGTGTTTTTTTTCTTTTTGACACAGCAGAGATTTCTGAACCTGTACACAGGACAGTTGTGTTATTTGAACGATGTGGTATTTTGGGGTACGATGATCGTATGCGGATGATATATGTACGTAGGAGTAAGATAATCATATGAAGCGAGTATTTCGTATTTGTTGGAGGGTGGTCTTTTTTTTATTCAGTCTCATAGTACTGGCATTTTTTGTGTATGGGTATACATGGTATCAAGAGTCTCGTGAAGTACGAGAAGAACATGCTAGGCAGCAAGCTGCCATCGACGCCGTGCTTACTGATAGACAAAAGAAGGATTTTCAGCTAGATGGAGACCCCTTTGGCGAAGATGGGGTTGCTCGTGTATTACTTATTGGACTTGATAGTCGCGCAGGACAAGAGTTTGGGCACTGTGATGCGATCCAGATGATTGAGATTGATACGGCAAAAGAGGCTGTCACGATTACTGCTGTCCCTCGAGGCACGTATGCGCCGTTGCCTTTTGGGAAGGGTGTTACTTCTACAGATTATTATGTGTCCAATTCGTGTGCACTCGGTGGGTTGGCGTATGGGATAGAAAATATTGAACGCATCGTTGGCAGCAAGGCTGACTATATCGTCACTGTTGGATTTTCAGAAACACTCGGTGTGCTTCGAACAGCAGAGCTTCCAACGACAGAAACGCTCCAGTGGCTTCGCAATCGGCAGGGCTATGCAATTGGTGAGCCGCAGCGTGCGCGGAATCATTCTACATTCCTGAAGCAGATGCTAATTAAGTTTGTCCCTGAGTCGTCGTCTGCAATTGATAAACCATTTCATTACATTCTGTATAAAATAGTCAGCACGGATTTGACGTTTGGTGAAGCCGAAGCCCTTGTCACCGCACTGTCCGAAATGGATATAAAAAATCATCCGGAAAAAATCCACCTTGCGATGCGGCCTGCCTATGCAGTGCAAGATATCGTATATGATCCAGATACCATTTCTGATCATTTGTCTTCTACGCTCGGCAAAATTTCACAATGGCTCCCAAAAGTAGATTATTCTGGACAAACAGAAGACGATATTCAAGAAAAACTTTTGGCAACTATCCATGAGAAGGAAGGTGATGAAGAATTTTTGAAATGGGCATTTGAAAACGATCTGTGGCTTCAAATAGAAGACGATACCGTGCGCGAACAAACGCGTTGGGATATGATGAACACATTTTTTACTCTGATATCAAAAGAAGAAAAGCAAGATTTGCTTGCAGATTATATTCTCGAGATGGAGCAGCTGGGGAAGAGTGAGTGGGCAGAGAAGGGGAAGGAATTGCTGTTGACGTGGATAGAAGATGAAACAATGTCTCAATAGACATCTTGACAAAAGGTAAAAAACAAAGTATGGTAACTGACTTGCATATTCGTGCAGGTCAGTTTTTGCGTCACAGAGCGGGCGTAACGACTGTGGTTCTTTCCAAGGGTTCCACTCCACTGAGCGGGAGACGGGAGAAAAGATCGTGAGATTTTTCAAGAACATTGCGTGCATCATCCGCACGTACAACAATAACCCTGACTCGGTCAAGGCCGTGATCCGTTCCCTGAAGAACGGCATTGGTTGGGTGATTGTGGTCGTGCATGGGCATGATGAAACCACGCGCGGACGAGTGCGTCGAGACATAGATACGGACTCCAAGATCGCCGAACTCGGAAGGAACCGTGTCATCGTCATCGAAATGATGTCCGGCTACAGCTGGTCAAATGCGCTCAACGTAGCGCTCGCTCGGATACAGATGATGAACTCGGTGGCGAATCGGAAACGCGAGCAGTCCGTAGAGTTTGTGCTGCCCCTCTCGGTTGAGACGATCTGGGAACGGTCTCACCTCGACAGTATGTTTACTGAGATGTTGACCTCTGATCGTGTTGGCTGTGTCGGCACCAGTTTCGATGGACGTGACCGCGGGACAACCGTCGACCTCGGCATCTCGTACGACAAGCCGCGCAACACCATGATGCTTATTAGGTGGAGCGCGATCGTGACCGTCGGGCACTTTGATGCCTGGTGTGACAGTGCTGGAGGAATGGAGGACTTCCACTTCATCCTCCGCATGCTGATCGTCGGAAACTTTACGTGGTCGCGTCTCGATCTGAAGGTGCCACTGAAGGTCGGGGTGAACCACAACCAAGCTCAGAAAGAGGAGAGAGAGCTCGCTGCCATGATAAAGATCGTCAATTACATGATGGGCTTCATCGACGGCGACACCGAGCTCATGGATGAGTTGCGTCGGGGCATCAGGCTTCTCGGTGCAGGAGATCTCCTCGCCTGACACACAGCGCCAAGCGCGCCAACGTGTCACGGGCGAATCGCAACTTCGGTTGCGATTCGCCCATTCTCAAAAGCAGCTTTTGTAAGGCTGTTTTTGTTTGTATAGGGTCATAGTATATAGCTTGTAACAACGTGTTTTGTGGAGTATAGTGTGGATGTTTTATAAAAAAATAATACGCTATGTTTTTAGAAGAAATAATAGGTTCTCTTCACCCTGCTCTTGTGCATCTCCCTATTGGGGTGCTGACGCTCTATGCGGTTCTCGAAATTCTCCCATTAAAACGCCTTGAATCGCATGTTTGGTATCGGTATACAAAAGGGATTATCGTGTGTGCGGGTGTAATTGGTGCATTTTTTGCATTGTCGAGTGGAGACGCAGCTGCAGAAACACGCGTCGTCAATAGAGCCATTTTGGAAGTACATGAAACGGTTGCTGGTATCACAACATGGCTTTTTGCCGTTCTTGCGGGTATCTATGTCATTGCTTGGCTTCGTGATTTCGAGTACATGGTTCGTCTTGAAAAATTTCCATTCGTAAAAAAAGTATGGAACATCATCGTACGCGTTGCATATGCTCTCGATAGACCCATCATTCGTAAATCTATTGCGATGCTTGGTTTTATCGCACTTTCACTTACGGGTATTCTCGGAGGAGCTCTTGTGTATGGACCAGATGCTGATCCACTCGTTCATTACGTGCTTCAATTTCTCGGATTAAACTAAGTTTTTTCTATGCCTCGACGTGTACCAAAACAAATTATCTATTCAGATAACTTCCAAAAGAAATATCGGTATACACTCATCGAGCCAGAGGGAAAGAATTTTGATTTAGCATTCAAGCCTCATCTGTCGCCAAAAGAAATGCTCCAGCTTGGTGTGTTTGGTGGGGCGTATTTTATTGGGGTAAAAAATTTGATGCCAACTGATTTGCCAAAGACTTGGTTCAAGGGCGTGGCACTTCCACCTGATCAAAAAAAACATAAAGAATATAATGTGTTTCGTGTTTCAGCCAGNNAGAAGATGCACGTCAGATAAAACGATGGAAAGCGATCTCTCGGCATATTGTTCAGATTCAAAAAAATTGTAGAAAGGGTGACGCGACATGTCGTCCACGTCAGCGTCAGGCAGTCTTGCATTGGGCGTATGATAGTCGTACACTGTA
This sequence comes from Candidatus Magasanikiibacteriota bacterium, assembly GCA_003518365.1. Taxonomy (GTDB): domain Bacteria; phylum Patescibacteriota; class Patescibacteriia; order Magasanikbacterales; family UBA922; genus UBA12086. The sequence continues at coordinate 34,815 of DOYU01000008.1, read as the reverse complement.
AGTATATGAAGCGATATTGGTTCAAGAGAAAATTGTTTGGATGGGGATGGCAGCCTGCGACGTGGGAAGGTTGGCTTGTGTTTCTTGCGTACATTGTCATAGCGTTGGGCAATTTGTTTTTTCGGTATGCTGGGTCTGTTTCTGAAGATGAACAATCAATCTACCGTTTCCTTTTTGATACCATTATTCTTACGATAATATTGATTCTTATTACTGTTCGAACAGGCGAAAAGCCGAGGTGGCAGTGGGGGAAGCGGATAGAGGATCCGGAAGACAGTGATCCGACTGCGCCGAGGTAGGTGTGGAAAAGTATTTTTGATACATTTTAGATTTTTAGTATACTACTACCATCTTATTTTTATGTAAGGAGGGTATGAAAAAAAATATTTCAAACAGTTCATCGACCCATGGCCTTCGCGGCTGGGTTTTTTTATTTGTAGTGACGATTGTGATTGTTGGGGGAGTGGTGTTTTGGCGGCAGAGGGTGGCGGCGCCGAGTGACTCAACGCCAATTGTTGAAGATGTACTTCCAGAAGCACCCCCAGATGTGGTTGATGTACAAAATTTGGGTAATGGTGAACGACTTGTCGTAAATGAAGAAGCCGGGTATGAAGTGAAAGTTGCTAGTGATATGTATTTGTATAGTGATAAGTTGGAAGAGAATGATTTGGTTATACAAGATTATAAGGAACCTGCTGATGGATATGGTGGGTTGCCGGGGTGTCGTGTAATTGTGGACGTGAGTGAAGGGAATTTAGATAATATAGAAACTGAAGTAAAAACTACTTGTGATAATAGTCAGGATTGTCAATCTTATACTATTAAAGAAGTTAATGATTACGATGTTGATTGGTATGAAATTAAATATTTTGGTGAATATGTCACCTCAGGAGATCCTAAATATAAAGCACAAAAAACAAATAGCGTTTATACGCTTTACTTCCAACAATGTGATGACTTGGATTTCATCGCATCTGTTTTAAAAAATTTCACGCTCTAAGTTAAAGATATGTCGTTGTTTAGGAGGGGAACATTAGTTGTAAGTATTGCACTATCACTGGTTTTACCTGAAATCGCATTAGCCGATGCAATTGGAGTACCTTTCAAATCTCAAGTTCCCCCTGGCAGTTGGCAAGAAAAATCAAGAAATTGCGGACAAACTTCTTATTTAATGATAGATGGTTTTTTTAATGGTACGTCTCCCAATATAGAATCGATAAAAAAATTAGATGATTGGATAGAAGAAATTTTTGGTCATAGTAAGAGAAATTATAATGGTAATTATACAAGTGTAGACATGTTAAAAAGGGTGGCATTAGAATATGGAAATTTTTCTGAAGAGCAGGTTGAAATTTATAGAGGTGGAGATATAGAGATTTTAAAAAGTAACTTAGATATAGGGAATCCAAGCATTATAGCTGTGTATACAAACATGTATTCATCTGACTCAGATGTGATGCATTTTATGGTTCTCACAGGAATAGACGACACACATGTATATGTGAACGACCCAGGAAAAACATTAGGGAAAAATAATCAATATACGATAGAACAATTCAAATTGGCGTGGTCGAAGAATAATTATGCAAGTATTATTTTCAAAAAAAATGGAGAAGCTCCTGAAGAGACTGCTACCGTTGAAACAGTTCCTCCGCAAATTACAGAATCAAAACCCTCCATCTTTCAAAACATATCAAATTTCTTCAAAAATCTATTTCAACGCGATGAAGACGTTCAAACGCAAGAAACCGAAACAGTGGAGCAAGAAAATATTGAAGAACAAATCGAAGTACCAGTCCAAGAAGAACAGCCCAGCATCTATGATGGTGTCTTTGCCCTGCAATCCGTAGCCGTTCAGGTTTCATCAGAAGAAAACGAAGCCGCTGTGAAACTGACGATAAAAAATACAGGAAACACAACATGGAAACCACATGAGATATCACTCAATGTCGTCGGAGGCAGTGAAGAAAATACGAAGTGGTATGTGCCGTCGTGGAAAACAAAACTCAGACCAGCGGTGATTGCCGAGGAAGTTGCTGCTGGGGCATCTGTATCGCTCACTGTGCCTGTATCTGTGCCAACAGATGTGTCAAAGCCATTCCGCCTTCAGCTCGTCCGCCAATCCGGATCGCAATTTTTGCAAGTCGGTTCTTCATTTGCGAGCATTTCTTTTCAACGAGTGGAGAAAGAACAGGAAATTGTGGTGGAAACCACAGAAGAACAATCTGTTGTTGATGAAAATAAAACAATTATTGAAAAAATAAAAGACGTCAGTAACGTGCTCGGGGATAAAATAGTTGATACCACAAAAAAGGTGATTGATACAGTCGCGCCATTCTTCTCTTTTGGTGGTGGGGGAGGAAGTTCGAGTAGTTCTTCTGAAAGTAATACGAACAGTGGAGACGAAGCAGTCGTGTTACCTGAAATCATTCAGGATGAATCAATCGATGATAGTTTTTCTGTCGCAACATCATCGGTTACACTCTTTGGAACCAAGAATGACGTAGCAACAAACATTATTTCTTCCATTGCGAGTAGCACATTTTCTTTCACGAGCACAACCTGGGAAGCACACGTCCCTTTGGTGGAAGGGAGAAATGACATTACACTCACACCATTCGCTGACGATGCCATTCAAGGTACAAGCATAACACTTTTTATCACACGAGATACTACTGCGCCTGTGATAACATCATTTATTATTACAGAAGATGAAACATCCACAGGCATTGGCATTTCATGGGTTGGTACAGATGAAACAAGTAGTACTATTTTCTATGCATTGCAGGTGAATACCGATGACGCTGGATGGACAGATATTGTGACGTCAACGACAAGTACCAGCTCTATGTTTACCGGCGAACGTCCTCATGAGTACGCTTTTCGTGTTCAAGCCTTTGATGAACTTGGCAATGGAAGCGAGTGGTATGAAAGTGATACGGCTATTTCATTTGATTGGCCAAAGTCAGTGATCATAAATGAAATTGCGTGGGGTGGAACAGCCGGTGCACCAACACAAGTGCGTGATTGCCCAAAGCAGGAATGGATGGAATTAAAAAATACAACAGATACCGCCATTGATCTTTCGGGCTGGCATATTGAATTGATATCACCAGATACTGCGACAAGTTCAATAAAATTGGCTGGTACAATTGAGCCAAGCGATTATTTTCTTTTAGCGAGAAAAGACGGTATTCAAGATGCTGTATTAAAATTGCCAATAGATTTGGTATACCAAAACAAAGATCTTGATGACGCGGGAATGACGATGCGGCTTTTGGATAGTGACGGAAATATTATTGATGAACTCTTGTTTTTGGAAGGTTGGCCTTCGGGTAATCCTGGCGCGTCAATGCAACGAATTGATTCTCGTAATGCATGGAAAACGAGTGAGCATATTAGCGCACAGGGTGTAAGTAATGGGTGTGGTGTGATATATGGCAGTCCACTCCAACCAAATGATCGGTTGTGGATGCTCGAACATCCTTTTGAACAATATCCTCAATTGATAGATGATGATGGTGTCCTGACACTTACTGCTGATCATAGCCCATACGTACTCAGTGGTGAAGTGCTTATACCTGAAGGAAAAACGTTGGTTGTTGATGCTGGCGTGACATTGATTGGACATTCATCAAAAGCGACAGTCATTATAAAAGGCACATTGCTTGTAAATGGAACAGCAGAGTCTCCTGTTCGTATTACCTCCGGACGTATTGCATCAGATGACACATGGCAAAATCAATTTTTTGGAGGAGGTAGTCCTGCGCCAGGCGACTGGTCGCATATTGATGTCGTGAGTGGTGGAACGCTTGAAATGCATTATACCGAAGTGTCGTATGGCGGAGATCCATTTGTGACTAGCAATGGATTTGTCTACGGACAAGCGCAATCACAAGTAATACGAAATAGTGGCACAACTATCTTAGATCATGTGTCATTACTAGATTCATATATTCACACAAATCATAATTTTGTAGATGACAATGCTGTACTCTGGATGGAGGGCGGACATGTTGAGATTGCCAATTCTATATTTGACACAGGCGGTATTGCAATAAAAAATACATCAAACGCGAGTGGATCTCTCTCAATCGTAGATACTCGCTTTTCCCATTTTACGTATCCAAAAGGTCCGATTATTCTTTATGGTATCTTTCCAAATTTGTCTGGAAATAATATTTTTTCTGAAAATGTGAATAATAGTATTGTTATTCTTTCATACGAATTCACGGAAGATACAACGATCTCTTCTGGGGCATATGTTGCGTTTGGCTCTGTCACTATCCCCGCAGATGTCACGTTGACTGTAGAAGAAGGGGGAGGTATAGGCATCGGGAATAAAGGTTTTTTTCATATTTATGGGACACTCGAGACAAATGGTACGCCAGCGTCTCCTGTGTCGATCAGCGGGTGGGCGGAACAATGGTCGCGCATGATATTTTATCCAGGTTCACAAGGAAATTTGATACATACAAATATATCTGGTGGTGGAGCTACTGTGTCCCAACAGGGACGTATCATGATAGATATTTCTTCGGCAGATGTGATGTTTGTTCATACCGATATCGCTGGCAGTGCGTGGCCGGGGATATTGCTAAGAATAAGAAATAGCAATACGACGTTTACTGGCGATACCATTCACTTTTTTGACAATTGGGAAAATTATCCCAGTTGGAATATGACAGCCATAGATGTGCGTGGTGGAACGACACTCATGGATGCGGTATTTATTCGAGATGCAAAATATGGGATACGAGGAGATTCAGGGACGACCATCACTACCACCAATATGAACATAAATAATTTTGAGCACATTGCATATTCAAATTGGTTTCCAGGAGATCTGATACAGTTTGCCCCAGAGGAAGATCCCATTGTTCCCGCGCCCACGCCAGACACTCCTGAGTAGTGGAGTATCACTTCAAAACATATTTTGCTATACTATTGCCATCAGTAATATTTTTTTATGCATTCACAAAAAACATACCTCGCCATCCTTATTCCACTCGCTCTTGTCATCGGTGTAGGCGTATTTTTCTACGTACAAAAAAATCCACTTGGTGGCAGTACCGCTTCGCCCGCTCTCGTCACCACGCCAGAAACAGCATCAGATACCCTACCAACAAACACAGAGCCATCACAAATACAGAAGAATACTGTTGCAAATAATGCGACAGGAACACAAGAACATCCTCTTGCGGTGTTAGACAAACAACGTCTCGAAGATATTTACAATATTCAGACAGCCCTTGAGCATTTTTGGGATATTCATGGAGAGTATCCATATATCGACATGTATCTCAATAAACTTGGTAGAGATGGCACGGCATGTCTCAATGCCGACGGTTTTCAGCCTGCGGGATGTGCTGATCCATACATGGCTGTCGTCCCTTTTGACCCAGGGCTTGGGGCATATCTCTATATGAGTGATGGAGAAGATTATTTCCTCAGATTTACCCAAGATGGAAAGAGCGAGACGTTCCCAGAAGGAGAAGGAATTTATGATCTTACTATCGATGGTATTGTGCCATTGAGCTATGTCCAGTATGTCGGAGAAGCAGGCGATAGCGATGGAGATCAGCTAGGCGATGCAGAAGAAACTGCTGTTGGCTGGGACCCAAACAATGCAGATACAGATGGTGACGGATTTTCAGATTTTGTCGAAGTCATGAATGGATTGAATCCAAACGGAGATGGCGAATTGCCAAATGGTGAAATGATACGGCAGATGTTTCTCATGATGGCGACATCGCAGTAATTGGAAGGAGGAAAAGAATTCAATCTCAATGTCCGTCGCTATGTAGAAAATTGTGAGGATGAGGAAGTGGTGGATGTAAAAACTGTATGGAGCGAGATGAAAAAAATTGAAAAAGATCGCGAAGCCATTGATAAAAAAGTTGAGGGGTATTTGAAGTATCTGGTATATGAATTTGGAAGAATTCAAAAAGGAATACATCCGTAAGGAGCTGGAACTTACCGAAGGGTATGGAAGAATTTTTTCTTTTATAGATTTCTCCAATGTAAATAAGTGGTTTGAAAAGGATAGACAGGACTGGAACAATACACTTCTTTTACATGACGAAAAAATTTCTATTGATCTCGAAAAGTTGAAGGAGTTTTCTGATTTGTTTAGTGAAAAGACAAGAATATACTATGGAGAGGATCCTAAAAATCCTGGATCTTTGAGTTTCACCTATGAATTGCGTAGAATATTTGGAAAACGCAAGGTCGTTACAAAAGATATACAAAAAATTAAGCATTATATTGAAACAGAAGAAAAAATTTATTCGAAGCGTATCATGAAGGATATTGACGGAACGAATTATTTGGAAATCAGAAAATGCAATTTTGATGTAGAAATATCTGTGGATGCAATCAAAATGTTGAAACATTATGACACATTTTGTATTTTTTCGGGGGACGCTGATTTTGTATATTTACATAATTTTTTGAAGAAAAAAGGGAAGAAGATTATTATTGTAAAGGGTGGGTATATTACGACAAAATTGAGAGAATCAGCACATCTCGTATTAAACGCGCAGAATATTAAAAAGCATATTGCCCGAATAACAAAACAAAGACCTGACTAAGTCAGGTCTTTGTGGATGGTTTTCCAGGATTGACCCCTGGCAGGTATGAAGTTACTATAGACCAAATAAGGGAAAAAGTCAAGTGAGGAAATTGTCCACAACCATATTGTTGATTCCAACGATATGGTTCAGATTGGGGCAGGAGTAGAAAAATCATTTTTTATTCTTGCAAATATCTACAATTTGTAGATATTTGAACACTCTTAGATGTATATCCAATTCCTCCTTTTGTAGATGGGTCATACCATGGTATGATGTTTTTATATGAAAAAGAAATCATCACAGAAAGGGAAAGAAAAGATTGAACTCAATCCTCAATTTAAGCGTGCGTATGAACTTATGGAGAACACGCACAAACATCTGTTTGTCACTGGTCGGGCTGGGACAGGGAAGTCTACGCTCCTGACGTATTTTCGTGAACATACAAAAAAAGAAATCGTGGTGCTCGCACCGACAGGTGTTGCAGCAGTAAATATCAAAGGGCAAACGATTCATTCTTTTTTTGGATTCAAACCCGATGTCACATTGCAAAAAATACGAAACCAACGTACCTCAAAAGAAGAAGAAAGTATCTATCAAAAACTTGATACGATTGTGATCGATGAGATTTCCATGGTGCGTGCAGACTTGCTCGATTGTATCGACAAGTTTATGAGAATCAATGGCAAAGATAAAGAACGTCCTTTTGGTGGTGTACAGATGATCTTGATTGGTGATCTGTATCAATTGCCACCGGTTTTGACTTCAGAAGATAAAATTGCGTTTCTCCAAAAATATACCAGTCCATATTTTTTTGCATCCCATGTATTTTCAGGACAGAGGACATTATTGTCGGATGAAGGAGATTTTGAATTGACGTTTGTCGAGCTCGAAAAGATATATCGACAAAAGGATACTGATTTTATCGTTCTCTTGAATGCCATTCGCGATAATACTGTCACAGACGCGCAGATCGCCGTGATCAATGCGCAGTACGATCCTACCTACGAACCAGATCAAGAAGATTTTGAAATTTATCTCACTACGACCAATGACATGGCTGCGAAGATCAATGAAAAAGAACTTGCAAAACTGGGCATGACATCGTGGAGATTTCAGGGAGAACGATCTGGAAAATTTGAAGAACGATTGTTTCCTACCAATAATGAACTTGAGGTAAAAGTAGGTGCGCAAATTATGCTTTTGAATAATGATCGGCAGGGGAGATGGATCAATGGAACGATCGGGAAAATTGAATCAATTGAAAAAGAAAACGGTGAGACGCTTGTATGGGTAGAACTTGCAGATGGAACAGTCGAGCTCGTGGCTCCGTATACGTGGGATATGTATGAATATACGTATGATAAAAAAAAGGGACATATTGAAGCCGATGTCATCGGATCATTTACACAATATCCATTCAAGCTTGCCTGGGCAGTAACGATTCACAAAGCGCAAGGAAAAACGTTTGATAGCGTTATTCTTGATATTGGTCGAGGAACATTTGCTCCAGGACAGCTGTATGTTGCCTTGTCTCGTTGCACCCGTCTCGAAGGAATAGTCCTCGCAACACAAATTAGCAAACGGAATGTCTGGACAGATATGAATGTGGTTACGTTTGTGAAGAAGTTTCAAGAGAAAAACAAATAAGGATAAAATTCCTTTAATTTTTTTATGGATACTGATTTTTTAGATGAATTAAAAAGTTTTTTGGGAAAAAAAGTACATATTACCATAGATAGACCAATGCATTCTCTTCATCCTGAATATGGATTTGTGTACGAGGTCAATTACGGATTTGTTCCTGATACATTGGCACCAGATAAGGAAGAAATTGATGCATATCTTCTTGGTGTCCACGAACAAGTAGAATTTTTTGATGGAATTTGTGTAGCGATTATGCATAGAAAAGATGATCAAGATGACAAATTAATTGTTGTTCCTGAATCGTATATGGGTATAACAGATCAAGAAATAGTAGATAGTGTCTTTTTTCAGGAAAAATGGTTCGATTCTGTACTGATAAGGTAATGTTCTATGTGTACATAACATAATCCTCAAAGGGATACCGCCACTTGACAAAACTATTCTTTTCTGGTATAGTTCTGCATTCATATAAGCTGGAACACCCGTACCTATTGGTACATCCAGCGACTCGCATCTTCTCTGTCATATATTGGCTAGTAAGACCGTGGGTCACCTAACTATATATATGACAACACACGACACCAACACCGGTCGGTTTGCCGACCTTGGGATACGTGAGAACTTTCTCGCGGTCCTCACAAAACAAGGGTTTTTGACCCCGACCCCGATTCAGCATCAGGTCATTCCTGCTGCCATTGAGGGCAAAGATGTAGTAGGCATTGCACAAACAGGGACTGGAAAGACCTTGGCTTTTGGTATCCCTATGGTTCAACGGCTAGGCTCTGGCCAAGGACGTGGGCTCATCCTCGCACCAACGCGAGAGCTCGCGATCCAGATCGAAACAGAGCTTCTCAAAGTCGCAGGGCCACTTGGCCTCAAGACTGCCGTCCTAATCGGTGGCGCACCACAAGGCAAGCAGCTTGCTGCACTTCGAAAGAAACCACACATTGTGATTGCCACACCAGGACGGCTTGTGGATTTTATGGAACAGCGAGAAATCAATCTAGGTAATGTCTCTATCGTTGCTCTTGACGAAGCAGATCGTATGCTTGATGTAGGATTTCTTCCACAGATTAAAAAGATTCTTGCGACTGTACCAAAGGAGCGACAGACATTGCTTTTTTCTGCAACCATGCCAAAGGAAATTTCAGCGCTTGCTGCGGCATATATGAAGCTACCACTTCGTATCGAGATTGCACCACAAGGGACAGCTGCACAAAATGTAGAACAAGAATTGTTTGTGGTCTCAAAACCGGATAAAATCCGATTGCTGGATCATATTTTACAAGAGAGCAGGGGATCATCTGTCCTCGTGTTTTCTCGCACAAAGCATGGCGCAAAAAAAATAGCACGGGATATCCGTGGTATGGGACATACTGCTGATGAGATTCATTCCAATAGAACACAAAGCCAACGCCAACGTGCATTAGAAGCATTCCGAAAAGGGAAAATACGTATTCTCGTCGCAACAGATATCGCAGCGCGTGGCATTGATGTGAAGGAAATTGGCATTGTTATCAATTTTGACCTTCCTGACAATGCAGAGGACTACGTGCATCGTATCGGACGAACGGGTCGTGCAGGGAAATCCGGCAAAGCTATTTCTTTCGCTGCGCCAAATGAACGAGCAGATGTGAAAAAAATTGAACGACTTATTCGTAAGACGTTGCCTGTGCTTTCATTGCCAAAAGCATTGCCCGCGGCACGACCAAAACCGGCGTATGAAGAGCGTTCTTCTCAGCCACACGGACGACCTCCACGAGGCGGCGGGTATGCCCAGCGCAATGGGCAGGGGCGAGGAGGATCACGTGGTCCACGTGGCCCACGAGGGTCACAAAGTGCACACCCACGACGTTCTTGGTAACCCCCGCAAAGAAGATATACACGTCCACGATCCACGTACCCCTTGACAAAATATGATTTTTGTGCTATAGTGATCTCGCACAAAAGTAGAACCCGCATAGGAGAAGAGAAGGTCGAATTTTCTCCGGGAACATATTTTTCGTAGCATATTAACTATCTCTTCCTATGCAAGGAACTATCAAACGACTTACAGACCGAGGATTCGGTTTTATCGCCGCTGACGGTCAGGAAAAAGATCTCTTTTTCCACGCAAAGGCACTCGTTGGTGTAGAATACGACCAACTCAAAGAAGGTGACGCAGTCACTTTTGATCTTGAGGAATCACCAAAGGGAATGAACGCTGTAAACGTTCAGCTCGTTGCGTAAGACTTCGTTCTTACAAACAATAAAAGACTGTCCCCATTGTGGGACAGTCTTTTTGTTATGGTACAATGTGAGTACTATGTTACCAAGCTATACTATCAAACGACATTCACGATCAAAGCATATCCGCATTACGGTGAATGCCGAGGCAAAGGTAATCGTCACGGCGCCACGTCATGTTTCTGAAAAACGCGTGCATGAATTTTTTGCATCACAGATTTCGTGGGTAGAAGAAGTGCTTCGCACCGTAGAAAAAAAACGTCCATTGATTATTCCTCCTGACATGACACAAGATAGTTTGGCTGCATGCCGAAGTCGCGCGCTCAAATTTGTGTTGGGGAGACTTCGCTTCTACAATGAACACTATCAGTTTTCCTACAATCGTGTGTCAATAAAAAAAATGTCGAGTCGATGGGGAAGTTGTTCGTCTGAAGGAAACATGAGTTTTCATTATCGCTTACTTTTTTTGCCCATTGAACTCGCCGATTATGTGATTGTGCACGAGTTGTGTCATCTCAAAGAACTCAATCATTCACATCGATTTTGGCAGCTTGTTCGTGAGACCATTTCTGATTGCAAACAAAGAAAACGTGTGCTTGATTCATATCTGGTATGACACTCTTTGCCCTCAAACTCATTGCTGTCGGAACAATGCTGATCGATCATGTCGGTCTGTTGTTTTTTCCTGAAGAGCAGATGTTTCGCGTTATTGGACGTATTGCGTTTCCCATTTTTGCGTGGGGCATCGCCAATGGCTACCATCATACAACGGATGTAAAAAAATATCTCTCTCGTCTTTTGCTGCTTGCCGTCGTATCGCAGGTGCCATATAGTTTCATATTTGGGACGCTCTATGGCATACCTTGGCGTATGAATATCTTTGTGACCTTAGCTTTGGGACTCGTGACGATCATGCTCTACGAGCGATTTCGTCATGATGTACTTAGGCGTAGATTCTGTGTGATGGGCATGATTGCCATGAGTCTTCTCATTCCCACAGGCTATGGCGTGTATGGATTGGTGATGATTCTTCTTTTTCATACGACGTATGGAAAAACGAGAGATATGCTGCTGTGGCAGGGACTTTGGTTTGCTGTAATCCTTTTTGCTACGCAGCATATCGCGGCTGTTGCCCCCACTATGTTCTTGGTATATCTTGCCTTACCCTCATTCATACAGGGAGCATCCCTTTGCGCGCTACCACTCTTGGCAATGTACAACCAGCAAAAAGGGTATAGTGGGCATGCATGGTGGTTTTATTGGTTTTATCCGGTTCATTTGACCTTTCTCTTCATTTTGTACGTATTTGGATGAGCGTTCAGTATCCTGTACAATGTACGTGTACATTGTTAGTTGTTAATTTGTTACTATGCCAGACAAATTTCTTGCCACATGGGTTTCTCACAGTTCTATCAGTGACTATCTTGCGTGTCCAAGAAGTTACTTTCTCAAAAACGTGTACAAAGATCCAAAGACTGGACATAAGATCACGCTCATGAGTCCGCCACTTGCTCTTGGTCAGGCAGTTCATAATGTGCTCGAATCTTTATCAGGACTTCCGAGAGATCAACGATTTATCAAACCCTTGCCAGAAAAATTTAAAGAAGAATGGGCAAAGGTGTCTGGAAAGAAAGGTGGATTTTTTTCTGAAAGCTCGGAAGATAAATATCGTGCACGAGGAGAAGCGATGATTGCGCGCGTATACAACAACCCTGGCCCCATAGGAAATCTTTCTGTAAAAATTCAGAAAGACCTTCCTAATTTTTGGTTGTCTGAGGAAGAAGAAATTATTTTATGTGGAAAGATCGACTGGCTCGAATATCTGCCAGAAGAAGACGCGGTGCACATCATTGATTTCAAAACAGGAAAGCAACGAGAAGATGAATCATCATTGCAGTTGCCGATCTATTTGTTATTGGTATCTGAAACACAAAAACGACCAGTCGTGAAAGCAAGTTATTGGTATCTCGAGGATAATGATGAGCTTACAGAAAAAGAATTGCCATCACTTGAAGAATCACGTGAACAAATTTTGGCTATTGCGAGAAAAATAAAATTGGCGAGGCAACTCAAAAAGTTTGATTGTCCAAAAGACGGATGTTTTGCGTGTGAGCCCATGGAACGTATATTGAAAGGAGAAGGGGAGTTGATTGGTCCTGATGATTTTGGAAGAGATCTGTACGTGTTGCCGTTTAAGCCGAAAGAAGAGGAAGAGATGGAGGAGAGTATTATATTGTAGGATTTGAATTGCGTATAACGTTTGCGTATCATCTGCAGTGTCGCGATAGCGCATGGCAGATATACGCTGTTAGTTGATGTGATGAAAATTTTTATTCAATAATTCTTTTACCTAGCGCTTCTAACATTTCACGCATTGCAACTATTATTTCTTCTTTAGTAGTACAAACTCTAGTTAATGCTGTGTTTGGATTTTGCGCCAGGTAAGTTTGAACTTCACCTAAGTTGGGCGTTATCTGAGAGAGCCTAAAACCCCCTTCAGTTGCGCGAATGAAAACACCTTCTCCTTGAGCATTTTTTACCCCATTTTCAGTCACAGTAAATGTGTTCCCAGCTAATCTTTGGATTTCTTGATGTGATCTTTCTAATTCAGCAAAACTTAGCTCAGAGAGTTCGCTTTCAGGGGTTCTTGGCTCGCGATGATCTGGCGTTGGAATTCCTTCTGTCATATTTTTTTGATTAGATTATAAAAAATTTTCATCATTTCAGCTAACTGGTTTTTATCCAAACTTTCGTATAGAAAGTACATCAATTTTGGTACAAAATACAAACTTTCCCTATAGTGTTTTTTACTTCGTCACATGCACCGTCTTGACCACCACAACACCGTCGACTGTGAGCGCAACATCTGCGCCAGGGAATTCAAATGTGCCAGATTCACCGAGATCTTTATGAGCCGCGATATAGATTTTGTCTGTGACAAAGTCTTCATACAGTGGGAACGCAACATCACTCCATGAGCCGGGCGAGAGGCGGACTTGGCCGATATAGCGACCTGGCTTGCCACCATCATCGTCGTAGGCAACGAGCCAGAGGTCTTCGTTAGTATTCACTGACTGTATCGTGATACCACCGAGCTCATAGGCTTGATCCTCGACGATTATGGTTGGCGGAGCTGTGGTTTCTTCTGTTGCAGGAAGTTCATCTTCCATTGGTTGTTGTCTTAGATATGTTTGTTCAGGTGTGTTTTGCCCTGGGGCAATGGTTGGGGTTTCATTTTCACGCATGAAGAAAAAAAAGAACGTGCCACCGAGGACGAGGATTGCGATGATACCGATAAGGAATGATTTCATACTGTTATGTTTGTAGAGGAGTGACGAGCGCAAGCTCGTTATCAACAAAGGATCATCTTCGCAGATTATGACGAACTTGCGTTCGTCACTCCTTATATTTATGTAAATTTAGTATAGCTTTTTTTGTAACATATCTCAACTTGTCCACAGACACGTATTGACAAATGCAACTGAGTTGCGTACATTATATGCAATTGAATTGCAATTGTATGATAAAAAAATATACTTCTGAGTGGATTGTGAATCTCCTTGAAGACAAAAAACAAAAGATAACCCCGTCTCGTATTCGTATTGCACATATCATCGCCTCTCAAAAAGGCGTGTTTTCTCCAAATGAAGTGATTGAGAAAGCAATGGGCATGGATCGAGTCACGGTCTATCGTATTCTCGATTTGTTTGAACTTCTCGATATTATCCATCCCGTGCTTACACAGCATGGTGAAAAGCATTACGAAATTCATGGTGAAACACATCATCACCATGTCGTCTGCACAGGTTGCGAGAAGACGAGTTGTATCGACTGCACAGAAAAAAGAAAAAAAGCAAAAGGGTTTGGAGAGATACACCACAGTGTGGTGTTTACCGGGTTGTGTGACCGATGTCATTCACAAAAATCTTAATGGTATAATTGTACATATATGATTTCACTTACTACATGGGTATACACACTTGGAAGTATCACGATCGTGAGTTTAGTATCACTCATTGGTGCGGTGGCGCTTTCCTTTGGTGTGCATCGTATCAAATCATGGTTATTGTTGTTTGTAAGTTTTTCTGCCGGTACGCTGTTGGGTGACGCCTTTTTGCATTTATTGCCTGAAGTGACTGAGCGCGAGGGTCTGACGGTGAAGGCATCATTTGGTGTGTTGGCAGGGATTCTCGTCTGGTTTATTATCGAAAAATTCATTCAGTGGCATCATTGTCATCATGTGCATGAATTTGAAGAAGATCACGTTCATCCTTTTGCTATTTTGAATTTGATTGGCGATTTTTTGCATAACATTCTTGATGGTATGATAATCGCTGCGAGTTTTTTGGTAAGTATTCCTGTCGGAATCGCGACCACTGTTGCGGTTGTTCTTCATGAAATTCCACAAGAGCTGAGTGATTTTGGTGTCCTTCTTCATGGAGGTTTTTCAAAAGGACGTGCATTATTGTTAAATTTTCTTTCTGCGCTCGGAGCTCTTTTTGGTGCTATCTTTGCTCTCTTTCTTTCTGGGCAGATCGAAGGAATTGAATTGTTGTTTCTTCCATTTGCTGCAGGATCATTTATCTATATCGCGACTGCCGATTTATTACCAGAATTGCATAAGGAAACCAGAATTGCAGAATCATTGAAACAACTTATAGCTCTCCTGGCGGGTATTGTCGTCATGGCGTTGCTTCTCCTGCTAGAATAAATGTTCTCGTGTATCTTATTGTGTCATATATACGGCCGCCTGTGAGGGCGGTCATTGTGTTTNNCCCACTTTTTTTGATATGCTAAAAAAGCGGTGTTTTTAACTTCGCATGTATAAGAATGTTATGAAAAAGATGCTCATTCTCTTTTTTTCTCTCACACTATTGCTTCCTTACACCGCGAGTGGGGCAGTGACTGATCCATTGGACCTATCCATGGATGCTTCGCCGGAAATTGTCCAACCAACATATTATAGAGGAAACATCCTTGACGTGTTTGAAGAAATTCCTAGAAATGAATTTGGGATGTTTCAGCAAACAGTGCATGTTGAAATGCTGAGTGGTCCTGACATTGGGAAAGAAATTTCTGTGTCGTATGAAACCAATCCTGCACAAGCAGAGAATAAAAAATTAAAAAAAGGGGATACGGTTATTTTAGGTATATTCCCTGATGGTGATACTACATCATATTATATTACAGATATCTATCGGCTCCATGCACTGTTTTGGCTGATAGGTTTTTTTATTCTTGTCGCTGTCTTAATCGCTCGCCGCTTGGCAGCGCAAGCTGTTCTCGGACTTGCATTGAGTTTTGGCGTGATTGGCTGGTTTATCCTCCCTCGTCTCCTTGCAGGAGATAGCCCTGTACTTATCAGTTTGCTCGGTGCAGCGGCCATCATGTCGGTATCAATATATCTTGCCCATGGGATACGTACACGCACCACGATTGCGTTTCTCTGTTCTATTGTAACGGCTGCCGTGGGAATTTTTCTTGCGTCGATATTTGTGCGAATGACAGCACTGTTTGGTATGGGGAGTGAAGAAGCATTTTATTTACAATTTTCTGTTGACACTGCGATCAATTTGCGTGGGCTATTGCTTGGTGGCATCATCATTGGGATGCTCGGTGTGCTCGACGATGTCACCACGACTCAAGCTGCGACTGTCGAAGAAATTCATCTTGCAAATCCTTCGCTGTCTACAAAAGAATTGTACCGTCGGGGGGCATCAGTGGGGAAAGAACATATTACATCGCTCATCAACACCCTAATTCTTGCCTACACCGGCGCGGCGCTTCCGTTACTCCTACTTTTTCGTATCTATGACACGCCTGCCTGGGTGACACTGAACAGTGAGATTGTGATGGAGGAGCTCGTGCGTATGATTGCAGGAAGTATGGCGCTCATGCTTGCTGTGCCGATTACTACATATGCTGCCGCAAGATGGTATGGAAGAGAGGTCACACCGCATGATGCTGAAGAATTTTGAAACAAAAAAACACTTCTGAAAAAGTGTCCATGCCGCTCGTCCGTGCCTCTGCTCGATTGAGCGGACACGGACGGCGGCTTTAGGGATGGATGTTCCATCCCGTCGTCAACACAGTTGCTCGAGTCTGTGAGAGACGTACTTGAGGGTGGTGTGATCTTCGAGATAGATGTAAACTTCCTGAAGTGAACCACCCTTCGAGATCGTGATCTGGAGGCCATGCGCCGGTCCGTTGAACTCACGCGGATGCAGGCGAAGCTGGCTTCCCCCTCGTCGCTTTGTACTTTTGATCAGCCCGAGAGCGATCTTCTTTACGAAGTTCCAGCCGTGGATTTCGTCGAGGATCTTGGCAGCTTCTGGGATTATGGTGGTATGCGAACCCGTGTACTTCCCACCGCTGCGAGTTGTCTTCGTGCTCACTTTTGCCTCACTATATCGCTCCGCACATCACAAACTGTGATGTTCTAGGAAGTCGACATGAAATGTTAGCAAAGAGAGAGAGAGTTGTCAAGGTTTCTGTGAGAATGCTATGATGGATGTGCTATCTGCTATTTGATCTATACACTATGCCCAAACAACCACCAATCATTATCAAAGCAAACGGCGATCGTGTGCGATATGAACGTACACGACTCATGACATCACTTCTGAGATCTGGTGCGTCTCAAGATTTGGCAAATAGTGTGACAGATAAAGTATCTGCTGACATTATCAATGGAACGACCACGACATATGATATATACACAAGGGCATATCGTCTTTTGAAAACAACAAAATTTCATCCTGTAGCAGCGCGGTATAGTCTGAAAAAAGCAATCATGGCACTTGGTCCAACAGGATTTCCCTTTGAACAATTTATTGGAGAGATCTTCAGACGGCAGGGATATCAGGTGCAGGTTGGTGTTGTGGTAGAAGGACATTGCGTGTCACACGAAGTCGATGTCATTGCCGTGAAAGGGGAGACGCATGCACTTGTTGAGGCAAAATTTCATAATCAAACAGGAATTCATACTGATGTAAAAGTGCCATTGTATATTCATTCCAGATTTCTTGATATTGAAAAAAAATTACTTGCAAATGGAGATACCCATGCTGCCCATGAACCATGGGTAGTGACAAACACGCATTTTACCACCAGTGCTATTCAGTATGGGGAATGTATGGGGATGAAACTTTTGGGATGGCGATACCCAGAAACTGGGGGAATAGAGAAATTGATTGAAGAAGAGGGGTTCCACCCCATTACGTGTCTCACCACACTCTCTCAAAAAGACAAACAAACTCTCATGAGCCAAGGGACCATCCTTTGTCGAGATCTGTTGGAAGATGGACGGCTTTTGCAAGCATTGGATCTCACTGTCGCGAAAGTCAGTGATGTTCAAAAAGAAATTAGTATGATTTGCTCCTCGTAAGGCGTACTGAACAAACGGAAAAAACGCCTCGAGCGTTTTTTTTGTACACATAAGCATCTTGACAAAATCATACCTTTTATGTACAGTGTTATAGCTTACCGTTCGGTAAGTATACTGTATTTTTTATGGAACAGAGAGCTACCACAAAAGAGCACATTATATCTGAAGCAAAAAAGTTGTTCACCTCACAAGGGTTTGCCGAAGTTTCGATGTCTATGATTGCAAAAGAGGTCGGCATCACCAAGGCCGCACTCTATCATTTTTTTGAAAACAAAGCGTCCATATATATAACCGTGATAGAAGATGTTTTTCTCGCGATTGGTGAAGTACTTGATGCGGCTGTTGCCACACCTGCTGCAGCAATACCTCTTGTTGATGTTATTGAACATGTGATTGCGGTTGGGATGCAAGAAGGGAATGTCATCCTTCGTATGGATAAATGCCCATTGCTCACAGAGAAAGAACACATGCACACATTGTTCCAGACGTTTTTTCAAAAAGTGGAGCATCTGCTCGCGCATTACGATGTCCCCGAGACCGGGCTTGCAGCGCATGTCTTTCTCAATGCTGTCCATGGCTATATCAAGTGGGCACACATTGATCCAGATGTCCCAGATATACGACGATATAGTGACTATTTAGCAACACTTTTTCATACAAAAACATAATACACATATATGATGTTCAAAAAAGAATACAGAATCATCTCTTGGATAAAAAAACATACCTTGCTTAGTATTGGTATCGTCGTCCTCCTCGGCGGCATTGCTGTTTTTGCAAAACAATCGGATGCAGATATTGTTTCAGAACAAGCCGGTACGGCAAAACCTGTATCCTTGATCTCTCTTTCTGAAATCCAAGAGAATCAGGTCGTGGCTGTAGCTTCGGGAGAAGTAGAATCTCTCGAGCAAGTGACGCTTAGTAGTGAAGTGTTTGGGACCGTGTCACGTGTCTACGTTGGAATAGGGGATACCGTAAAAGCTGGACAACTGCTCGTGCAATTCAAAGCAAATGATCGCGCTGCGCAATATACGCAGACACAAGCAGACTATGAAAACGCCCTTGCATCAAAAACATCTCTTCTTGCGCAGATCGATGCTGCGTATGCAAATCATGACAAATTGAAAATAAATGCACAAAGTAGCATTACTTCAGCAGAAGCCGCACTCAGAACTGCAGAAAATAATTTGCAACACATTGTAGACACGGGATCTAATGTAATCGTCGATAATGCATACGCAGATCTTGTCGAAACGTTGAGAGGGGTAGAGAATACCACCGTAGATCTTCTGGTTGTTGCAGATAGTATTCTTGGCATTGATAACCAATTTTCAAATGATAGTTATGAAGATGTACTCGGAGTATTACGCCCAGGGTCCTTTGCAAACGCTGAACAACAATATCAACTTGCCCAACAGGCAAAAATATCATTTGGCATAGAAATGAATACCATTTCGAGTGCACAGTCACAAGCAGTAATAGATACTGCTTCACAAATTGGAAAATCAATTCTGAGCAACTATGCAACGCTCTTTTCATCGTTGACCACTGTGCTTGATAACACACCTCCTATTGGTGGTCTGACGCAGACAACGTTGACATCACTTATTACTTCAGTCAATGCAGGACGAACGGAGGTCACGACTCAACAATCTGCACTTACTAATGCAGTACAAGCAATTAGCACCGCAAAACAGTCATTTACATCACAGCAAATTGCATACGATACTGCTGTGCAAAATCTCTCTGATGCAAAGGCAAAAGCAACGGCTGACATTGCAGCATCAGAAGCTGGACTCAAACAACTCGAAGCCACACTTGCATCACAAGACGCCAATATTAAGCGAGCGCGTGGTGCGATGGCTGGCGTGAGTGCAGAGCTTGCAAAGGCTGCTGTTCGGTCGCCAATTTCTGGTAAAATTGCCAATATCGCCGTAAAACAAGGAGAAATTGTTTCCAATGGTGTTGTTGTTGCTGATGTCGTAAATACAAAAGGTCTTCAAGTAGCAGCGTATGTTCTAGCTGAGGCACTGTTATCACTCAGCGTTGGCGGTGATGTCCTGGTAGAAGGGAAACCTGTTGGTCATATCTTACGCATTGCACCAAGTATTAATACGAATACAAAAAAAGTAGAAGTTGTTGTCTCTATTGATGACACCGAAGAAAGCCAATTTGTGGTGGGACAGTTTGTGAATATACAGATGCTCGCAACTGCAGAAGAAACGGCATCTGCTGCGTTGTTGGTTCCTCTTAGTGCGGTAAAAATCACGGCACAAAGTCATAGTGTTTTCGTGGTCGAAGATGGTCACACTGTTTCAGTTTCTATTGAAACGGGAAATCTCATTGGAGACAAGATAGAAATTCTTTCAGGTATTGATGGATATGATGCGATTGTGTCATCTGTTCGTGGCATTGAAGAGGGAGATGCGGTTTCTATCCTTGAATAACTATGGTGACGTTACACGAACACAAAAAGAAAACGATTTGGGAATCGTTCATTCATCATTATAGATTGACCCTTATTTTTGTTGTCGGTGTTGTGCTTCTTGGATTTTTGGCGATAAACCAAATGCCAAAAGAATCGAGTCCTGAAATAGATTTTCCTATAGCTATTGTCACAACACCATTTCCTGGGGCAAGTGCTAGTGATGTGGAAGAACTCGTGACAAAACCAATTGAAGACAAAATCAATAGTCTGACAAAACTTGAATCTTTCACATCGGTCTCACAACAAGGCATGTCTTCGATTGTGGTAAATTTTGATGTGAATGCTGACTCTCTTGAATCCATGACCGACTTACGGACTCAGGTAGATGCTGCGTTGTTTGATTTGCCAAGTGATGCCGAGACACCGCAAGTAACAAAAATAAGTTTTTCTGACGTTCCTATTATGCAGTTGTCCATGAGTGGACCGTATACCCCGACAGAGCTGAAAGGGTTTGCAGAAGATCTGGAACAAGATATTGAATCTATTCCGGGTGTTTCACAAGTGAATATTGTCGGATCGCCAGAGAGAGAAGTTCGCGTGCTGGTAGAACAAGCAAAGCTGGAACAATTTGGATTGACACTCAATGGAGTGATCAATGCTATTCGTCAGGCAAATGTGAATGTCCCTGTCGGATCTATAGAAACAGCGGGTTCTGTCTATAGTGTCAAATTTGCTGGAGAAATTTTTACTGCTGATGAAATCACTGCGACACCGATAGTCGCTATTGATGGTACTGTCATTACTGTGGGAGATGTGTCACGTGTGATTGATGGTGCTGTTGATACTGGCACACTTGCACGATTGAGCATAGCAGGAAGTGAGCCTGCTCCTTCCATATCGTTGCACGTATACAAAGTCAGTGGTGGTAATATTCTCAATCTTGCTGATACCGTAAGCGCACATATCGTAGATGCTGAAGGTGGTCTATATCCAGAAAATGTACACGTAGAAATCGTCACAAATGATGCAGAACTTATTCGAACAGATCTCAATAACTTGTTGATGAATGGAGCAGAAACGATGTTGATTATTGTATTGCTTTTGTTTATTTTTTTGGGATGGCGTGAAGCCTTGCTTGCCAGTATTGCGGTACCACTTACGTTTCTCATGACATTTATCGTGTTGGGGCAAATCGGCTACACAATTAATTTCTTGACTCTTTTTTCTCTTATTCTTGCTTTAGGTATTCTTGTCGACGGGGCCATCGTGGTTACGGAAGGCATGCATGGCTATCTTCAAAAAGGATATACCCCAAAAGATGCTGCTATCGCGACGATTCGAGAATTTCAAGCACCGCTTATCTCTGGAACACTTACTACTATTTTTGTCTTTTTACCAATGATGTTGACATCAGGAATTATTGGTAAATTTATCAAGAGTATACCGGTAACTGTTACCATTGTGTTGATTTCTTCTATCATCGTTGCCCTTGGAATTATTACAACGCTTGGAGCTCGTTTTTTGCGAACAGCAACATCGGGAAAGGATGATGCAAAAAAACAACGATTTACGGACAGATTCATTACCCGTAGTTATACATTGTATGGACGAGTGCTCAGAGGATTTTTGAGCAACACACGAAAGCGGACACGATTTTTCTTGATCATGATTGTATTATTTGTAGTCAGTCTAATGTTGCCAATGTTTGGTGTACTCAAAGTAAACATGTTTCCTGCCGAAGATGCTGATGTCTTTACTCTAGATCTGGAAGCACCTATCGGTACACCACTTCATGAAACTGATGTGCTTGCAAAACAGATAGAAGATGTGTTGCTTGGAGATACGCGTATTGCATCTTTTGTTACCAATGTAGGCACTGGAAGCAATGGAGGAAGTGTTGTCTCCGGTGGTGGAAGTACCAATCATCATTTGGCAAGTTTTACTATCAATTTGAAAAAGGATAGGGATGAATCCAGTGTTCATATTATTGATGCGTATCAAAAAACATTTCATTCTGTTGATGGTGCCATTGTGACAGTTGCACAACAAGCATCTGGACCAGATCAGGGCGCCCCAGTGAACATCCATATAAATGGTGAGGATCTCACCACACTTGAATCGATTGCGTCTGATGTAAAATCATTTCTTGAAACAATTCCTGGTACTCGGAGTGTTGCATTGTCTACAAAGGAAAGTAATGGTGAATTTGTGCTGAGTATCGATCGTGCAAAAGCACAGTTTTATGGGATCAGTACTGCTGAGGTAGCGTCACTTCTTCGAAATGCGGTCACGGGAAATACGGTAACGGTTTTGAAAGAACATGGAAATGATATAGATGTTGTGGTGAAGTATGATCTTTCTCTTTCAGATTCAGAAAAAAGTTTGTCTCAGATAGATATAGTAGATATTGATGAAATCACCGCGCTGACTCTGGCGACACCACGAGGCGAGATTCCACTTTCATCTTTTCTTGATACCGATTTGGGTGTGAGTAGACCTGTCATCAATCATGAAGATGGTGATCGTCTGGTGACCGTGACGTCATTGGTAGAAGATGGCTATCAAGCACAACAAATTGTTTCTGCGTTTCAAAAGCAAGTGGATCAGAAGATCGTATTGCCAGAAGGGTATACCTTTTCGTATGGAGGAGAAAGTGAAAGTATCAACAAATCATTTTCTGATATGTTTAAAGCAATGTTTCTGGGTATGTTCATGATTGCGGGTCTTTTGGTATGGCAGTTTCGTTCGTATCGACAACCATTTTTTGTGATGTCGAGTATTCCATTGTCTTTGATTGGGGTATTTCCTGGACTTGTATTGGTGGGACAACCTTTGAGTTTCCCAGCATTTATTGGAGTTGTGGCACTTGCCGGAATTGTGGTGAACAATGGTATTATTCTTATAGATCGTATCAATGAAAATAGATTGAGTAATGCCATGACTATTGATGATGCGATTAGGGAAGCAGCGACAAGTCGTCTTCAGCCTATTCTGCTTACCACGATGACCACCGTTGCAGGTATTTTGCCACTCGCTATTACCAATCCATCGTGGGGTCCACTTGGATATTCTATTGTGTTTGGGCTTCTCTTTTCTACTGCATTGACGCTGTTTATGGTTCCCTTACTTTATCAACGTTTTGGAGAAAAGGAATTAGATGGAGTCCCTGAACGGTAACAGTATCTGATTGTAAAAAAGACAGTCTGTGGGTTGCAGACTGTCTTTTTTTTCTGTAGGATATAGAGCACTTTTATATTGTGTTATGAGAAAAAGAACTATCGTGATATTTCTTTTGGCAATTGCCTGTGGCATATTGTTTGGGCAATGGTATGGAAGGGAAGAACATATATCAGAACAGCCTGTTGTTGAGGAAATGTTTGTAGAACCACTTCCTGTATATACGACAGAGTCTTTTGTTATAGAAGAAGGAGACACGTTTGCCGTGATCATGGAGAGAATGGGATATGATTATGAGGACATGCAAAAAGTCTTGGATGCAGGAGAAGGCATGTATGATTTTACACAGATTGTTCTTGGTAAGAAGTTTGTAATGAAAAAAAAGGATGGGTTATTTGATGCCATTGTGTATGATATCAATTCAGAAGAACAGGCCGTCATTACCAAAAATGACGCAGGAGATTTTGTGGTAACAAAGCAAGATATTGCATACGATGTTACTGAAGAACATGTACATGGCACAATAGAAGCATCCCTATTTGTAGATGGAAACAAGGCTGGTCTTGAAGATCGAACAATCCTCGCACTTGCCGATGTCTTTGCATGGGAAATTGATTTTGCTACTGTGATTCAGCCTGGTGATTCGTTTGATTTGCTCTATGAAAAACGAACGCGGGACGGGGCGGCTGCACCAGCCGGAGATATTCTTGCGGCACGATTTGTCAATCGAGGGAAGGAATATACTGCCGTACGATTTGTTGATCCTGACGGTGGCATTGGGTACTATGCGAATGACGGGACCTCGCTCCAAAAGCCATTTCTCAAAGCGCCACTTGCGTATTCTCGCATCAGTTCTGGCTACTCTAATGCGCGATTTCATCCTGTGACACAAAGTACAGCGCCGCACTTGGCGATTGATTATGCTGCGCCAATGGGTACTGCTATATTGTCAACCGGTGACGGTGTGGTGACGACGGCGCGATATACAGGTGGCTATGGAAATTTTATTTCTATTCACCACAATGATACGTGGGTCACGCAGTATGCGCATCTGTCACGCTATGCTGTGAGCGCGGGGGATCGAGTAGAACAAGGACAAATAATAGGGTACGTTGGTTCAACAGGATGGTCCACAGGGCCACATCTCCATTATGAAATGGTAAAAAATGGTACAAAAGTAAATCCACTCAATGTAGAATTGCCAGCAGGGGATCCTATTCCAGATGAATGGCGTGCAGCTTTTGATGAACAAAAAAATGCGTATCGAGCATTTTTTGAACAAGAATAAATGTTGCTTTAATGAGTAGCAGTACACAAGATATACACTCGTGCGGTCTTTTTTTTTACCTTAAAACGCGCTATAATATACATGTATGAAATTCTTCAAAAAGAAATGGGTACTTATTACCCTTGCCGTTGTTGTCCTGCTTGGTGGTATTGTATTTGCCACGTCTCGAAAAGAGCCGGTTCCTGAATTTTCAAGTCAAGCCGTAGAACGACGTGATTTGTCGCAGATAGTGAGTGAAACAGGATCTGTGGAAGCATCACTCGAACTCACCTATGGATGGGAAATGAGTGGAAAGGTTGTTGAAATTTTAAAAACAGTGGGTGACACTGTGACGTCGACTGATGTTATTGCTCGCATTGCGAATGCACAACAACGTGCAAGGTATAATGAAGCTGCTGCTGCGCTATCGTCAGCTCAAGCACGACTCAATCTTGAACTTGCCGGCCCAAGTGATGAAGGAAAACTGAAGGCCGAGGCAGCTGTTGCCCAGGAAGAAGCAGCATTGGTACAAGCCGAGGCAAATGTATCAAAAGTAGAAGCACAGACATCCGCAACAATCTCGACTGCGGAAAAAGCAGTTGATACTGCAAAAAATAATTTGCAGTTTGTGGTCGATGGCGAAGAGAGTGATCTTGTCAATGATGCGTATGCCGATCTCGTCAATACGCTCAAATCTGCTGTTACAAATTTGGGAAATGCGCTTACTGAGGCTGATAATATTTTGGGGCTTGACAATGAATTTGCTAATGATGATTTTGAAGATGTGCTGGGTGTCGTTGATTCGTCGACATTGAATCAAGCAAAAAATTCGTATTACCAAGCAAAATCAAGTTTGTCTGCTGCGCAAGCCGGCGTGGTTTCTTTAAGCACGCTTAGTCCACATGACGCTGTCGATGCTACGCACATGACTGTGGCTGAGGCTATATCTCGTATGCAGACGTTGCTCCTTCATGTGCAGCAAACACTCAATGCCACGAGACCTATTGGTGATCTTTCTCAGACCGAGCTTGATGCACTGAAGTCTGGTGTTACCACTGTGCAAGGCTATATCGATACAAGTGCCTCAACTCTTACGAATAGTGTTCAAGCTATTGCAGCCGCGCGGACCTCATTGACCTCTTACCAGATTGCGTATGATAAAGCTCTCTCCGATTTGGAGCAGGCAAAGAAACAAGCGATGGCAGACATTGCTGTTGCTGCTGCACAAGTGACGGCACAAGAAGCTAATCTTCTCCAAGCAAAAGCAAGCTATGATGATGTGGTTGCACCGCCACGAAATGTGGATGTTGCATCGCTCAGAGCCGATGTTGCGCGTCAATCAGCGTTGCTTGCTGCAGCAAGAGATGATCTGGCAAAGACGGAATTGGTCGCTCTTGCCGATGGTGTTGTGAGTACGCTTGATGTAAAGGTGGGCGAAAATGTGGTTGCAAATCAAGATGTACTGGGTATTATCTCTGATGGCTTTTCCATTAAAGTAGATATTTCTGAAGCAGATATTTCAAAGGTATCTGTGGAAGATACGGTGCGAATTACGCTTGATGCGTATGGTGATGATGTGTTTTTTGAAGGAAGCGTGGTTGACATTGAGCCAGCGCAAACAGAAATTTCCGGTGTTGTGTATTACAACATCACTATTTTGTTTGATGGCGAAGCTGATGCCTATGAGATCCGTTCTGGCATGACTGCCAATGTAGATATTCTCACTGACAGGAAAGAAAATGTGCTGGTTGTCCCACGCAGAGCCGTGCTTACACAAGACGGAAAAAAGATCGTCCGTGTGGTGACTGATACAGAAAAAGGCATCTTTGAAGAGCGTGATGTCGAGACAGGATTGTCTGGCGACGATGGACTTGTAGAAATTGTCTCAGGCGTTGAAGAAGGAGAAGAAATTGTGACGTTTTTGAAAGAAGTTTAGGTTCGTGTATGTCTGCGCTGATACAGATAAATAATCTTCAAAAGACATATGTGACTGGCGACATTGAGACACCAGTGTTGCATGGCATTGATCTCACCATTGAAAAAGGTGATTTTGTGGCGATCATGGGACCGAGTGGTTCTGGAAAATCGACGCTCATGCACATTTTAAGTTTTCTTGATAATTTGACTGAAGGGGAATATTTGTTTGAAGGCACGGACGTATCCACGCTGGCATCAGATAAACTTGCCAGCATGCGGAATGAAAAAATAGGATTCGTGTTTCAAGCATTCAATTTGCTTCCCCGCACGTCGGTGTATGAGAATGTTGCTCTGCCACTTTTATATTCAAAAAAAACGCGAGGAGAAAAAGAAGTAAATGAAGCCATCGCATCTGTGGATTTGATGCACCGAGTATCCAATACGTCCAATCAACTTTCAGGTGGAGAAAAACAGCGTGTTGCAATCGCACGGGCGATTGTCAACAATCCTGAAATAATTTTTGCAGATGAACCGACTGGCAATCTGGATAGCAAAACCGGCACACAGATTATGGAAATTTTACAGGCGCTCAATGATAAAGGTCACACCATTATTATGGTTACTCACGAGCAAGATACTGCGGATCATGCAAAGCGTGTGGTGCTGCTTCGCGATGGATTGATAGAAAAAGATTTTCCAGTGACGCATCGACGCTTTGCAAAAGATGGATTGATTCGAAAATAGCGGTCTTATTTTTACACCAGGAAAGCACACTTACGAGTGTGTTTTTATATTGACAATATCCCAGTTTCATTGTAGAATGCGTGCCATCTCAAGGAGATGAGTATGCATGAGACTCTCTGGGGGAAAAGGATCGAACTTGTCATGGCGTTTCTGAGTGCGGTGGCAAGTTGCTTTTTCGCGTGGGTGTGCTACCTCGCACACGCAATCGGCTGGGCGTTGATCCTGCTTGCGCTAACGTGCTTCCTCTGTCGATCGACGGTACGGGCGTTTCGAGAAATGCAAACCCTGAGCGCGCGTGAGGAGTTGCGCCTTCAATTTGCACCCCATTTGCTCAGGCAACTCAAACAACGGTAACAGGGTTCACGCGCGTGGACCCTGTACCGCGCGCAAAAGAGGATATGCCTCTTTTTTTGTTTTTGCATGAAGTTCGGACTGGAATCCTGTATACTATATTGGCTATGACTATTCTTGATTCCTACAAAACATCATTGAAAAATCTTCGTGTCAATAAACGGCGTTCTTTGTTGACCATGCTTGGCCTGATTATTGGTATTTCGTCGGTCATCCTTGTCATGAGTACTGGTGCCGGTGCGCAGTCGCTCATTACCGGACAAGTGGCAGCGCGTGGGACAGATCAGATTGTCGTGCTCTCAGGCGCGAGTGACCCTGAAGGACCTCCGGCGCAGGCACTAGGTATTGTGATCACCACACTTACTGAAGAAGATAAAGATGCATTGCTCGACAAACATAATGTTGCGCATCTCTCACATGCGGCCGGGTATATTACTGGCAATGGCCTCCTCAAGTGGGAAAGTGAAAATAGAAACGTCACGTATACTGGCGCAAATGCGTCGTATGAATTGATAGAGAATGTCACGGTCAGTGAGGGACGATTTTTTTCAGAGGCAGACAATGATGCACGCGATGCTGTGATTGTGATGGGTAAAAGCATTGCAGAGGAAATTTTTGGGAATAGCAATCCTCTTGGTGAGCGCGTCAAAATTGATGGCAAACAATTTCGTGTCATTGGGGTGCTCGCTGCCCAAGGAAGCTCTATTTTTGAAGATGTTGATAATGCTATTATCATGCCGCTGCGTGTGGCGCAATACGAATTGCTTGGTGTCCGGCATATTACGTTTATTCGGAGCAAGGTCGAGAGTGAAGAGTTTATGGAACAGACAGAAGAAGAGATCGCGAATACGCTTCTTGATCGTCATGGCGAAGAAGATTTTTCTATTCGCAATAGTGCGGATCTACTTGATATTTTGACGACCATTACGAATGCACTCAAATTTTTTCTTGTTGCGATTGCCGCAGTGTCGTTGTTTGTCGGGGGGATTGGGATTATGAATATTATGCTCATCGCAGTAAAAGAAAAAACACGAGAAGTCGGACTGAGAAAATCTGTCGGCGCGACAGATAGCGATATTCTCAAACAGTTTCTTATTGAAACGATTGTTCTTTCTCTGCTTGGCGGAATTATCGGACTGGTCATCGGTGTTCTCCTCGCATTTGGGATTGCAAAAGGTGTGCAAGCTGCAGGGTATCCTGATTACAAATTTATGGTATCGATTGGATCGATTTTCATGTCGCTTGGAGTCACCTCGCTTATTGGGCTTGTATTTGGTGTATTTCCGGCAAGAAGGGCTGCACAGCTCGATCCTATCGATGCGCTACATTATGAATAAATCATTTTCACTTGCATTCAATCAGCTGAAAAAAAATAAGGGCAGAGCGAGTCTGACTATTTTTGGGATTACGATTGGGATCATGGTAGTCATCTTGGTATTATCGGCTGGGAATGGGGTAAAGAGTTTAGTCCTTGGAGAACTAGATAGTTTTGGCAATGATTGGATAGATGTCGAAGTAAAAGTCCCAAGTACTGGGAAGGCGTCTATCAGCAATGCGCAAGATCAAGCACGAGGTGTCACAATTACCACGTTGACTTCGGAGGATGCGGAGGCAGTTGAAAAACTTGAGAATATCAAAAATATATATGCAGGCGTGACTACGCAAGCAGTCGTATCGTATGGCAATGAAAAAAAACAGCCAATGTTTTTTGCGGTGACCCCATCATATATTGAGATCGATGCCGGGAGTGAGATGGAAGACGGTGTGTTTTTTTCAGAAGAAGAAAATGATGCTGCGAGTCAGGTCATTGTTCTTGGGGCAGGACTGCGTGATACGCTTTTTGGGAATGATATCGCAGTCGGTAAAAATGTGAAGGTAGGGGATACCTCATTTCGAGTCATTGGTGTGATGAAGGCGCGCGGGGCAACAGGTTTTTTCAATTATGACGACCTTGCGTATATTCCAGTCAAAACAGCGCAAAAGAAACTCATGGGTATTGATCATGTGCTCTTCATGATTGCGCAGATGCGTGATGCCGAGAAAGGGGAGGCAACAGCTGAGGAAATTCGTGCGTTGATTCGAGACAGACACGATATTACAGACCCTGACAAAGATGACTTTGCGGTTACGACACAGCAAGAATCTGTTGAGCTCATTAATACGGTATTTTTTGGTATTCAAGCGCTCTTGGTCGTCCTTGCTGCTATTTCTCTGATCGTTGGCGGGGTTGGTA
This sequence comes from Candidatus Magasanikiibacteriota bacterium, assembly GCA_003518365.1. GTDB lineage: Bacteria > Patescibacteriota > Patescibacteriia > Magasanikbacterales > UBA922 > UBA12086. The sequence continues at coordinate 4,866 of DOYU01000008.1, read as the reverse complement.
TTATGAATGTCATGTATGTGTCTGTGGTAGAACGGACGTTTGAAATTGGTCTCAGAAAATCTGTCGGTGCGACAGAGGCAAGTATTCGTTCTCAGTTTCTTGTAGAAGCTATTGTGCTGACAGCTATTGGTGGCATCACAGGCATTGCTATTGGTATGTTGTTGTCACTGCTCATTGCTCTTGGGGCGCAATCGTTTGGTCTGAATTGGGAATTTTCTATCTCACTCCCTTCTATTTTGCTTGGTACGAGTTTTTCGGTTATCATTGGACTGGTGTTTGGTTATTTTCCTGCGAAGCATGCTGCAAGCTTGGATCCGATTACAGCGTTGAGACAGGAATAAATACATTCGTAATTCGAATGTAAACTATTTGTATATATGCACACACTTCGTACCAGATTTGCAAACGATATTGTCGCAGAATTTCTTCCTTCTCAAAAACCATCGAACAATGTCATTATTTTTTGCGATGGGATGCCGTCTCTCCCCGGGAAAAAACAAAGACTCATGGAATTTTTTGCGAAGCGTGGGTATTGGGCATTCAATCCACGGTATCGAGGTGTGTGGGAGAGTAGTGGTTCTTTTTTAGAAAAGTCACCTGTCGAAGATATCCGAGATGTGATCGATGGATTATTTCAACCTATCAAAAGTATATGGGACAGTGTTGAGTATGATATATACCCAAAAAACATTGTCATTGTTGGGGGAAGTTTTGGTGGTCCGGCGGCACTGTTGCTTTCAACTGATCCACGTGTATCTGCTGTTGTGACCGTGGCAGGTGTTGTAGATTGGACAGCTCAGGGTGAAATCGAACCACTCGATTGGCTCTATACCATTACGACTCAAGCATTTGGAGAAGGCTATCGTATGACGAAAAAAAATTGGGATAAATTATCTTCTGGAACATTCTATAATCCCGTGAATCAACTCGAAGATATCGATCCAACAAAAGTATTGATGATTCATGCAAAAGATGATACAGTGGTTCCCTATGAGACAACGCAGGTTTTTGCGAAAAAAATGGGCATTTCTCTTATTTCGCTCAGAATCGGAGATCATCTTTCCTCTTCAATTCTCACCCGATGGAAAATCTGGCGACAGGTGAAAAAACATCTTACCTCATTGATGACATAACGTATGAACGCACTTGAAATTACCAATTTTACAAAAAAGTACGGCGACCTGACTGCTGTTGACAATATTTCGTTTTCTGTAAAACAAGGAGAGTTTTTTGGCTTTCTTGGAAAAAACGGAGCAGGGAAGACGACCACGATTAGTGCAATTACTGGAATTGGGACAATTACGAGCGGGGAAATAAAAGTCTTTGGTATTGATGTAGAAAAAGAATATCGAGAAGCGAGAAAAAAAATAGGGCTGTCTCCGCAAGAATATAATGTGGATATTTTTGCGTCGGTAGAAGATATTCTGACGCATGTGGGTGGGTATTTTGGATTATCAAAAAAAGAACGTGCCGTGCGTATGCATGACGTGCTGGGTATTTTTGAACTGGAAGAACACAAGAAAAAACAATTTCGACAGCTTTCGGGCGGTCTCAAACGGCGAGTTATGCTTGCGCGTGCGATGATGCATGATCCTGACCTCCTGATTCTCGACGAGCCTACTGCTGGCGTTGACGTAGAGCTTCGTCATGAACTGTGGGCATATTTGAAGAAAATCAATGCAGCAGGGAAGACGATTATTTTTACCTCACACTATCTCGAAGAAGTAGAGGAGCTCTGTGAGCGAATTGCGATTATTGATAAAGGGAAGATCATCGCCGATGCTCCGAAGAGTGACTTTACGAAAGACGGAGGGACGCTGGAGAAGAAGTATTTGGAGCTGACAAAAAAGAAGGATAGCTGAGCAAGGTGTATTCGTGCATACACGAAAGATTACGTTTCGCTATCGCTCCACTAAGATTTATTTTTGCCTATGGCAAAAAAGATTGAAGATTGTGTGCTATCAAGGCTAAGCAGTATTGTACGTTTTGATAATAACTAGTCTTTAATCTTCATTCCGCGATAGCGGAATGTAATCTTAGCGAAGCGTAATCTTTCATGGCAAACACACGTATCAATGGTACATGTCTTTCATCTCTATTATTTTTATGAATATTATCGGATTACAAACTCTTGTCTGGCAAGAAATACAACGATTTCTTCGCGTTTGGATTCAGGCGCTTGTTTCGCCATGGATCAATGCACTGCTGTACATCCTCATATTTGGGGTGGTGGTGGGATCTCGGATTGATACGATTGCCGGGGTTTCGTACATTGATTTTGTGTTGCCTGGAATTGTCATGATGAATGTGATTGGCGCGGCATATATGCAAGGTGCGTTTGGGTTGTATTTCAAACGATTTGCCCGCCATATTGAAGAAGTTCTGACTGCACCGTTTTCTTATTTTGAATTATTGCTCGGATTTGTAACGGCAGGCGTGGTGCGTGGATTGCTTGTCGGGCTTGGTGTATATGTCATTGCGCTCTTTTTTACGACGGCGACGATAGCACACCTCTTTCTTTTTATTTTTTATAGTGTTGCTGTGTCGCTGATTTTTACGTTTATCGGTCTGTTAGTCGGGCTCTGGTCTGACAATTTTGAACAGCTCTCTGTCCTCCAAACATTTGTCATCACGCCGCTTACGTTTCTCGGCGGTGTGTTCAATTCTGTTAGCATGTTGCCTGAGAAAGCGCAAATGATTGCAAAATTAAATCCATTTTTTTATTTTGTTGATGGGTTGCGATATTCTATGATTGGTGTGCGAGAGGCAAATGTGTGGGTTGGTTTTTCCCTTATTGTTGGGCTTATTGTCGGGTTTGGTGGTCTTACATGGTATTTGTTTTATAAGGGATGGCGATTGCGTTCTTAGTATTGAACTTGGTGTTGATTGTGCCGTGGTATTTGTTTCTACACGGAAGATTATGCTGCGCTAAGATTATTTTTTGCTAACGAAAAAAAAGATTAAAAGATTACGTTCTTCCAATCTTTTAATCTTCATTCCGCGATAGCGGAATGTAATCTTCAGGGAACACTGATGCTCTATGCATAGGGCATCGAAATCTGGTAGACATTCCTCTTGAAGTCTGTATACTAGAGATGTTTACTATATTCATTGTATGAAACATTCACATTTTTGGAGTATTTTTACAGTTTGTGTCTTGCTGTTTGGCGCGATTGCATGGTTTTTCTTTGCGCAGTATTATCGCGCGCTTGCGCCAGTCATTCTGCCGCCGCCAGGTGATATTACTGATCAGATTCCTTCAGTTGGGGAAGGAGAGTCTGGAGATGCAGTGAATGCGACAGATATCCCATTGTCTGTGCCAGATGGATTTACCATTGAAGTATTTGCCGAAGGGATCCCTGGTGCGCGCGTTCTTGCATTGGGACCTCAGGGTGACATATGGGTATCTCAGATACAAGAAGGCGTTGTGTCACGTATTGCGTTTGATGGCAGCACGGTTGAGGAAGTCTTTACGGGGTTACAGCATCCACACGGTCTTGTGTTTGATTCGAGTGATCCATCAATGCTCTATATTGCAGAAGAAACAAAGATTTCAAAAGTTGATGTTGATAGCGCTGAAAAGAAATTTGAACTTGTTGCTGAGCTTCCTGAAGGCGGACGACATGTATCGCGTACAATTGGTTTTGGTCCTGATGGAGCGCTTTATGTGTCTATTGGCTCTACGTGTGATGTGTGTGAAGAAGAAGATGACTCATACGCAAGTATTCAAAAAGTCAATCTAGAAACTGGCGAATTGACTCCTTTTGCTACCGGACTTCGCAACAGTGTGTTTTTTGCGTGGCATGAAGTAGATGGCAGTATGTGGGCGACAGAGATGGGGCGTGATCAGCTTGGCGATGATTTGCCTCCTGATGAAATTAATAAGATTGTGCCAGGCGGCAAATACGGATGGCCGATTTGTTATGGACAAAACATTCATGATACAGAGTTTGATACAAAAGACTATGTCATAAATCCATGTGGTGCTACGATACCACCTGTCATTGCTCTCCCTGCGCATGTCGCGCCGCTTGGGATTGGTATTATTCCAGAGTCAACCGTTTGGCCGGAGGAATACTGGTATGACTTGATTGTTGCCGAGCATGGCTCATGGAATAGTGCGGATCCTGTTGGTTATCAGCTTGTGCGTGTTCCAGTCTCTACAGATAGTGCGGGGGCATTGCTGCTCGGAACTCCAGAGCCATTTATCTCAGGATGGCTGACAGAAGAAGGACGCGCGCTTGGTCGTCCAGTTGGGGTCTTGATTCGTCCTGAAGGCGTGATCTATGTGAGTGATGATAAGGCAGGCGTTGTTTACAAAATTTCTTATCAGTCAAAAGCAATGCAACAGCCCTCAATTGACGACATGGTTCGCATAGATGGATTGACCCCAGCAGGCACGTTGCCTGTTGCAACAACAAACACAGAGATTACTGTTACCGGAGAAGCCAGAGGTACCATGTTTTTTGAAGCGAGTTTTCCTGTTGATCTGGTTGATGAATATGATGTTGTCATTGCAAGTGGTCTTGCCACAGCGACAGGGGATTGGATGACCGAAGATTTTGTGCCGATGAATATTGTTTTGCACTATACGTCTATTCCTTCTACCCCAATAGGGACATTGCGTCTGCATAAAGACAACCCTTCTGGACTGCCGGAGCATGATTTGACTGTTTCTGTGCCGGTGACGTTTATTGAGTAGTTTTTAAAGGAAGTAATACAAAAAAAGACTTTTTCTGTATTGTGAGGTCTTTTATTGTATGCTATAATTGTTTTGTCTATTAAGTCTGTTTTGTAAATTTATTCCCTAAGTTTTATTTGTATGTTTAGAAAAAAGTTTTTGTATGTTTTTGTAGTGGTTAGTAT
>DOYU01000013.1 GCA_003518365.1 Candidatus Magasanikiibacteriota bacterium | reverse complement strand
TTGCAAATCCTGCCATTGGAAATACAACGACTACCATTTCATTACCTCCTTCTGCTACTGGTACAGCACCTGTAAGTGGAACGTAAACAGTATAGATAGGTTTCTGTTGATGTGGTACGTCCATAGCAACAGAGGCGTGCATATATTGCGCGGACGTTAATTCAAATAGATGGCGTCTTACTGTATGGCTTTTCCTTCGACCTCTGGTCGGGGGAGGCTGCCATACAGTAGGCAAATCCTTCACAGCTTACAAGCTGTGAGGACCCATAATACAAAGGTCGAGTCTTCCCAGGCGTATCATGGTATGTACTCTGGGTACATACACTTCATCACGGTTGACCCGCCGAATCGGCGGGCGCAATATGTGGTGGAGTAATACTTATAATTATTATTATGACTGATGTAATTAACATTACAAAAAAAGCATTTACATGGTCTGTCGTTGTAATGACGATAGCATGGAGTATCGGTCTTTCTGCACTTGCTGCACCTCTTGCTGCAAATGCTGCAGAATGTCCTACGCTCGAAGCTGGTGACCTTTTCAAAGTAAAAGGCAACAGCGCTGTTTATCTCCTCGATTCAGACATGAAGCGCATGTACTTCCCAACATCTGATTTGTACCACACATGGTACAGTGATTTTTCAGGAGTTGTGGAAATTGATTCTACATGTGTAAGCGCATACCCAAACGCAGTAAACCCATCTGGTGTTGACTACCGACCAGGCTCACGCCTTGTGAAGGTTGTTATCTCTCCAGAAGTGTATGCTGTCGGACCTGGCAACATGCGTCATCTGATCGGAAGTGAAGACGAAGCAAAATCACTTTATGGTGATAACTGGGGAACACTTGTTCGTGACGTTCACGACTTCCACTGGCCAAACTATACGACTGGTGCTGAAGTAAGTGGCGTTCACAATGGTATGCTTATCAAGAATAACGGATCAGGAGTCTGGTACGTGAAAGATGGTATGCGCCATTCAGTAGAAGGAAGTCTTTCTTCATTCCTCGCTGGAGACGTACGCACTGTGTCTACTGCACTTTTTGACGCAGTAGAAGCAAGCGCTACTCCTGTAACAGCTGCATCCATTATCGCTGACCCTTCACAGGGTGGTGGAAGTGGAACTCCTGGTACACCTGTTGTCACAGGATCTCTCCAAGCAAGCCTCGCTGCTACATCTCCTTCCACAGTAGCTGCACAAGGAAGTATCTTTAATGATGTCCTCCACGTGCGTCTTACTGCTGGAAATGAGCCTGTTTCAGTTACAGGTTTGACTGTTCAAAAGTCAGGTCTTGTTGCAAACACTGGTTTTAGTGGTGTTAGCGTCTGGGTAGGAAGTGATCGCCATGGTGCGGTTGTTTCTTCTCTCGATGATGATGGCATGGCTGAAATCGGATTTGGTTCAAATCCTATCGTTGTCCCTGCAAATAGCAGTGTTACTGCATCTTTGCAAGTAAACGTTGCTGCTGGTGCTTCTGCTGCATCATTTACCTTCCGTGCAACAGCTGTTGACACAACTGGTAATGTCAGTGTAAGCGGTCTTCCTGTTGTAGGAAGTCAAGCTACAGTAACTCCAGGTACACTTGCTAGTTACACAGTAACAACAACTGCTGTTTCTGGATATGATAATGAAACAGCTGCTGCAAGTTCAGCAAATGAAGGACAGCTCGAAATTGGAGACACACAAAAAGAAGTCTTCAAATTTACACTTGCTGAAAGTGGAAACGAAGCATTGAATGTACAGAGTGTTACGTTCTTTGTTCAAGGTTCGATCAATGAAGATACTTCATTGAAGAACTGGACTATCTATGGTCCAACAGGACAAGTACTCGGTACAAAAGAATGGGCTTCTGGTGATCGATATGTCACTGTCCCAATGAACTACACTCTTGATAAAGGTGATTCTGACAACTTTACCGTAAAAGTAGACGTTGTTGACGGATCAAACGATTACTTTGCTCTCTACATCCAAAATGACTATGATGTAAAGGCAAAGGGATCAAGCAGTGGATATTTCGTTGCACCTACTAGTTTTGCTAGTGGTGGATACGCATCAGCTACAGGTTGGTTCAAGATGAAACAAGGTACTCTCTCAGTACAAAAGTCATCAGCATCACCTAGCGCAAGCATTGCTGCTGGTGGATCTGACACTGTTCTTGCTGAATACACCTTGAAAGCTGTTGGTGAAGCTGTTGAAATCAGAAAAATGGCTCTCGAAATCGAAGCATACGATGGAGCTGGTGATCCAGACCTTACTGGAAATGTAAAAGTTGTTGACGTTGCAACAGGAAAGACATATCTTTCTACTGCATACACAAATGTTGTAAACACAACTTCTACTGCAGATTCATCATTTGCAAGTGGTACACAACTTGATCTGTCTACATACTTGACAATCAAGTCTGGTGAATCAAAGACTATTCGCGTCACTGCGAACGTCGCTGATGGAGCAACTGCTGTTGATACCTACATGGTAAAGGTTGGTAAATTCTACTTGAAGAGACTTTCAAGTTTGGATTACCAAACAAAACCAAATAGTACTACTGCATACCCTGCAAATACCGTCACTGTAAACCCAGCAAGTCTGACTCTTGCGAAGAATACTTCTGTAGGAAATAAGACTGTTGCAATTGGTGCACAGGACGTAGTTATTGGTTCATTCAAACTCCAAGCTGGCAGCAGTGAAGGAGTGAATGTATCATCTATTGTTCTGAGTCTTCCACTAAGTACGGGTGCACGAGACGTAGAAAATGTAGGATTGTGGATTGGAAGTACACAACTTGGTACTGAAACAGTAAGTCCAAGTGCAAGTACAACATTCTCTATCAGCAAGGCACTTGCTGTTAATGAAGTCGTTACTATTGACGTAAAGGCTGACGTACAGTCAGATGCTGCTGACGGTACTGCATTTACTCCTTCAGTAGAGAGCATTACCGCGACTGGTGTTACCACCGGTCAAAATGCTGCTGGAAGTGTCGTTGCTACAGATCTTCAAGCTATTACATACGGTTCAGAAAAACTTATTGTCACGAACGACAGTTCTGTTGAAAGTAAGATTTTGACACCATCTGCAACAAAACAACTTGTTGCGAAGTATAAGTTTGAAGCACAAAACAGTGACATCAATTTGACGAAGCTTACCTTCTCATTGCGAAATCATGACAACGCTAGCAAAGCATCATCTTCAAACTACGGAGATTTCGAACTCCGTAATGCAGCGGGAGCTGTCCTTGCGACTGCACCTGTTGTAGACAATGGTACTGATGCTCTTGTCACATTCACAGGATTTAGTACTACGATTGCTTCTGGTGCAACTGAAAAATTGTCACTCTACGCAATGGTAAATAATTCTGGAACAATGGTTCCTGCAAATGTTGCTCGAGCTGCACTCTACAGTGATGGTAATACTTACCTTGAAGCATACGGTGGTCAAGGTCTCCTTGCTGCAACGAAGATTGGTACAAGTACGGTGGTTGCCGCAGGTCTGTTGAACGAAGCTGCATCAAACCAGATGCTCTTCCACAACACTGCTCCTGTTATTGCACTCGCAAGTGGTGCACCAAGTGGAAGTGCTACGCCAGATACAGAAACAACTGTTTTCAAATACACGGTTACCAACCCAGGTGCACGTGATATGAGAATTAGTACGACATCTGTCTACCTTTCTGTATCAGGACTTGCTGGAGAAGGATATGTCTACGACTTCAAGTTGTATGATGGTTCTACCCTCCTTGCAAATACAAGTACTATCGCTAGTCCATACATGGCAGATGTTCTCAGTACAACTACACCAAGTTTGACGATTGCTTTCGGTCCTGTAAATGATACATCGAGCCGACTTGCTAACTTCGTTCTCTCAGCTGGTGAAACAAAGACCTTTACTGTTACTGCGAATACTTCAAATATCCGTACAGGTCTCAGCTCTGGAAACAATGCACTCCTCAGTGCAAAACTTGATGGAGCTACTGGATACGAATCTGCAGATGATGACTACGAAGACTACTGGGCTGATGGTGTAATGACTTACTTCTACACACCAGTAAATGGTAGTGAAAATAGTACAGCATACACTGCTTCAGATAGTTACGATGTAAACGGAAGTGCACTTTCCTTCTAATAGGAAGTACCTCTCGTCTACATACATGTAGCGTCCTCCTAGAGGATTCGACATAGAAAAGACCTGCCTTTCGGCAGGTCTTTTTCTATGCTTGTCACGAGGCATCACTTTTGATATGATGAGTACGATCTTGTATTTCTTCTTATTCATGAAATATCCTATCCTTGTATGAGAATTTCTACGTACACAAAGGTGATGACATGGTTGACGATAGCGTCTTTTTGTATCCCTTTGTTGGTGCTCGCGCAACAGTTTATTTTTCCATTTATTGTATTGAAGGCTGTTGTTTTCCGAAGCATTGTCCTGCTCATGCTTGGAGTATATATATTATTATTGAAGAATGATTGGCAAACCTATAAACCTCGATTGAGCGTGGTCTCCTTGAGTGTTCTTTTCTTTTTAGCAAGCTGGGTAATATCAACCTTTGTGGGTGTTGATTGGTATCGTAGTTTTTGGGATGGGCATGAGCGTATGCTGGGAACCTTTACCATCATCCACTATGTTCTTTACTTTCTTATTTTATCTTCAGTCTTTCGTACAAGAGAAGCGTGGCAATCCCTTTTTCCATGGTTTTTTGGGATGGGAATGGGAGTATTGCTTATTGGATTTTGGCAAGTGGTAAACCCTGAGTTTTTATTGAATAGAGGAAGCGACCGTGTGTCTTCAACATTAGGGAATCCTATTTACTATGGTGGGTATGCTTTATTTTTGTTCTTTTTGTCAACCGTACTATTCCTGAAAGGAAAAGAACGATTGCATAGATGGATATATGGGGCTGGTGTTATTATTTCCGCGCTTGCCGTATTGTTGAGCGGGACACGAGGGACATTGCTGGCACTGATTGGTGCTGTGGTTCTTTGTTTGTTTTTGGTGATGATTTTTTCCAGACAGGCTTCCGTGCGAAGATATCTTGCTGTTGGTTTTGTGAGTTTACTGATTCTTGCCGGGGCGCTCTTTTTCGTCAGAGAAACGTCCTTTGTGAAGGCTATTCCTGGTGTTGGACGCTTATTAAATACATCTCTGAGTGCGGATTCTGCAGAAACACGTGTAATGGCATGGGGTATTGCAGTGGAAGCATGGGAAGAAAAGCCAGTCTTTGGTTGGGGTCCTGCCGGCTATTTTTTTGCATTTAACAAATATTATCGCCCAAAATTTTTAACACATGGAGTGGGAGAAACATGGTTTGATAGTGCGCATAATGCGTTCTTAAATACCCTCGCTGTCCAAGGCATTTTGGGGGCAGTGAGTTATGTATTGCTCTTTGCTCTGCCTGCTATTATATTGCTTCTGCGCGCCAAGAGAGAAGAAAGTGATTTTCTGAAATTGGAATATATAGTATTTGCTTGTTTCTTTGCGGCTCATTTTGTTCACAATTTTTTCGTATTTGAAGATCTTACGTCATCGCTCTTTTTCTTCTTCATGTTGGGATATGTACACGTACTGATTACTTCAGAAAAGCAAGCCACGGCCAGTGCCGGAGAGGAAAAAAAGAAAGCAGTGTCTCAAAAAGTAACTATAGGACCTCTTTCCGGACTTGTGATGCTGTGTGTGGTACTACTCATCTATACGACAAATATAAATCCTGCACGGGCAAATATGGCTACGGTTGCGACAATACGGTCGTTTCAAAGTGGAAATATCGATACTATTCTTTCGTCGTATGATCAGATAGCCTCATACCCTTCTCCACATATAGATGATATCCGAGCTGACTTTGCTCGTACGGTAGGAGGGCAAGCTGAAAGTCTCAGAAAACAGAATACTGATGAACAAGTAGAAAAGCTTGTCCAAGTAGCGATAGACGCTCTTGAAAAAAATATACAACTCCATCCCCTGGATATACGATATTATCTGTCACTTGCACAGCTAGATCAATACGCAACGTATCTCACCTCAAAGCTGGATTACGTGCTCCATGCTGAACAAATCATAACCCAGGCTATGGAGTATTCTCCACAAAGACAACAAGTGAAGTATTTCTTGTCTGTGATAAAAATGCAGCTCGGCAAAACCGAGGAAGCCTTTGCACTCATCGATGAGACCATAGCGGCTGAACCACTCGTCCAAGAAGGATGGTGGCGAAAAGCAGCATATTTGAAACAATTGGGGCAAATAGGGGAAGCAAAAAAAGTCATTCGAGAAGCAGAAGAACTGGGAGTCACCTTTCACTCAGAAGGAGCGATTATTCGTGATGCCATTATGGAGCTTCCTGAAATATTGCTTGAACCAGTGCCAGAGTCTGAGTAATCATGGATTTGAACTGATATTGTTTCAGCGCTCCTGCAAGATTTTTTTGCATACTTTCTTTGGTTGTGGCAGGTGTCTGTAAGGCATCGTGCAAAGCTCTCCTCAGATCCTGTGGATTTTTTGGTGTAACCAGAAAACCTGTTTTTGTATCTTCTACAAATTCAGAGACGCCGCCTACATTGGTCGCAATAATTGGGATATTTGCTGTTGCCGCTTCTAGGAGAACATAGGGGAATCCTTCTTTTCGAGAGGGGAGTACATACCAATCGAAGGCAGGGACATATGACGATGCCTCGGCAATAAAGCCAGGAAGGGTCACTTGCTGTTGCAAGTGATATGTTTCAATGAGAGATTGGAGAATTTTTTTTTGTTCTCCATCTCCTATAATGATCGCATGCCATGGAGGGAGTCCTTGTTCTTTTGCTAGCAATGCGAGAGCATGGAGGTAGATATCAATTCCTTTTGTGTGATAAAAATTTGCAATTGTCCCAAAAAGTATCTGACCTTGAGTGTTCGGGACACCATATTGTGTAGAGAGTTTCTTTTTTGCCTCAGATGCAGGCATCGGTGTATGTGTTGATATGCCTAAATGAATGCAATGAGTTTTTTCCTTTGGATAGCCCAGAACTGTATATGCGGTATCAGCATCTTTTTGCGACACCGTGATGATCGCATCTTTGTCAGGTGCGGTATATTTTTCGAGCCATGTGTACACATATGTTCGTGCAGGATGATGGTCTTCATGGAAAACCCATCCATGTGCTGTATAGATAAGTTTTGCTGTCAATCGACTATGCCGCAACCCCAGTGTCCCAATAATACTCATTTTTGAGCTGTTGAGATGTACCAGATTTGGCTGTATGCTTTGCAACAGACGGGAAAATTCAACTATTGCGAGTATATCATGGACTGGATGGAAGGATCTGCGCAGAGAGCGAAGCGCATGTGTTTCAATGCCTTTTGCATTCAATTTTTGAAATAGGGTACTGTGTTGTGCATCTTCGCCTGCTGCTACGACAACGGTATGCCCTGCCGTCATATAGCCCAACGCAATATCATACACGTATTGTTGCGCCCCTCCCCAATGTGTCTGGGTGATAGCGAGAAGTATGGTCATATGAAGAAAATTTTTCTTGACACATATGTAGAGGTCCATTATACTATTTCTGCTAAAATAAGCAAATTTATGCCAGCCATTACTGTCATCATGAGCGTCTACAATGGAGCCTTGTATCTCGAAGCGGCTGTGAAGAGCATCTTGGCGCAGACCTTTGATGATTTTGAATTTCTCATTGTCAATGATGCTTCAAAAGATGCGTCTGCTGATGTTCTTGCACAGATAGCGGCCAATGATCCTCGTATTCGTGTACTCACGAATCAGACGAATCTGGGGCTCACGGCATCACTCAACAGAGCGTGTGAAGAAGCGCAAGGGGCATATATCGCTCGTATGGATGCCGATGATATTGCCACACCAGAACGATTTTCTGTGCAATATGCATTTCTCGAAGCACACAAGGATATTGCTGCTGTCGGGAGTGCTGCGCATATCATCGATAGCAATGGGAAGATCATAGGTAAAAAGGATGTCCCGACAGAAGATGCAGACATACGAACGCAGCTGCTTTTCAACAATGTATTTGTGCATAGTAGTCTGATGATTCGAGTATCTTGTCTGAAAGAGCTTGGATGGTATGATCTTTCTTTTAAAAAGAGTCAGGATTATGAATTGCTATTTCGATTGAGTAAGACATATGCACTGGCAAATATTTCTGCGCCCTTGTTGTCTTGGCGTGATCATGACAATAGTATTTCTGCAAAAAGTACACGACAACAATGGGATGGCATACGGGCACGTTGGTATGCGATTACCAGATACGGCTATCCCTTTTTCATAGGAATTTGGTATATTGGCATGAGACTTGGCTGGGTACTATTACCGCGTTCTGTCCAACGTACCCTGTTACGAAAAAAAACAACTAATATGTCTTCTTTACTACCAAAAAATACAACACCAAAAGTGGCATTATTCTTCACTTATGGCATTTCTTTGTCAGTATGGGAGAAGATTGGTATGTATCATAGAGAAATAGCCCTCTACAAACGAATTGCCAAGGAATATGGAACTGTCCATTTATTTACATATAGTCAGGAAGATACCCGTTTTGTTGCCGAACTAGCAAAAGACAATATCATTGTCCATCCAAAGCCTGCGCATATGCCTAATATGCTCTATTCTTGGTTGGTACCGTTTATACATAGAAAGACGCTTAAGCAAATGAACATATTGAAAACAAATCAGATGATGGGAAGTTGGGCAGCGATCGTAGCCCAGTGGCTCGTGAAAAAACCGCTTATCATTCGTACCGGTTATACGTATAGTTATTTTGCGAAACGGAAAAAACAATGGGTACGGTATGCATTTGGAAAAGTGCTCGAGAGATTTGCCATCCGTGCTGGCGCAACACTCGTGGTAGCGACAGAAAACGAAAAAGCATGGTATCCTGAAAAATATAGACACAACATACGTATTATCCCAAATTTTGTAGACACCAGTGTATTTACACCAAGCCACAAAGAACACACGTATAGACAAGAAAGGAATTTGGAAGTACTGTTCATAGGAAGATTCACAGAGCAAAAAAATTTGCCAGTGTTTTTTCGCTCACTGTCCACTCTCCCAAAAGTGCATCTCACTATGATCGGGCAGGGAGAGATGAAAGACGAATTAGTGGCTCTGTCAAAAGAATTGCATCTGGATGTAGATTTTTTGGGCAATAAGCCGCATGATGAATTGCCATCATACCTCCATGCATGTGATATCTTTGTATTGCCAAGTTTGTATGAAGGAAATCCAAAAGTGTTGCTAGAGGCAATGGCAACAGGATGCCCTGTCGTAGGAACAGACGTAGAGGGAATCAGCAATGTGATTATTGATGGAGAAAATGGGCTATTAGCGGCCCCTACGGTCGAAGACCTGTCACGTGTGCTTCACACCATCGTGAATACTCCTGAATTACTTCCAAGATTGGGTAGACAAGCCGCGATATGGCTTCACGCACACTATTCATTAGATCATGTTATTGATTTAGAAACACACATGTATGAGGAAATTTCTGTATAGCATACTGTCTTTGCCGATGATAAACCGTTGGTTTGTTTCATTCTTTGTAAAGATTGACAATGTTTGTTATAAAGTCTTGAGTAAGCTCGCTATTTTAGGGAACAACGGGATTCATCCAAAACATGAAATCATCGGCTATTATCATTTTTTTCGGTCTCATATAAAGCCTGGGGATTCTGTCATAGATATTGGATGCGGCAATGGGGTAAATGCGTACCATGTGGCTGATGTCGCTGGGACTGTAGTAGGTATAGACATGAATGAAAAAAACATAGCGCAGGCTCAAAAAAAATATACCAAAAAGAATATTGAATATATTTTTGGTGATGCTCTCACATACAGGTTTAACACTACATTTGATGCGATTATTTTGTCCAATGTATTAGAACACATTGAAAAACGAATTGACTTTTTGAAGGGGTTGCATCATTTGTCGGACACCATACTCATTCGTGTGCCGATGATTGATAGAGATTGGTTGGTGTTGTTTAAAAAACAACATGGATTTGAATATCGTCTCGACTTGACGCATTATCTCGAATATACTATCGATATATTAAAAACAGAACTAGAAGAGGCGGGCTGGACATTGCAAAAATATTCTGTGCAGTTTGGTGAATGTTGGGGAGTGGCGAAGAAGTCCTAATATTTTGTTATATGCGAGTAGCTGCTGTTAAAAAAAAAATCTATTCTGCAGTAAAGAATATTTTTTTTCGTGGAAAACTTGCATATATTTCAGAAACAGCAGACTGGGTAATTAAAGATATCGCACAAGAAATTGTCCAAGGACTCAATGCAGTATATAAAAGCAGTGCGATGATAACGTATAGCCCACTCTTTTTAAGAAAAAAAATCATCCATTATGGGAGTGTAAGCGCCTTAGTTGACATAGATGGGCGCTTAAAGTTGGGACATCATTCTAATATATATGTGTTAACGTGGTATCACGTCATAGATAATGATCCACGACTTCGGGCAATCCCTGAGATCAATAAATATATAGATATTGTGCATACAACATGTTCAAAAACTGCGAATACGCTTCTTGAATATGGTTTGGATAAAAAAAAATTACGAATTATTCCACAAAGTATTAATTTCGATGTGTGGCGACCTTATGAAATCCAGAAACGAACACAGATCCGAAAAGAATTGGGTCTCCCCGCACATAAAAAAATAATTGGTTCATTTCAAAAAGATGGTATGGGATGGGCGGATGGGAATGATCCAAAGTTTGAAAAGGGTCCCGATATTTTGTGTGATACACTTATACGGCTGTCAGAGAAGAACGACAATTTGCACGTGCTTCTTACTGGGCCAGCACGGGGGTATGTAAAACAACGACTTGATGGTGCTTCGATCTCATATACTCACCATATTGTAAAAGATGCTGCTGACCTGGTGGACTATTACAATGCTTTGGATTTATATATCGTAACATCCCGAGTTGAAGGTGGACCAAAAGCTCTTTTGGAATCCTTTGCTACGAGAACACCTGTCGTTTCAACAAGCGTTGGTATGGCATCCGATGTTATCATCGATGAAAAAAATGGT
Organism: Candidatus Magasanikiibacteriota bacterium; assembly: GCA_003518365.1. Classification (GTDB taxonomy): domain Bacteria; phylum Patescibacteriota; class Patescibacteriia; order Magasanikbacterales; family UBA922; genus UBA12086. The sequence continues at coordinate 60,107 of DOYU01000013.1, read as the reverse complement.
ATGCTTACTGAAATAGAAGACGTTTCTGATCTAGTAGAAAGTTCTCATCGTCTTTTGTGTGATAAACAATTATCCGATAGGATAATCCAGCAAGCATATATTGATGTACAAGAATTTTCACACGAGAAGATAGTAAAAAAGTATATCGACGAATTATATGCCCCGTTGGGTTTTACTATATGATGGAAGTCCGCCTGATATATTCAATTCGTAGATACGCTTGATATGCATATAGGATTTATTATACATACAAATCATCATATTACAGATCTCGGTCCTCTTATTGAAGAATATAAGAAAAAAGGACATTGCAAGATTCTTCTTTTTGTAAATAAAAATATTCATTTTAAGCCAGAGTATAATCCTTTTTTGCATCAAGAGCATCTTCGCCTATTACCTTTTCATGAACTTTTTTGGTACGATGGAAATGAGGAACTCGCAACACTTTTAACTCAACACGCCGTCAGTGCTGTTTTTACAGAAGAAGCCTACCCGTTTGTGGAGTCTCCAGAACTTTTTAAAAAACGTACGTACAAGATTTATAGCATTGTGCATAGTGTTGATAATTTTCATCCTCGGGCAAGACAGGCAGGTGTGATAGATACATCAATTGTAGCACATCAACAATATGGCATATATCTAGGGTGGAATGAGAAAGATTATGTTGCATTGGGATTGCCAAAATACGACATTATCTCTACATTAAATGCAAAAAAAATACAAAAAAAATATACTCTCCCAAGTAAATTTATTCTTGTCCTCGTGCCTAATAATCCATTATTAAGCATTGCTATGGTGTTCCGTATTGTGAGGCGAATAAAAAAAGTAGGGTACGCGGTTGTTTTGAAAGGAAAAAAACCGAAATGTCATCGCCCCATTTTTTACTTTTTTGGAAAGTATTTTTTAAATGACATTTCATATTATCCATTTATTACTCATGAGCTCATTGTGGCAAGTAGCGGTGTTGTGGGGTTTGATACGACCGCAATAGAAGAAATTTTAATGTGTAAGCGTCCGATCGTGAATTTTAGTATAAAGCCATATAGAAAGCGAGAGGCTGAGACTGGTAATTTTAAGCAATTTGTGCCGATGTGGAACTCTGATTTTTGTTTAGATATTCCTTTTTTGGATGCTCAAAAATTTGGTCTCTGGAAAAAACTGCCTAAATTTGTCCATCATTTCGCAAAAAAAGACATTGATTACGAGCATATTCAACGTGAAGTATTTTCTATCCCTGGGGGAGCTTCAGAGAAAGTAATAAATTTTGTTGATAAAGATTTGTATTCATAACTGTAGTATACATATGGGAGTAGGAAGTAAGAAACGAAGAGAACATATTAAGGGATTTATTGAAGAAATTGATATTGTCTCACAAAATGATACAAATCAATTTTTCAATTGGTTTGACGAATCAGGTGGGGATATTGAGAAAAATTTTCTGAAAGGGAGATACGAATTTAGTATTTATATATTAATGCCATTACTCAAATATATAGATGATTTGCATAAAAAGAAAATTTTGGAAATAGGGTATGGTGGGGGAAGATTACTTCTTGCCGCATCGTCCTGCTTTAGTGAAAGTATAGGAATAGATATCCATAAAAACAGTTCGATAGTTGAAGCTGAATTTTTAAAGAGGGGAGTACATAATGCTACATTTATACAAAGTGATGGGTCGACACTCCCTCTGGAAAACGAAGAAATCGATGTAGTATATTCCTTTATTGTGCTGCAGCACGTAGAAAAAATAGAAATTTTCAATGCATATATTGCCGAAACATATAGAGTGTTAAAAAGAGGTGGTATAGCAATTTTGTTTTTTGGGAGATTGTATCAGTGCTCTACAAATAAAAGATTGAAAATGTTTTATTCCATTGATATTGTGTTAGAAAAATTATTGGGTAGAAAGGGATATAAAGAAATAGTCGCACAGGTAAATTGTACCAATTTAAAAGTATCCTTGTCGTATGCGAAGAAAAAATTGATTGAACATGGTTTTTCTGTATTGGAAGTGGGCGTATCGAGGAAATTACCCCATATCGATGTGTTTGGTGGTCAGCACTATATCATTGTAAAAAAGGAGTAGTGCGACGAATTGACAAAACTCACTTTTTTCCCTATACTTTGAGAAGTTTTAATACTTAATAGTGTCGAATATGGCATATATTATTTCAGAATTGCATGGACAATATGGAGGAAGCCTCGACGTTGCTGAGCAAATGATATTGCAATCAAAATTTGGAGGTGCAAACGCCGTCAAAATTCAGCTCTATAGTGGGGATTTTGATCCAAAAAGCATGAATGGTGATAAGCCTGGAGATCATTTGAGCCTTTCGTATGAGGAAGTAAAGAGACTAAAAGCGTATGCAGACATGCTTCACATTGATTTTTTTGCTTCCTTTTTTGATGAAGAACGGATGCAATGGTGTGTGGATTTGAATTTGCCTATTCTCAAAGTTGCAAATTGGCTTTCTCGAGAAAAGCCTGAAATCATGGAGAGCGCAATAGCGACTGGGAAGCCTGTGCTTGTTTCTTTAAACAATGAACAAGCTCAGAAAGGGAAGCCGTATGCTCAGACCAATGTAAAATATTTGTATACCGAGCCGCTGTATCCAGCCCGTCTGGAAGATATGCATATTCCTGATTTCAGATCTTCATGGTTTGATGGATATAGCGATCATACGATTGGGATAACCGCTGCGTCATATGCACTCTCCCGTGGCGCAACAATAGTAGAAAAACATTTTACTGTTGCAAAAAGTTGGCAAAAGACCAAAGAAGGCGCACATGCCTGCTCGATGGATGTCGATGATTTGAGGATGCTCCAGGAATTAGCGCGGGGATATGATTTATTGGAGCATAAAAAGGTATTCCAATTTAGTAGTCATGACCCGTTAGTAGGATGGACAGAATAATATGAAAGTAAGTGTTATTGTTACAGCGTACAATTATGGTCTTTTTCTCGAAAGATGTTTGCGAAGCCTTTTAGAACAGAGTTTGCCAACGACAGCATATGAAATTATTGTTGTCGATGATGCCTCTGAAGACAATACAGAGGACATCATGGAACGATATGTAGAAAAGTATTCAAATATTCGATACATCAGAAATACAAAGAATGTGGGTGTTGCTGAAAGTAGTAATGTTGCTATTCGAGAAGCGTTTGGACAGTTTATTGTCCGTGTGGATGCAGATGACTATGTCAACAAAAATTTTCTTTTGTTTTTGTCTGCCTATCTCGAAGCTAACAATGGTCTCTTGGGAGTGGCTTGTGACTATGTCAAAGTGAATAATGACGAAGAAGTGATCAGTAGGCATGATGCAAATGAAGAGAACATCTCCTGTGGCATTATGTACAGAAAAGATTTTCTTGCTGAAGCTGGCTTGTACAACAGTGATTTTAGACATTGTGAAGAAAAAGAGCTTCGTGCACGCCTAGGAAATCGATATCAGGTAGATCATTTGAAAATACCACTTTATAGATATCGCATACATGGTCATAATAAAACAACTAATGTTGGAGCAGTAAAAGAATTTGAAGATAAGATTGGAAAATTGTACGATACTACAGGAGAAGAAAAAAATTAGTGCAAAGAATTCTATGTATCATGAAAAACATATTGTTGTAATCATTCCGGCTCGAGGCGGATCAAAAAGATTAAAGCGAAAAAATATTTATCCTGTACATGGAAAACCTATGGTTGGATGGGCTATTGATGCCACAAAAAATTCTTCCCTGATTGACCGTACGTATGTGACGAGTGAAGATCCTGAGATACTGACCGTGTCTGAGACATTTGGCGCATCTTCAATTGTTCGTCCTCCTGCATTAGCTGAGGACCATGTGTTCAAAATGGTTCCTATTCGCCATGCCGTCGAATGGATTGAAGCACAAGGTGATAATCAAAATCCTGATATTGTCGTGATTCTTCAGGCAAATTCTCCTGAAGTAGAGACACGGCATCTGGAAAATGCGATAAAAAAACTGGTTGATGATGGAAAACAAGAAATTTTTTCTGTTGATAAAAATCTCAATCAAAATGCAGCATTTCGGGTGATGACCCGTGATTGTGTATTCCAGAGAGAACTCAGTACGAATTGTGGGGTATACATAACAGATGAGTATGATGTGCATACAAAAGAAGATGTCGATATTGTAGAGCAACGCATGAAGGAAAAAGGACTTGTGTAAGATAATACTTTTTGCGTATGTGTGCTATAGCAGGGATATATTGGTAATTTCGCAAAAGAATAGGCAACACAAATGGTGCTGAATGGGGATATGTGTATTTAAAAATACTGAATCATATGATGAAGAAAAGACCGATAGTAAGTTTTTTGGTCCAATATGATGGAGAACAAGAGTTTCTCAATCGTTTTTTGAGTTCCCTGTCGAAACACATTTTACATATACCTATCGAGGTAATTATTCTATGTAACGGGATAGATTGGCAAGATAGTAATGATATGAATCCAGTAAATAATATACATGTGATTGTTGAAACAGAGAGAATAAAGCCTCAAGAAATAGTTGCGAAAGCCTTGACATATACCTCTTGTGATTTTGTAGTTTTTCACAGCACAAGAGATACGATTATTGCGGGCTATGAAGCACGTCTTCAAGAATATATTACAAACACCTATAACCATAATGTACCTCTTTCTCTCCCATACAAAAATTTGACACCCTCTTCAATATTTTCAGCTCGTCCCTTATTATCGGGATACTGTTTTCCCCGTGATCTCTTAATGAAGGGATTGCCATTTGACCTCATGTTTAGAGAAGATGTAATAACAGACGCCCCCATTGTAAAAGGTATGGGAGATGTTGTATTTACTTATGATGATATTCCATTATACGAGCGGAAAACGCCATACACGGTTTCGCTAGTAGTGACGATAAAAAACCGATTGGCTCACTGGGCACTAAGTATGCCTTCGTTAGTCGCGCAGCGCGGCGTAGAATATGAATTAGTGCTTGTCGATTATTATTCTGAGGATGGTTTTCAAGATAGCGTAAGGAAGTATATTGAAAAAAATCGTCCTTTTTTTAGCTCTGACTTAAAACAAATAACTATCGTACACCTTACCGAGAATAAAAAGTTTAATTCTTGCAAGGCGAAAAATCTGGGTGCTCGCGCGATTCAAAGAGAAAGTAATATACTTGCTTTTTCTGATATTGATACTATGTTACGTGAAGACTATTTAGCTTATTGGTGCGGTAAAATAGGCGATCTGGAGAAAGATGTTGTTTCTTTGAGAGCTAAAATTGATTGTAGAGTAAGTACGGAAGTAAATTATGGTAATATGTTTATTCCACTAAAGTTGTATATGGATGTAAAGGGTCATAATGAAGATATACAAGGATATGGTGGTGATGACGATGAATTTCTACACCGTATTCGCAATGCAGGTGGAAATGAGATAAATCCTCGAACATCTGAAGAAGCTAGACAATATAGTGTCTTGCACGGAGATGAACAAAGAATCAAATATCTCGAAAAAGCAGAGAGAAGCGGCTTGCAAAATTGGTCGTTTTTAAAAACACGCACCAGTCAATGGACTACTGGGGATACTTGGGGAAAACAGAATAGCACCATAGAAAGCTTTCATATATAGTTATACCTATGAATAAAAAAATTCTCGTTACAGGAGGTGCCGGCTTTCTTGGTTCACATCTTTGCGATCGCCTCATTGCTGAAGGTGATACTGTTATATGTGTCGATAATTTGTTTACTGGATCAAAAAAAAATATTGAGGATCTTCTAGAACACCCACGATTCACGTTTATTGAACACGATATTATTGATCCTTTGTTTATCGATGAACATATAGAAGAAATATACAATCTGGCATGTCCTGCATCGCCTGTTCATTATCAATACAATCCAATCCGTACGGTTAAAGCAAATACTATTGGAGTAATTAATATGCTTGGTTTGGCAAAAAAACATGGTGCAAAAATTCTGCAAGCCTCAACATCAGAGATTTATGGTGATCCAGAAATCCATCCACAAGTAGAAGCATACCGTGGAAATGTGAGCACGATAGGTCCACGTGCGTGTTATGATGAGGGAAAAAGATGTGCAGAAACATTATTTTTCGACTATCATAGGCAGCATGGTCTCCAGATAAAGGTAGCAAGAATTTTTAACACGTATGGGACAAGAATGCAACCTGATGACGGGCGAGTGATGAGTAATTTTATCATGCAAGCCTTAGCTGACCAGGATATTACTGTATATGGTAATGGATCGCAGACGAGAAGTTTTTGTTATGTGTCTGACTTGATTGATGCACTGGTGCGCCTTATGAACACACCCGCAGAGGTAACTGGTCCAATCAACCTGGGTAATCCTGCAGAATGTACTATACGAGAACTTGCTGAAAAAATAATTATTATGACAAATGCTAATGCTTCATTAAAATTTGAAGCATTGCCTACTGATGATCCTACAAGACGAAGACCTGATATTTCTTTGGCTATTAAGACACTTGATTGGCAGCCCAAGATTTCACTTTCTGTCGGTTTGGAAAGGACGATAGCATATTTTAAAAATGGGGGACTACAAGAGTAAAGTATAAGGAAATGTGTCCACGTATAGGTGATTTTATGCGAACAAAAAAACGTATTTATTTTAAGAAAGCATGGTATTATCTTCTCCGATATAAAAAGATGGGTGTATTTGTCATACTCACTGCTTTTTTAAGCTCCTTCTTTGAAGGCTTTGGTATAGGAACGATCGTCCCGCTATTGCAGGGACTTGTTGGTGCTGGTGAGACCACTTCTGAAAACATGCCAATTCCTTTTGTCGGTGGTTTGATCGATGGACTCAATGTATCAGAGAGTGCTACGTGGATACCATGGATACTCGTTTTTCTTCTCTTCATGGTTATCATGAAAGATGTATTTGCGTATCTTAACGTCATTTTTGTAAATAAAACATCAAACTTTATCAAACGAGATCTTCAAAATGATCTCTTTAGTGCTATTGTCGATGCTGATCTTTCTTTTTTTCATGAAATAAAAGCTGGACATCTGGTAGGAGGAATCGCGGTCTATGCAGAAAATGTAGCCCAGTTTATTTTTTCTTTCTTGAGTTTTTTTATTGTCATTACTCGATTGTGTTTATTTTTTGTATTGCTTCTCGTGCTTTCCTGGAAAACAACGGGTATGATTTTGTTCGCAGGACTTATAGTCTTGCCATTAGCAAGGATTGTATTGATTCAAATTCGCAGAGTAGGGTTTCGAGTGGCCAAAAATGTCTCAGATATGCATTTTCGTATGAATGACATGTTTCAGAACATTGCGTTGATTAAAATCTTTGGGACAGAAAAAATTGAAAAAGAGCGATTTGCGCAGACAAGTCACGACCTCGCTATGAATGGATATCGAGGGTCTCAATTCTCCAATATCTTGGCGCCATTTTCAGAAATCATTGTGGTGCTTATCTTAGTGTCTCTGGGTATCGTTCTCAGTCAGACTGGTATAGGAGTGTCATCTGGATCACTGGTCATTGTCGTGACATACATATATGTCTTCTCACGGTTATATACTGAAGTAAATAATTTTGTGCGGCTTCTCTCAGGAGTATTCGCGTATATAGAACCATTTCGTGAATATGAAATGATCTTAGCGACAGCCAGATCAAAAAAAAGACAACAAGGAGAAGGTATTATAAAAACATTTTCAAAAGATATTACTTTTCAAGATGTCTCTTTTTCTTATCGAAAAGAAGAACCTGTCTTGAGCAATGTGCATTTTAGTATTCAGAAAGGGACGTTTGTTGCATTTGTTGGACCAACCGGTGCTGGAAAAAGTACCTTAGCAAATTTGATAGCAGGCATGTATATCCCCACGTCAGGGAGTATACACATTGACGGCACTGATATGCAGTCATTAGATTTGCATGCCTGGAGAACACATATTGGATATGTATCACAAGATGTTCTTATTTTGCATGACACAGTAGCAAATAATATTCGATATGGAAGACAAGACGCAACCGATGCAGACATCAAGGAAGCCGCAACTATGGCAAACATTCATGATGTCATTATGGCACTCCCAAATGGGTATGAGACGATATTAGGGGATAGGGGGCAGACTCTTTCTGGAGGGCAAAGACAACGGTTGTCTTTGGCGCGGGCACTCATTAGAAAGCCTGACATATTGCTTTTAGATGAAGCCACCAGTTCCCTTGATGTGGCTATAGAGCAAGATATTCAGCGTATTATCTTTACCCAATTGAAAGGTACTACGGTTATTGCCATCGCGCACAGACTATCCACGATAGAACATGCTGACAAGATAATAGTGTTATCAGAGGGGCGTGTCCAAGAGGAAGGGACACATGCTGAACTGATAGAAAAAAAAGGATTGTATTGGCATTTACAAAATATTAATTCATAGTATATCCCTATATGGCAAATATATTTGATGATATCCAATTGGATATTGTTGCAAAACATAAGGAAATCAATGCACCAAACGCAACTATTGGAACTGTAAAGCGTCAACGAGGTTGGTTTCGAAGATATGTTGATAAAGGACTCTATGTACTTGGGTGGTATACACGTTTTGTTGATGCTGGTCTCATCCGTGGGTGGTTTGATGAATTTGAAGAATATTGGAATAAAGTGCTCAGTGGACGACCTTTGAGATTTCATGACTTTCACTTTTTGAGAGGAGTATATCGCCAACGGTATCAGGATGTAGAAGTGGAAACGGGCGCGCATCGTGACAATTTTTTATATGCATGGCAAGAGCCACGCAATGTATATAGTATTTTTGGTGCGGTCTATAAATATGGATTAAATCCCTGGCATTACTATCCTTTACGAAAATATTTTTCTCGAGGTGATAAAGTATTAGAATATGGAGCTGGTATTGCACCGATTGTGACTGGGCTTATCAACGATGGACTAGATCATTTTGATTTTACTATTGCTGACATCCAGCAATTCACCTATCACTATGCAAAATTCCGATTGAAACAATTTGGTGTCACGTGCATTGATATTGATCCTGCAATACTACCGCCATTGCCACATGATGATTACAATATTATTTTTTGTATGACGGTATTGGAGCATGTGCAGAATCCAAAAGAAATTGTTGATCATCTGACCACACATCTGAAACCAGGTGGTTATTTTGTATTTGATTTCTTTCTTTCTGATGGTACAAAATTAGATACACAAGAAGCGGTAGATCAAAGGACATCAGTGCTAGATTATATAAAGCATCATTATGACGTAATAGAAGGAGAATTGTCATATACTAAGACAATGATGCGCACCGTGGTGAGAAAAAAGAACGCATGAAAATTTTTATCCTAAAGGACATTAAAGAAGGGGCGTGGGGTGGAGCCAATCAATTTTTTCGTTTGCTCAAAAAAAAATTTGAGCAACGTGCTGTATTGGCACTCACTCCTCACGACGCAGATATTATTTTGATCGATAGCTATCAACGCCTCCAAGAGAGCCTTCATCTGAAAAAGAAATATCCTGAAAAGAAATATATATTTCGTCTCGGACCTTTATTTTATCTCCATCGTGGGTGGCACTGGAAAAGTATGGATAGATTGGTTGTGTCAGTAGTAAACGCATGCGCTGATGGAATTATTTTTCAGTCTGCGTGGTCAAAAGAAAAGTTTACAGCTTTGGGAATTCACGAATCAATTCATGCAACCGTAATTCATAATAGCGCTGACAGAAGTATATTTCAATATAAAAAAAGAAATATATCTAGACAGCAGAAGGAAAAGATTCATATTGTTTCTTCAAGTTGGTCAGCAAACAAACTGAAGGGTGGAGAACATGTTGCGTATCTGGATCAACAGATTGGAAAGAAATTTCAATTTACATTTATTGGCAATACAACATATACGTTTGAACATATTGTTCATGTGTCACCAAAAGAAAGTGATGCCTTGGCAGAAATTATGGATGCCTCACAGATATATGTGAGTGCGGCAGCACATGAAGCTTGTTCTAATGCGATTGTGGAAGCAATGAGCCTGGGATTGCCTGTTGTGGCTTTGGATAGTGGAGCTAACAAAGAAATTATTGGTGATCGTGGTGTTTTATATCAAAAAAAAGAAGATATTTTACAAGCGATAGACACCTGTATAGCATCATATGATGCTATATCTGAACGACTTGCCGGGTGGCATCCAGATGCGGCCTCTGCCTATATCATTTTTTTTGAACACTGTATTTTGAAACGGAATGTCTTGACAAAACGTATTGTATTGTTATGGTTGAAGCTAAAAGCAACATGTATTTTTGCTTTTATTAAACTTGTTGACAAGATTGTCTACTAGCGAATATTGATATGTTGCGTTTTCTCACACAAACATGGCACAGGAATATCCTAGAAGATCTACTAAAAAAACATGCGGACATGTTTTCTGGGAAGATCTTGGATGTCGGCTCAGAGCGCAGGAGATACGACGCATATTTTCATGCAGCTGTCGATGCTGTAGATATACATCCTGATGCAGAAAATAATATTGTGTTTGGCGATATCGAGCGTGGGCTCGACATCCCCGATGCTACCTATGACGGTATTGTGTGTACAGAAGTAGTCGAATATCTTACCAATTATGAAGCTGCTTTTATGGAGATATCTCGTCTTCTGAAACCGGAATCGTATGCGATTATCAGTATACCATTCATGTATCCTGATCATAAAGACAATATACGTTTCACAGATCAATTTGCAAAAAAAATGATATCAAAGTATTTTTCAGAGGTTTCTTTTACTCCTATGGGAAATAAGTGGACCGTGATATGGGATGCGTGTAGACTGGCGTTTTTGCGTTCCTGGGGACGTTATTTGGGATTTGGAAAGTACGTGGTGTTGTTTCCATGTGTACTGTTGTATGTTGGGAGTGTGAAGCTATTTGGATTGCATAAACAGGTGGACGAATTTTATTCAGGACAATTTATTGTGGTTAAAAAATAATATGATTGCCTTCCGTATTGATGACATTGGTGCATCAAGTAAGTGGTACAATCAGCATGGAAAAAAAACCTTTCGTTTTCGAGGAATTCCATATTTTTATTTCCCCTTTGCAAATGTGTGGTTTTTTAAACGAATGTGGCCTTTCCGCAAATGGGCGAGATATAATGAACTCACCTCTGATGAGTGGCAAGCAATATTGCAAATGTTAAAACATCATCGTATTGTTCCCATTGTTGCCATTACGGCAACCTGGGTGGAGCAAGATGGGACACTTACCCCATTTCCAGATAAATTTCCTGAGGAGGCGGCTATTTTGAAAGACGCTGCTGACAAAGGAGATATATTCATTGCGAATCATGGGTTAACGCATTGCGTAATAGGGAAACACCTTCCTTCTTTTTGGCACTCAAATCGAGAATTTCACAGAGAGTTTTATCCAAAATTTGATCAATCATATCATACTGAACATATTCAAAAATCACAAAAAATCTTGGAAGAATTTTTTGCCAGACCGGTAGAAATTTTAGTTCCACCCGGAAATATATGGAGTATCAAAACATATTATGCTATGCAGGGTACCAATCTCAAGAAAGTGATTTGTAATCAATATATGCAAGATTCTAATGAAAAATTAACGGATATACAGTTTATTCATGATGGAGAAAATATGTTTTATTTTCATGACATGGAATTAAAACGCTATGGTCTTACATGGCTTAACAAACAAATTGTAAATTTTTATGGATAAGATACTAGAGGACAAAATCAAGACATACTATACGAAATATTATCGGGATAGTTGCAAACTTCCCGACTGGCAAGAAAGAACAGCGCAAAGATTGAAGGAAGATCAGTTAGAATCAACACGAATGAAAGAAATGGAAGCGTTGCTTGATGTGTCATTTCAAAATCAACGCCATTGTATCATTGGGGCTGGGACTGGGGGACTTGCTATAGTACTTGAAAAAGAATTTGGTGTAGACGTGTATGGCATAGAACCCTGTGAAGAAGAGATGACCATTATACATCTACAATGTGATCAGGCAAATATTCCAAGGGAAAAATTTAAACAAGAACCGTGTGAAACACTTTCCTTTGAGGACAACATGTTTGACATTGTTCATTGCTTTACGGTCATTGAGCATGTCGATGATATTAACCAGTGTCTGGAACAAATAATCCGTGTGACAAAACCAGGGGGAAAGATATATATAAATACGCCAAACTATGCCTTTCTCTATGAACGGCATTATAAAATACCTTTTCCTACTTTTTTCCCAAAAAGAATGAGAACACTCTATATGAAATTCATTGGAAAGTGGACTCCTTTTTTTGAAACTATAAACTTTGTTACTGAAAAAGATATTGATCAGTTATTGATAAAAAAAAGTGATATTGTGTGGTATCGATTGTACCGCCCACATACCTCTGCGATTGGTAGATTTGCCAAACTATGGGATTATTTACGATTTAAAAAAAATATTACGATGAATCAGGAAATTATCATTAAAAAATTGACAAAGCAATCAAAAAATAGCTAGATATAACGGCATCAGAATCTATGAAAGAATTTTCAGCAGACAATGGACTTAGCGTCCCTAAAGGTATCTGGTATTTGTTCTATAATCTTATGAGGGGAATAGGCGGTATGTGGACCTCTGTAACATCAACGTATTGGGCACCAAAACATATATCTGATGTGTCTGGTCGATCTCCTGGTCGATTATATCTTGATGAATTTCTTTTATCTCAGATACCCACATTTGTGCACCAAAAGGAAATTCATATGTTGGATATTGGATGTGGATCAGGATATCTTCGCGATGTCTTTGAAGTACTCGGATATACAGGAACCTATACCGGTGTGGATATTGAAAAACATCCAAAATTTGATATCACCTCACATGGTGCTTTCCAAACGTCATTTGTAGAGTCTCCTATAGAAAAATGGGAAACCACAGATACCTTTGATGTCATCTGTTCTAATACATCATTAGAGCATATTGATGATGATACGTTGACAGTAGAAAAGTGTCGTGGATGGATAAGGGATACTCATACAGTTCAAATTCATATCGTCCCATCATTTTGGTCACTGTTTTTATATCTGTGGCATGGATTTAGACAATATACCCCTAAACGTATAAAAGGGTTATTTTCAGGGCAACCATACACCGTATATAGATTAGGTGGAGTTTTTTCTTTCTTAGCTCATCTTTTTTTGATTACGATTCCTGTTTTTTTCTTTAGAAAAGACACATTGAGAGATTCTCATTTTTATGCAACATGTATTAAATATTGCAGCAAGCTAGACAGAGTATTACCAGTATGCTCTCCTCTTTATGTAGTAATTATACAAGGGGAAAAGCTTCCTTGAACTTCTTTCGTCTTTTTGCTAGTCTAGTAGGACTCTTAAAAAGAGTATATCTATGAATATTCCGTATACTGGTGCTTGGATCGTGGGGACGTGCGCGGCAGTTATTTTTTTAGATAACGGACACAAAACAATTGTGTACAATTTTGATAAAACAAAAATAGAAAAACTTGGAAGTGATGAGTGTGTATATACTATATGAGTACATTATTTTACGATCCAACAAAAAAGTCTGTCGTGTTTTTAGGACATCATGCCACAGAGGAGTATTGGGATGCGCATTGGAATGAGATTGGTATAAAAGAAGTGGTGACGTCAGTACATGATTTTAGTTACGTAAAAAAATTTACAGATGCATATCTGGAAAAGAGTGATAAGATCTTAGAAGGTGGATGTGGAAGAGGTCAATATGTATATGCCCTTCGTCGCTGGGGGTATGACCCCGTTGGCGTGGATTATGCTGAGCAAACTATTGCAGAAGTAAAAAAATGGTATCCCGATTTGCCATTGGTAGTAGGAGACGTCCGTTCCTTACCTTTTGAAGATAATGCGTTCAAAGGGTATTGGTCTTTTGGTGTTATTGAACATTTTTTTTATGGCTATACACCCATTGTAAACGAGATGGCGCGAGTTATACAAGATGGAGGATATTTGTTTGTAACATTTCCATACATGTCTCCGTTGCGTAAGATGAAAGCTCGCCTGAAAAAGTATGAATATCGACATTTTTCAGAAGAACCTGATGATTTTTATCAATTTGCCTTACCAAAACAACAGGTTATTGATGATCTCTGCGCAAAAGGATTTGTACTCGAGAAAGCATACCCGTTTGATGCTGTGAAAGGCCTAAAAGACGAAGTCGCTTTTCTGCGAGGTCCATTGCAACTGCTCTATGGTTCAAAGCATATTATCGCAAAGGTGTGTAGGAAGGGGCTTGAATTGGTATTGCGCTTTTGTTGTGGACATATTGTTCTTTTGGTTTTCCGTCTTGAAAAGAAAAAAGAAGCTTGAGTGCTTTGATCGGACACCGGCAACATACTTGAAATTCTTTTATTTCTTTGCTAGTATAAGATGACTATTAAAAAAGTAGATCTATGAATATCCTCTACATCGGCGCTGGTTTCGTAGGGACGTGCTCAGCTGCTATTTCAGCAGACAGTGGACATAACGTCCTTGTCTATGATATTGATGCAAAAAAAATAGAAAAACTTGGGAGTGGAGACCGAGACACCATAGAGTCATGCCTTTATGAGAAGGGACTTGGTGATATGCTCGTACGCCATGCTGATCGCATCTCATTTACGACGCAATATACTGAGGTAGAACATTTTCTTGATACGTGCGACGCAGTATTCATGTGTCTGCCTACACCAGAAGTAGGGGAAAGTGGTGAGAGTGATTTGTCTTTTTATAAAGCTGCTGCCAATGAATTGGCGGTTGCTCTGACCAAAAGAAACAATGGAACGCAAGAAAAACGTATCGTTATCGTGAACAAAAGTACGGTTCCCATTGATATGGTAGATCAGACAGCACATATAATGGATGGACATGGCGTAAAAGCCTATGGAGTTGTGTCCAATCCAGAATTTCTTGTAGAGGGAAAAGCTATTCAGGGTGCTATGAAGCCTGATCGCATTGTTGTCGGCGCCTGGACTCCAGAAGATTTTGCTGTGATGCGGAATGTGTATCAACGATTTTATGACGCTCCTGATGTAAAATATTTAGAAGTCAATCCAAAAGAAGCTGCTGCTGGAAAATTGCTTGCAAATTATTATCTGTTTGCAAAATTGGCCGTGTGTTTTGATGTTATTGGTCGCACGGCAGAAACGTTTTCTGATATCCAGTTTGAATCCATTCGTAAGATCGTGGCGTCCGATGCCCGAATTGGTGGATGGGGGTTTTATGATAGTTTATACGCAGGAGGGAGTTGCCTTATCAAAGACGCTCGTTCGCTTTCATACCAGCTCCAGACAAATGGAAAAGAAGCAACCTTGGTGAATGAAACATATACGGCAAATAGAAGGCAACTTGAAACTTTTTTGGCACGAGCAGAAAGAGAAGCAGGTTTTGTATGGCAAGGGAAGAAGGTTGCACTTCTTGGCACAGCATTTAAGCGTGATACAAACGATATACGCAATACGCCAAGTATTGACATCGCACATTTTTGCCAAGAACGTAATGTGGAGGAAATTGCAATCTATGATCCTTCTGCATTGCCGATGTTCCAAGAATTGTTTCCCGCATCAGCGACGATACGATATACTTCACATGAATTCGATGCTATCAAAGATGCTGATGTCGTGATTCTTGCGACTGATTGGCCGCAATTTCGAGGACTGGCAGATGTGATGATCGGAGAATTAAAGAAAAAGCCGTTGGTGATGGATGGTCGACGAATGCTCCAGCATCGATATCATGATTTGCAAGAAGCTGGTTTTGGTATTATTGCTGTAGGAAGTCCGTTTTTGTCTTAAATCGAGTTGTTTTGAACATACGTATGCGTACATCTACACAGGAAGAATTCATGAATGGACAGAGAAAGATCTGTGTTGTGGGTCTTGGCTATGTGGGGCTTCCTCTTGCCGTGCTATTGTCAAAGAAATTTCAGGTTATTGGATTTGATATCAATGAACATCGTGTTGAGCAATTGGTATCTGGGACAGATGTGACAAAGGAAGTTGATGATATTCAGTTAGCGCAAGCTTCTATTGAATATACCTCAGATCCTGCACGTATAAAAGATGCATCCTTTATCATCGTGGCTGTACCGACTCCTGTCGATGGGAATAATATTCCGGATTTAACGATTGTAAAAAAAGCTTCGTCTCTCGTAGGAACATATCTTCAAAAAGGGAGTGTGGTCGTGTATGAATCTACTGTCTATCCTGGAGTGACAGAGGAAATTTGTGTTCCTTTATTGGCATCTACATCAGGATATGTGTATGGGGAAGATTTTTTTGTAGGATATTCACCAGAGAGGGTAAATCCAGGAGATAAAGAACATACGATTGATAAAATCACAAAAGTTGTATCTGGTACTGATGCACACACGGTAGAATTGATAGCCAGTATCTATGGAGCTATCACACAGACGTTTATAGCTGCATCTATACAAGTAGCAGAGGCTGCGAAAGTAATTGAAAATACACAGAGAGATTTAAATATAGCCCTCATGAATGAGCTTGCCATTCTTTTTTCGAAAATGGGTATAAGTATATATGATGTCTTGAGTGCCGCCGGCACAAAGTGGAATTTTTTGCCATTCAAACCTGGACTCGTCGGCGGTCACTGTATTGGTGTCGATCCATATTACCTCACGTACAAAGCAACTGAGGTGGGACACCGACCTGAAGTAATTCTGGCCGGCAGAGGACAAAATGATAGTATGCATAAATTTGTTGCTCATGAAATCATAAAAAAAATGGTGCAACAAGGAAAAGATGTGAGTAGTGCGTCGATATTAATTCTTGGGGCTACCTTTAAAGAGAATATTCCAGATATTAGAAATTCAAAAAATATCGCATTGTATAAAGAATTACAAGATTTTGGTATCCATGTATTTTTACATGATCCTCTCGCAAACACCGTTGACGTGGAACATGAATATGGTATTTCTCTTTCTCATTTGAATGAAATTTCAAAAGTTGATACAGTGATAGTAGCAGTTCCTCATGATGCGTATATGAATATGGATATGCAGGAATTCGTCAATATGACACATGAACATGCTCTCTTTGCTGACATAAAGCATGTATTTGATAAGGAAAAAGTTGAAACACAAGGATTAACTTACTGGACATTATAGTACATTATGGCTACCTATCTCATCACAGGAGGCGCAGGCTTCATCGGTACGAATCTCACAAAACAACTTCTCGCAGACGGTCATAGCGTTCGTGTCATTGATAACTATGCCGGCGGAAAGAAAGAAGAACGGCTCCAAGATGGAGCTGAGTATGTGGAAGGGGATATCCGTGATATGGATATGCTTTTGCGCGTTATGAAAGGTGTCGATGGCGTATTTCACATGGCAGCACTCCCTCGTGTCACATATTCTGTAGAGCATCCACAAGAAACACATGACGTGAATGTCAACGGCACACTCAACGTCTTCCTTGCTGCACGAGATGCTGGTGTCAAACGGGTTGTGTTTTCATCCTCCTCCTCCACCTATGGTGATTTGCCAAAAGAGATGTATCCTGTAAAAGAAGACGGTGCTGTCAAAATGCCTCTTGCACCATATGCGCTTCATAAACTCATCGGAGAACACTATGCGCGTATTTTTTCATCATTATACCAGCTAGAAACGGTTTCTTTGATTTATTTCAATGTGTATGGTCCATACGCTGATCCACATGGTGCCTATGCTCTTGTGATCGCAAAGTTTTTAGAGCAGGTAAAAAAAGGTGAAGCAATGACTGTGTGCGGTGATGGTGAATATTATCGTGATTATACACATGTCGACGATGTTGTTCGTGCGAATATTCTTGCGATGACTGCTGACACTGTCGGAAAAGGAGAAACAATCAACATTGGGAATGACAACCCACATTCAGTCAATGATATTGTAGCATTGATTGGCGGTGATTTTGTGAATATTGATACACGCCCCGGAGATGTGAGATTTACGCAAGCAAACATCGCAAAAGCAAAAGAACTCCTTGGATGGGAGCCTACTATTGAACTAGAGCGGGGAATCGCAGAACTTAAAACACTTTAGATCGTCTGGAAAAGAAAATACAAGGGTAGAGCCTTGTATTTTCTTTTCCATGTATGTTGTATCAGTGTTACTGTCCCATCCCTCGCAGCACAACATTCACTGTCTTCAGGAGAATCGATAGATCGAGGAGCAGCGATCTATTTTTTATATAGTACAGATCATATTGAAGTTTTTGGAGTGATTGTTCGATCGTATCAGTATAATGTTGATTTATTTGGGCCCATCCTGTTATGCCTGGTTTGATAATATGGCGCACTGGATAGTATGGCATGACGTCCTCGAGTTGTCTTACAATTTCAGGGCGTTCTGGTCGTGGTCCGATAAGACTAATGTCACCTTTTAGCAAATTTATTGCTTGTGGAAGTTCATCGAGTCGTGACTTCCGTAAAAATTTTCCTATAGCAGTCACACGTTTGTCATTTTTTTGCGCGAATTCAACTCCTTTTGTTTCAGCACTTCCATCTGCTGCAAGTGCATACATGGATCGAAATTTGTACAAGAGAAAAGTGCATCCACCTGTCCCGACACGTTCCTGATGAAAAATGATCGGTCCTGGAGAGCCAATTCTGATAAGCAGTGCAAGGACGGGGTATAGGGCTATACAAAGAAGCAAAAGACAGATGCCAATGATAATGTCGATGATGCGACGAAGGTGCTCATATATTGGCTGAGATGCATGCTGGAGATGATCCAAAAACCAGCTTTCAGAAAATGTATGAGGAGGAATTCTGCCTGTTAATATTTCATACAACGATGTCATACTGATAATGCGAGTCCGCCAAAAAAGGAGCTCGTACAATTCTCGCAATATGATGTCGTCTCCCTTTACTTGTGGTGCAATCACGACGGTGTCTATTTCATGTACAGATACTGAAGGACGTATCGCCTTTGATGATTCATAAAAGGTTGTGTGAGGAAATGCTTCTTTCTGTAGCTGTTTATGAGGAGATATCCAGGCGACCAGAGAATAGCCCCGTTCTGGATGTGCATACATATGCTCTGCGAGTTCATGCATCTCTGGAGTATCCCCGATGAAGAGCAATCGTGCGTTAAATCGTTTGTTTGCAAAAAGATTTGAGAATAAAAGATGCCAGAAGAATAAGAGTGAATATCCGAGCAGTATGCTCAAGAGTAAAATTGTTTTTGGGTTAAAAAAATCAGGGGGAATTGTATAAAAAAAGAGAACACCTACAAGTGTATTGATGACAGCAGATTGAATGATGGTGACGTAGACATCGGTTTTTCTTCGATGTTTGGCGATATTGTACATGCCATTGATATAGTGCACGACCATCCATAGGACGATAAGAATACTAAACCAAAAAAGACCTGTTGATATTTCATCTAATGTGGGGGTTCCTTTGCGTCTGATATAGAAGGCACCCATGATACCAATAAACAAAAAAAGCATGTCGCCTAAGAGCAATATGAGTTGTTTGGTACGATAAATTGCATGCATACGTATGGTCTTAATTGCTTGTAGATAGGAGATATAGTATACTATTGTCTAAAGCTCAGTATATGTATATACAGCAAAAAAAGCAAGGTATTGTCTCTGTCATGGTTGCATTTCTATGCATATTCAGTATGGTTTTTTTTGTTCATACGGTATTTGCGGTATCACCGTCTGTGGAGATAAATAGTGCGGCCCCTTCGACACCACAAAGAGAAGTTGTGTTGACTATTGACGCCCCAGCTGGCACAAAGGAAATGCAAATTTCCAATGATTCTGAATTTGACGATGCTCTGTGGGTCGCATACAGAAAGGTAAAAGGTTGGGTACTTACGTTAGGAAGAGGAAATAAAGTGGTGTATGTAAGGTTCCGTCTCAAAGATGGTTCTGTAACTCAATCATACACAGATGCTATTGTGTTAAACGTTCAGAGTAATATCGGGGCGAGTGTGGATATCAACATGGATGCTACCACCACTACGTCACGAATCGTCACATTGCATATTGAGTATTCTCCAGGAGTCGAACAAATATTTGTGAGTAATGATAGTAATTTTGGTGTGTTTGAGACATTTCAACTGACTGATACCATTCAGTGGACGCTCGGAGGAGGATCTGGGAGAAAGACCGTATATGTGCAATTCATGGATGCTAATGGCAATTACAAAACAGTGAATGATTCTATTCTTTATAATGAACTTCCAGGAAAATTGCCTGGGGGAACATTACTTCGTTCGTCAACATCGGCGATCTATTATCTTGGCCTTGATGGCAAAATTCATCCGTATTTGCATGCATCAGTATTTCATTCCTGGTTTGCTGATTTTCGAGATGTTGATATCCATACGGTGAGTGCCGTTTCATTACAACAATACCAAGTAGGGAAGCCTGTCTGTATGCGGGGAGGCACGTGGCTGATTCAATTTCAGAATTTTCCTCAATTGTATGCTGCTGAGTCTGGATGTAGATTGTTTCCATTACGATCAGAAGTTGAAGCCTATTTGTTGTATGGAAAAGATTGGAAAAAGCGTCTTATTACACTCAGTGATTTGGAAAGTGGGGTGTATACCACCTATGATAGAGGCATTCATGATTCTGAACATGGCGTTATTGATATGGATGGCGACGGACTTGATAAAGAAACAGAAGTATTGTATGGAACCAAGGATTCTTTACCCGATACAGATGGTGATGGGTTGAGTGACTTTGAAGAGGTTGGAGTGTGGTTTACGAGTCCTCTTGATAGTGATACAGACGATAATGGTGTTGGTGATCTCAAACAAATTCTTGATGACTATATCAGCACTGGACATCAAACTGATGTTGCTAAAGATGTGTATAATTATCCAGGGGGACAAATTATCAAAAATAGAGAAAATGGAAAGTATTATCTCAGCTATGTGGATGGAAAAATTTATTTTTTGGCAAATAATACTGCTGCAAAGGTTTTTCAAACGAATATGTTTGATGAGAAATTTGTGATCAGATCCTCGCCGTATCTGTCATTGATTATCCGCTCTGGATGGCATGTTCAAGAGAATTCAAATTTATTATTCGCGCCGACACTCATAACGAGACAACATAATTTATATGCATTGTAAGTATTTTCCTACTATCGTTACCATATTCGCGTGTGTTGTCATCGCTGGACCGGCAAATGCGGCAAATCTTTCTGATCCATTGTACGAACAATGGGCGTTTCAGGATATTGGTGTCTATGCAGCCTGGGATTATACACAGGGGTCGAAGGATGTTGTCGTGGCTGTTATTGACAATGGATTTGATACCTTTCATCCTGATTTGCGCGACAATGTCTGGAAAAATGAAGATGAAATTCCTTCAAACAATATTGATGATGATCATAATGGATATATTGATGATGTGTGGGGCTGGAGTTTTATTCCAGAAGATATCAATAAAGATGGTGCTCTCGATGATAGCGAACTGATAGGGACGAATGATCCGAGACCTCGTGTGTCAGCGTTGAATCCTGTAGAAAAAGAAGAAGGCATCGTACATCATGGCACTGCCGTTGCAGGCCTTATTGGTGCTGTAGGAGGAAATGGAAAAGGGATCAGTGGGGTGGCTCCACATGTTCGACTGATGAATTTGCGTGTGGTGGATGAAACGGGGAGAGGGACATTGACTATGCTCGATGAAGCAATCTATTATGCCGTTGACAATGGTGCCGATGTGATCAACATGAGCATGGTGGGAACGACGGATCAGGATATTCATGATGCCATTGAATATGCATACGATCATGATGTTGTGGTAGTCGCTGCTGCAGGCAATACGAGACAGGATCTGAATATATATCCATTGGATCCGATATGCGCTGACGCACTGAGTGATGAAGTGCACATACTGGGTGTAAGTTCTATCACTAGGGAACATCGATTGAGTATGTTTTCAAATAGTGGGTTGACATGTGTGGATATCACGGCTCCTGGTGAGGATATCACAAGCACGGTACGATTTTCTCCCACACATGGATTGTCAGATCAGTACCTCCCTGGATGGGCAGGGACCTCATTTTCTACTCCTTTAGTGAGTGGTGCTGCTGCGTTGATAAAGAGTATCCAACCATTTTGGGGAGCTCGTCAGATTTATGATGCGTTGCTTTCTACAGTGCATCATACCTCTGGACAGGACGAACGGGAATATGAAAATTTATTTGGTGCTGGATTACTTCAAGTAGATAAAGCTGTGGCGTATGCCTATGCACAAATAACGCAGCGTCCATCTGAGGAGTCCCTGTGGTTTGTATCACCGTCGCTGGGAATGAGCCAAAACATGACGGGAGATGTCTTGTCCATAGAAAACCATGAGGCACTCAAAGGTATCGATGATTTTGTTGTGAAACGAAAAGAGAATACGACGGTTTTGGTAACTACGAAAAAAGATACCCGTAGTACAAGACGAGTAACCATATACGACATATCAGGAGATTGGAATGAAATTGGAGGTTTTGTCGTGCCTGCATCAGGACCTTTGGAAATTGCAATGAAACAAGATGACATCATATTGTCTCCAACATATGCGGCAACAACAGTATTTTGGGTATATAGCCAAAAAGGCGTGTTGACAGCAACGTACGCGTTACACGTGCCACATGGTGGCGTTTCAATGGCAGTATCTGCAAAAGGGGATTTGTATACAGTATCTAAGCAAGAGGATGTTCTAACTGTACAAATATTTACGGAATCTTTGGAAGAGGCGCATAGTTCTTTTCAAGTACATTCATTATCACTGCTTGGAAATATTGCGGTTGGAGATATTGATGGGGATCTGCAGGATGAAGTTGTCTTAGGTGGAGCTGTCGGTGAGCGTCCCTATGTGAGCTATTATGATGCGGACGGGACCTATAAAAGAACTTTTTCAGTGTACTCTGCATATCAGAGTGGGTTTTCTTTGCTCGTTACGGACCATGATTCCGATGGAAAAGATGATGTGGTAACCATTCCATACAACAATACGGAAGTTGTACGTGTATGGACAAATAAATCAAAAAAAATTGCAGAATGGAATATATTTCAAACATATTCACTTTCTGATATTACTGCGATTAATTATTAATACTATAGTTGATACACAGTATGATTGATCAAACTCCTATTTTCGAAAAAAAAAATGTCCTTGTGACCGGTGGAGCTGGGTTTCTTGGCGCACATCTGTGTGAACGATTGCTCAAAGAAGCAAAAGTAATTTGTGTGGATGATCTTTCCAATTCGAGTATTCAAAACATTGATCATTTATTACAGTATCCTGACTTTGAATTCATCAAGTACGATGCGACGCATCATCTTGACCTGAGTGAATTTCCAGAACTTGATAAATTTTCTATCAAATATCAGGGTATCCAGGAAGTGTATCATTTGGCATGTCCCACAAGTCCTAAAAATTTTCAAAATTTAAAATTACATTCTCTCCATGCCAATTCTCGAGCGATCCTTTCCACGCTTGACTTGGCAGTGAAATACCGAGCAAAGTATTTGTTTACTTCTAGTTCTGTGGTGTATGGTGATCCTGATGATCGCGACATGTTGCAGGAAGATGAGGAGGGAATTGTTGATCATTTATCTCCACGTGCATGCTATGATGAAGGAAAACGATTTGCAGAGACCTGTGTAGAAACATATCGACAAGTGCATGGTATTGATACAAAAATAGCCCGTGTGTTTACCACCTATGGACCACGCATGAAATTGCGAGACGGACTTCTTGTCCCAGATTTTATTCTCGATGCGCTTGCGGGGCACGATTTGATTATTTATGGTGATGAAACATTTGTGCAGTCCTTATGCTATATTTCTGACATGGTCGATGGTCTCGTGCGACTGATGCATGCTGAGCCTGATATTTCCATTGTCAATTTGGGAATTGATGAGCCGATACGAATGGTCGATGTCGCGCAAAAGATTATTGATATGACCGGATCCACATCTCGGATAAAGTTTGAAGCCCCACTAGAATTTCTGACAAAAAAAGGCATGCCAGATTTGACTCGCGCAAAAGAAGAGTTGGGTTGGATTCCGCTTGTTCGTCTTGAGGAAGGCCTTCGAAAAACAATAGATTATACTATCGCAAACAAGGAAATGCTTGATTTGTCTGACCAGCGGATGTAAGGTACTGGCATTATGTTTTTGGCCATTGTTCCAGCATACAATGAATCCAAGCGAGTAGGCTCCGTTGTCCGGAGTCTTCTTTTGCATGTCGATACCGTGCTCGTGGTAGATGATGGCTCGACTGATGATACGGCGGAGATTGCTTGGCAGGCAGGAGCTACCGTACTTACACATAGACTCAATAGGGGACAGGGGGCTGCTCTCGAAACAGGACACGTCTATGCAAGACGTGTTGGTGCGGAGTATATCCTTCATTTTGATGCGGACGGACAATTTTCTGTTGATGATATTCTCCCTGCACTTTCTCTCTTGAAACATGCACAGGTAGATATTATTTTTGGGTCGCGATATAAAGATTCCCGTTCAAACGTGCCGTGGACGAAGAAATATCTTTTGCGACCGATCGGAAAGTTGGTTGATCGAATGTTTGGAGGTTTGAAGCTCTCTGATGCACACAATGGCTTCCGATTGTTCAATAAAAATGCATTACATACCCTGTCATTGACGCATTCGGGAATGGCGCATGCAAGTGAAATCCCAGCACTGGTAAAAAAACATGGGCTTCGCTATATGGAAGTTCCTGTATCTGTCATGTATCATGAATATGGACAGGGGATTGGCGGGGGAATTCGTGTTGTGAGAGATTTATTGCTTGGAAAGTTTAGTAAATAACGTATTAGTAATTAGAATTTTTTTTGTATGATTATCTTTCAATTTCTTTTTCTCTTGTTTTCATTGTTTGCTATCGGCGCTGTGATACAACGAAAAAAGGATAGTGCCATGTCAAGCATTGGGACAGCATTCTGGATGGTATTTTGGATACTTGCTGACGTGGTTGTCTTCCTCCCACAGAGTGTGACGGTGTTTGCAAATCATCTAGGTATTGGTCGTGGAACGGATTTGGTTACCTATGTTTCCTTTGCGCTTATTTTTTTTGTCCTCTTCCGTCTGCATGTAAAACTTCATGAAATAGAACGTGATATAACGACCATTGTCCGAAAGGATGCCTTGAAACAAACAATAAGCAATAAACAATAAACAGCGAGCCTGCTTATTGCATATAACTTCCTATGAAAATAGCACACATTGTCTGTTCGTATCCTCCGTACTATGGTGGCATGGGCAATGTTGTGTTACAAACAGTACAAGAACTTGGAAAACGTGGACATGAGGTCGAAGTACTGACGCCTCTCTATCAAACACAACCAGGTACCTCACCAGAAAATTTTGAGGAACCTGTAAAAGAGCAGGTTGATTATGCACGTCGCATTACCCCTCGTGTGCAGTATGGAAATGCTGCACATATTCCTGAAATAACAAAAGAGCTTGATAGATTTGATCTTGTTCATTTGCATTATCCATTTTTTGGAACAGCAAATCTTGTCCGAAAATGGAAACTCCGGAATCCAGAGAAGCCTCTTGTAATTACATATCACATGGATTCACGTGCACCGGGGTGGAAAGGATTATTTTTCAAATATTACAATGCTTTTTGGATGCCACGAATTCTTGGGAGTGCAGATCTGCTCATTGGCAGTTCCTTTGACTATCTTAAAGCAAGTGATGCCTTACCCCTTTTTCAGACATCTCGAGAAAAGTGGCGTGAGCTTCCTTTTGGGGTAGATGTCGATAGATTTCAGCCAAGAGAAAAGCCGATGGATTTATTTCAAGACGCAGGATTTGATCCTTCTCTCCCTACGCTTCTCTTTGTTGGTGGAATGGACCAAGCACATTATTTTAAAGGCGTGGATGTTCTCCTTAAGGCACTTCTGAGGCTTAAAAAGAACGATTATAGCGTACAAGCCTTCTTTGTGGGAGATGGAGACCTGAGAGCTCGATATGAAGCTCAGGCAAAAGGATATGGCCTTCAGGAAAGTGTCAAGTTTCTTGGGTATGTCGAAGATGCGTTGTTGCCAATTGTGTACAATGCGGCAGACCTGTTTGTCTTACCTTCTACGACACGTGGTGAAGCCTTTGGCATGGTACTTCTCGAAGCCTTGGCGAGTGGAGTGCCTGTGGTTGCGAGTGACCTTGCTGGTGTACGGAGTGTTGCGGAAGATGCTGGCATGGTGTTTCCTCCAGGAGATGATTTCGCCTTGGCAGAAGTTATCGCCGGGTATATTTTTGATCCTCAAAACAAGGAAGATTTTTCTCACATAGCTCGTCAAGTGGCTCTCGACGTCTATGCGTGGCCTCGCATTATAGATCAGCTCGAAGCGTGGTATGCCGAACTTGTGAAGAACAGGTAAATGTTGCTATACTATCAGTACTTATATAACTTCAAAACATATGGGCAAGTTTAACAAGGGCGTCGTTCTCGGTGGGGTTCTCGGTGCAGCCATTGTCTGGCTCAATACAACCACAAAGGGAAAACAATATCGCACTCAGCTTGTTGATCAAGCTGCTGATATATATGAAAAGATAAAAAAAGAAGTAGAAGAAAGTGGTGCCATAGAAAAAATGAACAAAAATACCTATGTGGCGCTTGTGAAAAAAACAGTTGACAAATATGCAGTAGACAATGGCATGGCAGTACGTGTCAAAAATATTCTTGTTCGTTTGCTCAGTAGTCAGTGGGCGACATTTAAAAAAGAAGTGAAAAAATAGTGTATGGCATCTCTTGGAACATATTTTGATAAAGCCGTAGAAGCTGGTGCTTCAGATATTCATCTTGTGGCAGGGGAATTGCCTATGATCCGGGTCGAAGGTATCCTTACCGAATTGGCGGATAAGCCACTCACAGAAGCCACCCTGACATCTCTCGTGAATGAAATCCTTTCGGCATCACAAAAAAAAGATTTTGAAGAAAAGAAAGACGTGGATGTTAGTTATACACATGGGGACGTTCGTTTTCGTGTGAATATACACAGACAAGATGGAAAAGAAGGTATTGCAGCACGTCTCATCCCAAAAGACATCCCTACGCCAGAAACACTCCGATTTGAACCGGTACTCAATAACGTGTCTGGGTTTTTGGATGGGCTTGTACTCGTGGTTGGTCCGACAGGACATGGAAAATCCACAACAATCGCCGCAATGATTGAAGAAATCAATACGCATAGAAAAGCGCATATCATGACGATTGAAGATCCTATTGAGTTTGTATTTGATGATAAAGAAAGTTTGATTGAGCAACGAGAAATAGGGATAGATACTCCCTCCTTTGCTAGTGCACTCAAACATGTGTTACGTCAAGATCCCGATGTCGTGGTTGTCGGCGAAATGCGTGATCCTGAAACCATTGCCACTGTCCTGACAGCTGCTGAAACAGGCCATCTTGTTTTTTCTACATTGCATACTTCTTCAGCTGCGGAAGCAATCGAACGTATTGTTGATGTATTTGATGGACCAAAACAAAAACAAGTATTGATTCAGCTTGCCGCCGTACTGCGCGTGGTTATTTCTCAACAACTCATCCCAACCGTAGATGGAAAACGTGTTGCGGCGCGAGAAATTCTTATCAATACACCCGCGGTTGCTAACTTGATTCGAGAAAATAATATTGCGCAAATTCCAAGTGTTCTTCAGACAAATGCAAAAGAGGGCATGATATCCATGCAGCGATCTATCGAAGCACTCGAAAAAGAAGAATTGATAGACAAGGAAACAGCGAAAAAGAGAATGGAAAAACAACGCCTGGTTTAGGTCCTGACTGAGATACACGCTCATATGTCACGAATGAGAATTCGAAGTAGAAATAGTGCTGTGGCGTCTCATTATGATGAAGCAGCCGCAGAAACAGCGCGGCTTAAGATTGCCGCGCTTTCTGTCGTCGGTATTACCTGTATTCTTGTTGTGCGTCTTTTTTTTCTCATGATCTTGCAACATGGATTTTATACCGCATTGGCAGCAGGCTCACATACACTTTATGAACAGCTCTTTCCAGATCGAGGCAGTGTGTATATTCAGGACTCTCGTACAGGTGAGGAATTTCCTCTTGCTATCAACAAGGATGTGTTTACGGTATTTGTCGATACACGTGAACTTGAGACTGAAGATGACGCTACGCATGTCGCAGATGCATTGGCAGCCGCATTTTCATATGATGATGAAAAAAAATTAGACGTATTTTATAGAATCAATGGAAAAGACGATCCGTACGAGCCGATTGAACAGGGCGTTGAAGAAACACTTGCAGAAAGTCTCAGAGCTCAGGATCTGCCTGGTCTGGGATTTGTTCGTCAGGCAGTTCGCTATTATCCAGAAGGATCTCTGGCAGCGCAAACAATTGGATTTGTGGGAAAGATGGATGATGGAAGTGACATAGGTCGATATGGCATCGAAGGATATTGGCAGGAAGAACTTGCTGGTACAGGTGGATTTCTTGAAGCCAGTAAAAGTCTGAAAGGCGGCGTGATTGCGTTTGCAGGCAAATCCTTTCAGCCGGCAAAAGATGGAGCCGATATCTTGCTCACCCTGGATAGAACACTGCAGTATAAGGCGTGCGAGCGCATGCGAGTGGCGATGGAGGAGTATGGGGCTACCAGTGGCTCACTCCTTATTTTGGATCCAAAAACAGGCGCCGTTCGGGTGATGTGTTCGTTGCCGGATTTTGATCCCAATGCGTACAATAAAGTAGATGATGTCCGTGTGTATAATAACACTACCATTTTTACTCCCTACGAACCTGGTTCTATTTTCAAACCGATCACGATGGTTGCCGCACTCAATGAAGAAAAGGTACAGCCTGATACCTATTTTTATGATGGCGGATCTGTAGATGCACATTGTGCCAAACCTATTAAAAATGCAGAAAATAAATCCTACAAAGATCAAACAATGACAGGAGTACTAGAAAATTCTATCAACACGGGTATGGTGCATGTTGTACAGCAGCTGGGGAAGTATCCGTTTATTTCATATCTTGAATCATTTGGTTTTGGCGTGAAAAGTGGCATCCAACTTGATAGTGAAACCACGGGAACGATCAACGCACTGTATGTCAATAAAAAAGATGATGTGGATTGCTATACGGCAACTGCATCATTTGGACAGGGGATCACTGCCACACCACTCCAGATGGCAAGCGCATTTGCAGCAATTGCAAACGGGGGAAAGGTGATGAGACCTTACATCGTCCAGGAAGTACGGTATGCTGACGGAACAATAGATCGCACCGTCCCAGAAGTATTGAGAAACATTGTCAGTAGCCATGCTGCATCACTCCTCTCTGCTATGCTCGTACGTGTGATTGATAGCGGACAAGCGCATGCGGCTGCTATTCCGGGGTATTATATCGCAGGAAAGACAGGAACAGCACAAATCGCAGGACCCGGTGGATACAGCGTTGATACCAATCATTCTTTTGTTGGATTTGGTCCTGTTGACGATCCGAAGTTTGTCATGCTCGTCAAGTTTGAAAAACCAAAACGAGCGTATGCCGATAGTACCACTATTCCTGTATTTGCTGATGTCGGCGCCTTTCTCGTGGATTACTATCACATTCCTCCGGGTAGATAAACAACTAACAATAAACAAATACTCTGTTTATTGCTTTTTGTTTATTGTTCTATATGTGTCAGAGGGCGGAATCGAACCGCCGACCTTAGGGTTATGAGTCCTACGCTCTAACCGACTGAGCTACTCTGACTTTTTATGTTAGATTGTGTAGCGCCACGGGGAATCGAACCCCGATTACCAGGATGAGAACCTGGCGTCCTAGCCGTTAGACGATGGCGCCTTGCTCTTTTATCAATGAGCAAGAGTATAGTGAAAAAAATGACTTTCGTCAACCCTACTTCCTTATATACCCATGAATTTGGATAAAAAACCCTGCTCGAGAAGAAGCAGGATCTTCAATACGACTATTGACTACATGGAGCTTGGCACGTTGTCAGTATGTTTTTTCTTTTTCAAACAATCTTTCAGTGCTTTTCCTGCCTTGAATTTTGGGACAGTGACAGGGGGAATTTGTATTTTTTCACTAGGATTTTGGGGATTGACACCTGTGCGTCCTGCACGTGTCTTTGCGCTAAATGCACCGAAGCCTGCGATAGTCACAGAACCATCTTGCTGTAGTGTTGTCATGACAGTATCGACAAACGCTGCGAGCATATCTTCTGCTTCTCTTTTTGAAACGCCTACTTTTTCTGCGATGCGCTCTGCCAGCGCTGCTTTGTTTATTTTGTTCATACAAGTAAAGTTACTTCAAACTATACTCATAGTATACAACAAAGATTATTTATGTCAACAGAGCGGATTTGAGGTTTTTTATGTTTGTAAGGTTGCTAAGGTTTTTAAGGTTTATTGCTTTGAAGGAACATGGCAAATAAAAAAGCTTTCATAGTATATGAAAGCTTTTTTTACAGAGACTTCAGAAACCTCAACAACATGAAAAACCTTACCAACTTTATTACCGCGCGTACTCAATCACACGTGTTTCACGGATGACATTTACTTTGATTTCACCTGGGTATTGTAATTCACTTTCGATTTTTCGAGCAATATCTTTTGCAAGATTGTATGCTGCGTAATCATCAATTTCTTCCGGTGTAACAAAGACACGGACTTCACGTCCTGCCTGGATAGCATAGACTTTTTCGATGCCAGGGAAACTCATAGCTGTTTCCTCGAGTTCTTTGAGTCGAGAAACATATTGTTCGTATGTATCGCGTCGAGCACCGGTACGTGATGCAGAAATGGCATCAGCTGCCATGACCAGTTTGGTCAAGAGAAGTGGGGGATTGGTATCATGGTGTGTATTGCATACTTCGGCAAAGTCAGCATGCATATTGAATTTTTCCATGATTTGTCGTCCGATGTCTGTGTGAGCGCCTTCCGTATCATGGTCAATTGCTTTTCCAATATCATGAAAAAATCCTGCTTTGCGTGCATGCGAAGGATCCATGCCTACTTCTGCTGCAATAAGACCCGCGATATGACCAACTTCGAGTGAATGATTGAGGACATTTTGTCCATAACTTGTTCGGTATTTCAAGCGACCCACAATCGAAGCCAGCTTTGGATCAGAAGCTATCACACCCATTTCTTGGAGCGCTGCTTCTCCGGATTTTTTGAGATCAATTGCAAGATCTCGCTTTGCTTCCTCGATGTATTCTTCAATTTTTGCCGGTTGGATACGACCGTCCTTGATCAGCTTTTCAATTGCAAGTTGACACACCCGGCGACGGATAGGGGAGAAGCTAGAAATAACAAGCATTTCCGGTGTTTCATCAATAATGATTTCACATCCAGTCATGCGTTCAATGGTTTTGATATTTCGTCCTTCTTTTCCGATAATGCGTCCCTTCATTTCATCGCTTGGCAGATTGACAGCTGATGCTGTTGTTTCTGATGCATGGCTTGATGCGGTACGCTGCATGCAGCATACCATGATGTCCTGTGCTTTTGCTTCGAGTTCTTCTGCTCCCACATTCTCCATTTTGCGAACTCTGTTGAGGAGGTCGTCTTGAGCAGTTTCTTCAATTTTTGTAAGAAGTTCTTCTTTTGCCTGATCTTTTGTGTATGTCGCAACCGTAGCGAGTTTTTCTACGACTTCTTCTTTTTTTGCGAGTACTTCAGCTTCTATTGTTTTCACTTTTTCTACTTTCTCTTGCAGTTCGGTCTTTTTGTCCTCAATTTCAAGGAGTTTTTTATCAAACGTTTCTTCACGACTTTCAAGGCGTTGTTGCATTTTACGCAATTCTTGGCGTCGTTCTTCTTCTTCTTTTTTTGCTTCATCGATGACCTTGATAGCTTTTTCTTTTGCTTCAAGAATGATCTGCTGTTCTTGTGTCTTTGCCTCGGTGAGTTTTTTTTCTGCGATTGCTTCCACATTTGTGGCATTGCCTTTTGCAATCTTTATTCGCAGAACATACCCAATACCGAGACCTGCAAGTCCGCCAACGAAGGCGAGGACCAGGCTCATGGTAGATATCATAAAAAACATGTGTCAGGCCATGATTTCGAAAAATATAAAGAAATTGTGGAAGATAGTGAAAAAACCATGCACGCTAACAGCTGGCATGGAGGATTTTTTTGTCACTGATGTGTGAAGCAAGAAATTTCATTTTTTCGCTATATTCAGCCACATTTCACTCTTTCGTATACATGGCAGTACTGAATAAATTTGTACAGACACTATACCAAGAAGATTTGATTTTGTCAATGGATGTTGAAATTGTTCGAATTGTTGAAGATGTTGAAATTGTCTTCTTGCGTGATTGTTTTTTACAAGATTTTTGGGATATTGCGTATGAATGTGTGTATATTATCCACAGTTAGATTTTCAATGCCCACCGCATCCTCCACACAATACTCACCAATTTTTGTTCTTCTGAGTTCCTCACAATATGCTTCTGTGCCGAGTTTCTGTCCAATGTCATGTGCAAGCGTCCTGATATATGTGCCGGTGGAGCAGGCTATGCGGATGGTGAAGGAAGGGGAGGTGAGAGCTTTCGTATCTAGCAACGCTATCTCATAAATCTCAATCTCACACGGCTGCCTTTCTATCTCAATTCCTTCTCTAGCCAGCTCATACAGTTTCTTCCCACCAACTTTTTTTGCACTGTACATCGGAGGCAACTGTTGTTGTTTGCCAATAAAACTTTCTAATGCAGCATTCACATTGATTTCAGTTGTTTGGTCACTGATCATTGATCTCTGTTCACTGATGACGCCCGTTCGATCAAACGTATCTGACGTTGCACCCAATCGTATCTTCGCAATATATTCTTTTTTCATTCCTTTGAACGTATCTAGTTGTGTCGTCGCTTCCTTACCAATTCCTACAATAAGAAGACCTGTGGCAAAGGGATCGAGAGTCCCTGCATGTCCCACCTTCGCTCTTCGCTTTGCTTGAGCTGCGGCGGGCAAGCCCACTTTTGTTTTTCGTTCTTCAATTTTTGTAGCGTTTCGGACAATGCCTCGAACACGCGCGACAACGTCATGGCTGGTCCAATCAACTGGTTTGTCTATGAGGAGGAAGCCTGTCATATACATTCGAATTACGAATACTTACGAATTTTCGAATACGTGATATTATAGTATCATAAATTCTTTTGCAAATCCTACTTATATGATTTCGCACATTCGTAAGAATTCGTAATTCGAATGTTTACTATGAATAATCAGACTCATGACAAAACAACCGGTTGGGGAGTGAAAACAGATGATGGTACGGAAATTTGGGATGCACCGCCTGTGTTCACAGGTGAATTTGTTTCATGGAAAGATAGGTTGAAGCTTATTTTTTATCCAAAAAAGTTTGTTTTGTATCGAGCGATTGCAAAAGATATACAGAAAAAAAATATCGGCGATCTTCGTGATCCGTATCGCATCCTTGATGTCGGTTCCGGGACAGGGGCTGCGGTTATAGATTTGAAAAAATTGTTTGGTCGGCATGTGGAAGTCGTTGGCGCTGACGTCATGAGATTGCAAAATGATCTCGCACGAGAGAATTTAAAAAAGTATGGTGTGCATGCCGATATTGTTGACTATGAAACAGTGCTCCCATTTGTTGACAATACATTTGATGCAGTGTACACGTCTGACGTGCTCGGGCATGTGCCGGATGTGGATGCGTGGCTGCATGAGTTGAATCGCGTGCTTGTTTCTGGTGGTCTGCTTGCCATGTTTTCAGAATCAAAACTTGGGAAGCATGCCTGGATTCGAAATTATCTTATGAAAAGGGGAATGAATACCGATCCGCATGCCGAATTTCATATATCACTCTATAGCAAAGATGAATTGAAAGAAAAAATTGATAACGCAGGATTTGTGATGTATACATTGTTGAGTGCTGTTTGGGCAACATTTTTTGTTCATCCTGATGAAATGTATGTGGCATTGCAATCATCAAAAAAGTTTTTCATCCTTCGCACGCTGAACAAGTGGCTGTATTTCTTAAAGAAAAAAACGCATCCATTTTCTACAGCAGCGGCAGAATTGTATTCACTTCTAGAGTTGGTAACACTTGGGCGATTTGTTGAGTCGCAGGGATATGTTGTATTAGCTCGTAAGCAGAGTAAGCAATAAGCAGAATAGGCAGAACGGGTACATTCGCTCTTCATAGCCCAGGGCTTGCCAAAATTACTTTTATTTTATATTCTTACGTTTAGAATAGACACTAATAATCTAATTCCCTAATTAACTAATCAACGACATTATGAACCTTTGGCATGACGTTCCACTTGGAGAAAAAATTCCAGAAGAAATGAATGTGATTATTGAGATTCCACGAGGGTCACTCAATAAGTACGAGATCGATAAAGAAACAGGGCTCATCGCCCTTGATCGTGTGTCACACACTGCGCAGCCATTCCCATTTGATTATGGCTTTGCGCCACAAACACTGTGGGATGATGGTGATGCGCTCGACGTGATTGTGATGACGACTGAACCTCTACATCCAGGAATTCTCGTGCGTGTCCGACCAGTCGGACTCATGAAGATGATTGATAGTGGTGAAAGTGATGACAAAATTATTGCCGTTCCGGTAGACGATCCACGATGGGCAGAAGTCAGGACAATCGATGATGTGAACAAGCATACGCTTAAGACCATGAAGCACTTTTACGAAAACTATAAAACGTTGCAGAATAAAGAAGTCTTGATCAATGGATTTGAAGGATTGGATCAGGCTGCCGCAGCAGTGACTCGCTCAAGTGAGATGTATAAAGAAAAATTTGGGAAGTAACTACTCTTGTAAGTACAAAAAACGATCCCGATAGAAACGGGATCGTTTTTTGTTGAGAGAGGGGCCGTCCAGCGTTGTAGTACGCATAGACGGCCGTTGGGCTATACAGGGCTCTTACCTCCGTTCACGTGGATAGAATCGAAGACGATCATCATCCACATTGTGGAATTTCCAGAGTCCTATAGAGGGGTCTGGCTTGGTGTCGTGGAACACGCATAGATTGCCATGCTCGTTCGCACCGAAACGCCAGTTTATCAGTTCGATGATGCCATGCCCATTGGGCTGAAAGAACACTTGCGTGTCTTGTTGTGTTTTGCCTTCCCATAGAGGGGAGGGCGTAGTTTTGTCCATGCGTCCTCCTATCACGATGGGTGGTGACAATAGTATACAGAAAATAGAAAAAGATACCAGATCTTTTTCTATTTTTTTAATATTGTGCATTCCTCCTTTCATCCTCGAATGTTCAAGAACAAAAGGAGGAACAGGCAGAGCTTTTTTGAAGTGTACGCCATGACTGCCCCTCCGAGTCAGTTGGTATGTTAGGCTACGTCTGCATCTTCATCCTTATGCACCACTCGCAGTTGTGGTCGTCGTCCATCCCATGTCGTTCCTACGTCGACGTGCTTCCTAAACTTCGTTTGTAGATCCATAAATTCGTTTGCGGCGACGAGGGATCCAATGCCGGTCAGGATCTGGATAGGGATACTGAATTCCATGCCCTGTTCGATGACGATAGTGCTGACGAGCGTCCAGATAAGCAAGTACGGTGCGAAGACGAGCGCCTCCTTGAACCAGACCTTGAAGACCTCTCCGGACTTGAACTCGCGCAGAGCCACCAAGATGATCAAGAAGAGAGTGATCTGAGGACCATTTCCCAGGGGACTCACACCGCCATATACTACAGAGTTGAAGAGGTTGTACCACGTCATGTATTGGGCGGGAAGTGCCTCGAATTGAGGGTAGGCAGCCGCAAACGCTGCTGCGTTGTCGGCGCCGAGGGTCATACCTATGATTGGTCCTATCATTGCTTGATTCGACACGGGGACTTCCTGGAGTCCGGCATGGGCGAACGCCACAACGCTGAAGAAGGCCACGAAGATCGTAGCCGTCTCGGTCAGCCAATGCATTGTGTTGTGACGCTCTTCATGTGAGAAGGAGCGACGTCTCAGCACGAACGCTGTGAGGATTGCGAGAACCAGAAGTCCACCGAGGAAGTAGGAGATGTTGTACCCGCTAAGCGCTGTGATTGCAAAGCCGACACAGACCGCGAGAACGACTCCTGTTGCGAACTTCGTCCAACTTTTCGGGCTGATGCCGCCGAGTTCACTGATGCTCCCGAAGGAGACTCCAAGTCGCTTGAGGACGATGAAGTAAAGTCCCCAAGTAACAAGGATGTAGACCCAGAATTGGCTGAAGGGGAAGAAGAAGCCCAGCGGTGCTCCGGACGCTGAGACCTTCACTGCCCACAGGGCTTGCGGTGGATCCGCGGCCAAGGTCCCGAGCGCGAGCATATTCATGCTAAATACACATGTCGCAATGGCAATTTCCTTCCACGTTTTCGGGTACATCTGCTTGAGCGTGGGGATGAGCGAGAGTCCTACTGGTACCATTGCCCAGGTGGTCCCGAAGTTCCCGATGATGGGAGCAATGAGCCACAGGAACCAGCCGAGCTTTGCTCCATCACGGACCTTGACGGCGAAGAGGCCGAGGCTTGCAATGGCGACCGTCGCGAGCGGGATCACGATGAACTGCGGGTAGTCCACCAGGAATGTATGGTGCAGAACCTCGTGTCCGAGTTCTCCCGCGGTGGCCAGTAGCGTTGCCGCTGTCCCCGCGCCAAGGGCGAAGAAGATGAGCACCTTGATGCCCAAAGATTCCACCCTCAAAGATGTCCAGATGATGACAGCAAGAACGAATGCCGCCAAGAGGAGATGTATCACGATTCCTCCAGATTCTCAGGGAAGACCACACGTGTGGTCCAGAAGAGCCACCCGGCTTTCGAGTAGCAAGAAAGATATCTATATTTACACATATTTCTTGCTACCCGAAAGTTTTTTCAAAAAAGTTTTTGCCTGTATTGTAATGAACGGCAGTATTACTTTGTAGAAAGAAATACTGCACTTTTGTACAGAGTCCTCCCTATGTACGGCTCGGAAGGATAGTCTTCAAAATAGCATTTGTCAAGGTTGAGAAATTTTTTTTCGCTAAGATATTGACTTTTCTATACTAGTTGGTTATACTGCTCACATTGTTACACGCATTCAGATATTCGGATAATCCAGATCTACAGATAGATCATCCGTAGATCTGGATTATCTGGATATCCGTATACCTCACTATGAATGTTACCGAACTTGCCCGACGGCTTCGAACAAATACAAAAGAACTCCTTGATATTCTTCCTGGATATGGTTTTGATATTGGACAGAAGGCTATTAAGATTGATGATCGTACTGCGGATCTTGTCATGAAAAAATGGAAATTTATCAAACGTGATCTTGATAAAAAGAAACAACTGGAACTTGAAGAAAAGAAAAAGAAAGAGCGAGAAATGCGAAAGGAATTAGGACAGACGGTTACGCTCCCAGAAAGACTGATGGTAAAGGATTTTGCTACGCGGCTGAATTTGTCTGTGACAGAAGTCATCAAAGAATTGATGAAGAATGGAATTCTTGCAAATCAAAATCAGGATATCGACTACGAAACGGCTACCATCATGGCAGAAGAGCTTGGATTTTTTACACAAAAAGAAGATACCCATGAGAAAGCTCATGAGGAAAAACATGAAGCACAAGCACAAGTGCTCGAAGAAGCATTGCAATCTGCATCTCAGATGGAACGTCGTGCGCCTGTGGTCGTAGTCATGGGACATGTTGATCATGGAAAGACAACACTCCTTGATACAATCCGAAAAGCACATATTGCAAGTGGAGAAGCTGGTGGTATCACACAGCATATTGGTGCGTATCAGACAATTTGGAAAGATCCAAAAACAGAAGAAGAACGAGCTATCACGTTTATCGACACCCCAGGGCATGAAGCCTTTACCGTGATGCGAAGTCGTGGCGCAAAGGTCGCTGATCTTGCGATTCTCGTTGTCGCAGCAGACGACGGCGTGAAGCCACAAACAGAAGAAGTTATTCAAATTTTGAAAGCTGCAAAAATTCCATACATTGTAGCGATTAATAAAATGGATAAAGAAGGTGCAGATCCAACACGGACCATGACCGAACTGTCTGGCAAGGGTGTTCAGCCTGAAGAATGGGGAGGCGATGTCCCAATGGTACAAATTTCTGCAAAAAATAATTTGCATATCGACAAATTGCTCGACACGCTCTTACTTGTCGCTGACATGAATGAAGACATCATCAAAGCTGATCCACACATGCCAGCAGTTGGGACCATTATCGAGTCGCATGTCGACAAAGGTATGGGACCTGTTGCGACGATTCTCGTGCAATCAGGGACATTGCGAAAAGGTGAAAACCTGGTAATTGGTGGAGAAATTTATGGACGAGTCCGCGCGATGAGAAATGATATTGGCGAAGAAATTGAGACGTCAGGACCATCCGTGCCAGTACAAATTATTGGATTTAAAGTTGCGCCGACGATTGGAGATATTTTGGATTTGACGCGCGCTGAAGGCGCCACGCATATTGATGTCAAAGAAAAGAAAACCCAGCAAACAGGTGCGGAGCGAAGTACGGTGCTCTGGACTGATACTGAAGATGATGATGGAAAAAAACGAACACTTAATCTTGTCATAAAAGCAGACGTGCTTGGCAGTCTGGAAGCGATCATTGGATCATTTGATAGATTCAAGCATGATGAAGTCGCGGTTCGTATTGTCGGAAAAGGGCTTGGCAATATTGCAGAAAATGATGTTGCTACAGCAGAAGCATCCGGTGCGACTGTGATTGGATTTAACGTTAAGCCAACGACCACTGCAGAAGAAAGTATGCGAGAAAAGAATATTCCTTTCAAGCAATATTCTCTGATTTATGATCTTATCGATTGGATCCACGACGAATTGGAATTACTGCTCGAAAGTGAAAGTATTGTCCATGAACTTGGGAGACTGAAAGTGTTGGCAGTATTTCGAACAGATAAAAAAGCTATGACGGTGGGTGGACGTGTTGAAGATGGCAAGCTCAAAAAAGATGCAAAAGTACGTGTCAAACGAGATGGAGAAGACATTGGAAAAGGGGTTCTCATCGAATTGCAAAGTGGCCATACTGCCGTCAAAGAAGTCCCACAAGGTACAGAGTGTGGGGTGCGCTACGAAGGAAAAGTGAAAATAGAAAAAGGTGATATTCTCGAGGCGTATGAGATAGAGACGAAAGAACGCAAGCTGGAGCTTGATAGTGAAAAGTAGCAATTGGCACTGGTAGCTAGGAACTTGGAACTTGTTATATCTTAAGCAAGGAGGATATGCAGGTAAAAAATTTTTGGGATCTGGATGCATGGAAGTATGGGCATGATTTTGTTTTAGAAATATATCAGGTTACAAAATTATTTCCTGATGATGAGCGTTTTGGCATTACTTCTCAATTACGGCGAGCTTCATCCTCTATCACAGCAAATATTGCAGAAGGATTTGAACGATATCATTTTAAGGACAAAACAAAATTTTATTACCAAGCGCGTGGTTCAATAGCAGAAGTTCAAAACTTTCTCATGTTAGCTAAGGATTTGGGGTATATAGATATAGAAAAAACAAGAGAACTTTTCGCTCAATCTCAAATAGTTGCCAAACTAGTAAATGGATTGATCCGTGCAAATAAATCCAAGTGACCAGTTTCAAGCTGCCAGTGTCTAAGTGATTTATCCACTCTTTCCAAGCCTTGACGCGCATGCTATGCTGTAACTCCTAACTCATTTTTACTCTTTTTTTATGGCACAACATACATTTACTGATGACACTTTTGATGCAGACGTGCTCAAGTCAAATGTTCCTGTATTCGTTGATTTTTGGGCACCTTGGTGTGGTCCATGTCAACAAATGGGACCTGTTGTCGAAGAACTTTCAGGAGAATTTGGTGAAGACCAAGTAAAAGTAGGAAAACTCAATGTTGACGAAAATCAAGTGATTGCTGGAAAATATCGCGTTATGAGTATTCCTACGTTTCTTGTCTTCAAAGGCGGGGAAGTGGTAGACACCGTTGTGGGGGGTGTTCCAAAAGATCGACTCAAAGCAGTCATTGAAAAACATCTTGGATAATACAATACATTGTAATACAAAAAAATCGGTATAGTGCCGATTTTTTTGTATATTTTAATCTACAAGCGTATACTATATGCAGATTATTTTTAATACTCTTGTATATGTTTGGTATGCAATGCACACGTAAAAAAAAGACATTCTTTTTTTTGGGTATTTCTTTGTTAGTGGGTCTTAGCGTGTTGTATCATTATCGATATAACCTCGACTTTGAGTATGCTGGGAGCACGTCATCACAACGAGGAATGATGGTGGAAGATGTCTATTATGACATGTCTGAAGAAATAGACATGGATGCTTCCCGAAAAGCAGCATTCAATGAAGTCGCTGTGACGCCAAGTGTCGCAACTCCATCAGAAGGACCTGTCGGTACAGGTGCTCTTTCTCAAGAAGATCGACTCATTATCAAAAATGGATCAATGTCTCTTCTGGTAGATGATGTAGAAATCGCAGTAGGG
Source organism: Candidatus Magasanikiibacteriota bacterium (assembly GCA_003518365.1). Lineage (GTDB taxonomy): Bacteria > Patescibacteriota > Patescibacteriia > Magasanikbacterales > UBA922 > UBA12086. The sequence continues at coordinate 19,645 of DOYU01000013.1, read as the reverse complement.
CAGATAAAACAATTTGCTATAGAAAAAGGTGGATTTGTGGTGTCGAGTGAAATAGACACCTCGTATAATGAACCTTCAGGATCAATAACAATTCGTATTCCTTCAGCCCTTTTTGATGCAAATCTTGGGAGTGTCAGGTTGCTTGGAGAAGTGCAGAGTGAACGCACCGATGGTCGAGATGTCACAGAAGAATATATAGATCTTGAAGCAAAACTCGGCAATCTCAAAGCAGCAGAAGAACAATTTTTGTCAATCATGAAGCAGGCTGTAAAAATTGAAGATATTTTGGCGGTACAACGTGAACTCACCAATGTGCGATCAAATATTGATAGCCTCGAGGGACGCATGAAATACCTCAAAGAAAGTGCTGATTTTTCTTCATTGACTGTATATCTTTCTACCAATCCAGAACAGCTTCCCATTCTTGATAAAGGTGATACATGGAAACCGCTTGGTACGGTAAAAGAAGCGTTGCGTGGATTACAACAGTTTGGTATTCGTGTCGTTGATGTGTTTATTTGGATAATAATCTATATCCCGGTTTGGTTTGGTATAGGATTGGTATATATGATCGTTCGTCATATGTATAAAAAAAGAAATGTATAATTCTCCCTATTTTATTTTATGGATCTCAAACCTATACAACCATCCCCAAACTCACATATTACCTTCAATAAAAAGATCTCACCCATGACACTGCTTGCCTTTCTGTGTATGGTGATTGGGGCAGTAACCTACCGATTGTATCCTGAGTATGCCATCATCTCTTACCTTCTTTGGATATTGGCGAGTATCGCATTTTGGCAAATGATTAAAGAAGGAAAAAAGAAAGAATAATCCCCAGTTGCATAGTTCTCTGAAAGAGGAGTATTCTAGATGTTGCTCCTCTTTTTATTTGACGTTAATTTTTCTTATATATGTCAGAAGTATCAAATCCATTTTTCAATGCCATGGAACAGCTCGATAAAGCTGCTGGCTATATCAGCCTCGATGAACGCATTCATACTATGTTGAAGCAACCGGATCGACTTATTGAAGTTGCGATTCCTGTGGTGATGGACGACGGCACGGTGAAGATTTTTACCGGCTACCGAAGTCAGTACAATAATTCGCTCGGTGTGTACAAAGGTGGTATTCGATATCATTGGAATGTCACAGTAGACGAAGTAAAAGCATTGTCATTTTGGATGATGATCAAATGTGCTACGGTGAATATCCCAATGGGTGGTGCAAAAGGTGGCGTGATTGTCAATCCAAAAGAATTGTCAGAAGGAGAACTTGAACGACTTTCTCGTGGATATATACAAAAATTGTGGATGGTGCTCGGTTCTGATAAGGATGTTCCTGCACCGGATGTCTACACGACACCACAAATCATGGGATGGATGCGAGATGAATTTGAAAAAATTATTGGCAAACAAGATCCAGGAGTTATTACAGGAAAATCTATTGATCAAGGTGGTTCAGAAGGACGAGGATTTTCCACGGCGCAAGGTGGTGCGTACTGTACGCGTGAGCTTGCAAAGAACATGAACATGATCCCAGAAGAAACAACGATTGCGATTCAAGGATTTGGGAATGCAGGGTCTCATATGGCACGGCTTTTGTCGGAAATGGGGTATCGTATTGTTGCCGTGAGTGATTCAAAAGGCGGCATTGCAATTAACAATAAACAAGTAACAACTAACAAATTAAATATTGACGCACTCACTGAGTACAAAGCGCGTACCGGTAGCGTTGTTGGTTTTGAAGGGACAACAGAAATTTCAAACGATGATATACTCACGATGGATGTGGATATTCTTGTACCAGCCGCACTTGAAAATGTGATTACGCCGGAGAATGCTGGCAATATCAAAGCAAAAGCGATTGTCGAGCTTGCAAATGGTCCGACTACTCCTGATGCAGACGAAATGTTGAAAAAAATGGGAGTCGTGGTGGTGCCAGACGTGCTTGCCAATGCTGGTGGCGTGACCGTGAGTTATTTTGAATGGGAACAAAATGTAAAAGGGGAGCATTGGACAGAAGCAGACGTGCTCACAAAACTCGAAAAGATCATGGTTGATGCATTCCACGAAGTATGGAGTACGAAGGAACAATATAAGACAGACATGCGTACCGCTGCGTTTATAAAAGCTGTTGATCGTGTGAGTGTGAAGTTAACAGAAACACTATGAGCAGTAGAATAGATGGAGCAGGAGACGGAAGCATTCCTCCTCCAGAGCCAAAGCCACGTGTTGAACCGGCAACACCGGCATCTAACATTCCAGAGAAATTTCCTCCAAAAGAAGGGCAAGCTCATTACGGTGATACGCCTGGTGTAGTTGTTGAAAAAATTGAGGGTAGTGGGGAAAAAAGGAGAAGATTTATCATTCCAAAAGAACCTTTGATGTACGATAAAACAGGAAAAATTGTGACGGAAACAGTTGACGTCACAGAAGAAGAGTTTGAAAAATTAAAATTAGAACGTCGATTGCAAGAGTCGTGGGAGGATGGCAAAAATTTCGAAGAAGGAACGGAGTGACGAACGCAAGTTTGTCTGGATTACCACTTCCTTCTTTCTAAGAAAACGAACTTGCGTTCGTCACTCCACATAAATTTAAAAACGACCTTCGTGTCGTTTTTTTTATATTTTCTTGCTTTTTCTAGCCATTTTTTGTAGTATGAATACACATGTTTAGAAAAACTATGCAAGAATTTTTGAAACAAACAATACAAGAAGCTGGGGCTATTGCAAAAGGGTATTTTGACAATGGCGTAAAGAGTATTAAGACGAAATCATCTGTCGGTGATCTTGTGACAGAAGCGGATGTTGCTGTGAGTGAGTTTATTGTAGAAAAAATAAAAAAAGCATATCCAGATCATACTATTTTTTCAGAAGAGGTGGGTGAAAAAATTAATGTTGGTGGTGAATATGAATGGGTAATCGATCCGATAGATGGCACGAGAAACTTTGCCAATGGTATTCCATTCTGGTGTACGATCATCGCCGTTGTGAGAAACGGAGAAACATGGCTTGGGGCTGTATACAATGCATTAAGTGGAGATTTATTTTTTGCAGAAAAAGGCAAAGGTGCATTTCTCAATGGCAACAAAATTTCCGTGAATAATACCCAGTCCCTCGATCATGCCTTTGGGATCATGGCACGAGCAAATAATGCTGGCGTGTATGGAGATTATATCGAACGATATCGAGTATTTGCTGTAAATCTTACGACGAAGACTGATGCGTGGGTTTGTAACCATGCCACCATGCTTATCACGTGTCATCTCGCGAGTGGTGGAGCCGATTTTTTTGCAGCGAATGCAGGACTTGATTGGGACTATCTCGCCCCTGCACTTATTGCCGAGGAGGCGGGTGCTATCGTGACAAATAGTTATGGTGAACCATGGACAAGAGGGCGACAAGATATTATTATTGCAAATCCAGATCTGCATCCAAAAGTGATGGCGTTGTTTGAAACGTATAATGCCTAGTATGAAAGATTTTTTCATGCAAATATTGCGAGAGGCAGGAAAAATTCCTTTACAGTATGTTGAGGATGATTTTGTTGTAAAAGAAAAGACTGATCCCTTTGATTTATTGTCTGCTGCAGATGTTGCTGTGCATGAATTCATTACAAAACAGATTGCGTTGAGATATCCAGATCACCAGATAACAAGTGAAGAAGGAAAAATTGAAAAAGAACATTTTGAATATGAATGGATCATTGACCCGATTGATGGTACCTATAACTTTGTGCATGGCAATCCACTTTGGGCAGTTGTGTTATGTGTATTAAGGAACGGAGAAATAGTCTATAGTGGTGTCTTTTTCCCTGTATCAAATCAACTATATTTTGCAGATGACAGTGGTGCCTATCTGAATAATAAAAAAATACATGTTGTAGATACAAAAGAAATAAAGCATTCAGTTGCTTCTATACAAGCCGTAGCACCATTTGGTCCATATGGTATAAAGTATGAACAATTTTTGAAAGCAAAATTAACATATATTGAAAAATTTGGAAAAAGAGAATTTTCTTATTTTAGCCCTGCTGATTATATGAGTGTTGCTACTGGGATGTTTGATTTTATGGCCAGTAACGCTGGTCTTGACTGGGATAAAGTCCCTCAGAAACATATTTGTGAAAAAGCTGGTGCAGTGGTTACAGATAGTGATGGAAATCCGTGGCAGAGAGGAAGGCAAGATATTATTATTTCAGCTACACCTGAGTTGCCTGAACAGGTGTTAGCGTTATTTCGTGAGTAAAATTTATGTCTATGCAAAAATACGACCCAAAATCTATTGAGCAAAAGTGGCCCGTCTCCATTTCGACTTCGTCTCAATTGCGCCGGGCAGGCTAGTAATTATAAAAATATGCAGAAATACGATCCAAAATCAATAGAGGCTAAATGGCAATCTTATTGGGAAGAGAATAAAACATTCTCGACGCCAAAAGATTCGGCACAAGAAAATAAGTTTTATGTCCTCCCACAGTTGCCATATCCATCTGGCAGTGGGCTTCATGTTGGACACGCAGAAGTGTATACCGCGTGTGATATTTATGCACGGTATCAACGCATGAAAGGAAAGAATGTGTTGCAAGTGTTTGGACTAGATTCGTTTGGGCTTCCTGCAGAAAATTATGCTATCAAAACAAATGTGCATCCAAAGCAAACGATAGATGAAACCGGTGCGAATTTTGTGGAACAAGTAAAAAAACTTGGTGTCTCTGTCGACTGGGATCGATTTGTTCGTTCGAGTGATCCTGAGTATTACAAATTTACCCAGTGGTTTTTTCTCCTCATGTATGAGCGAGGACTTGCGTATCGAAAAACACAAGCCGTGAACTGGTGCGACAGTTGCAAGACCGTATTAGCAAACGCGCAAGTCGTAGATGGACACTGTGAACGCTGTGATACTGTTGTTGTTCAAAAAGACATGGAACAGTGGTATTTGAAAATTACCGACTACGCAGAAAAACTTCTCGAAGGGCTGGATCGTATCGACTGGCCAGAGGAGACGAAGAAAAGACAGCGTGATTGGATAGGGAAGTCGGAAGGGGCGGAAATAGAATTCAAAATTTCAAATTCAAAATTAACAATAACTGTTTTCACTACTCGTCCTGATACATTGTTTGGTGCGACGTACATGGTACTTGCACCAGAAGGTCAGTATGTGCAGGAATTGAAAGGAAGTATAAAAAATTGGAACGATGTAGAATCCTACATTACAGAAACATCAAAGAAAACAGAGCTAGAACGCCAGACACAAAAGGAAAAGACAGGAGTAGAACTCAAAGGTGTGAAAGCTGTGAATCCAGCCAATGGCGAAGAGATCCCTATTTGGATAGCAGACTATGTCATTGCAACGTATGGAACGGGAGCTATTATGGCTGTGCCAGCGCATGACGAGCGTGATTTTGAGTTTGTCGATTTTGTTAATAGTAATCCGAAGTATAAAACTGAATCAGTGATTAAAATCAGACACGTAGTTGAACCAGACTATGAAATGCTAAAAGAAAATGATGTAATTTTGAAATTTGTGATTCGATTAAATGAAGGGAAAACTTATATTGAAGATCTCATAACTAGTTTACAATATCAGTATACAGATATTCTTAAAAAGAATGGACAATCATTATTTACATTTGTAGGGAAACATGGTCATGCCATTAATTCCGACTTTCTCAACGGTCTCACAACAGAAGATGCAAAAGAAAAAATGATCGACTGGCTCGAAGAACACAACATCGGAAAAAGAAAAATTCAGTATAAACTTCGAGATTGGTCTGTGTCACGTCAGCGATTTTGGGGTGCGCCACTGCCGATGGTTGTCAATGAACAATTATCAATAAGCAATAAACAATATGTGTTTATTCATGGATATGGTGGAAATGCAGAGGCAAACTTTTTTCCATGGTTAAAAAAACAACTTGAAGAAAAAGGTCACACAGTCGTTGCACTCGATTTGCCAAACACAGACAAACCAAACGTAAAAGAACAAGCAGAATTTTTGAAAAAACAAGTGACCTTCGATGAACACACGGTTATCATTGCGCATAGTCTTGGTGGTCCTGTCGCCTTTCGTATTCTCGAAGCGCTTGAAATCCCGATTTCAAAACTTATTCTCGCAGATTCTGTCTTGCGTCCAGAGTTTAACGACGGAGAGCGACTCGATGTTACGGCAAGTGATTCCTTTGTATTTGATTTTGAAAAAATTGCAGCAAACGCTGACGCAATTTCAATAATTTCAGATGCAAAGCATGTCACTATTAAAAAAGAACACATTGATACGCTGTCATCACTCTTGCATGCAAGACATGTAGAAGTTGATTTGTCTGAGCGACATCTGATGGTTGCTGAGATTCCAGCACTTCTTGAAGAAGCCTTGATGACTGGTGTCAAACCTGTTCCATTCTCAGATCTTCCCGTATTACTTCCAGAAGACGTAGATTTCAAACCAACCGGACAGTCGCCACTGACGTATTCAAAAACATTCCAGGCTGGTATCGAAGAAATGTACGGAGAAGGATGGAAAAGAGAAGTAAATACGCTCGATACGTTCATGTGTTCATCGTGGTATTTTTTCCGGTATCTTGATCCACACAATGAGGAAGCATTCGCATCACCAGAAGCACTGAAAACATGGATGCCAGTAGATTTTTATCTCGGCGGACCAGAACATGTNNGGCCTTATCCTCGGACCAGACGGACGCAAGATGAGTAAAAGATGGGGGAATGTGATCAACCCTAGTGATGTTGTCGATGTCTATGGTGCTGATACGATGCGTATGTATGAGATGTTTATGGGGCCACTTGAAGACGATAAGCCTTGGGATGAGAATGGCGTGAAGGGAATTAGGCGATTTCTTGACAAGGTTTGGAATTTGCAGGAAAAGGTGAGTTTTGGTACCCAAAGTAACATGGGTTCTTTCCATTCTCATAGTTTTTTGCATAAAACAATTAAAAAAGTGACAGAAGATCTTGAAAATTTAAAATTTAACACAGCAATCGCTGAAATGATGAAATTAGTTAATGAATTTTATAAAGCAGAGCATAATATCGGTGTTGAAAGTTATAGATTATTAATAAAAATGTTATCTCCTTTTGCTCCACATATATCTGAAGAACTTTGGGAAAAGCATGGGGATACGAAAGATTCATTTAATAATTGGCCAAGTTATAATACTGAACTCATGGATGAATTGGTAATGACTTTAGCTATCCAAATTAATGGAAAAGTACGCGACACTCTTACTGTAGCAACGGTGTCTTCCGAAGAACATATCAAAAAAATGGCATTAGCTTCTGAAAAAGTTAAAAAGTGGCTAGATGGAAATGAGCCGAAGAAGGTGATTTATGTGAAAGGGAAGATTGTGAATGTGGTGGTGTAGGTATGGTATAATAGAACACAGATTACCAGGATTTCCAAGATTATCCAGGATTATGAAAAAGGAGGGGGTAGACAATCTGACATCAAAAATAATCCGAGCGTATTATACTGTTTACAATACGCTCGGATTTGGTTTTTTGGAGAAAGTGTATGAAAATGCAATGATTTTGGAATTACAGAAAATGAATTTACATGGAAAACGCCAAGTTCCTTTGAAAGTATTGTACGATGGAAATACTATAGGTGATTATTATGCGGATATTATTGTAGAAGATGTACTGATTATTGAGTTAAAAGCAGCTGAATCGTTGCGAGAGGAGCATGAGGCACAATTGTTGAATTATCTTCGAGCTACAAATATTGAATATGGGCTACTTTTGAATTTTGGGAAAAGCCCTCAAATAAAAAGAAAGATATGGACAAATATATATCTGGGTAAATCCAAGTAATCCGGGTAATCTGTGTTCTATCTATGATTTCAACCATCATCCATTCCAAAAGCAAACGTTTCCTCATCTACTGTTTTGCTTTTCTTTTTGGCGTAGCACTCGTATCCATACTCGATATACAGGTAGATCTTTATTATCTCTATGTATCTCTTTTTATATCCATATTTTTCCTCATGTTGTTTTGGAAAAAAGATGGAGGTCGAGTGCTTTCGTTTTGTTTCCTTGCAATCATACTCGGCATCCTTCGCTATCAACTTGCTTTTCCACTTTTTTCAAATGATGTCAGTAAGTATAATGGGAAAGAGATGGAACTCGTCGGATATATTTCTGCTGAACCGGATGTGAGGATGGATGGTGTACGATACGTCATCTCAATTAACAATAAACAATTAACAAAAAACAATAAAAAAGACACGCAATCTCTCTCAGGACGAGTGTATGTAAAATCGGGATTGTACCCACGATATAGCTATGGGGATAGGGTGACACTTGGTTGTGATTTGCAGGCGCCGGAGCCTGTGGAGGATTTTGCGTATGACAAATATCTGGCACGCTCAGGAGTCTTTTCCGTCTGTGCCGGGGCAAAGATGGATAAGATTGGCAGTGGGGGAGGGAATGGGCTGTTTCGGGGCATTTTATCGCTCAAGGAGGCTGTTGCAGCGCGCATTAGCACGCTCTGGCATGAGCCGTATGCTAGCTTTATTGCAGGACTGCTTTACGGCTATCGCGGCGGACTAGGACAGCTCAATGAACTCTTTTCCCGCACAGGCGTCACGCATATTGTGGCGATTTCAGGATACAATATCACACTCATAGCGACGCTCCTTATTACGTTTTGTCTGCATCTGTATATTCCTCGCAAAAAAGCGTTTTGGATTGTTGTCTGTGGTATTATTGTTTTTCTTATTTTTGCCGGGCTATCCGCTTCTGTTGTTCGCGCTGGGATCATGGGTATTCTTGTACTCATCGCAAAACAAATGGGCAGGTCTTCACGGATTGGGAATGTACTGGTATTCACTGCTGTCATAATGACACTACAAAATCCGTTTGTCCTTATCTATGACGCGGGATTTCAACTTTCATTTTTGTCGACGGTCGGACTTGTTTATCTTGCGCCAAAAATTGAATCATGGTTTTCTCGTGTTCCAAAAGTTCTTGGCTTGCAAGAGTCTGTGGTTGCCACACTTTCCGCAACGTTTATTACGCTTCCATTGATTTTATTTCAATTCGGAAGATTGTCACTTGTGTCGTTGCCTGTCAACATGCTGATTTTGTGGATCATTCCATTTATTATGATGCTTGGTTTTTTTGCAGTGGTGGTAAGTTTGGTATTTCTTCCACTTGCTCATATCCTCTCGTGGATTGCGTGGGGTGGAATGATGTACATTGTGAGCATCGTGCGCTGGTTTGCTGATCTTTCGTTTGCTGCTGTTGATATGCGTGTGCCTGTGTGGGGTATGAGTATCATGTATGTCTTTTTGGCTTGGTTTATCCTCAGAAAAAAGTCTTCCACACCTAGGGACAATTCCTATTTGACGGCGTAGGATAAATTTGAGATTATTACTGTGTTATTATTTATAATATAGAATATCTATGAAGAAGATCTTCGGAGCATCAGCAATGCTGGTAGCCCTTCTCTTGGTTGGTGCAGGATGCGCTCCAACAGCAGACGAGTCCACAGGAACCGATACAGGACTTGATGATGTAGGTGTCACTGTGGAAGACGGTGGTGACGCTACAGAGACAGACACAGACACAGACACAAGTGGAGACACTGCAATGGTCGGCTCTTTTGCAGATTGTCCTGCAGCTACAGAATTGACATCATTAGAATCTACCGACACCTCTGTGGTAGAAGGTGGTCCATTTGTAGCTTCTACTTTCACGTTTGCAAAAGCAAAAGTGGTAAGTGGTAAGCTCAATGTCTATATTGCAAACGAAGATTACGCTGTGAGCAAATTTGGTGGGCTCGATAGCCCTGTGAAAGGCGCTGAAAAAGGAACTGGTGTTCTACAGCTCGTTTTCAGCAATGGTGCTGAAGAAGTGGGTGTAGGAACATATGATCCAGCATCAGGATACGGACAGCCAAACTGGGTAACTGCAGAAATGCACGTGCCAGTAGGACCTACGGCAACAGATGCACTGCTTAGTATGAACAGCGGCAGCGCAGAAGTGGTTGCTATGGATGACAGTAAAGTGTGTGGTACATTTGACCTTACCGGTGCAAAGAGTACTGCTGTTGGGACCTTTGTTGCAACATTCTAAGTATATTTTTATGAGGGGGGAACAATAAACACCACGGATATTCCGTGGTGTTTGTGTGTCTGTTGATAGAAATGCACGACCCGACGGGAGTATAGCGAGCTCACCATATTGGTTTACTCTCATACGCCCGTCGGGTTGCGTGGCAACTGCCATCGGAGATCTAAAAAGGTCTCTCCTTCCTTTTCTTCTTTCTTTTGGCAGCTGCACACGCATCTTCTAGCGTACATCACTCTTTTTTGGGTGTCAAAATGAGCCTGTTTATATGAAACACGTTGTAATATTTTTGGCGATAGTTCTTTGTATCACACTTGGACTACGTGTGTATCTATTGCGTTCTTCCTCTGACTCTGAACATGCAGATTTTAGTGAGGTAATTGAAGTGGAGGAAAAAGATCCTACACTCAAGATTACGTTTCTTGATATAGGACAAGGGGATGCAACCTTGATAGAATTTCCAGATGGTCAGCAGATGCTTATTGATTGTGCCATTGACGATCGCGTCCTCGAAGCCTTGGGACGTGTGATGCCTTTTTATGATCATGATATTGATTACTTGGTAGTAACTCATCCTGATCTTGACCATTACGGCGGCTGCGTCGATGTGATGAAGCGTTTTGATATTGGACACATTCTCTACAATGGTATGGAAAAGCCGTATGATGAGCTGTGGCAGTCCTTTCATGCAGAAGTACAAGCGCAGATGGCTGATGGAAAAGAATATCTTGAAGTTGCCGAGCCATTTGTGTGGGAGATTGCAAGTACGACGGTGAATGTTTTGTATCCGGATCATTCTATTCCACTTGATGAACATATCCCAGGATTGGATAAAGATGTAGGTGCAAACGATACATCAGTTGTGATCAAACTTTCGTATGGAACACAAGATGTACTGCTCATGGGAGATGTGGAAGCAGATCTAGAGGAGTATCTTGTCAAGACGTATGGTGAACAGGTTGATGTGGAAATTTTGAAAATGGGGCATCATGGGAGCCAAAGTTCGTCAACACAGCTCTTTATTAATGCAACGTCGCCTGAGGTTGCGATTGCGTCGTGTGGTGCTGACAACAAGTTTGGTCATCCGTCTCCGCGCGTGCTGAAGCGCTTTGAACGGGCCAATACAGATGTGTGGCGGACTGATCTGTCCGGGGATGTGCTCGTCACTGTGTTTGAAGATCGTTATGATGTCACGGCGCAGTATGGGAATTGATCAAAAATTGCATAAATATGTCTGTCTGTAATGCACAACCCCACCCTAACCCACCCCGTTCGGCTGAGCTCATGACGAAGCCTTAGTAAAGGAAGGGAACTTACTTAGCACGTCCCTCCTGCCCTTTTTAAGGGAAGGAGGACAGGTGGATGGGTTGCTCGCAGTAGCTACTAAAGTGGTAGAGTAAATTGTTTTTTGCTATACTAAGCGTAATGAATTGTAGGTTTGTTCATAAGATGATCCTGAGTATATGAAAAAAATTCTTTTTATTATCGCATTTATTTTTTTGTTTCCATGTACTGTTTACGCTGCCAATTTTACGTTTTTGGTAAATAATAGCGTCTATCTTTCAGACGAAAAAGCGTTTGCGGGGGATACCGTAAAAGTGTATACCGTGGTGGTGAACAATGATTTTCCATCATTTTCTGCTGATGTCACATTTTTTAATAATGGTGTGCATATTGGCACTGCGGAAATTCGCAATTTGGCATTTGAACAAGCCAAACAAGTATCCATCAATTACACTTTGCCAGAAGGCAAGTATACACTCGAAGCCCGCATGATCAATGTCGCGGTTCGAGACGAGTCAGGTGCGACGATAGAACTGTCGCAGCAAGAGCTTGCTGCCTACCAGGCAACACGGGCGTTGACTATTGATATTGATACTGATGGAGATAACATTGGAAATACTGAGGACGCTGATGATGACAATGATGGCCTTTCTGATACTGAGGAAGTCTCACATGGCACAGATTCAATCAAGGCTGACACGGATGGAGACGCCATCAATGATAAGCAAGAAGTGGACAAGGGGACCGATCCAACAAAAGCGGATAGTGATGGGGATGGAAAAAAGGACGGTGAGGATCTTTTCCCGACGAACAAAGCGGAGTGGGCTGATGTCGATGAAGATGGTACTGGAGACAATGCAGATACAGACGATGACAACGATGGACTTTCAGATGCAGACGAAGCACGTCTTGGCAGTGACCCGCTTAAAAAAGATACTGATGGTGACGGGGTAGAGGATGGCGCAGAACAAGAAGCCGGCACAGATCCTACAAACAAAGATACAGATGGCGACGGGCTGAATGATAACGATGAAATAAATGGAACCACTGATCCGACAAAAGCAGACACAGATGATGACGGTATAAGCGATAGGGAAGAAGGAAATCGAGGAACAGACCCTACGAATCTTGATACTGATGGCGACGGTCTCTCCGATGGTGATGAACTCAAAAAGGGGAGTGACCCACTCAAAGAAGATACGGATGGCGATGGAGTGAATGATTTGCTTGATGCATTTCCACTCGACGCATCAGAATCACTCGATACCGATCTCGATGGAACAGGGAATAATGCGGACGAAGATGATGATAACGACGGCATCCTTGATGTCGATGAGCCTGTATTCGGTACAGATCCACTGAAAAATGATACTGACGGCGATGGACTCAGCGACAAAACAGAACAGGAAAAAGGTTCGAATCCTTTGCTTGCCGACAGTGATGGTGATGGACGTCAGGATGGTGAGGACAGCCGCCCAACTGCAGCAGACAGATTTGATTACAAAAAAATCGTCCAATGGGGTGCTTTTGGAAGTTTGATATTATTCATCGTCTTTATGAGTGTCTATGCGTATAAGCGTGAACGGTACTAAAACAATTTACTTCTCAATTGTCATGCTGGCGTGTCTCTTCGCGCCAGTCTTTGTGTACGCAGCTGACAGTGATAACGATGGTCTTTCGGACGAGCAAGAAGCGATCTATCACACGAATCCTGCAAATCCAGACAGCGATGGAGACGGATATTTGGATGGCGAGGAAGTTGCTCACGATTATTCGCCTCATCTTGTCGGTGGAAAGCGTATGAATGAAAGCGATGTGGATGTCGATGGTTTGAATGATTGGCTCGAAAGGTGGTTTGGTAGCGATATTGGATTTGCTGATACTGATATGGATGGATTAACAGACTATGATGAAGTCATGCGTGGGTATTCTCCTGCATCGACAACGAGTACTCAGCTTTTTGCACGGAAAGTGGAAGTGGACCGTACACAGCAACGTCTGAATTTTTATGTGGATGGGGTAAAAATACATAATTTTCCTGCATCAACCGGAAATCCTGGTACGCCAACACCTGCAGGTGAATATCACATGATGAAAAAGGTAGCTGATAAGCGATATGTGGGTCCTGGATATGATTTGCCAGGTGTCACATGGAATGTAGAGTTTCTTCCTATGTATTATATTCATACTGCGTACTGGCATGATGATTTTGGCAAACGTACGCATAGTCATGGGTGTGTGAATTTACGTGAGGATGACGCCAAAATAATTTACGACTATATTGACGAGACTGTGCCAATTTTGATTACAGGGGAGACGCCGGCTGGGTATGCAGTAGGAACATAAAAAAGCTCGCCAGATTGGCGAGCTTTTTTTGTTTCAACTACAATCTAGGCAAAACGATATGAAGTAGCAACCCACCAAGCACAGTAATTGCTATCATCCAGAGGATGAGCATTGTGACAAAAAGAAATCGCAATTTGAGTGGTCTTCGAGATACAAGGGCAATGCCAAGAGACAAAAAAAATGCAAATGGTAACGCAATCGTCAGCCACAGCGATCCAAGAAAGAGGGGAGTATAAAAGCTCGCAGTATACAGCGCGAGGCCGGGAATAAATGAAAATGATTCAATACCGCCAAGAAGTGCGGTATAGCAGAGGATACTTATTCCTATAACACCGGCAACACCAGTGACCAGAAGCCCAATTCCAAGAAGGAGAGAAACAATTCGCACAAGCGTTTTTCCTGCTGAGTTTGCGCCGACTTTTGTGGTTACGGAAACTCGTTTTGAGGCGGCGGTTACCGTTTGTGTTGCTTTCTTCATGCTTTCCTCTACCGTGTGTGCTGTTTTTTGCATCGCATCTTGTACGGCTTGCTTTGTATGTTCTGTATCTATTTCTGAAATTTTTTGTTTGCTTTTTTCAATCATTTCTTTTACTTTTTTTTCAATGTCCTGAATCGTAGGAGATTCTCCTCGCAGCTCAGACTGTTTGAGCGGCGTATCTGCATCAGGAAGGATAAAGAGAAGAACAAGATAGATAATAAATCCTGAGCCACCGGCGAACACGAGCAAGACAAATGCCAAACGCACGAGTGCTGGATCAATATTAAAATAGGCTGCAATACCAGCGGCAACGCCGCCAATCATTGCGTGCTCAGGGTCTTTATACAATTTTTTTTGCGCAAATTCTTGACGAGAAGACGTATATTCGTTTTTTGCCTGTTGGGGTTCATCTGACAAATCTTGGACATCACCCATCGCCTTGATAATGTCCTCGATATGCTGCATTTCGATCACTTCGCGCCCTCCTTCACGGATACGAATGAAACTTTCAGCAATGCGAGACTCAATGTCAATCAAAATTTCTTCGCGCCCTTCGTCTAGTCGAAAATGAGCGCGAAGTCTTTCGAGATACGATTGGAGTGCTTGGTATGCGTCTTCATCGATGGTGAATGCGTACCCACCGAGATTGATGGAACGTGTTGTTTTCATAAAATTAATATAGAGAAAAACAAAATGACAATTATTTTTTTGTACGTTCGGATGGTTTTAAAATACTTCTGAGCGATATATGTAATGTGTTCCAGCTCACCCGTAGCGTTTGCAATACTTTTGTACCATCGTCTGTGAGCGCATAGTACTTTCTTGGTGGACCGACTTCAGATTCCTGCCATTCGTACGTGACCAGTGACTCGCGACGGAAGCGTGAGAGGATAGGGTAGAGTGTGCCTTCTACGACGATGAGTTTTGCCTCTGTCAGTTGTGCTAGAATATCTCCGGCATAGACTGGACCTTTTCCTATGATTGCTAAAATCACAAGCTCAAGTGTCCCTCGTCGCATCTGTGCTTGAGAGTTTTCAATAAATTTATTGAGAGGAGAAGTATCTTGAGTCATAATAATACATATTCACTATAGTACAAGGTACCTTGTATTGCAAGGAACCTTGTGGATAAAATATGCTATACTATTCTGGAGAAAAAAATCTATGACAAAAAAACAGCAACAACAATGCCTTACCATTTTGGCATGGTATGCAAAAGAAGGACGAGATCTCCCATGGCGGAAGACGAGAAATCCGTATCGAATTTTGGTATCAGAAATCATGCTGCAGCAGACACAGGTACCGCGAGTAATTGAAAAATATAAAGAATTTTTGCGTGCATTTCCAACGATACAAATACTTGCAGGTGCAAAAACATCGGAAGTCATCACTGTCTGGAAAGGACTTGGATACAATCGACGAGCATTGTTTCTTCAACGCACAGCGCAAGCGGTGCAGCAAGAATTTCATGGACGTTTTCCAAAAAATTTGGAAGAATTAAAAAGCTTGCCAGGCGTGGGGGACTACACAGCACGAGCAATACTATCCTTTGCATTTGATCAGCCGACGCCTGTCCTCGACACGAATCATAGAAAGTTTTATCAAAAAACATTTTTTGGAGATGATCTTCTGAAGGATGATGAGTTGTTGAAGAAGGCTGAAGAAGTGGTTCGCTTTCTCTCCACTGTATCCCTTGCTGAGATAACCCCCACCCAACCCTCCCCTAAAAGGGGAGGAAGAGTTTCTATTATTTACCACTGGAACCAAGCTCTCATGGACTGGGTGTCTGCATATCCAGAGCAGTACCAATTCCCAAAAACAAAGAAACAAAAGAAAGCTATTCCATTCAAACAAACAGATCGATATTTCAGGGGGAGGATAGTGGATGCTCTCCGAGAGAAAAAAAAGATCAGTGTGCTCTCTCTTCGCAAAAGATTCCCAGAAATAACGGATGAACGCTTCGGGACAATTCTCAAAAAACTTGAATCAGATAAGTTGATTATTCGACAAAATCGGAGTATACTACTCCCATAGTACAAATCACTATCCCGCTTTACGGGGCATAAAAAAACAGTATGAAACTACTTCTCAGATGGTTCCTCAATGCACTCACGATCATCGCCATAGCATTTTATCTGCCTGGTGTTGAAGTCAGTGGTTTGTATGCAGCGCTCATTACGGCGCTCGTGCTCGGCCTTGTCAATGCGATCATTCGTCCCGTCTTGTTTGTCCTTACATTGCCTATCAATTTGCTCACACTGGGACTCTTTACGTTTGTGATCAATGGATTGCTTTTCTGGTTTGTTGGTAGTGTGGTAAAGGGATTTGAAGTAGCAGGATTTTGGCCAGCATTTCTGGGAGCATTGATTCTCAGTCTTGTGAGTTGGCTCCTTGGGTGGACACTAAAACGTAATTATTAATTTTTTTATCATATGAAAGGTGGCACTGTTCGTGTTGCAAAAGGGAAATCAGGATTCAATGGACCTCAGCAAGGAAGAGGTGGCTTGGGTTCAAATAAAAATGCAGGATTTGGAGGACAGTCTATGGCAAAGAAAAGTCTTGTGTCGAGATTGAAACAAGTAGAAGAAAAAACAGACAAAAAGGCAGAGTAGTGTATGGCAAAAAAACGCATTATTATTTCACTTGGTGGTTCTATCGTAATTCCAAAAACCGGTTTTGATCCGGCATTTTTGAAATCATTGAAGTCTTTGTTTGTTTCAGAAATAAAAAAAGGACATCAATTTATTTTGATTGTTGGTGGGGGAGCGACGAGTAGAATGTATCAAGATGCGCTCCGCGCTATCGGAAAGCCTACGAATACTGATCTTGACAGGATCGGCATAGAGACCACAAAAGTCAATGCAATGTTTGTAAAACTTCTTCTCGGAGATTTTGCTCACAAAGATATTATCAGTGACCCACGAAAGAAAGTAAACTCGAGTAAGCCTGTTATCATCGCTTCTGGATGGAAGCCGGGCAATTCGACAGACTTTGGTGCAGTCAATTTTGCAAAGACATATGGTGCGAGTGATGTGATCAATCTTTCCAATATTGAATACGTCTACGACAAAGATCCCGCAAAGTACAAAGATGCAAAGATTATTGAACAAATCACCTGGAGTGACTTTCGAAAGATTGTTGGAAGTGTGTGGGACCCAGGTGCAAATGTTCCTTTTGATCCTATCGCAAGCAAGATGGCAGAGAAGCTTGGACTTCGTGTCAGTATTTTGCGTGGGACAGATTTAAAAGAAGTGCAGAAAGCTATTGGCGGGAAGACGTTTCGAGGGACAGTGATTTATTAAAAAATTGGTAATTTGTAAATAGAAAAACGTACTTCAGAATGTTGGAGTGCGTTTTTTAAAAAGATATGTTTTTACAAAAACAACCTTACAAGAAAATATTTTATTCCTTTATCGGTTGGAAAAATGAAGGCATCAAAATGAAATTTAATGGCAGTATTGATTTTTGGGGAGAGGAAGTATTGGCAAAACGAACATTACCCGAAGCTCCACAAGGTGTTGTGGTGATACGCACAAAAGAAAATGAAATAGATGGTATTGGTACTCCTCTTGGGGCACACATAGAGGTTCAGTATTACGATGTAGAAATGAAGGATGTAAATGAAATAGAAAAATTTTTTAGCGATTCTGGCATCCTTGTTGAGCCCATTGAGTAGGAGCATGTAAGTAAAAAAGGATGTGTCTTTATTGACACGTCTTTTTTTTCATGCTATCCATTTTTTTTCATTCCCGTCCACTCCGATACAACTTCCCGAATATGTTCAGCGGTGACTTTTGGCCATCCTTTTTTTTCTAATACAGTGGATTCTTCTTTTTGAATTTCTTTTACTTTCTTTACAATATCTTTGCGCAAAGCCTCTATTTTTTTTGCATCAGTCAATGACATTTCCTCACGACGAAGAGAGAGTAATTCTTTTTTTAGCTTTGTTATGGTTTCACCTTCCATACCATTTTCTTTTGCAAGAGTATTTGCTGCTCCATACAAAAGAGCCACGGCATGGTCTGGCGCTTCTTTTTCGTGAACATGAATCATTGCTGCGGCTTCGTCTATGAGATCAATGGCTTTGTCTGGAAGATGTCTATCTTTGATATATTTTTCTGATAAGGTCACTGCTTCTTCGATAGACTCATCGGTAAAAATAACTTTATGATACAGTTCATAGTTTTTTTTGAGGCCTTTCAATATTTCAATGGATTCTTTTATGCTTGGTTCATGTACCATGACTTTTTGAAATCGTCTTTCCCAGCTCTCATCAGGCAAAATATATTGATCATATTCCTTGCTTGTCGTAGCTCCAATCACTTGCAATTCACCTCGAGCAAGTGCTGGCTTTAAAATATCAGAGATATTGACGGATCCTTCTGTTCCTTTTGTTTGCATGATCGTATGTATTTCATCAATAAAAAGAATAATACTGCGATCGGAATTTTTTATATAATCAACCAATTGTTTGACACGATGTTCAAACTCACCACGATATTTTGTTCCACTTATCAAGTCTGCTACTTGCAAGACTAATACCCGTTTGTTTGCGAGCACTGCAGGGACGTCTCCGGTAACAATTTTCAACGCCAATCCTTCTACAATAGCCGTTTTTCCCACACCCGGTTCGCCAACCAAAATGACATTATTTTTACGTCGACGGGTCAAAATCTGCGTCACACGGGTGATTTCTTCATCACGTCCGATGACGGGATCTACTTTTCCTTCGTGTGCTTGCTCTGTAATATCTGTTGTAAAACCACCGTAACTGCTAGAAGATGAATGACTTGATTTCATGTTTGGCAAAAATGGAATTGACAATCCGCCTTTTTTTGAAGAATAATAAATCAGGATGGCGATAACAATAAGCACTGCACCAAACCATTCCGTTAGTTGAAAATAATTCATATCTTTTTATTAATGATATGCATATTTTATCATAAAGCAAAAAGAGTAGCGAATTGCTACTCTTTTTTGAAACGATCTACAGATTATATAGCCTTAGTAAACTCATTGTTATCTTCATTTGACTCCAAAATGTACCCTTTTTCTGGATAAAGAAAAGGTATTATTGAAGTAACCGATCCTTCCAACCAATCAACTTTCATTTTTATTTTCGTATAATTGCCAAAGGATATAGGAAGATCCTTTGAAATGGTAAGTTCTTGATTTGGCAATAAACTCCAAGCAGTATAAAAAGTATCACTCTGCAAGAATTTATCTGCAGATACCGTTGTTCCATCCTCACGTACAAAGTATAACTGGACCTGAAACGTGCCATGAAGACTGCTCATACTTATCTTATTTGCAGTTGCATCCCCGATATTTTTTATGACAACATTAAAGTGTTTTTGTCCAGGATACGTGCTACTCGTCACGGTAAAGTCTTTAATAATCAAGTCGGGTAATTTTTCTATAACTGGAGGTGGTTCTAATTGTTGTAATTGTT
>DOYU01000010.1 GCA_003518365.1 Candidatus Magasanikiibacteriota bacterium | reverse complement strand
GGCTTTCCTATTGCCGCGCTTCCTGCACAAATTTTGTGGATCAATTTGATCCAGGATTCATTTCCAAACATGGCGCTTGCGTTTGACAAAGGCGAAAAAGAAAACATGCAGGACCCTCCAAGAAAAAAACGAGAATCGCTTATTGATAAAGACATGCGGCTCGTTATTATTTTTAAAAGTATTCTGGAAAATATCTTGTTGTTTTCTATTTTTGTCTATATGTGGAAGACGACGCAAGATATTCACCTAACGCGGACGATTGTGTTTGTTGGATTTGGTATTGATGCATTGTTTTATATCTTTTCCATCCGCTCGCTCAGGAGATATATCTGGCAGATCCCGCTCTTTGACAACATGTATCTCATCGCCGCAGTCCTCCTTGGCTGGGTCATGCTTGTGGCTGCGGTCTATGCGCCACCACTGCAATATCTCCTTCGCACGGTACCGCTTGAGGCATGGCACTGGGCCATGATGATTGGCTTTGGGCTCATCAATGTGTGTATTATAGAAGGAATCAAGAGAATCTTTTTTCTTCGTAAAAAAAGGTATACACTATAATTCATTATTCATAGCAACAACGTATGTTACAAAAAACATATTTGCAGACACTCAAAAAATCATTACACACCTACGCAGAAAAACGTCGAGATGTTATCAAACTTTCAGGGGATGCACTACATTTGTCAAAGCGTGCTATTTTTTCTATGCATAGAGGAGATATGAAGGAGGCTGAGATCAAGCTCGCCGATGCAAAAAAATTGTTGCTTAGTGTCCATACAAAGTTTAAGGCAGTACCAGAATTGTTGACAGAAGGCTCATATCATGCTGGTATGGAGGAGTATGTCGAAGCTGCACTGTTGCATCAGTTTTTGAAGACAGGCAAACTAGGAGAAGAATTAAAAGGACTCGATGTGCCTCGCGATGTATTTTTGGCTGGGTTGTGCGACGTTCCTGGTGAACTCTATCGCTATGCCATTCGGGCGGCGACAGAACACAATCTGGATCTGGTGAACGCTTGCAACACCATGGCACAGGATATTGTAGAGTCGCTTACTGAGTTTGAATTTACCAAATATCTCCGTACGAAGTTTGACCAGGCAAAGCAGGCAGCACACAAATTGGAATATGTCGTTTATGAAGTTTCGCTTCGCTCATAATTACAAATTTCCAATTTCAAATTTCTAATACAATTTCAAATGAGGAGAGCGTATGTCAGTGAGATCTGCATGTAAAAAATTCATTCCAAAAAAACTGCTCAACCTCAGGCATCTTTTTTATGCATGGCTTGGGTCAATCAAGTATGGCAATCCATCAGAAGAATTGCTTGTGATTGGTGTCACTGGTACGAGTGGAAAATCGACGACCGTGTATCTGCTGCGGCAGCTGCTCGAAGCTGCAGGGTATACCGTTGGCGCATTGTCGACCATTGAATTTTCTGTTGCAGGTGAACATCAGCTGAATGATAAAAAAATGACCATGCTTGGCAAGATGCAGATCCAGGAATACCTTCGTAAAATGGTCGATAAAGGCTGTACCGTAGCCATTGTAGAAACGACATCAGAGGGACGGATACAGCACAGACATCGGTTCATCAACTACGACATGATGGTTTTGACAAATTTGTATCCTGAGCATATCGATTCGCATGGCAGTTTTGAAAAGTATCGGCAGGCAAAAATTGATTTGTTTTCATATGTGGCAAAGAGTCGAAGGAAAACGCTCAAAGGAAAACATATTCCAAAAATTGCGTTTATCAATAGATCAGTGATGGGATATACCAAGTTTGCATCAAAGCAGTTTGAGACCATGACATATTTTGATGGCAAAGAAAGGTTGCATGCAGAAGATATTACTTCTGACAAAGCAGGGATTCACTTCAAGGTTCATGAGCGTGAATTTTTTGCACCCATGTATGGTGAACACAATGCCAAAAATATTGTTGCGTGTATGGCGGTTGCTCGAGCTATGGATATTTCTTGGGGAACTATTGAAAAAGCTGTCGCCAGTTTTCATAATGTCCCGGGAAGAATTGAGTTTATTCGTGAAGCAGAAGGACACGGGTTTCAAATACTTGTTGATTATGCCTTCGAGCCTGTGGCCATGAAAAAGTTGTACGAGGTCGTTGCGTTGTTACAGCCAAAACGGATCCTTCATGTATTTGGATCAACAGGAGGAGGAAGAGATAAAGCGAGGCGCTTTACGCTCGGAGAATTTATTGGACACCACGCAGACATGTGTTTCGTCACTGATGAGGATCCATACGAAGACGATCCTATTGAAATTATTGAGGATGTTGCTTCTGCGGTAAAAAAGACTGGCAAAAGAAAAGGCCGCAATCTTTTTATAGAAATTGATCGAAGAAAAGCAATTACGCTTGCCGTGCGTCGAGCCAAGCCAGGGGATCTTGTGTTGATCACTGGAAAGGGGAGTGAACAGGCAATGTGTGTCGCAGGGGGGAATATGATTCCCTGGGATGATCGCACTATTGCTCGCGACGCGCTCAAGGGTCGCACCGCGTAATATTTCGTGCTATACTGTTGTCAATACAGTATGACACAACACAACAAACAAGAGCATAGTTCCATGCGACGATTTTTTTCGTCACGGTTGTTTTTGATACTGCTTTTTGTCACTGCTGTGCTTGTTGCAATAAGTTATGCTCGTGCGTATTATCAGGATTATGCTATTCGCCAAGAGATCAAGGAACTTGAGCAAGAGGTGCAACAGTTGCAAACAAAAAAACTTGAATCATTTGAGTTGTTAAAATATGTATCGAGCCCAGATTATGTAGAAGAGAAAGCGCGTGTTGAGTTTAACCTAAAGAAACCAGGTGAGCATGTCATTGCTCTTCCCGAAGATAGCGCTTTTCACAAAGACGATGGAGTAAACGATGCTACTAGTATAGAAGATCTTGCCCCCTTGAAGAATCCAGCAAAATGGTGGTACTATATTATGCACATATCACACATATAACTTACTAATACAATATTGTATGGAATCTATGGAGCCACAAAAAGAAGAACAAGAACAAATTCTGACCACGCAGCCCCAAAAGAAGAATATGATAGGATTATTTTTTGCTGGGTTGCTTGTTGTTGTCCTCGTCGCAGGTGCAGGTGTGTTTATGTACACAAAAACGCGTGTGGCAGCATTGTCTGATTCATCCTTTGTGTTGGCGAGTGCACAGGTGTTCAATATTCCTATTGCAAAAATTAATGGACATCGTGTGTCGTATCATGATTTCATGACAGATTTTTCATCTCTCAAAAATTTTTATTCTCAACAAGATCAAGGAGCAACTGCTGTCACAGATACAGATATATCGCAGCAGGTTATTAGTAGATTGTTGATCAATGCATTGATAAACGAATACGCAAAGAAATACAATGTCACTGTGGATCAGAGCGATGTTGATGTTGCAAAGTCCGAACTTCTTTCACAATTTCCAGATGAAGAAACCGCAGCACAAGAAGTACAAAAGACTTTTGGATGGTCGTTGCAGACATTTACTGAACGTGTGATCAATCCAATTGTGGTAGAACAAAAGGTTGGAGAGGCATTTGAACAAGATACTACTGTTGGTGATACCTATAAGGCAACACAGGTAAAGGCACGCCACATTCTTTTTACCGTAGATGATGAACATCCTATAGATGAAGTAAAGGCACAGGCAGGAAAAGTGTTGCAGCGTATTAAAGATGGAGAAGATTTTGCCTCACTTGCTGCAGAATTTGGTAGTGATGGAACATCTGAAACAGGTGGAGATCTAGGGTGGATTGATCGTGGAACTACCATTCCTGAATTTGAAGATGTCATTTTTGCTATGTCTGCTGGAGAATTGTATGACGGAGTTGTTGAAACCCAATTTGGTATTCATATTGTACAAGTAGATGATGTCAAAACTATCAACGATTTTGCAGCATTTTTTCAAGACCAGCTCAAAGCAGCTGACGTGAAAATTTATAGTGACATAGCAAATCCTTTTGCTGTAGCCGATAGCGCTACAGATAATGTAACGACAAACATCGACAGTACGCCAGAACAAACAACATAATCGATTTTTATTTTTAACCATACTCCTATGGTTACTGGTGACACTATAAGTGGAGGACGCCACCACACAGAAGAACATTCTTTTGGAGAATTCGATGCACATCACAGTGAAGAAAAAGATTATAGAAGTGAGGCAATCGCAAAATTGAAGACAGTGGTTCGGAGTGAGGACCCACATAGAGATGATCAAGTGATCATGTTGATTCAAATGATTGCCATTGAATATCTCATGACACGTTACAAAAAACCAGAAGATTTTTTCTTTGGAGAGTTTAGTAATCGATTCCGACAGCAGTTTATTCCAAGTGGCGGGGAGTTATCATACATCTATGACGCGTTGATGGTTCAGAGGGATATCACTAATGCTGTAAAATTTGTAGAGCAAAAAATGGATGAATGGGTGGCTGAGGATGTGGTGTATGGTACATCACATCAAGCATCTGCCTGAGGATCTATAGATTGACATGCTCCCTCGTTTTGAGTTAGAATACTGCGGCAATTCACATGCCGCCTTAGCTCAGTTGGTAGAGCAATTCACTCGTAACGAATAGGTCCGGGGTTCGACTCCCCGAGGTGGCTCAGAAAACAATAAAAATTGAAGAAGCCCCCGGTTCGCGCATTTCGCAAACCGGGGGCTTTGTTGCTCTGGCGATCGGTCAGGTCGTAGGCGCAGAATCGCGCAGCTCATCGATGACGATGAAGTATCCCCACATCCCGTGATCGGGTCGTTTGGTGGCTACGATGGCAGAGCAATCATCGTTGATGCCTATGTGGACGACCACTGGCAAGGCATTCTTCCCTCGTTCCCTCTTGATACCCACGAGCGTCATCAGCTTGTGGCAATGAGGACACGTCGTTTGAACACTTCTTGGCACTTCGAGCTTCTGGGTGCGCCCTCGTTTTGCACTGCCGTATTTTCGTTCGATCCACCCTTGAAATGACATCGCTCCTCCTTGACATGAGCTTAAAAATTGTACATGAACATTTTTTTTTGTCAATATTTCTTCATCCACCCACAGCAAATCTACTGCTTAAAAATAAAGTATGGTATACTGATCTTCGTATGATTCATCTGAAATCAGTGTCAAAACAATATACCGCTGATAGTATCGGTCTTGCTGATGTTGACTTGACTATTGATGCAGGGGAATTTGTCTCAATCGTAGGACAAAGTGGTACTGGCAAGACAACACTCATCAAATTGCTTATTGCAGAAGAAAAACCGACTAGCGGAACGATTGAAATAGGTGGATGGGATATTTCTCGTATTCGTCAGGCAGATATTCCGTTACTTCGTCGTCAGATAGGAGTTATTTTTCAAGATTTTAAGTTACTTTCAAAAAAAACAGTACAAGAAAATGTTGCGTTTGCCTTGCAAGTGGCAGGGGAGCCATACAAACGTATTCGGGATATCGTTCCTCGTGTGGTTGAGATTGTGGGTTTGAAACACAAAATGGACAGATATCCACACCAGCTCTCCGGTGGAGAACAACAGCGCGTCGTTATTGCTCGTTCACTGGTACATCGACCAAAGATTATTGTGGCAGATGAACCTACCGGTAATCTTGACAGTATCAATACTCAAGAGATCATGGAAATTTTGAAAAAAATTAATGAATTTGGGACTACGATTGTACTTGTCACGCACAATCGAGATATTGTAAATCAACTTAGAAAACGTGTCGTGGTATTGCAAGATGGAAAAATCATCTCAGATGAAAAACATGGAAAATATCATCTTAGCGCTACTGCCCAATAGCTATGTATTCTTTTTTACGCATTGTTAGCTTTGCATTGCAAGATATTGTACGAAATATAGGATTGTCTTTTATGACAATTTTTGTACTTGTTTTGATGTTGTTGTCGGTCAATACGCTCCTCTTTATCAGGCTCGTGACCAATGAGGCAACAACGTCTATTCGTGAGCAGATAGATGTAAGTATTTATCTTTCACCTGAGGCAACTGCTGATGAAATAGATGAAGTGTACACATACATTGCATCACTTCCACAAGTCACTCACGCTACCTTTTTATCTCAGGATGAAGTGTTACAAAATTTTAAAAATCTGTACAAGGATAATGAAAATATTTTAGCCTCTCTTGAAGAGCTCGCGGAGAATCCACTTGGTGCAACTATTGTTGTAAAAACAAAGGACCCTGCAGATTATGTGACGGTTATTGATGATCTGAGTGTGCCGGAATATGAAACTATTGTTGAATCAAAGACATTTACGGATACTCAGGGCGCAATTCAAAAAATTGATGTCATTACAAAAAATGTAGAGCATTTTTCGTTTGCTCTTACTGCTTTTTTTGCCATTATTGCATTTCTCATCATTTTTAATACGATTCGCGTCGCAATTTATACACAGCGTATTGAAATCAGTATCAAAAAACTCGTGGGAGCAACCAACTGGTTTGTCCAAGGACCCTATATTGTTGAGTCTATTCTCTTTAGTATCCTAAGCGTAGGGATAGCCGTTCTTTTGGTATACGGTGCAACGGGGATACTTGACCCATATTTGGGGGTAATTTTAGGAGATCCAAAATTCTTGACAAATTACTATTTTTCGCATATACTCTCACTCGCTGGTATCCAGTTTGGAATTGTCTTTTTTCTCACCTTGATATCCAGTATGATTGCAATGCGTCGTTATTTGAAGACTTGACGCAGCGTTTCAAGGATCATCAATCTGGAAAAACAAAATCTACAAAGGTATTTCGGCCTTTACGAATAATTCACAGTGAAAAATTCGTTTCTTTTGAAGAAGTGAATTGTATGTAAAGACTGGCTTTGGGAGAGAAGAAAAAGCCAATATAATCAAACATTCGGGGATCGTCTAAAGGTAGGACTTCAGGTTTTGATCCTGACTATCGGGGTTCGAATCCCTGTCCCCGAACAAGAGTCTTTACAGGCTCACACAAGTCGAGTACACTATGCTCGATTACAACATATTCGACGGTAGCTCAGCGGTAGAGCAGTTGGCTGTAAATAGACGTATAGAGCAATCTAGGCGCACTAGCAGCTCCTTCTAGAAACAGAAGGATGCCAACGAAGTGAATTGCGAGAACCCTTCGCAGATCCCTTGTGGATCTGTATGGCAATTCGCAGCCAAGTTTTCAGGTATGATTATATAGGTGTGCATAAGAGCACTCTCCTTGAGAGAGAAACGTATGTGCGTCCATACATGGAAAAAGGTTCAGAGACTATCCCTTCGGGGAGTACCTTGTTCGAACATATTTGATGCAGGGGAAGCGCTTCGCACCCTAACGATTCCGACATGATCGGAAATAGGCGAGGGTGATGATATAGTCCACGCCGCAATGAAAATTGTGGATGACGTGTAACCAATTGGTCGTGGGTTCGAGTCCCACCCGTCGAGCCATATGGGATGAGCAGAGCCAAAAGCTCTGCTTTTCTCTTTATCTACGGGCTTTTTCAGCGGTTCGAATGTTGTATTTTCGTCTGTATTTTCTCCCAACATCTGTGATACTCGTTCAAATACCATTTTGAAGGCTTTCTGGTATGAAATCTCAACTTTCTTGCCATTTATTATAGGGTTCGAAAATAAAAGGGACAAAAGTTGTTTCTTGTCGTCGACCATTTCAATCGTGCTTCGGTTCAAATAAATTCTCCTTGCCTCTTTGGCCATTTGTAAAAAGGTTGACCCCATATCGTAATACTTGAGGTTGGCATTTTTGTGCTTATTCAGTCCGTCCAACACTTCCTCTTGTTCAATTTTGTACTGCTGGTACTTTTTCTGGTAGAAGTCCTCGCTGATCTTGCCGTCTATCTTGTCATCGTATATCTTATCCAGTCTTTGCGTGGCGACTTGGTAGCGTCGCTCAAGTTCGCCAGTGGCCTTTTGTCGGAATTCTATCTCCTCGCCGTGGCTTTCTTTGAGTGCCTCTTGGACCCAAGTGAGCATATTCTCTATGGCCTCGTTGTGCTTTGAGCTTAAATGCTCGATATTTTCCATTACTTGCAGGTCAATGTTCTCTTGTTTGACCCATTCCTTTTGCTGGCAGTTTTTATAATGGTTGCAGTGGCCATACCAGTGGCCTTTTTGTATCTCCCAAGTTATCCGGCCTTTGCATTCCTCACAGTGGAAGACATTTTTAAATAACGGATTGTGCTTGTTGTATTTCGGCGTACCGTTGCTATGCATTATGTCTTGGCATCGCATGAATAATTCTTTGGTTATCAGCGGTTCGTGTCCGCCTTGAGCGACTTTGCCGTTCCAGCGATTCATTCCATAATAAAACGGATCGCCCAGTAGTTGGTGGACTCTTGAATGACTGACTTTATTTCCTCCTCGAGACCGCATGCCAAGCTTATGCATTTCATCGGCCAGCTTTTTGGTTGAGTAGCGATTGGAGGCGTAAAGGTCAAACATCTTTTTGACCAGTGGCGATTTGTCCGGATCAATGATATGGATTTTGTGTCCTTTCTCGCCAGTGGTCTGGTATCCCAGTGGCGGTTTGCTTGGTAGCCAGCCTTGAGCCAATTTTTCTTTCTGCCCCTTTTTCACATTCTCGGAAAGGAGTCGGATATAATATTCGGCCGTAGCCACTTTGACTCGCCACATAAACCATTCGTGGGACTTGGAGTCTTTGTGTAAGGTACAGCCTTCTTTTACCAGATGAATGGTGTGCTTTTCATCCGCCAGTATCCATTCGTCAATTATCGGCACATCAGCGAAGTTACGGGTTAAACGGTCGGTGGTTTCCACGAAGATCGTATTGATCTTGGCTTTGGTCACATAGTCCAACATCTCGTGGAATATCTTTCGTTGGATTTTTCCGGCCGCCGATTCTTGAATAGCAAAAACTTTTACCAGATCAAAACCGTTTCTGTCGGCATAATCGTGTAGAAGTTTTTCTTGAGCCGGTAGTGAGTATCCAGTGTCCTCTTGATCCTTGGAGGAGACACGGGCATATCCTACGGCTCGCATCGATTCATTTTCGTTTTGCATTGTCATAGTCATAATTTTGTTAATTTTACTAAGGTTCGAATTCGACTTTTGGTCTCAAGACACAACATACGCTATTTTTTCGGACAAGCTAAGCTCGAGTTGCCCACAGTGGATTTTTGTTGTCTTTTCCTAGCACTTTCCAGTATTCTCGCAATACTGTCGCTATCTCGCCGATAATCGGCGTTATCGTAAGGATCGTCACTGCCCATGGTTCTTACTGGACCCAGTACATAATCCAAAATGGCTTTAACAGCTCTGAATTTCATGACATCGCTTTTGGCACCCATAAGCGAGACCAGAATATTGGCCGCAATTACAGAATGTCTCGCCAGCACAGTATCAGTCTCTTTGTCGCGTACACGGTTTCTTTCTTTTTCATATCGGTCGTATTCGTCTTTCAGTAAGCCGTCTGACCGAAACCATCTCTTTACACTGACATGAGAAACTTTAAGCATCCGGGCAATCTCTAAATAAGTAAAATCGCCATATTTTAAGCGGATCGCATTCTGATATTTTTCATTTTTTATGTCTACAGATTTAGCCATTTAGGTATCATTTAGTATCGTTTAATGATTATTTATTATCGGTTTTTTGCTCATTTCGTTGCCAAATGTTGCCGTTTATAACCGAAAATCATTTGTTTTGTAGGGTCATCTTAGCTACGAGTTTGGCTCTCGCCTCGGCCAAGAGTTTTAAATTCTTGGACCGGCCGTTAATTTCTTTATTATTTTCTTTAATTTCTTTTAATCCATTACCTTCTATATCTTCTGCACCGGAGGCAGTCTGCGTGCTATGCCGTCCGGCTTTTGATGCTGATTGGTTTCCACCCTGCGTCAGATGTAGGACGGACAGCAAAGTGATACCTCGGGGCTTGAACTTTGCATCCTCGCCCCGAGTTTTTGTGATCGCGATAAAAGCCCACTCCTCGAGCTTGGACAAACAATTCTTAATCGTTCGCCAGTCTTTGAGTCCGGAATAAATCAAAAGCGTTTTGTTGGACGCCTCTATGGTTTGACTGGCTTTGTTGGAGGCAATCTCAGTCAAAGCCAGATACATGTTCCGGAGATTCCGGTAGGCATCAATGCTAATGTGCTTATCGAGCCATTGTTGTCGCATGTACCGCAAAGCTGGCTTATCTTGGTAAGCAAACGGCAATTCGCGATAATCTCTGATCTTATGTGGTTTGTCGCTCGGGTACTGTGTCATATGGTTCTATAAGCTTTCGACCGCTCGTGATATCCTCCCAGTAGAATCGCGACAGAGCGTCGTAATAACTCACGAGATTGAATGCGATATCGTGGAGGTCTTGATCATTCACTTCTTGGCCAAAGTCTTTTTTGAGAATCGCTCGGAGTTTTTCCAGCGTTTCCGGTTTTAACTTCATATTTATTCGTGGACATAGATCCTGGCTTTGGCGATTTTGATTTGGTTAAAGAACGCTTGAGGTTCGACCACAAGCTCTCGTTTCCAAAAACTGTCCATAAGCTTTTCGAGCTTGCGGTCAGTTTTAAATCCAAAGAGGACCTTATGCGGATTTGTCCGATCCACGACCTCAAGAGATTCGGGCATTAATAATAAAAGCACCGCGATCAATGCCAGATCGGCGGTCTTGAAACTCTCACTTTGTTTGATTGGCATATCATTTCATTTTTTTACTCTCACACATTTATAGTTTGCCAATCGTTGCCCATCTCTTGGAATAATGCCCAGGTGTAGTTGGGCAACAAAAAAGAGCCCTATTTCAGGCTCTCTCATTGAAGTTATTAACTACACCGACTATTACGCTATAGTATTTTGATTTTATATTCTGGATTTAAGCGATAGCCATTGCCGTCACGGCCGATAATCAGTTTATCAATGCCAATCCGATTTTTAGATTTATTATTTATCTCCAGCTTGGAATTTCTAATCGCTTGATTGGTCGTGCCGACCATTTCAGCCAACTCGGCCGTCTTGATATAACCTTTGGCCGAGCATAAAACTTTTATCAATTTCTCACGCATTTTCTCTTTACTCATCGGATAACATTTTTGTTGATTGGACGCTAGGTATAGATCGCCGTCTGAGGAGAGGCAGAGCAAAGTTTCTTTAGTTTTCTTTTCTTTCTGTTTGGACCGTATCTTTTGGCTCTGTTCATAAAAACCGATAGCCATTTCTCGGCCGATCTGAGTCAGGTTCTGTTTACTAACTTTTCCCAGTTCATCTTTTAATTCGGCAATTGTTTTGTTAGTCTCTTTTTTATAGCTTTCAAATTTAGTGTCTGTTTTGTTTAGCCTATCTTTTAGCTCTACGATCTCGTCCTCGTGCCTCTTTATAATATCATCCGAATTTTTGATACCGGAATTTTCCAGAGCATTTTTTACAACATCTTTAACTATTCCGAGAGAAAAACGGTAAGTCATTGACTTAGAGACAATTTTCTTTATGTTGAATTTGTATTTTGTGGTCTTTGAGGCCTTTTTCATTTTCATAGTCATGTTTTTACTGGATGCAAGCCTAATCCTTACTTCCCAGTTCATTTTTTAGTGAATGGGACCCATTTTATGCCAGCCATTCACTAATTTTTGGATATAGGGATTGAGTCGGTAATATCTGATTACTCAACCCCACAAGTGTATTATGACAAAATACGGCGATTTTGACAATGAAAAGCAGAAGAGGTAAAATGATATCAACGACTAATATAATTCTTATGAACGAAATTGAAAAACTTTTCACAATAGAAGAAATCGCCAAAATTTTAAGAGTTCATACACGCACTGTCACCCGATATATCGAGTCGGGCAGGTTAAAGGCATCCAAGCTTGGTGTTTGGCGTATCAAGCAATCTGATCTCAATGCTTTTTTGGATGAGACAAGTAATATTAAAACCAAAAAGAAGAATTAAAATATGCCAAAAATAAAAGACATCCCCAAAATAGATCGTCCTCGAGAGAGGTTCCTTAAAAAAGGATCAGAAGCACTTTCAAAGAGTGATCTTTTGGCGATTCTTCTGGGTAGTGGGATTAAAGGCAAAAATGTTAAACAGCTATCAGAACAGATTATTAAGAAATTTGGCAAGAATTTTTTAAATATTAAAGTTGAAGACCTATTAGAGGTTTCTGGTATTGGGCAAGCCAAGGCCTTACAAATTATTTCTGCCATTTCATTAGTAAAAAGATTTTATGATGAAGAAAAAGGTGGCGACACTATCATAAAAAACCAACAGGATGTTTTATCTTTAACATACGATCTACGAGACAAGAAAAAGGAATATTTAGTGTGTCTTTATCTTAACGCCAGAAATGTTTTGATAAAGAAAGAAATTATTAGTGTAGGTTTGCTAGATAAAAGCTTAATACATCCCAGAGAAATTTTTCATCCAGCAGTAGAACTTAACTCCGCTAGTATCATATTAGTTCATAATCACCCCTCCGGAGATTCATCTCCCAGTACAAGAGATATTGAGGTGGTACAAAAAATATCCCAAGCTGGAGAGATAATGGGCATTGCTGTTATTGATTTTATTATCACAGCGGAGAACGGAAGCTGTAGCTTTTTTGAAAAATTAAGCAAAGATAAAAAGAGTTATGACTATGTAGCTGACGGTGTACAAGGAACTTTGTTTGCTCTTTTAGAGCTTGAAAAACCAGCTTACGAAATAAGTGCCGAAAAAGTACAGGAGAATTATTTTTATATTCCACAGGTAAAAAAGAATTATTTACAATTACAAAACCGCCGATATATTGGCAGTAAGCACAAACTTATTGAATGGATATTTTCCGTAATTAATAAGGAGTGCGAAAAAGGCAACTCTTTCGCTGATATTTTTGCTGGGACCGGAGTGGTTTCGGCTGTTGCGGCCAGACACTATGATGAAATCATTCTTAACGATTTTTTACATTCTAACTATGCAATTTATCAAGCCTTTTTTGGCAATGGAGAATGGGATAAAAACAAGATTGAAAATATTATCAAAGACTACAACAACATTGACGGTGGTGATTTAGAGAATAATTATTTTTCTACTAATTTTGGCGGTAAGTATTTTAGCCACAACTCAGCCAAAATAATAGGGTTCATTAGAGAAACTATAGAGGAAAACAGAAAGAACCTGTCGGATAAAGAATATTATATTCTTATTGCTTCGTTATTGTATTCAATCGATAAGGTTGCCAATACAGTTGGTCACTATGATGCATATTTCAAAAAAGAACATGTCGAAGACGGATTTTTTATGAGACCTATTGATCCGATTGAAGTAAAAAATGTCACAATTTATAAAGAAGATACGAACCTCTTAGCTAAAAAAATTAAAGCTGACATTGTTTATATTGATCCACCCTATAACTCGAGGCAGTATAGTCGTTTCTACCATGTCCTAGAAACTTTAACGAAATGGGATAAGCCAGAGTTGTTTGGGACCGCCCTGAAGCCTCAGGAGGAAAATATGAGCGATTATTGCCGTGTTCAAGCAAAAGACAGGCTTGCCGAATTA
Source organism: Candidatus Magasanikiibacteriota bacterium (assembly GCA_003518365.1). Classification (GTDB taxonomy): domain Bacteria; phylum Patescibacteriota; class Patescibacteriia; order Magasanikbacterales; family UBA922; genus UBA12086. The sequence continues at coordinate 54,153 of DOYU01000010.1, read as the reverse complement.
GTAAAAGATTTGAATGCCAAGTATTTAGTCGTGTCTTACAATAATACTTACGATTCAAAAAGCAATTCATCAAAAAATAAAATTACTCTACAAGAGATCAAGGATATTTTATCGGCAAAGGGAAAAACTAAAGTCTTTGAAAAAGACTACAGGCATTTCAACGCTGGCAATACCGATTTCAAAAACCATAAAGAGTATTTATTTGTAACCACCGTAAACCATGCAAAATAAAATTAAGAGATCCCCGCTATTTTATGTCGGGGATAAATACAAATTAATGAAGCAACTGGCTGGTTTATTTCCACAGGAAGTAGACAATTTTTACGAACCATTTGTCGGCGGTGGTACTGTCTTTTTAAATATTAACGCAAATAAATACTACTTAAATGATAACGATAAAAATTTAATCAACATACATCGTTTCTTAATTAATAGTGCAAATAACCCAACTTTATTTTTTAAGAATGTAGAAAAGATAATCAAGAAATATCACCTATCACGATCTTATAAAGAAGATATAATTCCGGTCTCGTTAAAAAAAGAATGGAAAAAGACCTATTTTGCCAAATTTAATAAAGAGGGCTACGAAAAATTAAGAGTTTGCGTAAATAAACACATAAAGAATGATCCTTTAATTCTGTATATTCTACTTATCTATGGTTTTAATAGAATGTTGAGGTTTAATGGTGGTGGTAAATTTAATTTACCGGTTGGCAATGTCGATTTTAATAAAAATGTTGTTAACGCTCTGAATGGTTATTTTGATTTTGTGCAAGATAAGAAGATGACTTTAAGTTCAAAGGACTTCAGAGCTTATTTTGCAAACCGGAAATATTCTAAGAATGATTTCGTTTATTTAGATCCACCCTATCTGATAACAGCAAGCGAATACAACAAGCGGTGGGATCAAAAAGCTGAAGCCGACTTGCTGGGGATGATTGATGATTTGGATAAGAAGGGTATAAAGTTTGCCCTATCAAATGTAACCCATTATAACGGAAGTAAAAATGATTTACTGATTGATTGGATGAAAAAATATAAGACGCACAAAATTGAAAGCAATTATATCAGCTATCACAATAACGGTAAGAAACAGATCAAGGAAGTGTTAATTACCAATTATTAAATATATGAAAACAAAAACAAGAGAATCAGAATATAAACCATTATTATTTACTACTACACTTAGAAACCCAGAAAGGCTTAAGTGGTTTTTGGGAGTACTTAAAGATTACAACGGAAAAGTGCTTGACGATCAGTTGGCTGAAGAAATCTCCGGTGAAGTTATTCGGGTCGGACTATATAAGCCGACTAACATAAGTGCTGTTGTAAAGAATAAAATTGAAACAAAAGAGCCGTTGTCTGATTCTGAAGTGAAAAAGGTTCTTGAGGATAATCCGCAAAATCATAAAGAAGCCGGTTTTAGTAAGGGCTGGGCTTCTCGGTTTGATACTTGGTTTAAGATTGCCAAAGAGCTTGGTTTTGTTTATTACAAAAACGGTGAAAAGATAAGATTTTCTGATATTGGATTAAAATTGGTTGATAACGAACACCCAGAATTTGAACAACAGGCTTTTCTGAATGCATTTGTAAAATATCAAAGCAATAGTCCATTCAGGCGAGTACTCAATGAAAATGCACCGCTGATTTTACTACTGAGTGTGATTAATAAAATAAATGCTGACAAGGATTTAAACGGGACCGGAATTTCAAAATTAGAATTGCCCTTGGTTATTTTCTGGAAAGATAACGACGCCGAGAAGCTTTACAAACTTATAAAGAAAATCAGAAAAGAACACGGCTATACCCCGAGCTGGGAAGTTATTGTGGATATTTGTGTTAACCAGATCATGGACGGTGATTTTAAGAAATTTAATCCGAAGTCGATAATGGTTGACTATCCGGATGAGTTTATTAGAAAAATGAGATTAACAGGATTGATCTCATTAAGAGGTGCTGGTCGTTTTATTGATATAAACAGAAATGAACAAACTAAGGTTGATTATGCTTTAGCAACTTATTCTGATTATAAAAAATACACCACAGAGGAATCATATTTTGAGTATATGTCGGCTGTGGATGAAAATCTTATCTCGTTTGTTGCCAAGCCGGTAAGTGTCGGCGAGAGAGACGCCTTTTTGGCTAAGTGGGTTGGTATTTATCCTTGGAACAGGATTAAAGATGAAATGTTAAATTTGGCCAAGAAGAGATTAACAAAAGATGATGTTTTGAAATACTTATCAAATCCTGTCAGATTAGAGTTTCTTGTGTCTTTGGCTATTAAATCCAAGTTTCCAAATGTTAGAGTGGTATCAAACTATCCTTACGACGATGAAGGTCTCCCAACATCAACAGCTGGAGGCGTTGGAGATAAGGGTGACATTGAATGTTTCGAGGATGTTAAGGGTATATTAGTCGAAGTTACAATGTCGGAGGGACGCATGCAAACTATGATGGAAGTGTGGCCGATCTCAAGACATTTGAGCCAATTCCAAAAAGGTACAAAGGATTCTATGTGTTACTTTGTGGCCCCTAGCATATTCAAAGATTCTGTAATGCAGATTAATTATGTTAAGGAGAAAGAGAATCTTTCGATCTTGCCAAAAACAATCGAGGAATTTTTAACCCACGTTGAAAATAATTCCGTTTTATACAGTACGGTATAATAGCTCAAGATTACCCTAAAAGTGAAAGTACTGGACTTACTCAGTAAAAATAAGCAAGATTTGCTATCGAAAAATTTTCGATAAACTGATATAATTATTGTTAGTATGAAATCACAATCCTCAAAAATTAAAGTCGTTGATCTATTTTGTGGCATTGGTGGACTTACACATGGTCTTATCAAGGAGGGTTTAGATGTGGTAGCAGGAATTGATAACGATTCAAGCTGTAAATTTGGTTATGAGTACAACAACAAAACTCAATTTATTGATAGTGATATTCTCAAGGTAACGCCTGATCAAATTAATAAATTATTTGGAACAAAAAAGGGTACGATTCGTGTTCTTGCTGGTTGCGCACCTTGTCAGCCATTTTCAAGATTAAACTTAAAAAAAGTTACTGAAAAGCAACTTGAGCCATTGGGCAAATTTGCTCAACTTATCGCGGCTATTCAGCCAGACATTGTCTCAATGGAAAATGTTAGTGGTTTAGCTGACACAAATAAATATCCCGTTTTTGCTAAGTTTATTAAGACGCTGGTGGATAATGGATATAAATATAAATATGAAGTAGTAGATGTTTCAGAATTTGGCGTACCGCAAAAACGAAAACGATTAGTTTTGTTGGCTTCAAGGTTTGGTGAAATTGAATTGATAAAAAGAACTCACAAGGATAAAAGAGTTACTGTTCGTGATGTCATCAGGCACCTTGAACCAATCAAAGATGGTCAAACGAGCAAAAAAGACCCTCTCCATAAGGCAAGAAAACTTGATCCAATAAATCTTGAGAGAATCAAGGCAACTCCCCACAATGGTGGAAATTCAGAAAGCTGGAGTGAAGATCTAATGCTTACTTGTCACAAAAAGGCTTCCGGAAAGACCTATCGAAGCACCGTATACGGTCGGATGAGATGGGATGAACCAGCACCGACTATGACCACACAATGTATAGGTCTAGGGAATGGTCGTTTTGGTCACCCAACACAAAATCGTGCTATAAGTTTAAGGGAGGCCGCAATATTTCAAACATTCCCTGAAAATTATAAATTTACCGAGTCTGAAGACGCTATGGTAGTTACTAAAGTAGCGAAGTTTATTGGAAATGCAGTACCAGTAAGGCTGGGATCAGTCATTGGCAAGAGTATCAAGAACCACCTAAAATATTATGAAAAACAATAATGATAATTTCTCTTTTGAGATTTCACTGAGCGTCTTAAATCACTTAGGAAGAAATCTGTACAGAAGTTTTGCAACGGTTCTCGGAGAAGCAATCTCTAACGCATGGGATGCTGACGCAAAAAATGTCTCAATCTATATCAATAAAAAAGGTAATAGCTTTTTTATTAAGGATGATGGTTTGGGTATGACAAAGGATGATTTTCAAAATAAGTTTTTGAAAATTGGATACTCAAAGAGAAAAAATGGCGGTTCCGCCTCCCCTAAGGGCAGACCTTTTATAGGCAGAAAAGGTATTGGTAAATTAGCCTTGTTATCTTGTGCGGAAAAAATAACTGTTATCTCAAAAACTAAATCCAGCAATTATATTGGTGGTGTCATTGATAACTCGGGTTTGGACAAGGCAATAACAGAAGATCTTACTCCCAAGGAGTATTCTCTTGGATCGTGGACAGAAAGCACTTTTGCTACCCATACAAAAGATCACAAACACGGCACAATAATTTATTTTGAGGGCATCAAGGACGGCATACAAAATAGCTTAGAATTTTTGAAAAAGATTGTTGCTTTATATTTTCGTTTTTCACTTTTAGATAAAACATTTAATATTTTTATTGATGGCGACAAAGTCACACACGAATCTCTCAATGATCTTGCTGAAAAAACAGAGTTTTTATGGAAAATAAATGAACATAAAGATCCTTACATTCAAAGTCTTGAGAAGAGATTTACTACAGAAAAAAACGAGCAAAGAGACATCGTTCTTAAAGGAAATAAAATGAAAGGATTTATTGCGTCAGTTGAACGACCAAGAGATCTTAAAATAATGACGACTGAGGAAAGAATCGGAATTGACCTTTTTGTAAACGGAAGATTGCGAGAAAGAGATATCCTAAAACACATACCGACATCTCGAGTAGCTGAGAATTATTTGTATGGGCAGATTCACTTCAATGAACTTGATAGTGGTGATGATATATTTACTAGTAGTCGAGAGGGTGTGGTTGCCGATGATCCAAAATATAAAAAGTTTCTAGATACTCTGCGAAAAAGTGTGATATTAAAAATCGTTGAAGATTGGGACAAATGGAGAATAGCCCACAGGAAGGATGGCGATTCAGAAAACGAGAGAATGACCCCTCGAGATAGGAAATCAATGGAGTTATTTAACACTGTTTCCAAAGAATACACAGTTGCAGGAAAATCAAAACATAAAAAGAAAATTGACACGTGGGTTAATGATCTTGCTGATGATGCCCAATATAATTTTGGTTCTTATGCGGAATGTTTTGTGTCAGAAAATTTAATCAGAAATTATATTGGTGAAAAGAAAATAACCCTGTCAAAGGAAGCAAAAACAGAAATTGCGAAATGGAAAAAAGTAGAAACAGAGTCTAAAAATAAAGGCAACGTTAGTATTGGTATTCGTAAAAATAATAGTGATTTGAGTTATTTATCCATGAATGATCTCGCATACCTCGTAGATAAAGCAAAAGATCCAACTAAGGAGGCTTGTCTTGCGAGAGACGCAAACGAGTATAAGCCAATTCGAGACTCTCTTGCTCACACAGCACTTTTAACTGATGCGGCGAAAAAGAAGCTAACATCGGTTTATGAAAATATTAAAGGCAGACTTATCACATTATTATCAGGGAAAGCCTAAAGTAAATATGGGCTATGGTAGACGATAACGATCCAATTAAAGATGAACCAGCCGAAGAAGCTCCAAACAAAGAAGTCGTCGAGCTTATGGAAAGTCACGATCTTGATAAGGACACGGCCGAGCGTGTGCAGGAGATCATGGAAGATTTGGGTGTGGACGAGGACGATGCCGTTGAGCTTGAAGAGTTACTATAATATTTTAAATTCCCTTATTTCTTTTTTTGCTATTTCCATATCCTCGAGCACTTTGTGATACATTGCTCGAGTTTTCTTTGACTTTGGATTATCCTCGGCAAACCGGATATCGTCATCGTCTACAAATCCAGCCAGTGAGATATAAGCACCGGCCAAGAGTCTGATTCTTTCCTTGATTGCTTGTTTGATTTTGGCTTTTGGTTCTGGAAGAGAAGATAACGGATTAAATGATCCGCGTCGATGTGGCATTCTTACGTTTTTAGCGTCCCGAAGGATCGCTTCAATGTCATTGTCATCCATAGCAAGCAAGAACATACGCTTGCCGTCGGAACAAGTCTAGCGGAGTCATATTTGCTTAACTTTTCCGAAGTTAAGCAAATCGTTTTAAAGTCTCAAAATTCGTTCACAATCGTTTTTGGTTTCCAGATTGGTACAAATCTCTTACTTCGCTCGAACCGCTCGCCACACGGGCAAACATGGGGCAAGAACGGGTTATACATTCGCGTACTTGGCCAGCATTTCTTTCATTTGGTCTAAAACTACCGTCGGATATTTGTATTCGCTTGCCCAGTCAAAAGTTCGGAAATCGTTGAGCAGGGCGAGCACTACAAAACACAGCAATATGCTGTGTTTTGTGTTATAGTGATATATATGGATAAAAAAATTGTCATGCTTGGCATGATTGTAGGATCTACACTTGGTACATATGTTCCTGTCTGGTTTGGTGCAGATTCCTTTTCTTTTGCTTCTGTTATTGGTGCGTTTTTAGGAGGATTAGTAGGGATTTGGATTGGTATGAAAGTATATTCGGCATAGTGTTATTTATTTACTTATTCTTATGAAAATCCCATCGCAATCAAAACATACCGCCCTTTGGCTTATCCTTATTATCATTCTCGTCCTTTCATCAGCACTGTATTTCGCGTGGGTAACATATTATGACGGAGCGGCAGTGGGGGAACAAACAGATCCTACAGATCATCAAGTTGCGTGTACGCTTGAGGCAAAGCTTTGTCCTGATGGCACAACATACGTTGGTCGGAGTGGTCCAGAGTGTGCATTTGCCGTATGTCCTGACAGTGTGAAGGACTCTCCAGAAAAGGAAACGCTTCTCTTGTTCAAGTTTGATACTGACACAGGGCTTTCCTTCATGTATCCGGCAGATTTTGGAAGTCTTTATATCACTCCTGTTGATTGGCCACCTACGTTGACTATCGGGCAAGCCCTTGTTCCTTGTCTTGAAAGAAGTGATCCTACGGAGCTTCGAACTGTCAATGGAAAAACATATTGTATTACTCGTGAAGAAGAAGGTGCCGCTGGAAGTGTCTATACACGATATACGTATGAATTTGAGTACGGTGGTGGTCCACTTGAATTGAAGTTTTCTGTCAGAGAAGTGCAATGTACAAATTATGATGAACCTCAGCAATCTACATGTATCACAGAACAAGATCTGTTTAATGCGGATATAATTTTTGAAAATATAGTAGAAAGTATCTCCTGAGTATCCCTGCGTGTGAATATGTAAAAAACAGCTATATTGAGCTGTTTTTTACATATATTTATCCACCGCGTTCCTTGTGTTCATGCATGTACAGGCATATACTAGATACATCATTCAATAATAATTTTTTATGTGGAATTCATTTTCGTCTAATTCATCAATGATGGGACCCTTTGGATTTGCAGGAATAGGGCAAGGACTTTGGGGATTTTTTGTTCTTGTTGCGATATGGTCACTCATATGGAAGGCGTTCGCGCTATGGAAGGCAGCGCGACGCGGGGATAGTATCTGGTTTGTTGCGATTCTCCTGCTGAATACTATTGGTATTGTAGAATTATTGTATCTCTTTGTGTTTTCAGAGCCAAAAGGAATCTTGAAGGAAAAACATAATACGGTTTCTGGTGAAAAACCTGCCGCAACGAATCCAACACCAACACAACAAGTGTAGCACGGCGGCTGTACTGGAACATGCTTATAATCTTGATTTCCTGCAAGTATGGACGTAGACATTCTCGGTCTCCTTACAACGTACCAGCTTCCTGCAATTTTTTTAGGTGCATTCTTTTTTGGTGAAACGGTTATTGTGAGTGCTGCATTTCTTGCCGGTCAGGGATTGTGGTCATTAGGAATAGTCTTTTCCCTTGCATTTTTGGGGACAATTATTTCTGATTTGATCTGGTTTCTTTTTGGCACAGCACTCTTGAAACTGTTTATGAAGTGGAAAAGAAGCCGAAAGAAAGTAGAAGAGCTCAAACAAGAAGAAGTGCCTCTGCAATCGCATACACCTTTTTTTGTATTGCTCTTCATAAAATTTTTGTACGGCACGCGCATTCTCACGATCATCTATATTGCTTCTCGGAAAATGAATTTTTGGTTGTTTTTACTCTACGACGCTATTGGCACCGTGCTTTGGCTGTGCGTTATGCTCGCCATTGGGTGGGCAGCGGCGCGGGGTACACACAATTGGTCACCACTTTTTGAACGGACAGGATATGCACTTGGTGTTCTTGCCATTACTCTCATTCTTGCTCATATAGTGATAACATGGATCAGCAAACGAGTCCTGAAAAAATAGCAGCCATTGTTCCAGCATACAATGAATCATCGCGCATTGGTGCTGTTTTAAGTACGCTCGTCTTGTCAGGCTTGTTTGCCGAAATTATTGTTGTTGATGACGGCTCCACAGACGACACAGAGAGTATTGTGCAAACATTTCCAGTAACGTATATCAAAAATGATACCAACAAAGGAAAAGGATTTTCAATGAATAGGGGAGTGTTGGCAACGGATGCTGACACAATATTTTTTGTTGATGCAGATGTAAAAGGGCTGTCACATGTCATATTGAATCATATTTTGCTTCCAGTCTTGAATGGCAGTACTGAGATGTCTATCGGCATGCGAAATAGAAAGATCTATTACATGCATCAGATATTGTGGTTTGTTCCATTATTCGGCGGGGAGCGAGCACTTACGAGAAATCTGTGGAAAAAAGTTCCTGATTTTTATAAACATCGATTTCGCATTGAAGCCGGCCTCAATTTTTATGCAGTTCACTATGGCAAGGGTTTTACTTTTTCCGTGCACAAAGGGATGAATCAAGTTATCAAAGAAAAAAAATATGGTTTTTGGAATGGATTTGTTGCACGACTGAAGATGTTTTACGAAATTATGACTGCGCAATTTCGTCTGCATGTTGTAGACATGCCTTCTGTACTCAAAAAAAAGAGAAAGAAAGCTTTGTGGGCATTGCAAAGCCTCGCCGGGCTCCTCCTGGGCATGGCATTTCTCGTCGCAGCATATATTGGTCCAGCTCAGTTTCTTCGCTGGATGTTTCAAAAAGAACTTGTTGAAGATCCAAATCCTTACATTATTCACTTTTTTCTTCGTGTTGCTGAGAACGTCACCTTAGGGATTATTGTATTTGTGGGGGTGATCCTTGTCATTGTCCATGCGTCCACGCTTGCGTATACAGCAAGACATCTTCCACACTTCATCAGTGGATTTCTGTACAAACGAAAAGTCTACAAGGAAGATTAGTGTATCTTGAGAATACGGTAAGAAACATCGTGGCCTTGAATCATGAGGGACACAATGTCTCCTTTCTTTTTCCCGAGCAGCGCCTCCCCAATAGGAGAGGTGTATGAAATAATTCCTTTTGATGGATCTGTTTCTGTTGATCCTAAAATGGTATAGGTTTTTTCTGTACCATTTGCATGAACGGTGACGGTACTTCCCACATGCACCTCATCGTTATCAAGCGGAGCTATGATATCTGCGTCAGCAAGTTGGCGCTCGATTTTCAATATGGCATTATTCATGCCTCGCAATTTTCCTTTTGCCAACTGATATTCAACATTTTCTGAAAAGTCGCCGAGTTCTGCCAGCCGAGCTACTTCTGAAGCCGCCTTTGGCCTTTTTGCCAAAAGTTTTTCAAGATCTTTTTGCAGCGCAGCAAACTTATGCCCTGTCATGAGGGGATCATTCGGGAGATTGGTATATTTGCCTGGTTTTCGTTTTGGAAGTTGCATAACGTATATTTGTCCTGATTACCACGCTATGATACAATAGTCCAGCTGTTTTTCATATAGTATACATCTATGCAAGACCTCCAAGAAATTTTTAATCGTGTCCAGGAGAACAAGAAAAAACTCAAAGATTTGCGCGACGCGTACAAGGAAGCACTCAAAGGAAGCGAAGCCTACATTGAAGCTGAAGAATCTTTGAAGACCCTTCGGGAAAAAAAGAAAAGTATAGAAACAGAATTGAAATCACAATTTTCAAATGAATTTATACAGATGGATGATATCAAAATTGATATTGCCAGTGATCAAGAAATGATCAATGACATCGCCATGACGATGGTCATGAAAGGGGAGACCGTGAGTGTGAATGATAAGTATGAAAATGAATACGAGCCGTTGTTTACTGTCAAATTTAAAAAAGTATCATAGATTTCGTTGAATTTTTGAAGAATATTTCAGTGTAATCATTTAATAATCTGTGAAATCTATGAGTAGGGAAGTAGTCTTCGACATCGAAACATACGGCGACATCAAGGATCGTGCAAATATAAAAGTAACAGTCGTGTCTGTGTATGAATATGAAACCGATAGCTATCGGTCTTTTGATGAACATCAACTTTCTGAATTGTGGCCTATTTTAGAACGTGCAGAACGGATTATTGGATATAATAGTAAAGGATTTGATGCTCCAATTTTGGATAAATATTATCCTGGTGATATCAATGTGATTCCACATTTAGATCTTTTAGAAAAGATAAAGGAATCATGTGGTCACAGATATAAGCTCGATGATATTGCCAAAGCAACACTTGAGATCAGTAAAAGTGCAAACGGGCTTGCTGCTATTAAATGGTATGAAGAAGGAAAAATTGATGAAATAAAAAAATATTGTGAACAGGATGTAAAGGTGACAAAAGAAATTTACGAGTTTGGCAAAAAAAATAAAATGCTGTACACGGCAACTCTGACTGGAGAGCTTATGCCGATTGCCGTGAACTTTGATCCTGAGCCAAGAGGAGAGGGTGCAGGACAGGCCGCGCGAGGGATCAATATGACGTTGCCAATTTAGTGAACATTGATTAATGATTAGTGATCAATCATGCTAAAGGATGTATGGATATATTGCAAAAACCACTTATGCAGCGCGCTGACCAATTGGCACATGCTGTGTATGATATTTTGCCATCCTTCCCTGCTGAGGAAAAATTTGGAATTGTATCGCAAATACGTAGAGCGGTCATTTCAATTCCCTCAAATATCATAGAAGGATATGCCAGGACAAAAAGTGGCACTTTTGTGTACCATCTAGAAGTCTCATATGGGTCGCTCATGGAATTGAAATATCAACTTTTTTTTTCTTGCAAGCGAGGGTATATTTCGGCATTAGAATATCAACGATGCTGGAATCTAATGGATGAAGTTGGCAGAATGCTCTGGAAGTCGATTGATACTATGAAATCAAAGCGAACCTGATCACTAGTCATTGATCACTGATCATTGCTAAAAGATCTCAAAATGTATGTCCTTTGTGTCGATGCCATTTTCAAGCAAGAGTGTTCTGATATCTTTTACCATAGCCGCGCTGCCACAGAGATAGAATTTATGCTTTCCAAGGTGGTGGAGAATGTGGTCTGTGACGCGCCCACTCAATCCTTGCCATCCGCCAGTAGGCTTTGGCTGCGAGAGTGTGATGGTATAGTCAAAAAGACTATGTTTTTGTTTGAGCTCTTCAAGTCGGTCTATCCAGAATACATCTTCTTCCTCGCGAACCCCAAAGAGTAACCGTACGGGATGATCGGCGTTTTTTTCTTCAATAAGAGAACGAATCATTCCCATGATAGGGGCAAGCCCTACACCTGTTGCGACAAAGTAGTGGTCATGTGAATTTACATCTACTACAAATCTTCCCAGAGGTCCTTTGCAAGAAAGAGAAGAACCTACGTTCATTGCTCGGATGTATTCTGAGGCAAGACCACCTTCATGCAATTTGATACAAAATTCAAGATACGCCTCCGTTGGAATCGAAGAAATGGAATAGGAGCGAGGTGTTGTCTTTTCACCGTTTGGTATTAAAAATTGGACAAATTGTCCTGCTGTATAGCTAAAACCATCCGGCTTTGAAAACCGTAGTTCAAAGACATGTTGAGCAACTTCTTTTTTAGACAAAAGTGTGACAATGTGACTCTGTATTGACGTTGACATATGTACTCATTTGGTATAATATAGAGATCTACTTTAGATCAATATTTTCACTATGCTAAGACTTTCAAAACAAGCTGATTATGCCATTCAGCTGCTCCACAGACTCTCTTCACTCGAAAAAAATCAGGCGCTCAGCCTTCGGACATTCTCTGATGAGAGTAACATATCTTTTCTGTTCTTGCAACGCATCGCCAGAGAGCTCAAACAAGCAAAGATGATTGATTCAAAGCAGGGAGTTCAGGGTGGATATTTTTTGACAATTCCATATAGTCGCATTTCACTGCTTGATGTGATCGAGGCCATCGATAAGCCAACTTTCGCGCCATGTGTGATCGATGAAAAAACATGCAAACTTATTCATACGTGTACCATCAAACATGGTATGGAACGGGTACAAAAAAAGTTGGTGTCTGTCCTAAAAGCAACACCCATTGCAGGACTAACCGCATGACAATGAAGAAAGGGACAATCTATCTAGACCATGCAGCAGCTACGCCACTCGACGCTGCTGTTTTTGCTGCGATGAAACCTTTTTTGACAGAGCACTTTGCAAATCCCTCCGCATTGTATGATAGCTCTGTCTTTGCAAAAAGTGCGATAGAACATGCTCGAAAAACTGTTGCAACGTTTGTACATACAACGCCTGATACTATTGTCTTCACACATGGAGGTACACATTCTATTAATGTTGCTCTTCTCGGTGCTGCCCTTGCGCATCGTGAAACAGGAAAACACATTGTTACTTCACAAGTGGAACATCATGCTGTGCTCAATACATTGAGACAGCTAGAAAAGGAAGGATTTGATATCACGTACCTTCCTGTTGATGAACATGGATTTGTTTCAGTCGATGCGGTAAAAATGGCAATTCGTCCAGATACGATTCTTGTTTCTATCATGTATGCCAATAATGAAATTGGCACTATCGAACCAATTGCTGAAATTGGAAAAATGATATTGCGATATAGAAAAGAACACAAGAGTATATATCCACTTTTTCATACCGATGCATGTCAGGCTGCGGGATATCTCGATATGTCAGTTGAGCGGTTGCATGTTGATCTTCTGAGCTTCAATGGATCAAAAATATATGGACCAAAAAGTGCCGGCGTGTTGTTCAAAAGAAGAGAAGTTGATATCGAACCAATCATGTTTGGTGGTGGACAGGAGTTTGGCTATTCGCCTGGGACGGAAGATGTTGCGGGAATAGTTGGATTGGGGGAAGCGGTCTTACAAATTAACGATAAACAATTAACTACTAACAAACAAATTTTAAAGTTACGAAATTATTTATGGGCTGGTATTCAGGATAAGATTGAGAATGTCGCATTGAACGGGCCTTCACTTGAAAACCAACGTTTGGTGAATAACTTGAACGTCTCATTCCTCGGAGCAGAATCTGAAGCAATTATTTTATATCTTGATGCGGCAGGCATTGCAGTAAGCTCTGGCTCAGCATGTACTACAGACAGTGATGAACTCTCACATGTTCTCACTGCGTGTGGCTATGATGAAGCAAGGATGAAAAGTAGTATTCGTTTTACACTTGGAAAAGATACGACAGAAAAAGAAATTAAAAAGGTTTTGAACGTATTGCCTGGAGTTATCGTGAAAGTGAGAAAAATGAATATATAAATCAGGAATATCTGAATGCGTAAAAACATGTCAATCAAAAATATTACAATCGATCGATCACTCTACGACACTGCAAATGAAGAGCGATCAAAATATCGAGCAACTCCTGGTGTGACAGAGGAGGTTGTTCGTGAAATTTCAAAACAAAAAAATGAGCCTGCATGGATGCTTGAAAAGCGTTTGCAGGCATTTGCATATTTTAAAGAAACTGCTATTCCCACATGGGGACCGGATTTATCAAAACTTAATCTTGATGAGATCACGTATTTTGTTCGTCCCGATACGCAGGAAGCAACAAGTTGGGATGATGTTCCCGATGATATCAAAAAAACATTTGATCGCCTCGGTATTCCAGAAGCAGAAAAGAAAGCACTCGCTGGAGTAGGCGCTCAGTACGATAGTGATGTTATTTATCATAACATTCAGGAAGATTTGAAAAAACAAGGTGTTATTTTTGAAAACATGGATGTAGCTGTGCAAAAATATCCTGAATTAGTTCAGAAATATTTCATGACGCAATGCATTCCTATCAATGATCACAAGTTTATCATGCTTCATGCTGCGGTATGGAGTGGTGGAACATTTATTTATGTTCCAAAAAATGTCAAAGTGACACTTCCCCTGCAAGCCTATTTTCGCATGAATGCAGAAAGTGGCGGACAATTTGAACACACGCTCATCATTGCAGACGAAGGAAGCGAAATTCAGTATATAGAAGGATGTAGTGCTCCACGATACACAAAAAATTCACTCCATGCAGGAGGTGTAGAAATATTTGTCCATGCCAATGCGCGAGTCAGATATTATTCTATAGAAAATTGGTCAAAAAATACGTACAACCTGAATACAAAGCGTGCGTTGGTTGACGAGAATGGCGTGATAGAATGGATCAATGGAAATATGGGCAGTGGTGTGACGATGCTTTATCCTGCATCCATTCTTCGTGGCAGAGGTGCACGTTCGGATAGTCTTGGCATTGCCTTTGCTGGTGATGGACAGAATCAAGATACAGGATCAAAAGTGATTCATGTTGCTCCTGATACAAAGTCCACAATTCGCGCAAAATCTATTTCCACAGGCAATGGCATTACGACCTATCGTGGCTATGTGAAAGTCACAAAGCAGGCTGACAGAAGTAAAATTTCTGTAGAATGTGACGCACTTTTGATTGATAAAGAATCCGTGACCAAAACGCATCCATACATGAAGATCGACAATGATAAGGTTGATATTGCACATGAAGCACGCGTAGGAAAAATTGGGGACGAAGAGATTTTTTATCTCATGAGTCGAGGACTTTCTGAACAGGAAGCCATGCAACTTGTTGTTGCAGGATTTATAGAACCAATTGTAAAAGCATTACCACTTGAATATGCACTTGAGTTGAATCGATTGATTGAGCTTGAGATGGAAGGGAGTGTAGGATAACAAACATATTATGTCATTATCAGCCACACATATTCGATTTGCGCTTGAATTTCAGGAGTTGCTTTCGGTTCAAGATAGAAAAAAGTATTTGTCGGGAACAGTATATCCAGATAGTCGATATATAACTGGCATTCATCGTTCAAAAACTCATTACAAAGAGCTGTTCACTGAATTTGAAAGTAATGATGATTTTTTGAAAGGAATGGCAGTACATCACTTGAACGATAGGCTATCAGAAGAAGTGAGAAATGCATTATTTCATTTGCCACCTACAAAAGCGTATGGAGATCCTCAATGGATTGTGTCCACTGGGTTAAAAATTCTTCAGGATATAGATGATTTTGAGAACTTTGCAATGTCTGATTATTTGCATGATTTAGATTATGTTGAAGTAAAAAACAACGAAGACTTATCAAAAGTTAGACAATATAACAAACTTATTCAAGAAATCTACACAAACAAGTCAGATATTGGCATAGAAGAGGGTCTTACTTTTTGGAAAGGCTTAGGACTTCCAGAAGAATCGTCTGAAAAAGTGAAAGCGAAAGCGGTTGAATTTGAAAATGATGATAGAGTAAAAGAAATATATCCAGAGGCGGTTAAACGCGCAACATTATTTATACAAGAACATGTCTAACATCCAAACAGAACATCTCAAATATGGAATTGGCATAGTCGCAGACTATAGTCCGGTTGGTTTGGGTATGCGAGAGTTTGGTAGTGAATCAATGCAAGTCTCTGCAGAAAAAGTAGAATGTCGAATATCGAATGTAGAATATGGGATTAAAGATAATGTCTTGTTTGAACATCTTGCGGAGAATGTACTAGATGCATTTGAGATTGTTATTGAAAAAGATACTGATTTGTTTGCATTGACGCTGCAAGCATTGAAAAAAACTGCAGGCGCGTATATTCACATTGTCGTGAAGACCGGAGTAAAAGCTACAATGAATGAACATATCATGAATAAAGATTTTACTGGCGTCATTATTGATATAACACTAGAAGAAGGTTCACACGTAACGTACATAGCCGATCAACGTGTTGAGAAAGATCAGTTTGTCATTGCTCTCAGACGTGCCTTTGTCGGCAAAGAAGCAAAGATAACATGGATTGATGTCGCTATTGGAGGATCTGTAGCAAACTCAAGTATATACACCATTCTTGAACAGCCACGATCAGTGGGGGAGACGTACGGTATTTTTTATGGACGACGAGAACAGTTTCATGACATTACGCATACGACGATGCATGTGGCAGAGCACACGCAAAGTAATTTGAAAACACATGGCGCGCTAGAAGATAAAGCCAAAACTATTTACAGAAGTCTGATTGATATCCGCGAACATGCGTTCAATGCAGTGGGGCATCAAAAAGAAGAAACACTGCTTCTTTCCTCAGACGCACACATCAGTTCTGTTCCAGATCTTGAAATTGCAAATAATGAGGTGTCTTGCTCACACGGCGTTTCTACCACCAATGTAGACGAGGAATCCTTGTTTTATTTCCAATCTCGTGGTATGGATACCCAGACCGCAAAGCAAGCAATGCTGCATGGACATCTCGGAAGCATTGTCGATATGATTGAAGATAATGCTTTGAAAACAGATATCATGCAAAGTATTACTGAAGCAAGAGGAATGACGAACGCGAGTTCGTCACCATTGCAAACATAACGAACTTGCGTTCGTCACTCCATATGGATAAAAACATCAAACAACATTTTCCCATTTTCCATCATTCACCTGACCTGGCGTATTTTGATAGTGCTGCTTCTGCATTGAAGCCACAAGTGGTGATTAAAAAAATGAGAGAATATTATGAAGAATATGGAGTGAACATTCACCGAGGTCTGTATACCGCGAGTGATAGAGCAACAACTGAATATGAAAACGCAAGAAACATTGTTGCGCAGTTTATCAATGCTACACCAGAAGAAATCGTATTTACCTATGGAACAACGCACGGGTTGAACATGCTCGCAACATCCCTCGGACAATCGTTGAAATCAGGAGACAATATTGTACTTACTGCATGGGAACATCACGCAAATTTGATACCTTGGCAACAAGTTGCAAAAAAGACTGGCGTGGAATTACGTTTTATTGACATTGATGAAGATTTTCAGCTTGATCTCGAAGATGCAAAGAGAAAAATTGATAGCAACACAAAAATTGTTTCATTTGCACACGTCTCAAATACACTCGGAAGTAAAGCTCCTGCAAAAGATCTGATTGCTCTGGCAAAGCAGGTAGGAGCAATCACTATTATTGATGCTGCACAATCTATTGTTCACATGAATACTGATGTAAAGACACTGGACGTGGACTTTCTTGTTTTTTCTGGACATAAACTATATGGGCCCACAGGGATTGGTGTGTTGTATGGAAAAAAAGAAAAACTTGAAGCATTGTCACCGGTGGTGTTTGGTGGCGATATGGTCAATGATGTCAGCTATGAAGATGCAGAATGGAATGAGGTACCACATAGATTTGAACCAGGCACGCCCAACATTGCCGGTGCAATTGGACTCGGAGCTGCGATTGCATTTGTACAGGAGATTGGATTAGAGAACATCATTGCTCACGAAAACGAATTAACTAATTACCTCATCAAACAATTATCTACATTGCCTGAAGTAAAAATCATTGGATCATCAGATGTAACGAAACACAATGGCATCGTTTCAATTCATATCCCAGGTATTCATCCGCATGATATTGCCGAGATTTGCAATCAACACAACGTCGCAATCCGAGCTGGACATCACTGCACTCTGCCGCTGATGAAAAAACTGGGATTGAATGGCGGTACTGCGCGATTTTCTGTAGGAATGTATAATGATGAAAAGGATATAGATACTGTTCTGAGAGCTTTGAAGAAAACCCTTGATCTGTTTAGATAAGCGATCCCGTAATAAGTTTCGGATTGTCATGCCGGACTTGATCCGGCATCTTTCCAACAGAGCACGTCTTTGGTGAGAGAGATCCTGAATCAAGTTCAGGATGACAAATTGCCCAATCAACAAATAATCCAATTATCCACGTATGGACGAACAACTCTACAAAGAAATGATCCTTGATTTGTATAAGCATCCGCTGAATCATAAACAGTTGGATACATTTAGTATTGAAAAGAAGGCCGTGAATCCTTCGTGTGGAGACAATGTTACATTGCAGGTATTATTTGATACTGAAGGGAGAGTAGTGGATATAGGCCATCAAGGTGAAGGCTGTGCGATTTCACAGGCATCCCTGTCGCTCATTACGGATAAAGTAAAAGGGATGACAAAAGAAGAAATATGTGCTATTACAGAGGAAAATATGCTGGCAATGCTCGGCATTCCCATATCCCATGCACGAATGAAGTGTGCTTTGCTCGGATGGAATACCCTTAAATCAATGATGAATGAACTATGAGTTTACATATACAAGATCTTCATGCAAAAGCTGACGGCAAAGAAATCCTGAAAGGGGTCAATCTTGACGTGCCAAAAGGGAAAGTCGTTGTTATCATGGGGCCAAATGGATCTGGAAAATCGACGCTTGCAAATACTTTGGCAGGGCATCCAACGTATGAAGTAACCAGTGGTTCTATTTTTCTTGATGATGAGAATATTACAGACATGGCGCCAGACGCACGAGCAAAAAAAGGCATGTTCCTTTCTATGCAATACCCACCTGGGATTGAGGGAGTAACGGTTGCAAACTTTTTGCGTCTTGCTATCAATGCACAGCGCGGTGAAACACAAAACCCACTTACTGTGCATGCGATGCTTGTAGAAAAAATGAAAGAATTGAATATTGAGGAATCTTTTCTTACGCGGTATGTGAATGTAGGCATGTCTGGTGGAGAAAAAAAACGGCTTGAAATTTTGCAAATGTCTGCACTCACGCCAATGTATGCTATTCTTGATGAAACTGATTCTGGTCTTGATGTTGATGCCTTACGCATTGTGTCTGAAGGCATCAATCGTTTCCGAAGTTCAGAAACAGGCGTTTTGCTTATCACGCACTACAATCGTATTCTCGAATACGTAAAGCCGGACGAGATTCATATCATGATGGATGGAAAGATTGTGAAGAGTGGGGGACCTGAATTGGCCGTTGAAATTGAAAAGAGTGGGTATACAGGTACACTATGATTACAAAAGAAGACGTCGAAGCACATTTGAAAATGGTTATTGACCCAGAAGTTGGTCTGGATATCCACACCATGGGTCTTATTCGTGAGATAGATATTCCAGATGATGAGCATATTCATATCGTGATGACCTATACAACACCCATGTGCCCAGCAGGACCGGCATTACAAGATGGCATTCGCGAAGCTATGTTGAATCTTGGCGTGGAACATGTCACAATAGAAGTCAGTTTTGACCCACCGTGGGAGATGCCTGAGGCACTCAAGGTCATGATGGGTCTCTAATTTCATTCATATGAGTCAAACAAACACGACGCAAATAGAGCAACAACTTGATGTATTTATAGATTCGTCATTTGCCTCCCATCTCAGAAACGAAAAAGAAGCAAAAGAAAGGAAAATTCAAGAAGGGCTGGATGCATTAGATGCACAAATTGGTGGAGAGATAACACAACCTTTTTTGCAAAAAGCAGAACATTTTTTAAACAACCTTGAATCGTCAGCCTATGGTTTTGCTGAAAGTATTCTAGAGGCCCCAGAGCCAGGGCTTGCATTTCTGGTAGACGAGTACATACAGGAACATCCAGAAATTGATGGAGCCTTATTCAGGAGCAAATTTAAGGAGAGACAAAGACAGTCCTACTTTCTTGAAAAATACTTTGTTTTTGGAAAATGGCTCACAGCCAAAGTAGCGGAGGAATTGCGAGAGACTCAGAAGAACATCGAGAGTAAGGTTCGACGGACTGTAGATGCATACATGGAGAAACTTGTACGGTACGAATTTGAGTGTCTACTAGAATCGCACAGTACAAGTGAGACATTACTAGAATTGCAGGATAAGGTAGCTGAACTTCGGAATAGTCCTGCTGATGATGCGGAACTAAGAGCAGAACTTAGCCAATGCCTCGATGGATATGCAGATACATATAAAAATGAAATAGTTCATAGTGTGCTAGAAAAACTTGAACGTGCTGGATTGACCGTGCAAGATGTTATTGTTAGAATAATGCAGAAAGATGAGACTATTGAAGCCAAAATGGTAGAAAAATGTAATAAAGATATTGAACCTCTAAGAAATGAATTTTATACAGAATTAGTCCCCGATGTAGAAGCTCGATTAGAAAGAAACGTACACCGAAACGAAGGGAGAAAAATATAATATTTTATGGAATACGATCCACCAATAAACAATGATTCAGACGAAGACATCGCAATGCCAGATGACATGCCAGATGAATACTATCAAGGCATTCGAAAAGAGGGGAGAATTCGTCGCATTGTAGTCGACAAACAAGCATGCATTGGCGCGATGTCTTGTACTGTTGTGGCTCCACTAGCATTTCAGATGGATGAAGAAGATATTGCCTATGTACCAGAAGGACATGATGCAACAGATGAAGAAACATTGCTTCTCGGCGCGCAGTCATGTCCCGTTCTTGCAATTCATCTGTACGACAAAGATGGAAACAAAGTCTTTCCTGAGGAATAATTTGACCATTTTTTTCTTCTCCTCTACAATACATGCATCAACACAAAGACCTGTCACACACCGGGTCTTTGTATTTTATATTTTACGCTATGTATAGCATCATGGCAGAATACATTTGGATCGATGGGCAGAAGCCAACTGCCAAACTTCGATCCAAAACAAAAGTCGTCCGCGGACCAATCTCACGCATTGAGGATTTGCCGGATTGGGGATTTGATGGTTCAAGTACGCAGCAAGCTGATGGATCAAAAAGCGACTGCCAGCTCAAACCTGTCTTCTTTGTCAAAGATCCGATTCGTGGAGGGAATCATGTGCTCGTTCTCTGTGAGGTATTGAATGCAGACGGTACTGTCCATGTGTCGAATACACGCGCGCATCTCAGAGAAGTCGCAAAGATGTATGAACATGAAGAAGCGTGGTTTGGCATCGAACAAGAATATACGTTTTTTGATGGCGCAAAACCGCTTGGATGGCCGGATCATGGATTCCCTGGTCCACAAGGCAATTACTATTGTGGCGTTGGGGCTGATGAAGTATTTGGTCGTGCGATTGTCGAAGAACACATGGAAGCATGTCTGGAAGCAGGCTTAGACTTTTGTG
The DNA here is from genome assembly GCA_003518365.1 of Candidatus Magasanikiibacteriota bacterium. Taxonomy (GTDB): domain Bacteria; phylum Patescibacteriota; class Patescibacteriia; order Magasanikbacterales; family UBA922; genus UBA12086. Next base: position 32,931 of record DOYU01000010.1, on the reverse strand, counting down.
GCATCAATGCAGAAGTCATGCCAGGTCAATGGGAATTTCAGATTGGACCTGTCGGCCCACTTGAAGTATCGGATCAGATTTGGATGGCGCGATGGATGCTCTATAGAATTGCAGAAGACCATGATGTCAGTGCCACGCTGTATCCAAAGCCTGTAAAAGGGGATTGGAATGGGGCTGGAGCGCATACAAACTTTAGTACAAAATCCATGCGTGAGCCGGGCGGCATGAGTGTTATCACCGCAGCATGTGAAAAATTAGGAAGACGCCATGCAGACCATATTGCTGTGTATGGAGCACATAATGAAGAGCGTTTGACAGGGCAACATGAGACGTGCAGTATCAATGAATTTCGTTACGGTGTAAGTGATCGTGGTGCTTCGATTCGTATTCCCATGGCGACCAGCAATGTTGGCTATGGCTATTTAGAAGATCGCCGTCCTGCTGCAAACTGTGATCCGTATCAAGTGACAGCAGCGTTGATGAAGACGGTGTGTGGAAATTGGTAGGTCTTCACGAATCATGTAGCACGTAACATCTAGCAACCTTTCTGATGGAGTGACAAATTCCTGCTGGTAGTGAGAAAGCCAAAGCAAAATTCGTTTAAGTAGGCAATTTAGAAATAAAAAGATCAAGTTCAATACTCGATCTTTTTATTATTGACAGATTTTCTTAAGTATGATTCTATATCACTCTCGCACAACATCGGAGGATCACAATGAGCGAGCGACGTTTCCCCGCCATCCAGGCTATTACAATGACTATCCAGGATTTGGTGATGACGCCTCTTCCTAAAGAAGCTGCTGAGGCTGCGATTCACAAGGCAGTGCTGATGCATCTTCTCCACGCGCTCAGGCGCTGTGAAGAGAAGATGCTCACCAACAAGCGCATGTCCGTCAATATGTGGATTAGATCCCTCATTGCGTCCGTCTGGGATGCAGATCTGGGGTCCAACGAGTGGAAGAACGAGCTGGTTCATGAGCTCTCCTACACGAGCGATCAGCTGACCTAGGCAGCATCCTGCTGCCGCGCCGCTGTTTACATTGTAGCCCGATCATCTTCGTGATGGTCGGGCGTTTGTTTTTATATTTGAGTGCCTTTCAACTTGTTACTTGACTACTAACCCACTTTTTCCAACATCCACTTTCACCGTTCTTCCTTCTGCAATTTTTCCTTCCAAAATATCAAGTGCAAGCTTGTCCAAGAGTTCTGTTTGGATCAATCGTTTGAGTGGGCGAGCACCCATTTGTGGATCGTATCCTTTCTTGGCAAGCCAATCCTTGGCCTTAGCAGATACGTCGAGTGTGATGCGCTGTTCAGTGAGTCTCTTCCCAACGCGTGCAAGCTGCAAGTCAACAATACTTCGAATTTCTGGCTTATCAAGTGGGTGGAAGGTGATAATCTCATCGATACGATTGAGAAATTCCGGCTTGAAGTGTTCTTTCAATCCTTCCATAACTTTCTCTTTCATGCGATCCTCCTCTTGTGCTTTTGATTTTTTCCCTGTTTCTTGAAAACCTAGTTCACCACGTTGTCCCATAGCCATGATGACATCACTGGCGATATTGCTGGTCATGATGATGACCGTATTTTTGAAATTTATTTTTCTTCCTTTGGCATCTTTTACATGTCCATCATCGAGAATCTGGAGCATGATATTAAAGACATCTGGATGCGCTTTTTCAATCTCGTCAAACAAAAGGACTGCATAGGGTCTGCGACGGATGATTTCAGTCAGCTGGCCACCTTCTTCATAGCCAACATAGCCAGGAGGGGAGCCAATCAATTTACTTGTTGCATGGCGTTCCATATATTCACTCATATCTACTCGCACGAGTGCGTCCTCGTCATTAAACAAAAATTCAGCAAGACCCCTTGCGAGTTCTGTTTTTCCAACACCTGTTGGCCCCATGAAAATAAAGCTGCCGATTGGTTTGTTTTCCTCTGCAACGCCTGCTCGTGAACGACGGATGGCATTGGATACTGCCTTGATAGCATCTGATTGTCCGATGACTCGTGTCGAGAGGACGGCTTCCATGTTGGCAAGTTTTTTGAGATCATCCTGAAGCATCTTGTCGACAGGAATACCTGTCCACCGTGCGACAACGGCGGCAATATCTTCTTCAGTAACTTCTTCTTTCAAGATAGCCCTCTTTTCCTGCAAGTCAGCAAACTTGCGCTGATCCTTTTTCAGCGCTTCTTCTGTATTGGGGATATTCCCATAGCGAATTTCAGCAACCTTCTGAAGATTTCCCTTACGTTCCTCAATTTCTGCCTGTTGTTTCAAGGTATCAATTTCTTTTTTGTAGCCACGAATTTTTGAAATAATTTCTTTTTCGTGCTTCCAATGCAATTCTATTTCACCAATACTTTCTTTCAAATTAGCAAGTTCTTTTTTAAGTTTTGCTTCACGTTCTTTAGACTCAACATCTTTCTCTTTTTTCAATGCTGACAATTCAATCTCAATTTTCATCATTTTTCGCTTCATTTTATCAAGATCGTCTGGCATGGATTCTATCTCAAGACGCATGGCACTTGTCGCTTCGTCGATGAGGTCGATAGCTTTGTCCGGAAGAAAACGATCAGTGATATATCTGCTCGACAGTTTTACTGCTGCCACAAGTGCAGGATCTGTAATTCTGACTCCATGATGCACTTCATACTTTTCTTTAATCCCACGCAAAATGGCGAGAGCATCCTCTTCACTTGGCTCTTTAACGAGGACAGGCTGAAAGCGACGTTCAAACGCTGCATCCTTTTCAATATGTTGCTGATATTCTTTGATTGTTGTGGCACCGATCGTGCGAAGTTCACCTCGAGCAAGTGCAGGCTTTAGCATATTTGACGCATCGACAGCCCCTTCAGAGCTTCCTGCGCCCATGATAGTATGGAGTTCATCAATAAAGAGAATGATTTTCCCGCGAGCATCTGTGACTTCTTTCAACACCGCTTTCAGCCGTTCTTCAAATTCACCGCGGAACTTTGTCCCGGCGACAAGAGAGCCTATATCAAGACCAATGACCTCTTTGTCTTTTAGACTTTCGGGTACATCACCGTTCACAATGCGCTGTGCAAGTCCCTCTACAATGGCTGTTTTTCCGACACCTGGCTCACCAATCAACACAGGATTATTTTTTGTTCGTCTTGTGAGCACTTGCATCACACGTCGTATCTCATCATCGCGCCCAATCACAGGGTCTAGTTTTTCCTTTCGCGCACGGTCAGTATAATTCATGCCATACTTTTCCAGCGCTTGGTAGGTACTTTCCGGAGTAGGGGAATCGACTCGTTGTGAGCCTCGCACCGTTGCCAATACTTTCAAAGCATCAGCATGCTGGACGCCTTGTTTGCCAAGTGCGTCGCTTATAGGATTTTTATTTGTGAGGAATGAAAGAAGAAGATGCTCAACACTAATATATTCATCACCCATTTTTTGCGATTCATTCTGTGCATTTTGCAAAATAAACATCATGGCTTGGCCCATCATAATTTGCCCCATACCACCACTCATTGCGCCAAATTGCTTTGGCAATCCATCAATCATTTGCTGCGTGTCATGACGAAGTTCCTCGATATTGACGTTTAATTTCTTGAGAACAGACAGCACAACACCTTCTTCTTGTTCGAGAAGTGATAAAAAAAGATGTGGCGGCTCAACTTGAGGTTGGCCGTTTGCATGAGAAATCTGGGCTGCATGCTGCAGCGCCTCTTGGGATTTTTGGGTAAAATTTTGTGGAATCATATGTAGTAAATTGGGTAATTGGAGTATTAGTTAATTAGTTTCGTTCATCAAAATTAGAAACTAATTAACTGATAATCTAATAAACCATTCAACTTTCAGTCTGCTGTGGTTACGTTCAATGTGCAACGAACGCTATCAAGAAACTGTGCTAGCACTCCACCTCCATGAGTGATAATACTATAGCAAATTGATTTTTGTTGTCAAGAGTGATAGTATTGTAACATATTTTTGCCAAGCTATGCACAAAATGCTCGGTGTCAGGATTGACCCACTCACAAAGCAAGAGATACTGGAGAAAGCAAAAACATGGCTCTCTGGTTCAGAAACGCATACTCTCTACACACCAAATCCAGAGATGCTTGTGGCGGCGCACAGGAATCTGGGTTTTCGGGATATCCTTAATAGTGGAGATATGAATGTCTGTGATGGATTTGGCATTCAGCTTATGAGTGGGGGAGTGTATACCCGTTTTCCCGGAGCTGATCTTGTGCTCTCACTTTGCGAATTGGCTGAAAGGGAAGGAAAATCTGTATATTTTATTGGAGGTAAATCAGGAGCGGCAAAGCAAGCTGCAGAAAAGTTGAAAGAGAGGTTTGCTGGTTTGAGTATACATTTTGTTCAAAAAAGTGACAATATCACAATAAAACAATGTGACAATAGAGCAATGTATACTATAGTTGATAAAGGTCAGCATGATGAAATACTTTCTGACATTGTTCTCGCCAAACCCGATATCCTCTTCGTAGCCTTTGGGCATGGGAAGCAGGAGTGGTGGATTGATACATTCAAATCAGAACTTCCTGGCGTAAAGATACTCATGGGAGTTGGGGGAACGTTTGATTTTCTTGCGGGTGTCATCCCTCGAGCACCAAAATTGTTCAGACGGATTGGTATTGAGTGGCTGTGGCGACTGATACACCAGCCAAGCAGAATCAAGCGCATTTTCACCGCTGTTATCGTATTTCCTTACTTAGTATTGAAATCCTATGTTGTCAAATAGCACGAGCACCATGCTCAAAAAACTTACACAAAAAAAATACCGCAAAGAGTTTGGTGTGTTTACTGTAGAAGGAAAAAAGGGGGTTGAAGAAGCATTGGAACATGCTGAGGTTGAACTGCTTATCGTCGAAGAAAGTGCCATTGATGCAGACATGGGTGTTATTATCAGTTATGCTGAAAAGACAGGAATCCCTGTTGAACGAGCGAATAAACGTGATGTCGATGCTATCAAGCAAACGGAGACATTTCCTGGTGTAATGGCCGTTGTTGCTATGCCGGATGCGTCGCTCGATAACATGATTCATGAAGAACATATTATTCTCCTCGACAGGGTAAATGATCCGGGCAATCTTGGAACCATCATTCGAACGGCAGACTGGTTTGGCGTTCATGCCGTGATAGTCTCTGAAGGATCTGTTGATCCGTATAATGAGAAAGTCGTGCGCAGCACTATGGGATCTATCTTTCGTACAAAGATATACCAATCTGAATATATGGTTGACACAGTTGAATTTCTCAGGAAAAATGGGTATAGTATCGCCACCTTGGATCTGTCCGGGAAGGACATCTCTCAGCTGAGGAAAGGAAGAAAACAGGCACTTCTGTTTGGTTCAGAGTCACATGGTCTTGCTGACAATCTCAGAGAGATCACTGATGCATCCTATACCATCGCAGGCACCGGGAACGCTGAATCACTGAATCTTGCCATGTCTGTCGGCATCACACTCTATCAACTCAATTCATAATATGAAGAAGATAAGAACACGCATTCCACCAAGCCCTACGGGCATGTTCCACGTTGGATCACTTCTCAGCGCACTGTTTGATTATCTTTATGCCAAAAAGAACGGTGGTGATTTTTTGCTTCGTATTGAGGATACGGATAGAGAACGTCTCGTAGAAGGATCGACTGAAAATATTGTTGAATCGTTACATTGGGCCCATATCCCACCGGATGAAGGTGTTACGTTTGACACACATCAGCATCTGACACAAGTAGGGGAAAAAGGACCGTATATTCAGTCAGAACGCTTGGATATTTACAAAAAGTATGTTCATCAACTGCTTGAGCAAAAAGATGCGTATTATTGTTTTTGTACCAAAGAACGTCTCGATGATCTCAGAAAAATGCAAGAAATGAATAAACAACCAACTGGCTACGATGGGCACTGTAAAACACTTTCAACAGAAAACGTTCAGAAAAAACTTGACGCGAACTCGCCACATGTTGTTCGTCTTAACATGCCGGACGAAGGAACTACCACGTGGACAGATCTTGTGCGTGACAATGTTTCTTTCGAAAATAAACTGATTGATGATCAGGTACTCATGAAAACTGATGGGTTTCCTACATACCATCTCGCTGTTGTTGTGGACGATCATCTTATGGAAATCTCGCACGTGTTTCGTGGCGAAGAATGGCTGAGTTCTACTCCAAAACATATTGTCTTGTATGACATGTTTGGTTGGGAAAAGCCCGTCTATGGTCATTTGCCATTACTTGTAAATGAAAAAAGACAAAAACTCAGTAAGCGACATGGTGATGTCTCTGTTTTTGATTTTAAAAACAAAGGATATTTGCCAGAAGCAATGGTTAATTTTGTTGCATTTCTTGGATGGAACCCTGGTACGGAGCAAGAAATATTTACACTCGAAGAGTTGGTGCAGGCATTTAGTTTTGAAAAAGTAAATAAGTCAGCGGCCGTGTTCAATTACGAAAAACTTGATTGGTATAACAAAGAATGGATGAAAAAATTGTCTATTGAAGAACTTGCCACACGTGCCAAGCCCTTTTTTGCCGCAGCCGGTTCAGATGAAGAAATGATCAACGACCTCTCATTTTTTGAGGGCGTCGTCCGCCTTGGTCGTGAACGTGCAAATACCCTTGCAGACATTGTCACGAATACAACCTTCCTCTTTGCAGATTCGTTGAGTTATGAAACTGAACTTCTGAAGTGGAAAAAGAGTGATTTGCCTGATGCAAAAGAAAAATTGGCTCAACTAAGCGAATTTTTATCAACTTTTGCTAAGGAAGCCTGGACAGAAGAGGGGATAGAGCAGGCCGTCATGGGCTGGATCAAAGAGCGTACGTATGGTGTAGGAGACGTGCTCTGGCCAACTCGCGTTGCGCTCTCTGGACAGCAATATTCTCCTGGACCATTTGAAATTATGACCGTCCTTGGTAAAGAAAAAAGTCTGCAACGAATAGGGGAGGGGCTTGCAAAGATTTCTTGATAGCACGATTTTTTCTCCTGTGCTATACTAGACTCCGATTAGAATATTGTATGCATCGGAGAAAAAAAACGTTTCTAAACATCACAATAATAACACTACTGGCAATTGTTAGCTTGCCGGTATTTGTGTATACACAGACTACTAGTGGAACTGGTGGAAATAAAGAGGAAATCGACCAGCTCAATCAAGAAATTGCTGCAAAAAAGGAAAAAGTAAAGCAACTTGAAGCAAGTATTGATGCGTATAAGAAAAAAATTGACCAGACACGTCTTGAATCCACATCACTGGCCAATCAAATGGCTATCTTGGACAATCATATTGTCCAAGTTGAACTCGATATAGAAGCAACAGAACAAAAACTGGAAACGCTTACTCTCGAAATTGAAGCGCTTAATCTCGGTATTACTGATAAAGAAAATACCATTGATCGACAGAGGATGATCATGTCAGAGTTTATTCGCACTCTCCATGAACAAGGGAACAAGGGAATTCTTCAGGTACTTGCATCCTATGACAATTTTTCTGATTTTTATAATAAGATGGAATACGCAAAATCCATTGAAGAAGATCTTGGAAAAAGTGCTAGAGCGCTCAGAATATCAAAAGAAGAGTTGGAAAAAAAAAAAATAGCAACAGAAGAAAGACGAAAAGCGTATGATGCAATGAAAGAAGAACTTGATAATAAGAAAAAAGACCTCGAAGGACAATCCTTTGCAAAGCAAACATTGCTTGCGCAAACCCAATCATCAGAGCTCACATATAAGACATTGGTCGGCAACTTAAAATCACAGTATCAGTCGATTGAAAGTGACATTACATCTATCGAGCAGCAAGTACGAGCTAAATTAGAGGCAGAGGATAAGGTAACAGGATCTTCAGATGTCCAATTTGATGGGCAGCTCTCCTGGCCAACACCAAGTCGTTATGTAACCGCATACTTCCATGATCCATCATATCCATATAGATATGTCTTTGAACATAACGCAATCGATATCCGCGCAGCACATAGCACGCCGCTCCGGGCAGCTGCGAGTGGCTACATAGCAAGAGCGCGTACTTGCCAAACAGCAAGCTGTTATGCATATGTGATGATTGTCCACTCGGGAGGGCTCTCAACGGTCTATGGACACATGAGCAAAATAACCGTGAGTGCAGATCAATTTGTGACAAGAGGAGATATCATTGGATATTCTGGTGGCACTCCTGGTACTGTCGGTGCAGGTCCATTTGTGACAGGACCTCACTTACACTTTGAGGTTCGAAAAGATGGTATACCTGTGAATCCTTTGGCCTATTTGGTAAAGGATTATTAGTGATGACTTTTGTATATATAAAAAGGATCTTGGCAAAGGTCCTTTTATGTTTTTCTCCAAAAAGTTTAATATGTTGGACGTATCACTTTACCTCTGCAATTTATGCGTACAATGTATTGCGTCGCACAATATTGCCACGTATAGATTTAAGAGAGGATGGGGTAGTACATGTACGATTTGGGCAGATTGAGAGATTTGATGGTCTGGCAGTATATAAAGATTTGCAATCCCAGAAAGAAATAAAAAAAACAAAATGGGAACAAAATTACATTTGTAATTGATGCAAAAAGAAAATTGATTGTGTTTTATGTAAGTAGATAATTAGTCCTGAAATCCCTCTTTTAGTGTCCTAGGCAATGTCGCATAATATACATTGTGCGACACGATATACTATCTTTGGATGTCTCCAAAAAGGCCTGCTATGAAGAAGAATATCCCCCCTTCACCCTTTTCAGTGACGTGCTAGTTTCTATTGCCAATATATCTTACCAGGATATCGAACATCTATGTACCCAATTACTGAGATATCTGAAATCTCTTTGTACGCAGCTCGAAATCTATCAATCTGGGCAATACTCTCCCCTGCTGGCAATGCAATAAGAATCTGTAATCCAGCATTTGTAAAAATAACCGTACGGTATGGCGAACTTACATCGACGTATGATATGGTAAGATCAAATTGTTGTAATAGGACTTCATACCATTCAAGCACTTGGGAAATATAGTCCTCTTTTATGACGTCAGTATTCAATGCAACAGTACCTCTTTCGATTGCATTGGTATCAACAATGAGTGGAAACTCTCCAACATCCTTTTGCAAACCATTCATATCAGGTCTATGGTGTCTTGCAATTTCTTTTTTTTCTGAGACTTCTTCGCCACGTTCATTTGTACTTGTTACGATTTCAGTGTCGATCCACCACTCTGCATCGGTGACCTTTCTTACAGGTTCTACAACTTTTCCTGTGAGTCCAATAAAATGATACGCATCGCCATTGTCATAGAGTATTGTTGACAGACGTTCCTGAAGTAAAACAGTAAGTGTGTGAGGAAACTGTTTTGTAATAGCTACGGTGTTAAGCGGAAACCGTTGATTCAATATTGATTCAACTTCTGATGCATCAACAAAGAAAAAACTACTCGCAGGAAATAAAAACCACTTGTGATAATCCATTGCACCATAGATTGTCTGTTCAATTTCTTGTGGCGTAATTGTTTCTACGCCGTTGACTTGAATTTTTGATATTCGAAAAAATGGATGGTACACAAACATGCCGATCATGCCAAATATAGATGCTAAAAACAACATCAAATATAGTTTAAACCTTAACCTACTCTTCTGTGGCAATTGTTTTTGCATGGGATTACGTTTTCTTCCTCTCCACGCAAAATCCTTTGCTTTACTTCGGCTATATAAAGCATTCCTACTTTTTACATAGACCCTCGTACACGATTGTTTTTTATTTTTTGTATAGTTCATTGAATGACAGACAAATGAAAGAATAACTAGAAGCCACGCTTCCGTTTTCGAATGGTTTCAACAATCCAGTTTACCCAATATTTTTTTGTTATTGGAAGATCTTGGCAATGTAGCAAATCTTCTTGAAATCCCCCAAATCCACGCTTAAAATGCCCAATCCCTGAAAACGGATGTGATGCACTCGCATCTTTTGGCTCTACACCCCAAAAGTTATACCATCTCATTCCCCTTCTTTTTGCTTCTTTGATTACGTGCCACTGTATGAGATAGGATGTTGGAAGTTTTTTATCAAGATTACGCGAGGCGCTGTGTCTATAGACCGCCATATTGCCATAAAACATAATAATCGCAGCGGCATCAGCCTCGCCTGTTGGCAATGTTCCCATATACACCAATGTTTCTCCATCTTCTGCAAATTTGGCAAATTCAGTATTGATATAGTGTCTTGAAAATCGTGTAAAATGCTGTCGTTTTTCTGTCTCATCAAGCATATCATGCAGTATGTCCAGTGTTTTTTGATCTGTGTGTGATGTCACCGTCACTCCCTCTCGTTCACATCTGCGTATAAGATTTCTATGATTTTTTTTCATCTGTGCGAGGAGCTGCTCTTCGCTTTGTGATAGATCCAAAAGCCAACTATTTTCAGCCAGGACATGCATAGGAGCAGCTCGATATCCTTCTGCATGAATAACCGCCCTCCCCTCTTGGGTATCAGAAAGAAAGGGACTAATCCGAATAAAATCCATGTGTTCTTTTTTTGCTCCACGCTTGAGTTTGGCAAAAAATTGTTGCACCATGGCACTATCTGTATAGTCGAGCATCGGACCATAGGGCAGATAAAAGAAATTGCCTCGTTTTGCATGTACGGTGAGAACCAGGCTTCCTCCAACCAGCGTCTCCCCTGCATACACGCCTAGGATCCAGTAGTGTTCTCCGAGTTCACGATAAAATTCACCATACTTGTATGATTGAACAAATGGACTATATTGATGCGTCTTTACAAAGGCATCCCACGCTTGTATATCTGTAGTTTTTTTTATTGAATACATATATTACTCAGTAAGTACAGACAAAATTCTGAGCACATCGCTATCTTGAATATGGATGTCTGTAGGTAAATTCAGTGCCTTTGCAGCTCGCTCTTCTGCGATAGGACAGGTGCCCTTCACATATTGCGCAACACTGAGATCTACATCTCCTGGACCAATGACAAGCGAATACCAATCGCCGAGGAGAATACCTTGTTTTTTTGCCAGATCTCTTACTGCATTTGGATTTTGAACAAACAAAGAAAACCGCAAGTAGATATGCATGTCGGTATCTTGCTGTGTCTCGATTATGTGTGGCAGCTTCTTTTTGTACAATGACGCGATATGTCGTCGATGCGAGTTCATTGATTCTATTTCTGGCAATTGGCTTACCAAGAGAGCTGAAAGCGCATTTGGAAGTTTGCTTGGATACCATGCGACTTGTTTACCGTATTTTTCTTCTGTATAAATAATTTTATTTGTAATATGTAATTCTTTCAACACTTTTAAAAATACTTTTCCTATGCCAAGATGATAGAGTGATTTGCCCATTGGGAAAAGAACTACATGAAGGAGATGCTGGCGAATCACTCTGCGTGTTGAAGGAGAAAGTGTTGCGTGTGTCTTTCTCAATCGCACTGCAAGTTGAGGAAGTTTTGTTATAAGGGCACCTCCCCGTACGCACGAAACTATTTTTTCACCACCAAAACTAAGCATACCGATGTCTGCATATGTGCCTGTGAGTTTTCCTTTATACCGCGCACCAAGCGAGTGCGCGCAGTCTTCTATGGTTTTCAGATTGTGCTTTTTGGCCACATCAAGCAGCGCATCAATATTTGCGGGAAGTCCAAAGGTGTGTTGCAAAATGATTACTTTTGTTTTATCTGAGCATGCATGGTCTGCTTTTACCGGATCCATGTTCAGTGTGTCTTTTTCTATATCCACATACACGGGCCTGGCCCCTGTCCAGCAAATAGCGTTTATGACGACCATGCAGGTAAACGCTTGCACCAGGACTTCGTCGCCTTCTCCTACATCCAAGGCAAGCAACGCATGATACAAGGCAGAACGACCGCTATCATAGGTTATGGCCTGAATATTTTCCCCAAAATATCCTTCTAGCAACTCCATTGCTCTTTTTTCGTGTGTACCTTTTTTCCATTGGAACCATTTCCAGGGGAGAAATAAAAAAGAGGCGGCAATGCTCATATCCTTTGCTCGCGTGTTTGGGCTAAATCCTGTAAAAATAGTTTTTTTCATGCGGTCAATGCGATATCTAACTCTTTTGCAATCATGATATGGAGTCTATTTTCAATTAATACCACGGCATCTGTATGTTTCAACCCTTGTACATACTTTAGGAGTTCGTGCGGATCGTAAATGTGCTGTATGTGTGTGTTGTATTTTGACACGACACCTTTTGCGAGAGATGCTGCGACATCCTTTTCGGTAATAATAAGTTCATCTGCAACAAACGAAATCTCTCCGCCTATTTGTTCATGCAGCTCATCACTGAGATCACCCAATTCTCTCATCCCACGCGTGATAACAATTCTTTTTCTCGAAGAAGAAAATGAATTTAATATATCTAACGCTGCTTTAAAACCTTCTGGATTGGAATTGTAACTATCATTAATGATCGTCGCCGTTCCATAGGGTGATATTGTTATCGAACCATGTCCAGGTGTAAGTTTTTCGATTGCCATATCTATATCCTCATCTGACATGCCAATCCGATGAGCGGCTATAGCTGCAGGAACAATATTAAAAACATTATGCTTTCCTAAAATATTGAGACGTACGATATGATCCATCGTATCGTCAGACACACGATAGGTAATGCCGTTTTCAATATTTTCTATATCACGAATAAGAATATCTGGTTTGTATTCTTCATCTGAGCCAAATGTTCGAATATGACAAGAAAGATTAGAAATAATCTCTCTACAATATGCATTATCAATATTGGTAATAGCCCATCCATTTTTTGGGAGTGATGTGAGTAGTTCTTTTTTTGTTGCGGCAATGTTTTCCATAGAACCGAAGAGGGAAAGATGTTGCGGGGCGATTGCTGTCAAAATCCCTATCTGCGGATGTACGATATCACATATTTTTTTTATTTCCTTCATGCGATATGCACCCATTTCCACCACATAGACATCTACCCCGGCAAAGTCTGTTTTCAAAATATGCTTTGCAATTCCTATTTCCGTATTGGTATTTTTTGGTGTTTTTTTGATTGCATATCTTGTTTCGAGTATCTGTGATAAAAATTCCTTTGTGCTACTTTTGCCATAGCTCCCTGTAATGCCAATAACGCGTAATTTTTTATATCTGGCAATTTTCTTTGTTGCTATCATTATATACATTTTTTTAGCGAGAAAGGATGGAATAGAGAGGATAAGAACTACTCCGGCTGTCAAAAACCATCTAAATACAAGCACCAATAACAAAATATTGATATATGGTAGGAACAACAGCATCATTCCTTCCATACCTACAAGCATGCCAACGATGAGAAGTGCTTTTGGTGTTGGCACTGGACGACGAATTGATTTTCTCCAAATACAGTATATTTTTGCGATGATATCAATCCCGATAATACACGAAACAAGCAACATATTGGACAGTGTCCCATGCAAAAGTGTATATAATACAATAACTAGCAATGCCCGCCAAAGGATACGATACCCAAACAATTCTTCCTTGCCTGCTTGTGTTGTCAAAAAATCCCTGAATCGATCAAAACGATATTCTTTTAGTTGTGCAAAGTAGGTAAAATAGGCATAATCAAATATTGCCGTTACAATCCAGAGACCTCCTATGATATATGCAAAATATGGAACGCTCATACAAAATATTACTTGTTACAAAACTCTAGTATATCAGATAAAAAGACTTCTGCGGTCTTTTTCTGATGCAATCCATGTGTCCCCTGCTCTATCACAACAAACGATGCAGATGGAATCCCATCAGCAATAATTTTTCCATGTCGGAATGGCACATAGGTGTCTTCTGTCCCTTGCATCACGCAGGTTGGAATAGCAATGGACGAAAGAAGATGCCGGAGATCTTGTCGAATAATCTTTTTAAAAATGTCTCGTTTGATGCCACTTGTATTTGAAAAATCTGGTGAATCGGCTACTCGATAGAGTACCTTTTTTGCAAGAATTTTTAGCTTTTGTGATGGCAGAATGGCAATACAACCTTTTCCAATCTTTGCCATTGTCCCAAAGATGAATCGTTTCAGATAATTTTTCGGACGGATGACAGCAGCTCCACTCAGAATGAGTTTAGAAGCAATGTCTGGATTATTCGCAACAAGCTGGGTTGCTACGGATCCTCCGAAGCTATGCCCCAGCAATACAATTTGCCTATTTGCATATTTGCTTATTTTTTCTTTCGCAAACTCAGCATACTCCTCTACGCCCCACACTGCTTTCGGGCACGGTTCATCACCAAAGCACGGCAAATCTATCACCACGACATCTTGAAAATGCGGTTTTGCAAGTGCTACAAAGTCTGTCCATGTTTCATGCGAGCCGTTCCAGCCGGGGAGAACAACTAAGATTTTAGATTGTGATGCCGTTTTTTGCATAAACAAATGTAACTCAGGTCTTCAGACCTGAGCGTAATACGCTGGGATATCACTTTGGACCAATTCTTTCAGATCATAGACAAAAGAGCCTGAGTACGGATATTCGAGCGCATGTTTTACTAAATTTGCTTTTACTGGATTGGCAAGTGTATATCTGCCGACGCCTCTTATATCTTCACTTTTTCGCAATGTTCGATCATGAAAACTTGTCGCCCAGAGCTTTTGTTTATGTACTTTTTTGAAGGCAAAACCGCTCTTTTGTTTGAACGAATGGATAAATGAAAGGAGATTACTTTCTTCTTTTTTTCCTTCCACGACCAAATGTAGGTGGTCAGGCATAAAGCAGTACACCACGATATCAAAAAAACTCACCTTGGATGTCTCTTGTAGATATCCTATGAGTGACTCAATAATTTTTTTATGTGTAAAATACTTCATTCGGTTGTATGCATTTATCGTCACAAAGTAGCCACGTGTACCCATATAGTTTGTGTTATCCTGGAGTCTTGGTCGTTTTGGGTATTGTTTTGTCTGATCAAGAGGCATAGTAAATCTGCGTGACTCTCAGGTCTTCAGACCTGAGTTACACAATATCGGTTATACTCCAATAATATCTTTCCCCATATATTTTCTCAACACTTCCGGCACAGTCACTGTGCCATCTTCATTTTGATATTGTTCTACAATCGCGATTGGAAAACGTGAAAGAACAATCGCTGTGCCATTGAGCGTATGGACAAATTCAGGCTTGCTCTCCCCTTCTTTGTGCTTGATGTTCAATCTACGAGCTTGGTAATCTGTACAGTTACTTGTACTGGTAATTTCACCGTATTTATCTTCTCCCTCTTTCATAGTCATCCAGGCTTCGAGATCATATTTTCTGTATGCTGGACCACCGAGATCTCCTGTTGGGATATCGATGACACGGTATGCAAGCCCGAGTCCGTCACAAATTTCCTTCTCAATGTTCAGAAGTTCTGTATGGAGGGCTTCACTTTCTTCAGGTTTACAGAAGATGAACATTTCGAGCTTTGTAAACTGGTGAACACGATACAGTCCTTTACTTTCTCGTCCATATGATCCTGCTTCACGACGGTAGCAGTGTGAAAGTGCGGCATACTTCTTTGGTCCTGCTGACAAATCAAGCACTTCGTCTGCGTGATAGCCAAGGACGGTAATTTCAGCCGTACCAATCAAGTTCAGATCAGTTTCTTCAATCTTATACGTCTGTGATTCTGCGCCGCGAGGATTGAATCCTGATGCTTCAAGGATCTGGTCTTTTGCAAGGTCTGGTGTTTCCAGAAGGGTATAGCCATGTTTTTCGAGTACATCCATGCCGTAATTTAGCAATGCTTGGTTGAGCCGCACTGCATCATTTTTGACATAATAAAATTTTGATCCAGCGACTTTTGCACCGCGTTCAAAATCGAGCAGGTCCAGATCTGTCATGATGGCTTCGTGATCTTTTGGATCAAATGAAAATGTGGGGACAGTTCCTCGTTCTTCAACAACGACAAAATCCGACTCCCCGCCAATTGGTGAATCGGGATGTGTGAGATTTGGGACCAAAAGGAGATGATCGAGATATTCTGGCTCGACACTTTTGAAATCTCCTTCAATACGTTTTATCTTTTCACCGAGTTCTTTCATCGCTGCGATATCTTCCTCACTCGGCTTTCCTTTTGATGTTGCATTCCTCACTGATTTCAAGTCATCTATCTCTTGTTGCAGACCACGACGAGTCTCATCAAGAGCCAAAAGACGATCAATGTCCACCGTAACATTTCTGTTTGTACAATTCTCCTTTACAAGTTCCACGTTTTCGCGGATGAATTTGATATCAATCATATGTCAATACACAATAAGCAAATAACAATAAACAATTTATAGGGAGTTTCGGGATATTGCATCATTTATCATTGGCAAATATTCTGTCACCATGTTGCCGTCGTCTGGGAACAGGTGTAAGGATGGAATCTCTTCTGGTGTGTACCATCGCATTTCTAATACTTCATCATCACTGAATACTCCGTCTCCACCAACAATTTTTGCTATGACAGGGACTAAATAAATTTGATAACTAAACTTTTCAATATGACGCGTTTTGACGCGAATGGTAGGCAACTGTTCGAGAACTTTTACATCGAACCCTGTTTCTTCCTTACATTCTCTGACAACATTTTCAAAAATAGTTTCTCCCATTTCTACTGTGCCACCGGGAAATTCCCATACGCCGTGAAATTGTGGATTGTGTGGATCATTACGTTTGTTCATCAAAATTTTTCCATCCCTAATAATAATTGCTACAGGAACGACAAAATGTTTGCCACCGTATTGATTCTGAAGAAAATATTTGATTTGACTCAGAGACTTTCCTCGATGACTTGAACCATTCTTTTCTGCAATTGTCATTTCTCCATACGTTTTTCCAAGAGCATCGGAATAAAACACATTGTTGTATCCCCATTTGACAACTTCATTTTTCACGGGTGCTTTGAGTACCGATCCTGAGTCAGCTCCTTCTGCAGTGAACACTGTTTTGTCTTGTGGATCGTATATTGCTGTCACAAGTTTGAACTCTGCTTTTCTATTTTCTTCCGGGACTTCTTCAAGTGCTTTGAGCATGTCATCATCTTCAAGAACACTTGTACCATTGAATGCACGAGCACTTTTTACGCCTGGCCAGCCATCAAGAGCATCAATAAAAAGTCCACCGTCATCAGCAAGTGTGAGCATATTTGCTTTTTCTCCGTAGTATGTTGCCTTAAGAATTGCATTATCCTGCAACGTTGCACCCGTTTCTTCAGGTTCTTCAATTTCTTGATTCAAATCCTTCAATGTTACGAGATGAAACGGAAGCGATTTCAAAAAATGCGTAATTTCGCCTATCTTGCCTTCGTTTGTTGTTGCTATCAATAATTTTCGTCGTTTCATATTGCTAGTGTTTCTTTTATTCTACTCGATTTCATATCTCCGTTTTTATAGACAGGGAGTGTCACACACGTCGTTGCGTAGTCGTGGGTTGCTATGAATGTTTCAATATCTTCCTTCAATGCATCTTGATCATAGCCGAGTGCGATGATATCTGGAATGAATTTGTCAAAAAACGAATACACGCTTTGTTCTTCATCACCAAGAATTGCGTCGTCCACAATATCTATATGTCTCACCAAGTTGAGACGCTCTTCTTCTGAATGCAGTGGAAACTTTGCTTTTATTGTTTCCACCGCCTTGTCTCTCGCAACTGACACGATCAATGTGTCGCCAAGCTTCTTTGCTTCCTCAAACGTATGCATATGCCCGCTGTGGAGAAAATCAAAGGTTCCAAAGAGGAGGACCGTTTTCATATTTACTCTGCGCTATTTTCTTCGATAATAGGTTTCACCAGTGGAAAAAGTGTCACTTCACGAAGTGGCCTATCGACGAGAAATGCAAAAAATCGTTCACCAAAGCCAAAGCCACACGTAGGTGGCATCCCGTGCTCGAGCATTTCGACAAATTCCCAATCTGGCATCATAGCCTCGGTATCACCTGATGCGATAAGTTCTTGTTGTTTTTCAAATCGTGCGCGCTGTTCAATAGGATCATTCAATTCTGAATAGCCATTGCCGATCTCACTGCCGGCAATGATGATCTGAAATCGTTCGGTCAGTTCTGAATTGTCACGATGTGTTTTTGCGAGTGGCGAAACCAGTTTTGGATGATTGACGAGGAATGCTGGACCAGCAATATTCTTGCGACAAAATTTCCAGAGTGTATCGGTAAGTCGCTCTCGGTTTGTTCCTTCGTAGACGACACCAAGCTCATCGAGCTTCTTTCGCATATCATCTTCACTTGCTTTCAATACATCAATGCCGGTTTGCTTCTTTACTTCACTCACATAATCAATTTCTGGCCATTCTCCTGCAAGATCGTAGTTCATGCCTTTTGTTGTGAACTCAGTTTTGCCAAATACATCGATCGCAATTTTTTGATAGAGTTCTTGGACGAGTTTCATGCCTTTTCTATAATCAGCGTATGCCCAGTAAAATTCCATGTTGGTAAATTCCTGCAAATGATCTGGGCTCGATCCTTCATTGCGGAACACACGACCGATTTCAAATGTTTTTTCAAATCCTGCTGCCATGAGACGCTTTTGCCACAGTTCACCGACAGAAATGCGAAGATACACATCAATATCAAAATCATTGTGATGTGCTTGAAACGGTGTTGCTTCTGCGCCGCCGGTAGTTGTCTCGAGATAGGGTGTTTCTACTTCAAAAAATCCATTGTCTTTCAAAAAAGTTCTGGTTACATCCCAAAAGTGTGCACGCTTTACAAAGATATCACGAAGTTCTGGATTGGTGAGTAAATCAAGATAGCGCTTGCGCATGCGAAGCTCCTCATTTTGCAATCCATGAAATTTGTCTGGCAGTGGCAAGAGTGCCTTTGTCAAAACTGAGTATTTTTTTACCAGAATAGAATCCTCTCCTGTTTTTGATTGGAATCGCTCCCCTGTCACATCGACGACATCACCCGCATCAACTAGTTTTACAAATTGCTTATACACTTCTTTTTCAAGTTCATCTTGTTTGACAATGAGCTGAATAACACCGCTCACATCTTGCAAGCGACAAAACGTAAGTTTGCCTATTTCTCGTTTTGACATGATTCTTCCTGCCGTGATCACCGTACTTCCTTCGGTACTCAAAATTGCTTCTGCTACCGTATGTTGCTTTTCTGAATGTGCAGGAAATGAAGAATTCCCTGCTTCTGTCAACGAGGCAAGTTTCGCTAATCTCACTGTTCTTTCGTCATTAATATCTATTTCTGGTTTTGGCATATTTTTCGCTTATTTACGCTCTTTATAGTAACAAATATATATAAAAAAGACAACTTTTGGGGAAAGTCGTCTTTTTTTGCTTTGTTGAGATAAAAATTGTAACTCAAATCTTTAGATTTGAGTCACAGGTATAAAGACCTGAGTTACAAAGATCACTTGACTGCAATAATCTTATATTCCTGCACTCCTGCCGGAACTTCAACCACAACTGCATCCCCTTTCTTCTTTCCCATAAACGCTTCTCCGAGCGGCGATTCATTGGATATTTTTCCGGACAAAGGATCTGCTTCTTGCGCCCCGACTATCGTATATTCTTTCTCTTTGCCATTGACCTTCACCACTACGGTCCTTCCAAGATCAACAACACCATCGCCAGAGCCTGTTGTGGTAATGACTTCGGCATTGTGCAAAATTGCTTCGAGTTCAAGAACGCGGCTCTGGGCCCATGCCATCTGATCTCTTGCATCATGATACTCTGCATTTTCAGAAAGATCGCCCATCTGCTTTGCCTCGTCAATACGTTGTGCAATTTCTGGAATTTTTGTTAATTTCAGATCAATCAATTCCTGTTCAAGCTCACCCTTTTTTTCTTGTGAAAGATATTGTGTTGTTGTCATACATGTTCCTTAATCTCTCCTTCAAATTGATAAAAATATCCGCTTCTAGAGCGGTTTCATTGAGTATACCCAAACGTTCTTCTACTCGTCAAGTGATATATCCCCAGTTGTCTTGTAGGTCCACCACCACCGGTAAAAATCATAGGCAACGGGTGTAGCTGATTCACTGCCTCCTATTCCTTCTTCTATTAAAATGGTGAGGACAATCTCAGGATTCTCGTATGGCGCGAATGAAGTAAACCATGCGTGAGGCTCCTTGACACTACTCCATTGTGCTGTCCCTGTTTTCCCTGCTATTTCAAAAGGAAGAGATGATAGCCTACGACATGCCCCATAGTCAACACAATCTTTCATGCCGAGACGAACGATATTGAGATTTGTGTCGGAAATAGGAACAATTTTTAACACCTCAGATGAAATCGCATGCTCTACCCCTGTTGCAATATCAATCGTCTTTTCGACTACATGTGGCTTGAATATAGTACCTCCATTCGCAATAGTTGCAATATAGGATGTTATTTGTAGTGGTGTTACCAAAATATCCCCTTGACCAATTGAAATATTATATGTATCTCCGACATACCACCGTTCACCTTTTGTTTGTTCCTTCCATTCTTTGGAAGGTAAAAAGCCAGCGACTTCTCCAGGCAAATCAATACCAAGCGTCGCATCAAATCCGAAATATTTCAAATATTCCATCATTTTCTCTACGCCCATACCAACAAAATCCCCAAAACCTCCCCCAATGTAGTAATAAAATGTATTCACTGACCAAGCAATGGAACGTCTGATATTGGTAATACCATGCCCACCTGATTGCCAATCCGGAAAAAACCACTGCCCTACGGCGAGGCCACCAGTACTCAAAAAGGTTGTATTTTGTGTGACAAGGCCTTCCTGAAGGGCAGCTGCTGCAAATGCTGGCTTGATACTAGATCCAGATGGAAATGCACCCGAAATAGCTCTGTTAAACAGTGGCTGATTGGCATCATCAATATACGTTTGATACGTATCAATATCAATGCCTCCAGAAAAATCATTGCTATCAAAGCTTGGCAAACTGACGAGTGCCCGAATGGATCCATCACGTGGATCCATGGCAATAGCTGATGCACGGGAAAATCCACCGACATCGAGTGCTTTCTGGATATAGTATTCAAGTGCTTTTTGCATGTGGATGTCTACACTCAAAACAACATGACTTCCTGGTGCAGGAGGATCTTCACTTAACACTTTTTGTTCTTTACCAAACGAATCCACTTCAATTTGTTTTGTACCATACGTACCACGCAGAAATGGCTCATAGGTTTTTTCTACGCCTGTTTTTCCTATCGTGTCTGAAGGGAGGTATCCTACCTGGTAGAGTGAATCCAATTCTTCTGGACTTAATTTGCCGAGATACCCAAGTACATGCGAAAGTGATATAGGCAATGGCATCTCACTTTCATCTTTTTCTTCAACATACAGTCGTTTACTCCCTCTTTGAATGTGAATGCCTGGTATGTCGGCGGAAGCGATATACACATTCATCGCTGTATCATAATCTAAATCTTCCTGAATGATAATCGATTCGTAGCTATATGAACCGTACTTTTCTATGGTTTCTGCAATTTCCTCTACAGGTGTATGTGTTAAGGATGCGACGCGTCCAATAATATTTTTTCTTTCTTCTTTATCTCTTGGCAAGTCTTGTGGTACGAGCGCCAATGCAAAATTTGGGACATTCTTTGTCATCTGAATATTATTTTTATCAAAAATAAGACCACGTTCAGCTGGAATTGGAAGAGCCCGTTGACGATTCCCTTCTGCAGCATCTCTATACGATGCCCCTTGCACAATTTGCAAAAATCCTACACGCATCACCAGTAACAAAAAAGTAACAGCTACCAAAATAATAAATATGTACAGTCTCTTTGTGGTAATACTTTCTGTCACAAATTTTCTTGTGCCAATAGATTTGTCTCCTGCTGTAGGATGTACACCTTCTATCCAGATCGTTTCTTCCCTAACAGGAACAGAAAGATGTTCATCTATTGGCAGTCGAAAAAATTGTGAATCTTGTTCGTCTGACATATAGGATTAGGCAAACAGAACATGTCTTTTTAAAAGGAAAAATAGTATAACAATATTGATTCCCAGAGTCATTCCTCCTTCAACAAGAAGAAGTCGTACATGAACATTTGGTACATACCCAATCCTCAACATAAGTAAATGTGAAAAAAACTGATATACAATTTGCCCAACATGAAAACTCAATAATGCAATAATCGTCAATAGTATACCTGTATATAGTGACCTATTGGTAAAGAAAAATCTGTGGCACCAGTATGCAATAAATGCACTGAGCACACCCGGAATGAGCAGACTCCCAAATATTTCAGAAGGAACAAGTAACTCGAGAAGGAATAGGAATCCAAACATATACCAAATAATGCGTCTTTTTTCTTTCATGATCAAATATATAACAGTGATGCTTGTTGGCACATGCAACGCATTCCAGGGAAAAGGGAGAACATAACTAGCACCAAATTGTATCATGAGCAATAGCAAGACAAAAATACAAAGTTGGAGTATATGAAAAAATGTTTTCATGTTGCTATCTGTTCTACTATTATAGAAATGACTTCTAAGCTATTTGGTGCAGCAAGTGGTGTCAAAACTGCACTTTGAAATGGTTCATACGGCTCTTTTTCTACTGTTTCTATTGTGCCTATTGGTAATCCATACGGGATGAGCTGTGTGAGTCCAGATGTGACCACGATGTCCCCTGCTGCAATCTTCTCATTTTGTGGAATAAAATTCACTCGAATGCTTTTTCCATACCCACCTTCCGCTACACCGATGGTTCGCTCATCATTCAAAAATGATGCACCAACTTTCGTTCGCCCATCGTTCAGAAGCTGAATATTTATAATGTTTCCATCAACCGCCACCACTGTTCCTACAAATATGCCACTCTTTGTAATCGCAGGCGCGCCGACAGGAATTGTCTCTGATGCATGGTCGATATACATTAAAATAGTACTTTCAAACGGATTTATTTGCTTTCCTGTGACTCGTCCAGTGTAATATGTCCAATCCTTTTCTGAAAAAAATTGTAGTTGTTCCTTTAAATTTTCATTTTCTTTTTGCAATTCCTTTATCTGCGCAACATCGACGACGATATTATTATATCGTTCTTGCAGTCCCATATATGCCTGACGCAATTCCTCTCCAGTGAGTGTCTTCAGATACACATCGTCTTCTCCTGTAATTGTCAGCGTGTAGAGGGCTTGACTTCCCTTGTACAACATTCTGGTAAGAGGCGTTTCGATAAAATGGAGTACGCCTGAAATATGCAAAATGACAACGACTAAGAGAAGCACTGTCAACCAAAGAAATGACCTAAAAAAACGAGGACTATTCATAATAACATACGTAAAAGGATAGATATTATGCCACGCGAGCAGATGGCAATTCTATTTCCTTTAGTAACTCTCTATCTTCGAGAAGAATACCGGTACCTCGTACTACATCCGTCAGTGGATCACTCGATACTCGGACAGGGATCTCGATAGCACGAGCAATGATCGTGTCAAGCGCCCGAAGCATCGCCCCACCACCTGTAAGTAGTACGCCTCGCTCATGAATATCTGCCGTCAATTCTGGCGGTGTTTGCTCCAAAGTGGTTTTTATAAGGCTAATAATGGTATTTACAGAACGTTCCAATGCCTCATGAATATGTTCATTTGTCACCATGATCTCTCTTGGCAATCCACTGACAACATCCCGACCACGCATAGGAAATTCCATACGTTCAGGAGAAAGTATTGCTGATCCAATTTTTATCTTCATTTGCTCAGCATAGGTCTCTCCAATCAGAAGATTGAATACTTCTCGTGCGTACTGAACAATATTTTTATTCATTTCATCTCCTGCTATTTCTGTGGATTTCCATGTCACAATGCCACTCAAAGAAATCACCGCAACGTCCGTGTTTCCCCCACCAATATCAATAATCATATTCCCCACAGGATCTTGAATGGGCATGCGTACACCAATCGCCGCGGCCATTGGCTCTTGGACCACATGAACTTCTTTTGCCCCTGCTGCCACTGCTGCATCTTCTACAGCTTTTACCTCTACCTCTGTGACTTCGAGGGGCACACAGACGACGACCCTAGGGCGTGTCATAAACGAACGACTGTCTTCGTGCACTTTATCAATAAAATATTTCAACATCTTTTCGGTCACTTCATAGTCTGAGATGACCCCATGACTGAGCGGTTTTGTGACCGTAATATGGGGTGGCGTCTTTCCGATCATGTACTTTGCTTCATTCCCCACCGCAAGAATCTGCCCTGTTTTATTATGAATCGCGACAACCGAGGGTTCATCAACAACAATACCTTTCTCTGGGATGTAGACAAGGGTGTTGGCCGTGCCAAGATCAATACCAATATCGCGACTAAATCTTTGTGTAAAATTTTTGAACATAGCTTAGTTCAATTCTGATACAACTTGTTC
The DNA here is from genome assembly GCA_003518365.1 of Candidatus Magasanikiibacteriota bacterium. Lineage (GTDB taxonomy): Bacteria > Patescibacteriota > Patescibacteriia > Magasanikbacterales > UBA922 > UBA12086. The sequence continues at coordinate 8,594 of DOYU01000010.1, read as the reverse complement.
GAAAGCAACCATTGTTTCTTCTCCAGATGCACGATATTTGAATTCCACTTGTCCACTCTCGAGTGAGCGCGGACTGATCACAATACGCAGTGGCATTCCCATGAGATCGCTGTCAGCAAATTTTTCACCTGGTCGAACATCTCGATCATCGTAGAGAACTTCTACACCAGCGCCTTGCAACTCCTTGTATAGTGCGTCAGCTTTCGCGACATCAGCTTCTTCCTTACAGAGTGATACGAGATGGACTTGAAATGGTGCCACTTCTTTTGGCCATACGATACCCTTTTCATCAGAAAAATGTTCTACGATGACTCCCATAAGTCGAGTAATACCAATTCCGTAGGAGCCAAGATGGACTGGGACTGATTGCCCCTGTGCATCGACAATAGACAATCCAAGTTGCTCACATTTTACTGTACCAAAATTAAAGATATTCCCTACTTCCGCCGTTTTTACTTTTTCAAGTTCTTCTTTTGTAACTCCAAGTTCTTCGAGAACTTTGTCGCTCATGACTTCTTCATTCACGGCAATATGCTTTTCCCTATTCACATAAATGACATCCTCACCCGCGTCAGTAATTGTCTGAAATTCATGGCTAAATTGTGTGAATGCTCCACCTGTTGCAAATGTTACATATGTATCTTCACCAAGGCCAACTCGGGAAAATACTTTCAGATATGCTTCTATAACAGCATCATAAAATTTTTGATGTTGTTCAGGATTCAAGGAATATGAATACATATCCTTCATGATAAATTCTCTTCCCCGCATGATACCACTTTTTGCTCTCAATTCATTACGAAGTTTTGTCTGAAATTGATATACATACGTAGGCAAATCACGATAACTGGTCAGATATTGTTTCATCAACTCTGTAATAGGTTCTTCATGTGACCATCCAAATCCGATTTCAGTACCATTTTTTAACGCAGACTTAAACCACACATCGACATTGTCATCGCTCCATCGGTCAGTTTTTTCCCACAGTTCTTTTCGTTGAATCGCAGACATGATGAATTCCTGCCCCCCAATGGCATTCATTTCCTCCCTCACAATTTGTTTTATCTTTTCGAGGACACGAAGCCCAAGTGGCAGATATGCATAGACGCCTGCCATTTCTTTATAAATAAAGCCAGCCTTTATAAGCAACTGCGCATTTTTTGCGGCTTCATCTTTTGGTACTTCTTTCTTTGTTTTGGTGAACAGGGATGATTGTCTCATAAAAATTATGTTCAGCTATTAGAATCTGTTTGTCTCTGGTTCATATGTTGGAATATACGGTCGTCGTCTCGAGAGCTTGAGTGAGATAAAGAATGCAGCGATAAGGACAAGCAATGAGATGCTCCATACATTAAGTAATCGAAACATCTGAGCCAGGATAATAAATACAACAAGAGAAGATACAATGAGTCCATAGCCCATACTTTTTTGGACATAGCGGAATACAGGAACCTGCACGTCGCCAAAAAAGTGATACACTGTATAGAGAGCTGTTGAGATAGTCCCGGTTAATGCCAAAAACAGTGTAATATAGAAAAACAAAAAACTGAGTACTCCAGCTTCGTAAGGATCAATATTCCATAACACAACGCCCCACCCAGACCAACACATGAGGGTACCAAAAACCATGATTGTGATAAATTGACGAATAGTCATATGTACCCATTCTAACGAAAAAAACCCTTTTCGGCAAGGGCTTGCATTGAGAAGGTTGTGACTGTCAATCAGGCCAAATACCGAATCCTATCGACTTCATTCTTCCCCATTTTCTTATTTACTGTATCTACAATTTTTGCCTGATTGAGCCGAATTTCATTTGCCATGGCAGAGCTGGTACAAGACACAGTCAAAGTACGATTTTTCAAAAAAAGTGGTTTTGCATGCGGAGCGAGCTCTTCCCCAAATAATTCCATAAAAACCTCATTTGCGATCTCAATAGCCTCCGTAGAATCGATCTGACTCTGAAGTGCGGGGTCATTCTTGATTTTATCATGGAGGGCATCTCCAAGTGGTGTAAACGACATAGATACCAAATTCAAAATTACTAATTCACCTAATTTCTAATACTTTGTCCAATTCTTGGTTATTTTGAATTCTTTACGTATACTATAGCACACTCAAATCAGAAGTCACAGCAGGTATAACCGCACCCCATCCACTTCCTTCGCAGGCGTCCAAGCTGGGAATATGAACCCGTTTGAGACCACGCGAGATCCGGGCTTCATTTCTTTTTGTATTTTTGCTTCGAGTCGATTCATTTTGCTATCAATGCAATAGACAAATAGGACATCCACATCCGCAATATTGTAGTTCCAAAAATCTGCACAGTGAATGTATATCTTTTTCTTTCGGAGTAGCACATTCATGAATCTGGACCAGAGCACAAGCGAGGGATTGATTTCTATACCACGCGCTTCGAGTACGAGCGGCGCGACTCGTCTCACAATCCTGCCATCTCCAGAACCTAGATCTAGGAGTACATCTGTTTTTTGGAGCTGCGCAACTGATATCATTGCCGCAACTCGTTTTGCTGCCGAGGGAACAAATGGAGCCCCGCGTACAATGGCATACAGATTCCAAAAAGAAAATATCCCAATAAATAAAATGACACCAAACGCTGGAATGACGACAATCCAATAGATCATATAAGTGACGTACATACATCACAGCGTCCACATCCATCTTCTCGTGAAATCTTTCGGAAATCAGTGTCATGCATTTCATCGAGCGTTTTCAGGATCTTATCCTCAAATGAAGCAAGTTCTTTTTCTGTACCCAGAAACGATGTCTCTATATCGTCGGCAATATAGTAATAGACAAGATTACTTGTAGGACCGATATTTCGATATTGTGGCAGCTCTGTTGCAGCTTTTTGGTAGAGCAAGAGTTGTTGTTTATCATCTGTATCGAGTTTTTCTTTTGGTGCGCCTGTTTTATAATCTATGATTGCAAGCGTTCCGTCAGGAAGCTGATCAACACGGTCTATCTTTCCAGTAATAACATGCTTTCCAACTTTGATTCGAAACCCACCTTCCAGCGCCACGGGAATGGTCCAATTATTTTCATTTTTTTTGTAAAACGTTTTCAAAAGTTCTTTCCCTTTTTCATGATAGCATGTTCGCTGGCGTTCATCCTGATACCAATCCCCTATCCACGCGCCTTCGTAGATGGTAAGTAATTCATCGAGCGCAGGAACAACAATGCCTTCCTCTTTTTTCTCAGGAACTGGCGCAAGATCAAATAATGATCCTTGCGTGACACTATTGAGCTGTTGCACACGCTCGTAGAATCGTTGCATGGTCAGATGGATGGAATTTCCAAAACTAAAATAATGCGACCCTTTCATTGGGATTTTAAGAATATACGAAATTTTGTATTGATACGGGCAGACTTGGAATGCGCGGATTTGGGAAAAGGAGAATGTTTTGGGGAGTTTGTATAGACCTTCAAAAATAGGTTGTTCATCATTCTTGTTTGCCTTTCCTGCCATGAATGATTGGAAATTGTCCCGCAAAGCGGGATCAGCCTCGGTCGGAGAAATTGGAAATTGTCCTGCTGCGAGTGTGTCACCTGTTTCTGCGACAAACCTTGATACTTTCTTTTTTCTTGATCCGCCATAATCGTCGGCACTGGTGAGAAAGAGCTGCTTCTTTGCGCGTGTCATGGCAACGTAGAAAAGACGGCGTTCTTCCTGATAATGATAATCCCCTTCTGGCAACACTTCTTTTACGAGTTCATCTGGCAATTCTATATCACCGCCCTTGCGTCGTGTTGGAAACCTCTCTTCGACACAGTTTACAACAAAAACGTATTGGAATTCGAGTCCTTTTGATGCGTGTACGGTCATGATATTGACGGAGTCTGGCGTATCACTGGGTTGATACACTTTTCCATTGTCACCACTCTCGAGCACGTCGTTAAAATATTCCAAAAAACTTCTCACATCAATATGTCCACCCGTCAGTTCGTACGCGTGAATATAATCAAAAAATTGTTTGAGATGCGCGATAGAACGTATTACATCTCTATTTCCTTTTTCTTCTTCCTTTGTGAGATACGTAAAATAGCCACTTTCTTCAAAAAAATGATGCAATACTGTTGTCGGTTTTTCAAATCTTGCTTTCTTTATGCTGGACGTCATTAATTTGACAATCTTTTTACATGTATCTTTTGCTTCTTTTGAAAGAATAATTTCATCAGTCCGTTTTAGCGCTTCGTAATATGGCAGTGAATTTTTCTTCGCAAAGCTCAAAAACTCATGCATATCTCGCTCTGAAAATGCAAAGCATGGCATCTGGAGCACGCGATAGATGGCAGCAGAATCCTTATACGAATCCATGACTTTAAACACATTGACCGCATCGATCACAATATTCTGTCGATACAATCCACTAGAACTCAAAAATTCATAGGGAATTCCAGCCAGGGTGAGCGCCTCCATAAATACAGTTGCGTGGTTATTCGCACGTACCAAAATAGCGATATCGTCCCAGGTGACATCTTTATCTGTTTGTTGTATTTGCTGTATCTGTTGAACAACAGAAGCAACTTCGTCATCAAGCGTTGCGGCATGAAGATGTGTCACTGCAGCGTCAATCTCATTTGCTGCGTGCAATTTTTTTTCAATACCAAGTTTTTCTTCAAGTCTATCCGGGTTGTTGTGTTGAATAAGCGTGTAGGCGCTATCTAAAATTGCCTGACCAGAACGATAATTCTCTGTGAGCACGACTTCTTTTGCATCATGATAATCATCTTTAAAACGCAGGATATTGCTCACACTTGCACCACGAAATGCATAGATACTCTGATCGTCATCCCCCACCACAGTGAGTTGGACATCCGGACTATCTGTCAAAAGCTGCACAAGCTCATATTGTGCATAATTCACATCTTGAAATTCATCGATGAGGACGTACTTGAATTGCTGCTGCAATTTTTTCTTTATCTGAGGTCGTTCTCGTAAGAGTGTTACTGTATAAAAAATTAAATCCCCAAAATCCATAGCTTGATTGTCGAGCAAAAGCTGATTGTAGGCGTGATATGTGTTTGCTAGTTCGGTCAATCGAGATTTTTCATCTTGCTCTGTAGTATCGCCGTCAAGTGTGACATTCTCTGCATATGCTAAATAATCTTCTGGTGCGATTAATTCATCTTTGCATTTGCTGAAGTGTGTGAGGAGTGCATGGATATGGCGGGAAGGATTGCCAAGTGGTCTATAATAATCAAGCTTGAAATCGTACAAATGTTTTTTCATGAGCAGCCACGCATCTGTTTCAGTCAAAAGTTTGAACCGATCTGGGAGTCCAATTTCAAGTCCGTATTGTTCGAGAATTTTCTGACAAAAACTATGAAATGTGCTGATCTGCATTTCTGTGTAGCCGAGTGACACCAGATCATCAACACGATCTTGCATTTCTGCGGCTGCCTTTTCTGTAAACGTAAGAGCGAGAATTTCTTCCGGAGTCGCTTTCCCATCATCGATCAGCCTTGCAATCTTTTCTGTCACCACCGTGGTCTTTCCAGTCCCTGCTCCTGCCACAATCAAAAGCGGACCATCGATATAGTCTACCGCGTCTTGCTGTGCAGTATGCAGTGTTTTTTTCATAGATGCGTATGGTGTACAGCTTATCACTCCAGGCGACACATTTCAACTTGATGTATGGGTCAAATGCCTAGTATTGACTAAAAACTGTTTTATAAAGTAAACTGCCACTACATTTCGATCCCACGGAGGAAAAAGGAATGCCCCAACCAATCAAGGAGACTTAGCCGGTCCCGAGACCTGCTCAAAGCCCGTCCGCAGCGCCCCCGAGTCGAAAAGACCCGACAGCGCATCATGCGGTCGGGTCTTCGTTTTTATAGAGGTTTTTTACTGAACCATGGTTTTTTCAGGAGGAAAGTCATTTCCTAACGAGGGCGCGCTTTTTGCAAAGCAGTACTCGCCTGCTGGGTGTTGCCAGTCTTGGCTTGAAAAGTCGTTTGCATCGGTTCGTGAGGTATCTTCTGTATTTGTATCAAAAGTCGCACAGAGCATATAATTGTCACCCTCACCTACACGATACCCATATTGTTCTTCTGTAGTCGGGTCAATAAAATTATTTTCGACACGATCGTAAACAGGTAATGCACTCAAGGCATCAAGCGATTCGGGGAGCTCTTTGTTTGTTGCATAATATGACTCTATTTGATATTGAATCGATTGGAGTGCTGACACGCGCTCATTATCTAACCGCTGCAAGCGCGCTTGTGTAGGAGAACCGACAACGAAAAACGTAAGGACGACGAATGCAATACTCACAATGCTCGTCGACCACAAATATATACGTCGTTTCTGTACTGTGAGGGAATCCTTTACATCAAGCAAGTAATACGAAAATACCAGCGCTGCCACGGCAACCGTTGCCAATGCTTTCAAAATAAATCTACTCGTGATTTCACCGGAGAGAAATGCATTCACAACAGTGATGAGCGTCACAATCACAATAATTGCTGCTATAAACAAGGTAAGATACATGAGCCACTTTCGCATTTTGAACGCCTTTCTCTCTGGCTCCTTGGTATACATCTTTCCAAGAAATATTCTCGTACCAAGAAATACAGGCAATGTGATAATCAACATGGAAAGACCGGTTCGAAGAACACCACTGGAATAATCGTAGCGCCACATATCCGCGCTGACCTCTGGAAAGAGGTAATTGATGAGCTGAAACGCAACCATAAGAAATGCAATTGCGCTAAGGTACAGTGTGAGACTGCTCAGGAGATGAAGGAAAAAATCCTTTGCTCCTGTATTGTCATGTGTTGACATAGAGATGAGTTAGTGAGTAAAAAGAAGATAGTATTTCTATATAAGAATAGTATAGCAAAATACAATGCTATACACCAATAATCAATCAAAAAAAAGAAATGGAGTTTAAAAACCCATTTCTTCGTCTTCAAGTAGTTCATCGTCGATCTCATCATGGAGATCCGTCTGTGCACATTCACATGTGCCACATACATCACATCCCCCACAAGTGAGACAGAGTACTGACTCACAGGTAGGACACACTGCGTCGGTCATATAATATGTAAGCTAAATTGTTTTTGTTTATTCAAGTATACGAAGGAACACTCCTTCTAGTCAATATCCCCTTGTGGATGACTAGCGGACATCCCGATACCGTCGTCCTACGCTGATGCGAGCCGTCTCTCTTTCTATAATTGATTGGATACGAGCAAAGTCAATATCCAAATCATTTTCCTGTCGTTTCAAGAGTTCTTCTGCGCGTGCCTTCGCTGCCTCAGCTCGTTCGATATCGATATGCTCTGCTCGTTCAGAAGTATCTGCCAAAAGGTACACTTCTGAGTTTGGACGAATTTCCAAGATACCAGTAGAGATAGCGAGCGCGATGACGTGACCATTTTTATGCACCAACACTTCCCCTGGAGCAAGTGTTGAGACCAACGGTGCATGACTTTCAAGTACCGTAATTTCACCATCTCCTGTAGGGATCGTCACTTTTTCGATGTCGTCTTCGTATGTCACACCATTTGGTGTCACAATTTTGAAGGTAATCATACAATATGTGTAAAAATCAATTACGTTCAGCTACTAAAAGTCTTTGTAATGCTCCGGATAAATTTTCAAAAAGAAGAACAAATTTTTGAGGAGAAGCCTCTCGCCCAGGTGAATTCAAACTTTTTGCTTCCACACTTGTTTGCCAGAGTCTCGCAATGTCAGAGACACTCATATTCCTCAATTCTTCTCGTTGCTCCTCAGTCAAACGTTCTTTTACTGTAACGGCTACCTCTTCTGAAGAAAGTATTTTCTCTGTCAATGCATAATACAACACGTCCGAGATTGAAGATTTTCCTCTTGTTTCATGTGTATTATATGATGGTACGGAAGAAAATTCAGAAGAAGATCCCATAGACATATATTACTGTTCAAGAACAATAGATTCAAGCACAATCGGTGACAACGGTCTGTCTTGTGGTCCAGTAGCAGATGCTTCAATAGCTTCTACCACATTCATGCCTTCTACGACATGACCAAAGTTTGTATGTTTTCCATCAAGCCAAGGAGTTTCTGGAGCAGTGACAATGAAAAATTGTGATCCATTTGTATTGGGACCAGCATTTGCCATGGCAAGGCTTCCTCGAACAAGAGGTTCGTCATTAAACTCATCTTCAAATCGATACGACGGTCCACCCGTTCCCCACATTGCAGATTTGCTATCATCTATTGAAAGCAAATCTCCGCCTTGAATCATAAAATCTGCAATAATGCGGTGAAATTTTGTGCCATCATATTCCCCTGTTTTTGCCAGATTGAGAAAATTATTGACAGTCTTTGGAGATTTGTCTCCAAAAAATTCCACGGTAATATTTCCAAGATTTGTATGAAGTACGGCACGTGAATATTCGGAAGCGAGGTCTTCTTGACCGTTTATTGTTCTGTTTATATTTGTCATAGTGTTGTCAGATTGAGGAGGAGTGTCAATGCCAGCAGATACTGGCGGAACATCCTCTTGATTTCCTGCATATAGATCGGGTACTTCGGCATCTGTATTACTCACCGGTATTTGTTGTCCACATCCTACGCCAAGAAG
>DOYU01000022.1 GCA_003518365.1 Candidatus Magasanikiibacteriota bacterium | reverse complement strand
CGCACCTACTGGTTTGGCATGCACGAGTTGTTTCATGTGTTTGTCCTGCTGGGAAGTTTCAGCCACTTTTGGCTTATGCTACACTATATAACATATTCTTAATCTAACGTATTTGTATGACAAACCCAGAGCGAAGAGATTACGGACTTCCAGAAGAAAGACAAAAACTGTTCGATATCGCCGTGCAAGGAATTGACTTAATTAAAGGGTATCAAAATCACCCAGATANNAGTGGTACTGCGATGCACTTCTTAAAATACTTCGAAGATATCAAACGAGTTGCGGCGAGTATTATGAATCCTCTCAATGAAGAGCAAAAGCAACAGCTTCGTCAAATTCAAACAGATGCAATGGAAAAAATAACGAGATATGTATCAGACCCAAGCCATGACCAGGAAGTAAAAAATACAGCAATGCACTTCACACGTTTCTTTGAACAGTTGGGAGAAATTATTACATAAATTTCATGTACATAAAAAACAGCTTGCTCACGGCAAGCTGTTTTTTGTACATGGTATATGCTCCGTATTATGTACCCAAAAGTATCGTCACCGGTCCANNAAATACTTCTATAGAAGTATTTTTTTACATGACACAATTTGTATTATGTATCGAGTACAATCGTTACCGGTCCATCATTTACAAAATCCAGCATCATATGTTCGCCAAATTCCCCTGTTTCCACATGAAGCTGTGTATCAATACATGCCTGTACAAAATAATTGTACAGTGGTTCCGCTTCCTCTGGACGCGCTGCATCTACAAAGCTTGGTCGTGTTCCCTTGCTACAATCTGCATAAAGCGTAAACTGAGACACTACCAATATGCCACCTCCCGTATCATATATACTCTCATTCATTTTCCCTTCTCTATCTTCAAAAATTCTCAGCTTGATAATTTTGTCGACAAGTTGGTCGGCATGAGCCTCTGTATCACCATGCGTAATGCCGAGTAATACCAAAAGACCATCTGCGATCTGACCAACAACTCTGTCCCCTATGTCAACACGGGCTCGTGAAACTCGTTGAATTACTGCTCGCATAATAGAATGCTAAGAAGGCTTAGAAAGCCTAGAAGGCTCGGAAGGCTTTTCAAGTGATGACATCAATTTATAAAGCAGATATCCTACTTCGTTGAGTTTATTTATAATAAAATCAGATTGTTCTGTTGTAATAAATTCCAAAGCAAGAGCAATTTCTATCTGACACTGACATTCATTAAGTGATCCCTTCGCAATATAAAGAAATCGAAGAAAATCTTTGTCAGTTGCTTTTCCTCTCCCTTCTACAATGTTTGAAATGACTGAGACTGAAGCTCTTCGCAACTGACTCGTGAGTCCGTAGTTTCTTCTTTTGGAAAATGTGACGTTAATCTATACACTAACTTCACAAACTCCATCGCTCGTTTCCAAACAAGTACGTTATGATAATCTTGCATACGTCCTCCTTAAAGCATTCTAAGCCTGCTAGGCTTTTCTAGCCTCCCTAGCCTTCTTTTATACTTTCAAAATCTCAGCTTCCTTTTCTTCCCCAATCTGTCTGATAAGATCATTATATTCTTTTACCATTTCTTCAAGATCATCTTGCAACCCAAATTTTTCATCTTCTCCAATTTCTTTTGCCTTTTCAACTTTTTCAATCTGTGTACGGACATCTTCACGCATCTTTCGAATCGCGATGCGAGCTTCTTCGAGCTTTTTGCTGAGCACTTTGACAAGTTCTGCCCGGCGTTCGGTAGTAAGATCAGGCAAAATCAGACGAATCATGACGCCGTCATTGACTGGACTGAGTCCAAGATCACTATTTCGAATAGCGGTTTCAATAGGCTGAAGCACGCCTTTGTCCCAAGGCTGAATGTTTATGGTCTTTGCATCAGCGACTGAGATAGATGCAACAGATTTTAGATCCTGCATAGTGCCATATGCTTCTACCTTCACATCTTCCACAATCGCTGGATTGGCACGTCCTGTGCGCAGCGAAGAAATCTCATGGTGGAGATGGTCAATTGATTTATCAAACTGTTCTTTGTGTTGCTGTACGATATTCATAGAGATATATTTATATACATGCCATTGTAGTATGAAAAAGAGACTTTTGTCAATATAAAAAAGAACGATGGAAAAATCGTTCTTTTCACATTTATTCCGCAGCAGGGATGGTAAATCCTAAATATACCCAGTCCACATGCTCTGGTGGTATGTATAGTGCAGTAGGAATTTGTCCTGTAGGAAGTCTTCTCGTGATCCAACTTTTGCCACCGTCAATACTCCTATAAAATGTAGAGCGACTATTGATCGTGGCTGTATAATATAGTTCTGTATCAGTTTTTGGTCCAATGCCAAAGCTATAAATCTGAACACTTCCCGGAGGAGTAATTAAAGACATTGGTGTCCATTTTTCGCCAGCATCCTGACTCATCAAAATACCATATGTCGATATCCAATACAGCGTTCCTGCAGTGGAAGGATGCAGTGTCATGCCATGATATTCCAGTGCACCAGTATACGTTTGCAAACCTGCAGACAGTGAAACCCATTCTGTTCCGCCATCGTCACTGCGATATAATCCACTTGATCGAGTCGCGAGGTACAAACGGTTTGCTTGGTATGGATCTGATACAATTTCTACAATACTGTTGCCCAATCTTTTTGCAAGAGTCCAACTACTTCCAAAGTCATTACTTGTTAACAGATCTCCATTACTCATGCCTGCTAACATTTGAAAGGGAGCAAATTGATGAAATTCAAGCGTACGAATACTCACATCAGCACGAGATTCTCTATAGACTTCTTTCCAAGTGCGCGTACAATCCTCACTCTTATATACAAAGGTACCATTTGTCGCAAATAAGGTACATGGATCCTCAGGATGAATTGTCAAATCATAGACAAACCCGCTCGACAAAGGTGATTTCACCTGTTGCCAACTCTTTCCATCATCATTCGTAAGAAACATCCCATGCGTACGAGAAAGCCAATACAATGTATGTGAGTCATGTGGATCTGGAATAATACGATAGACGCTCACTCCAGCCAAACTTTGTACACCACTGACGGTAGGATACGATACCAATGGCTGCCAGGCTTCTCCTTTATCACTGCTAATATAGATTCCTGCAGTACCAGATGTTTGGAGTGTATCGCCACTAGTAGAAGGCCCGATACATCCCGCCCCCATAAATAACAATGATGATAGGGCAAAAATTGGAGTAGCTATTTTTGAAAATACACGCATACCAGAGTATCAAAAAGTAAGAAGCACTTGCTCTATGAGCATACGAGGATGCACATTTGCGAGCAAATCCTTTTTTGCGCGTTGAATCGCGCTGTATGTGCGTACTATATCATATTTGCCAACATATGGAGAAGCAGGGTCTGTGTATTGAGTACGCACCAGTGCCAACCAGATATCCAAAATCGTAAGCAACTCACTCCGTGCGGCAATATGATCATCCTTTTTTGCAAACAAATCTTCGACTGCGGCAAGTTGTTCGTATAAGGGCTTTCCAAAAAGTCCTTCACATCGCGCTAGTTCTTTTGTATACCATTCATATTGCTCTGGATTGTCTGCCCAGATGATCGCTTTCCCAGGATAGCCCCCAGAACCAGTCGCCATCTTTGCCGCCAGTGGTGGGTCAATCTTCTGTTCGAGAAGATGAGACTCGATATCACTCGCGCGTACTGGATAAAAATAGCATGTCTGACATCGTGATCGAATTGTTTCTAACAATGCGGATTCATCTTCTGCCACGAGAAAAATAGTCGCATCACCACGTGGTTCTTCAAGTGTTTTCAACAGCGCATTCATGGCACCACTACTCAGCAGATGCGCGTCATCGATAATGGCAACTTTTTTCTTGTGGAGAAAGGGCTTCCCACGCAAAAATTGCTGTAATCCTTGTACATCTTCGATACTGATATATTTTTTTGTCTTGCCTGTTTTTTCATGAATCCCCCGCTTCAAAAAGAAAAAATCAGGATTGGTGTGCAATGGTTTTTGTGAATCAAAAAGAAGCTGTGTCACATGCTCTGCAACCGTACGTTTTCCCAGCTGTGGCCTGCCAACAAAAAGATAGGCATGATGAAGATGTCCTGCCGCTCGAGCACTGTCAAAAAACGTAAGAATGTCTTTGTGGCCGATGATGTTCATGGTCGTAATCTAAAAGATGAGGAATAGCAGCTCACTGAGCTGCGTCAGTTATTCAGAATGGTCTGTTACTGGATATTTCGTCCAGCAATCAAATAACCCGTCTTTCCCAACCATTGTAACCCATTTTGGCATACTTGACCATGGATAGGTAATTGCCTTTTCAATGGAAGATCACTGAGCTGCCCGTCTATAGTATGACATCAAAAAACAGATTGTTTGCAATGCGATAGCACCTCAATGAGGTGCTACTCCTCTAATAACAAGTGTAACGTTTTTTCCATTGTTTTCTCCCAAGAAAAATGTTTGACTCGTTCCAATCCTTCCTCCACATATTCTTTTTTCATTGCTTGCTCGATACCGCTCGCAATATCATCAACATCCAATGGGTCTACTAAAACCGCCACATCTCCAGCGACTTCCTTGCAACTCGTGCCATTGGAAGTGACCACAGGCGTGCCACAGGCATATGCCTCCAAAATAGGAATACCAAAGCCTTCGTACAAACTTGGAAATACAAACACGTCTGCGGCGTGCATCAGATATGGGAGATCAGGATCAGAGACATGGCCGGGCAAGATAATATCATTTTTGTACGGACTTTCTTTGATAGCTTTTTCAACATCTTCATATCCATGTCCTCTTCCTCCGACAAGGACGAGTTGCCCATTTGCCCATTTGCCCATTTGCCTTTTTTTCAACAATTCAAACGCGTGAATAATTCGAACCGTATTTTTCTTCGCTTCCAATCTGCCTACTGACAATACAAATGGTTTCTGAATATGATATGTGTTCAGTATTTCTTCAATCTTTTCTTTGCTCTCAATCACTCGAAATTTTTTGTCATACGCCAACGGGACAACATGCACAGAAGATAATTTTTTATCAACGGTCACGACCTTCTGAAGCTCTTGCTTGGTAAATTCACTTGGCACGATCACCTTCCACAATGTTTTCATTGCATACTTCGCAGACCACAGACTATACCACCGTTCAAACCAATTGAAACTTTTTGGAAATGAGAAGGAAGCAACATCATGCACGGTCATGACTGTCTTCTTTGGATGAATCAAGGGAACAACATGCCCTGGCACAAACAACACATCCGGCGCATGAAACAACATCTCCCAACTCAACCGCACCTGCGTCCAAAATCTTTTCGGTGGCCACGTCAAAACTTTCACACAAACATTGTCTGGCAAATTATTCGCCAACTCCTCAATCAAAGGCTCTCGCGTATAGAGTATAAACTTCGGAGTACTGTTTATTGTTAATTGTTTATTGTTAATTGATGCAACAATCTGAAATACATACTCCTCCACACCAGTGCGGGTAGTCGTATTACCACGAGATATATCGATACCAATAGTTATCTGCTTACTCATAACGATTTACATATCCTGTTATTTTTAACGTACCACCAATATCGTCTACTTTGGTGTGAGACAATCTGACAGCATTTTTTACATGCTTTCGTCCATGCCCACCAACCACAGGCACGGCGTCTTTTCCACCCAAAAGCAATGGCTCTACATAAAAAAGCACTCGATCAATCATCAAAGAATCAAGTCTGACATCATCAACAAAATACCCATGTGTGCCACTACCTCCTTCGACAAACACATGCTGGATTTCCTCCTTGCCGAGATATTGCAACAGCCGTTTGAGTGAGATACGTTGTGGACCAAATGATTTAAACGGAATACTGGCTTTTGTAAAACGTTCTTTATCCACATCTTTTGCGTTATTCGTTGTGGCGACAAAGACATGTTCGTCTCGAAATACAGCGTGAGTAGTCTGCAATGACAATCGAGGATCAAGAATGACACGAAGCAAATGCTTCTTTCGATATATCCCGTGAGGCGCGAGTTCTGGATTATCACTTCGTACCGTTCCTGCTCCAATCATGACAGCATCACAACGACTCCGTTCTCGGCGTGCATCAACACGAGCCTTCTCACTCGTAATCCACTTGGACTCTCCAATACGAGTTGCAATTTTTCCGTCAAGACTCATCCCAGCTTTGAGTGTGACATAGGGCAATCCTGTGTCTGCCCATTTAAGATATTGTTGATTCAGAGCCAAAATATCTTGAAAAAGAGATACTTGTTTTGATAATACAGAAACATGTACACCGCCTTGATGAAGAGCATCCCTCCCCTTCCCATGCACTTTTGGAAATGGATCTACCATGCCCATGATGACCTCGGCAATGCCATGTTTCAAAATGTCATCTGTGCACGGCGGCGTTTTTCCAAAATGACAACAGGGTTCGAGGGTAACAAACAAGGTCGATCCTTTTGGATCATGTCCTTTGCTCAATGCATCACGAATGGCAATAATTTCAGCATGAGGTGTCCCAGCTTTTTTGTGATACCCTTGTCCAATGATTGCCCCGTTCTGAACCAGCACAGCACCAACCGTAGGATTTGGTGATGTTTTCCCAATCCCTTTTTGTGCCAGCACGACAGCCTCCGTCATGTATTGGATGTCTTGTTCTGTCATAGGACAAACATTATATATGCAAAAATATGTGCCCCATTTTTTCTTTTTTTGTTTTGAGATATTCGTCATCAACACCATTCGCAGGAATTTCAAGTGACACTTGTTCCACCACATGCATACCAAAAGATTCAATTCCTTCTGCTTTTTTTGGGTTGTTTGTCAAAAGGATAATATCAGTCAACCCGATATCTCGAAGCATGTCAGCAACAATATCATATGTACGTGCATCACCCACAAATCCCAAAGCCTCATTTGCTTCGACCGTGTCCAATCCTTTTGTCCGTTGCAGTTCGTAGGCTTTAATTTTATTTGCAAGACCAATACCACGCCCTTCTTGTTTCATATACAACAACACTCCCGATCCTGCGGTATCAATTTTTTTCATTGCGGCATGAAGCTGTTCTCCACAGTCACAATGCAATGATCCAAAAACATCTCCAGTCGCACATTCAGAATGTACACGTACCAACACGGGTGTTGTGTCCAATACATTTCCTTTTATGAGTGCTATTTGTTCATGATGATGCGTTACATCACGATATACTCGAATGACCCATTCGCCTGTGCTCGTCTGAATGGTACTTGAGGCTTCAAGTACAATATTCGTATTGAGTATCATACCAATGATGAAGAAAAAGACTGACGCACATCATCGTACAGAAAAGAATTTGCTGCAAGAAATGTTTTTGTTTCAAAATGTATAGCTGAACCATTCAAATCGGAACACATCCCGCCAGCTTCTTCTACAATACACACAGCGGCAGCTATATCCCAAAAACGAATACTTGATTCTACGACAATATCTGTTCGTCCTGTTGCCAACAAATGATACATATAACAATCACCTATGCCACGCTGTCTAGATGTTGACAAAAGAAGTTTGGTCAATGACACCATCTTTCCTATCTTTTCAAAATGCGAAATACCCCCAAAACAAATCATCGAATCTGAAAGAGAAGAAATATCTGACACATGGATTTTTTTTCCATTCAGAAATGCCCCTTTTCCACGCTCTGCATAAAGCAATTCTTCCATAGCAGGCATAGACGACACTCCTAATATAATGTCAGTACCTTTTACCAGTGCAAGTTGTGTTCCAAACAAGGGAATGTGTTTGATAAAATTTTTTGTACCATCAATAGGATCTATCACCCAACGATATTCGTGTTCACCTTCAGTCGTACCAAATTCCTCACCAATAAAGCCGTGTTCAGGAAATGCGCGAGAAAGAATATTTTTGATTGCTGCTTCTGCTTCTTTATCTGCAATCGTCACAGGTGACATATCTGCTTTTGTCTCAACCTGAATATCACCATGGTAATATGACATGATGATCTCATCAGAAACCTTGATAGCGTCGAGGGCTGTCTTTAAAAATACAGACTGCTGCATAACAAAATTATTTTGTCGCCATGATTGAGCGCTTGTAACTTTCAAGATTTTCGAGTGCAATCCCGGTCCCCTTTGCTACACACAGCAGTGGTTCATCTGCGACATGACAGGCAACACCCGTTGCTTGCGCAACGAGTTCATCAAGATTACGAAGTTGACTTGAACCACCCGACATAATAATTCCTTTATCCATCACATCAGCAGAAAGTTCTGGTGGTGTTTCATGAAGCACTTGTTTGATAGCATCAACAAGCCCTTCAAGATCGTGTTGAAGTGCTTCAGTGGTGTCATCAGATTTCACAATAATTGTCTTTGGAAGGCCTGAAATCATGTCACGACCCTTTACTTCCATCTCAAGTGGCTTATCCATAAACATGGCAGACCCGACACCGATCTTCACTTCTTCTGCCGTGCGCTCCCCAATTGCAAGACCATGCTTGCGACGGATGTGGTCTGCAATAGACTGATCAAATCTATTTCCACCGATACGAACCGATCCACAGGATACAATGCCCCCAAGAGAAATCACAGCAATCTCAGCTGTGCCTCCTCCAATATCAACAATCATGTGTCCACTCGCACTCCCAATCGGAATATCTGCTCCTATCGCTGCCACAATAGGTTCTTTTATTATGTACGCGGCTCGTGCACCAGCTGCCATGGCAGCATCAATCACAGCACGTCGTTCAGTTGAAGTAATTCCAGCTGGTACTGCAACCATGACTTCAGGACGAAACAGTCGAACACCACCGAGTGCTTTATTGATAAAATACCGAAGCATCGCTTCAGTCATACGATAATTTGCAACAACACCATCTTTGAGTGGTCTCTCTGCAATAATAGTATCAGGTGTTCGCCCAATCATATCTTTTGCTTCAAACCCAACCGCGAGCACTTTTCGATCATGTTTTGAAATAGCGACCACAGAAGGTTCATTGATAACAATGCCCCGCTTGGGGACATGAACGAGGACATTAGTTGTACCGAGGTCAATTGCGACCTTTTTTACAAACATAAAATAGAATACCAAATTTCTAATTTCTAATTTCTAATAACACACCCTTTGTCATTTTATTAAAAATTAGACAATTTGAAATTAGAAATTTACTCTAAACTCTCTGTCGACTAACAGATCTGTCTTATATACATACTTTCCATCTCGCCATTCCCCTTCTGCTTCTGGCGGCTCTGCTGACTGAAGTAGCGTAGCAAAGTCGAGGTCAAGCGTCAACGCGTGGGCAATCGTACCAGGCTGTTTTTGTACCAAGAGCTCATAGGCATCTTGCCCACTCAAAGAAGCTGGCAAAAGGTAGGTAAAGGTCAATGTTTTTGTTTGTCCAGGTTCAATACTAAAGGAAGTCCCAAACCACGACTTGCCGAGCTCCTCTCCGGTATCAACGTGCGAAGACTGGATCGCATCACCCGATCGAAGCGTCCCCTGTACAGACTGAAAGGTGCTGCCAAGCGGTACATAGACACGACTATATGTAATATATCGTGTAGTGCGCCAATCAAATGTGCCGTTATGCTGGTATGTCATCGTCGCACGAGCAACATATCGGCCATCTTGTTTTCCAATAATCTGGTAGGACAACGTTCGGTCAAGTGCATTGTCTGTCTTAAGCGAACCAAGATTTGCATCCACCCACTCGAGATAATCACCTGACGTCTTTTCTACATGCCCAGTCCACCCTCTTGATTCGAGAATACTATCAGCGGCGACATCAGTATGATACAGCAATATATGTTTTTCATTTGCAAGTGCAGTAAATGTCTCAAGATATAATGGATACTTCGTAAGAATATTTTCTTTCAATTGATTCATCACTGCCAAAAAGAGCGGTTCCAAAATATCTTTTCTATCATGTACATGAATACCTTTTTCTTCATATGCATACTCGACTTCGTACTCAAGTTGTTCGGTGACATTGTCTGCCGTAAATGTATACTCCCCAACCGTCACAGGTCCAACAACAGAAAGGAATCGTTCGAGAACGGTTGGCGTGATTCCAATGACACCATCAAGAGTATCAGCAAGCACACCCCCCTCCGTCTTATACAATGCCATCCCCTCTTTTGCGCTCGTTTCAAAATCAGGCGACCAATTACTGTCTCGAAAAAACCATTTCGTAACACCAAGATGTGTTTCAAGTGGTTTTGGTGGAGAAGAAAGTAATGAAAGCGGCGCACCTCGATCAAGATTTTCAGTACCGTCAATCGCGTCGATGGTCACCTGCCCATGATCAAGACGTACCACTGCGTATGATCCGATAAAACCACCGCCAGGACGAAGTTCGGTATTATTTAAAAATTCAACAAGATATGTTTGTGGCTCAGAAAATCCAAGAATAATAGGGATAAGATCATACAGATCTTCATTTTCTTCCCCGATTTGCTTTACCACAGCGTTTTTTACAAAATCGGTATTCAAAAGATCTGAAGATGATAATTTTTTACTCACATACCAAATACCTACTATTGCAACAAGTACGAACAACAAACATGAACCAAAAAGAATTGGCAAAATACGAATTTTATTGTTTTGTTTTCGAAAGAAAGACATATGTGTAATGAGTATGTAACCTATTGCTTGCTCCGTATTACAAAGGAATCACATGATAAAATATGGATAAAAAATTTAACTCGAAACGAGTGATTTTCTTTTTTTCTGCGACACATTAAAACCAAGATACTTTCCAAACATCAAATGTGTCACCGCATCAATCGCTGGGATGGCACTCAAGAAAATCAACGAAATAGGTAAAAGCAACCATTGAAGCAACATAATAATATACTGATGACGAGGATGGGAATCAGGACGTGGAGGTAACAATGGAAAACTGAGGACAGCCGAAAGCACCATACCAAGCATAGCAATGGTCATGAGCGTCTGGAGCAAATATGGTGCATTGAAAAAGAGAGCACTTTGACGGACGGACTCAGGAGCCACCCATAGTGGGAGACGACCGAGGAACGTAATGAGAAGTGCGACAAGACACCACGACCACTTCCCTTCCCATTCAATGAATACCCATTTACACTTTTTCCACAGTGGAATCAGTGTTCCTTTTTTTCCAAATTCATAGAGCAAAAAAGGTACGTGCTCTACTCCCCATGCCCATCGTCGCTGTTGCTTGTACAAATTTTTTATACTTTGCCACCAGCTATCATCTCGCACAGTATCCATCGACACAGGAATATACATCGGCGTAACTTCGTACGTCCCATTATACGCCAAAAGACACTGATAAAAAATACGAGAATCTTCACTCACAATACGCTTGTCGTGAAACCCCGCATCCACAATCGCCCGAAAACTCATAGAGTGTGACGAAAATGTCACGAGTGCGTCTTGGCGAGCAAGCGACGTGAGTGTCCAAAACGTCGTACCAAATGCCATGATACGAAGCATCGCAGGAGAATCCCACATGTTGTTGTCGTACACAGCGATCGGTTGATAGGAAGAACGAGTTGGATTGGGATGGGTACAATACAAATATGTCAAATACGAAAAATACAATGTATGACACACGGTATCAATATCAAACATGGTGGCGATGACATCATCATACGACCACCCTTTGGTATCAATATACTGCTGCATCTGGTGTTCTGCATAATGCAAATTCGATCCCTTGCCAGGGATTTCATCCTGCAACCCCGCAGGGTGACACGTACCAACGATATCGTAAAAAC
The DNA here is from genome assembly GCA_003518365.1 of Candidatus Magasanikiibacteriota bacterium. Lineage (GTDB taxonomy): Bacteria > Patescibacteriota > Patescibacteriia > Magasanikbacterales > UBA922 > UBA12086. The sequence goes on along the minus strand of DOYU01000022.1, from coordinate 128,463 downwards.
AATCTCCAAATGTTGTATGTATCTGCTGCAAAATATCTTGGTAATGTTCTTTCTTTCGCTCTTCTCCTGCCACCACAATGGTAAATTGTGCAGGATCATACGCAGCATCACAAATACTTTGTATTGCAGACTGCACCACAGCCCATTCTTCATTATACAGTGTCAAAAACACAACATGATGCTTGGTCTGCCAATCGGGGACTTCATGAAAGAGCTTATCTTTCCAATCTGTCCGACGTGCATGAGCAAACCGAGACCACGCAACAATGAGATAAAAAGAAAAATTTGTTACCTTCAGCACCCAATAAATATCAAACAAAATAACAAAATAAATCATCCAAAGTGGCTTCGTAAACGACAAGACAAGAGAGAACACTAACGTTCCCCAGATCGTCAAGCCTGGCAATATTTCATACAGCCGATAGCGCTGATAGTCACTGAGCATAGTGCTCTGAGTATACGCAAAAATACACAGTTTGTCGATGGCAGATATTCTCTCCCTCTTGGTCCGATTTGAAAGGTATGATATGATATTTTCAATGTATATTACTTATATACTTTAACTATAGAACTATGAACATCAAGTTCTCTTTGGTTGCCGCTGCAGCTGGCTTCGCTCTTATCGGGGCAGGATGCGCTGGCACAAGTAGTACACCTGCCTCAGATTCATCTGACGGAGGATCAGCACAAGAACAAACAAAAGGAGATGTCCTCGATGGGGCATGGGTGATCACAGAAGCAACAGGAGATTATGCGTCTCTCAATGTAGGAACGACATATACGTTTGACAAAGCAAACAGTACACTTACCACAAAACAAGGTATCATGATCTCAAAAGGAGCAATGAGCAGTCTTACAGACAGTTCTTTCTCAGTACTTTTTGAAGGATTATCAAACCCTTTCAACTACACATATACATTTGAAGGTGGCAAACTCGTCCTCAACCTCGCTACATCAGGTGGACAAACATTTACGCTCGAACGAAAGTAAACACCCACTCGAATATAAAAAAACTCCTCATTTTTTTGAGGAGTTTTTTTATATACTCTTTTCAAGATTGGGAACACCGCTATAGGTAGCAGAGAGATATTGATCAGAAGGTTGTTCGAGTAATGAAGAAATCATCGACTGGGGATCCTCGGCTTGTTTTTTTGATAGAGCTAGCAAAGGAATGTGTTGCACATATCCAAACGTATTGGCAACAGTAGTAGCAAGTCGTGTGCTCGTAAAACTTCCTTCACCAACCACAACCATGATGCCATCAATCGCATCTGGCAACAGATTCTCTGACGTAAAAAAAGAGTCAATTGTCTGGAGCAATTCCCGGTTGCTTGCATTGACTCGAACTTCTTTTTTTTGTGTCTGGTCAAAGAGTGACAACGCAATCGTATCGCGCTCTGACGTATCAATCATAACATACATACGCTGAACCTACATATTAAGTTCGTCTACGGCTCTCATGTGTTTTGCTTCAAAAATGGAATAAATAAACTTGTCCATCATGTGGCGACGTTCATACAATTCGTCGACCGTAAGTGTCGTATAGCGAATTGCGAAACCAATATCTTTTTCATACGAGGCAATCACTTTTTCAAGATTTCTTACTTTGACATCTCCCACAATCAGCATATCTGTTTGGACGTCTTTTTCCCCAGCAAAACGCCCTGTCAGGAGGAGCAGCTTGATTTCCCCGCACTCCTCACGGATACTATCCACAAAGACCTGTTCATCCAAGAGTTGTGCTTTCATCAGAAGCGCTTGCATCTCTGGGTACATAAGTGACCCAATGTTCAGACGATAATATTTTCTGAGCGATGCACCAGCCTTCGTCTGATCCACATGCCCTGGAGCGGTCGTCTCTTCGACAAGCGTACTCTTCACAAGGAGCTCAAGTTCCCTTCGTATGGCATTGATCTGTACATCGAGTGCCCGGGTCAACTCACGGACAAAAAAAGACTTTTCTGTGTTATGAAAAAAGAATCTCAACAGTCTATATCGTGTTTTTGAACCAAATAGGTGTTCAAGCATAAAATTGAAATTCACTGGCTGAGTACAAAGCTGCGTCAAAGGCATTGTCTCCCCTTACCAATCTATTGTATACTAGTACATCAGGAAACGTCAATCTCCTGGAGAGTTACTCTACAAGGCTATGCCACATGTTGCCCGCATACAAGAATTTTTCGTTGAAGGGAAAAATCAAAAAAAATCTCATGTGCTTTTGCATATTACCGAGCCTACGTCTGCGAAAGAATGGAAACGTGGATATTTTTTTGCGATTGCAGAAATAAAAGATGCAAACATAGAACTCATCGGGCATGCGCAGCGTCTCATCGATGATATAGAATCTTGCTATTATGAAACAGAAGAAAATACTGATGGCAAAGGCGCATTTGAAACAACACTCGAATTCATCAATAGACGAAGCAACCATTTGCTCCACGCCACAGAACCCTTCCACTGCTTGGTCGGTGTCATTCAGGGCACTTCTCTTTCACTCAGTTATCACGGGACACCTCATGCCCATGTCTTTTTTTCACAAAAGGATGGCATTCAGGATATGAACATCCTTGGTGACGTACCCGACGAGGATACCCAGCACCTTTTTTCTGCAGTCATAGAAGGAACAATCAATCCTGGTGATCGCATGTTTTTTGGTACACCGCATATCATCAACGAACTTCCCATGGATAGGATCAAAGACATCGTCATGTCACGTCCACTCGATCAGGCAGTCTCCCATATGGAGCAAGTGCTAAAAGATGCCAGACAAGAAGAGTCATACGGTGGACTCGTGTGTGATGTGATCGAGCAGCAAGCAGACATGCCAACACCACCATCAAACTCTGCAGCATCGCTTCAACATCTGATCGATAAACAACGAGAAACAACTGAGACACTGTCTCCTTCTCTTTTTGGCAGTAGAGAAAAAACAAAAGCAGAACCAACGAGACAACAAAAAAGAAGAAACGCCATAGAAACAAATTACCGTCGTCGTTCAGGAGAAGAAATCATTGGTGGAACGCTGCCACAGATAATACTCGTGAGCATAGGAAGAGCACTCGTTGCTACAGGGCTATTCCTCTGGAAAATACTCAAATGGATTGGGGTCGGTATTTCACGAACAGTCATCATTCTCTTTATCCTGATCACAAATAAAAATAATGGACGACCTCATGCAATAAGGTCATTCAAAGAAACATGGCTCAATCTAAAAACAAACATCAATCGCCTATCGATTGTCAGTAAAATTTTATTTCTCGCTGTCATTGTCCTCAGTATAACGTTTGCAGGAAGTGTCGTGTATTTAAAGATCCAAGAACACTACCGCCAAAAAGAAATTGCATACGAACAACACGTACAAGCGATCCAAGATAAAAAAGCAGCCGCTGAAGCAAGAAAAATTTACAATGACGATACAGGTGCATTCAACCTCTTGAAAGAAGCCGAATCACTCGTCACAACATTGCCCCAAGAAAATGATGAACAAATAAAAACATATGAAGAGTTGAAACGTGTTGTTGATACAGCCCTCCTGGATCTCAGAGACATCACGATTGTCGATGCACACATGATTGTAGACCTTGGGACAAAAGCAGAGGGAGCCCAAGCCTCGAGACTCACGAGAATCAATGATACGCTCGTTGCCTTTGGACCTGACGACAATAGATACTATCTTGTGGATAAAGATACTGGCAGTGTGGAAGTCCAATCGCATGACTCACTCATGAAACTCACAAGTGGCAACACACCAAAAGAAAATGACATGATGGTATTTCTTGGTGACGCCAATCAAGTGTATGTCTACAATCCGGAAACAAAAGCAATATCACGAACAGAGATTTCATTCCCATCCGAATCAACAAGAATTGCAGCACCTTTTATCTACAATCTCCGCCTGTATCTTGTCGACAAAGCAAATAATCAAATCATTCGTCACAGTAAAACACAGACAGGCTATGACAAAGGCACGCCATGGCTCACAAATAACGAGGGTGTCGACTTATCTGACGCGGTATCGATCGCGATTGATGGTGATATATTTGCCTTGAAGCAAAGCGGTGCTATTCTCAAATTTTCTGCCGGCACGCCAGAATCATTTTCTATCAGCGGCCTCGATCCTGCACTCGAAAATCCAACAGATCTTTATACCTATACTGATATCGATAGCATCTATATTGTCGAGCCAACAAACAAACGTATTGTAAAACTCAACAAGCAAGGCACATTCCAAGCGCAATATACAAATGATGCATGGGTCGGACCGACAGGCATGGTAGTTGATGTTGCGAAGAAAACAGTCTATGTGCTGGATGGAAATAAGGTATATAGCTTTCAAATATAAAAAATAAATTAGAGATAGAAAAAAGCTGCATGCTATATGCAGTTTTTTTATGCACAGTAAAAAGGTTGACAACAAAGCCAAAATAGTGTAAGAACAACCCACAACGCGTCACACTGGCGCCCACGAGAAAGGAACTGCCATGTTGTTGAAGGGTTTTCTGTCCGCCATCACGCTGATGGCGGCGATGTTCGTCCTCTTCGCCACCCCCGCGTCGGCCTCGCCGAAGGGCGGCGGCGGATGTCCACAAATCGAGGGCTTCGCCATCGATCTCAACTTGTGGTACTCCTACGGTGAGTGCGAGTACGACGCGCTCATCCCGCCCGAACTCTTCTGCACAACAGACGCCGACTGCGGCGTGGGAGGAGGTGTCGGTGTGGTGGACGACGCGCTCCTGAGTGCCTGGAACACGTGCCAAGTCCTGAGCACCCCCGATGCACCGGACACCGTCGGCATCTGCATGCCGTCAATCGTCGGCGTCGAGTGCTGCTCCTACGGCGCAGACGAGATCTCCGGCACCTGCAACCCGCAGCCGCAGCCAGCCTGCAGCAGCAACATCGACTGCCTCTTCGAAGGCAGCGTCTGCTCCGCCGGTGACTGCGTCGTGGCCGACCTCAACCCCGACTGCGACACCAACTACGACTGCAGGTACTCCGTCTGGGGACCGTACTGCGTCAAGGACGCCACCGGGCAGAAGTACTGCCAAGAATGCGTCCCGCCGACAACGCTGTCCTTGTTCTCCCTACGCGGGCGCGTCGACACGGGCTGCTACACCGAGAACAGTCGTCCCCTCTGTGTCAGCCGCAACATGGGCTGGCAGCAAGGCCGACCTTCGTTCCTCTGCTCCAAGTAGCCGCACCTCCTGACGCGTAACACCGTCTGGCTGATCTCGATCGAGGTCACTCAGCACGTTACACGTCGGGATCAGTCAAAAGATCATCTGAAAACAGGTGATTTTTTGTTTGTAACAACAACTTGACGTAATGCATCAAATATGAAAATATTCCCTTAAGCAGCCGAGGTCCCCCTGGGCCCTGGGTATCCATCCCACGACGAACCAGGAGGTACACTCATGTCGTGGTTCTTTCCAATTCTAGGATCAACGTCTACTGGGTGCGAAAATGTAGGTGCCGCAATAGTCGGCATCATCATGATCGGAATCTTGGCAAAGATTGCTCTGGCAGCCATTGAACTCACCCTCAAAGCTGCCATCGCCATCATCCCGATCTTTCTGGTGCTCCTCGTCGCCTATGGCATCAGCGAATGTGGCAACTGCGGATCTTCGAAAACAAGCAATTCACAACCACATCAGCAGAGTGACAGAAGCAATCGGTATACCATCACACCGAAACCTCCTGTCTACCAGCATGAGCCACCTGCATCCCAGGATCCTTCACCCCAGATTACTTCCAAGAAGGAACCCCACACACCTCCGAGGCAGACATCGGTCAAAGTGGAGATACGTGATCAGAAGATTCGTCATAAGCCTACAGCCGAGCCTAAGACCCCGGCCAAAGACAGGCATTCTCCAAAGGTCGAGCATCAAGAACACACTCAACCAGCGGAAGCGGAAGCCGATGCCAATACGGACTTCGAGATCGTGGTGGACTCCTTCAGCGCACCTCGTGGGAATACAACATCGTTCTCCAAGGCAAAAACACTGGCACTGAGACTTCAGACGGATGGATACTTCGCGTATCTGATCTTCAGATACAACGATGGCGTGCTTCGTTATGATGTCGTTGTGTCTAGATTCTCCGATGAAAAAAGTGCCAAGGGAGCGCTTCGACTCATACGTCCACGATTCAACACTGCAACACTACACGAAGTCACTTCCTACTCAATTGTACTTCGTGTTTTCGACAGTCTGAATGAAGCATACAGAGGATACGCGCAAGCGAACAACAACCGTCTGCACGCTTTCGTCAGGATGCAAGCAAACGATACGGGAGACTGGGAATACTCCCTCTACATCCCTGTCGAAAATAAGGATGCGGCAGAAAAGCTTCTCACCCGTGTCCGACGAAACTTCAGTACAGCGTTCGTTGCAAAGCGCTAGTATGCACCAACCGAGCGAGTGACACTCGTCTGACTATCCTGACTCCGAGCGAGTCAATCGTCAGCCACGTCACTCGCTCGGGATCAGTCAAAAGATCATCTGAAAACAGGTGATTTTTTGTTGAAAGATTTTCAAAGTGTCCGATGTCATTCTAAATTTATTTCAGAATCTTTCCGTAAGAGGACGTCTTTCGTAAGAGAGATCCTGAAACAAGTTCAGGATGACAATAAAAAAATCGCCCACGCTTATGTGGACGATTTTTTTTGTTGAAAAAAATTGAATTACTTCAATGTAACTTTTCCACCAGCTTCTTCGATAGCTTTCTTAAGTTCTTCTGCTTCTGCTTTTGGAGCGTTTTCTTTGATAGCAGATGGAACGTTATCAACGAGTCCTTTTGCTTCAGCAAGACCGAGACCAGTAGCTGCTTTGACAGCCTTGATCACAGCGATCTTGTTTGCGCCAGATTCAGTGAGTTCTACTGTGAATGATGTTTTTTCTTCTACTTCAGCAGCTGCTCCTGCAGCGCCTGGCATAGCCATCATCATAGCAGGTGCAGACGCGCTGACACCAAACTTGTCTTCGAGAACCTTCACGAGTTCAGCGAGGTCGAGGACAGACATTTTTTCAATCTCTTCTACAAGAGATTTGAACTTTGCAGGCACTTCTACTGCCTTTTTTTCTTCTGTTGTTTCTTCTGACATATGTATTGATGTTGTAATTGTTGTAACTGTTGTAATTGTTCTAGATGTTGTCTTATGAAATAGCTATCTCATATACAACAATTTGAACATCTACAACAAATTCAACGTAAATATTATGCTTTTTGTTCTTTAATTGCACCAAGGACGGTAACCAAGCCTCGGAGGTTGCCAGCGAGAACGTTGACAAAGCCTGAGATAGGAGCGTTGATCGTACCAACGAGCTGAGCATAGAGTTGTTCTTTGCTTGGAAGCTGAGAAAGCTCTTTTACTTTTGCTGCGTCGATAAATGCTCCTTCGAGGATACCACCAAAGATGGTAACCAACTCATGTTTTTTTGCGAAGTTCGCAATGATCTGTGCAGGTGCGACTTCATCATCCATGCCAAATGCGGCAGCGACACCACCGGTAAAGGATTTGGTATCGATATCGAATCCACCTTCTGACAATGCACGCTTCAACAAGGTCTTCTTGCTTGCCGTAATCACAATATTGTTTTCACGACATGTGGCACGAAGTTCTTCTGTTTCTGGAACAGTAAGCCCTTGAAAGTTTGCAAAGACAGCGGCTTTGGCGTTTTTGACGTTGTCAGTCAATTGCTGCACTTTTACTTCTTTTTGTACTCTTGTCTTAGCCATAGTGCTAAGTTATCTAAGTTTACTAGGTTTTGCTGAAAAAATATTTCAACAAAAAAACTGTGGTTTCCCACAGAACAACTCGTGAATCTTCGACCTTTTGACTGTTGTCGACGGATAAAACCTAGTCAACTAAGCCAACTTAGACTCACCTCGGTAGGAAATTAAGTCTTGCGACACCTACTGTCTGCGGTATGCCCACATATTACTACAAATATCTTTGTCTGTCAAGGATACTGGCCTGCCAGGCGCAAACCGAGCAAAGCGAGGTTGGAGACTGGTAGCGCCAAGGGGAATCGAACCCCTGTTCCCAGGATGAAAACCTGGTGTCCTAACCACTAGACGATGGCGCCATAAATAAGACGAAAAAAGTATACCTAAACTTCCAAAAAATGTCAAGCGTAATACAAGCTTTACCAGCTCACGATAATAGTGACAACCATCACTATAGTCGCAATAACGGTCACTCCGGCAGAGAGAAGACCAATCTCAGCATATCCTGGTAACGTTCCTCTTTCTTTTACTTCTTTATACCCACATTTTTTACAAACATAATATCGCTTATTTTTCATAAGTTCTCCCCACCCCAAAATACAAAGCCCAAACATCAAAAAAAATGCAACGATCATTTCAAACCAAAATTCAAAGTAAAAAGCACTATGTTCATTGAATAGCAGCAAAAAAAATAGAAAAAAAGGGATAAGTGCACCCAGAATCTTATACATCGATTCACTCCTCATCAATGATTTTCTCTGACATTTTGGGCATGTGCGCTGTTCTCGCCACATATAGATTTTTTTTTAATGATATGGTAGCCTCACTATACCATAAAGTACATTTCTATGACCATTCTCGACAAAAAAGCAGCCATTATTGATTTCCTACAAACCTATGTGCAAGACAAACAAGTAGTACTCGGCCTCAGCGGTGGCATCGACTCAGCGACCGTTGCGTTTCTTGCTGTTGCCGCATTGGGCGCTGATAAAATTCACGGCTTTATCCTCCCCTCCTCTACTAATGCAGAGGAAGATGCCAGACTCGCAACCGAAGTGGCAACATCACTTGGCGTTTCGTATGAAACAGTTTCGATTGAGCCACTCCTCGATGCATTCAAACAGGCATTGCCAGAAGTAACGACACAACATGCGATTGGTAATCTGAAAGCACGCATTCGCATGAGTATTCTCTATACAAAAGCAAACAGCATTGGCGGGATTGTCCTCGGCACTGGCAACAAAACAGAATGTATGATTGGCTATTATACAAAGTATGGTGATGGAGGTGTGGATCTCCTCCCCATTGCAAATTTATACAAACACGAAGTCCGCGCACTTGCGAAGGAACTAGGCGTGCCGCAGGAAATTATTGAAAAGAAACCAACAGCAGGGCTTTGGGAAGGACAATATGATGAAGACGAAATAGGCATGAGCTATGATGTGCTCGATAGCATGCTTGACGCGATCGAAACGAAACATGATCTTTCGGCATTTGAATCAGAAAAAGTTGCACGCGTACAACATATGATAAAAATATCTGAACATAAACGTCACATGCCGCCCGTTGCAACAGTGTAAATATGAGCAAAGCACTCTACATCGGAAGATTCCAACCATTTCATCTCGGTCATGTCTATGCCCTGAGCCAGATTACTGAACCCGAAATCATTATTGGCATCGGGAGCTCTCAATATAGCAGGACTGATGACAATCCCTATACATATGAAGAAAGAAAGCGCATGATAGAAAGCAGTTGGCAAGACATCCCGGCAACGATTCTACCCATTCCAGATATTCATGATGAAGAACAATGGGCAGCGCACGTACTCAATATTACCGGTCCAGTCGATGTGATCTACACCGGCAATGCCTGGGTAAAAAAATTGTTCGAACATGCTGGATACAATGTGAAAGATATAACCATACAAAACCCATACTCAGGAACGACCATAAGACAACTCATGAAAGCACAAGATGCTGCGTGGGAACATATGGTGCCACATGGTGTACCAGACATAATAGAACGTATATCAAAAAATCTGTGACATATACTGACGAACAATTGAAGCAAGAGACAGAGCGACTATACGAAAAGCTCAAACATACCGAATGGTCGCGAGATGATGTCGATGTTATTGCCCCGATGACGCTGGAAATCAACATACGAAAAAAAGAACAAAATGCGATTATTCTTGCACACTCATACCAAACTCCTGACATCATGTATGGTGTTGCGGATTTTCTTGGTGATTCCTATTCTCTCAGTAAAATAGCAGCAGAACATCCTGCTGACAAAATTATTTTTTGCTCTGTGCACTTCATGGGTGAAACGGCAAAAATATTGTCACCAGAAAAAGATGTCCTCGTGCCAGCGATGGCAGGATGTTCACTTGCAGAATCAATCACCGCAGAAGATGTACGCGAATTACGTACACAGCATCCCAATGCAGGCGTGGTGTGCTATGTAAATACATCAGCAGCAGTAAAAGCAGAATGTGATGTCTGCTGTACATCGGCAAACGTCGTCGACGTGATAGATGCTATGCCACAGGACGAAGTCATCTTTGTCCCAGATAAACTGATGGGAGAAAACGTACAAAAATTAACAAAGAAAAAACTGATCCTCTGGGATGGCACGTGTATAGTGCATGAACTATTTACCGTAGACACTATCAAGGAAATTCGTGCACAACATCCAGGCGTAAAAATCCTCGCCCATACAGAATGCAACAGTAGCGTCGTGGATGCCGTGGACATGGCGGGGAGCACCAGCGATATGCTCCGCTATATCGCATCGAGCGACGCCCAGGATATTATGCTCGTCACAGAATGTGGCATTACGGATAGAGTCAAAACAGAGTTTGTTGACAAACACATTGTTGGAGCATGTAGTCTCTGTCCCTATATGAAAAAAATTATGCTCCGAGATATTTTGGTAGCCTTAAAAAATCCACGTCCAGATCAGATTATTGAGATCCCCGAGGATATCAGAATAAAAGCAAAACAAAGTCTTGATCGTATGCTAGAGATTGTCCCAAAAAAATAATTACGGATGACGTATCCAGATATACGGATAATCCAGATGAACAGATAGCCCCATCCGTAGATCTGGATTATCCGTATATCCGAATGCATGATCCGTTATCTGTAAGAAAAAATATGGAAAAACAAAATAACATAAAAACTTATTACAATCAACGCGAGAAGCTGACACTCGAAAACCCGACATACAAAACGTATGTTGAGTATTATACGCACGAAACACTCCGCCTTGATCTAGCGGGTGGCGACGACATGACGACCACTGCAGTTCTCGATACCAATCCAGAAGTAACAGCAAACGTGATTGCAAAGCAAGATGGTGTGATAGCGGGACTTCAAGAAGTCGAATACTTTTTGAACAGTTTTGATATTCAAATAGATTTTTTGAAAAAAGATGGAGACGACATCCTGAACAAAGATATTGTTCTGACGCTCACTGGACATGTACAGGGAATATTGAAAGTGGAACGAACGATGCTCAACCTCCTGCAACGCATGTCTGGCATTGCCACACACACAAAAAACTTTGTTGAAAAAATCCCAAGGACCGTCCTTCTCTGCCCTACTCGCAAAACCCAATGGGGCCTCCTCGATAAACGCGCAGTGACACTCGGTGGTGGTGGTACACATCGTCTTGGCCTGTATGATTTTGTATTGATAAAAGATAACCATATTCCCTACATTGCAGACCTTGCATCAAAAGCAAAACAACTCAATGACAAAAACATATTTTGGGAAATAGAAGCAGACACAGCTGAGCAGGTTCTCGAATTTGCAAAACTCAAACCAAGCGCAATCATGTTTGATAATTTTTCTCCTGAAAATATCGCCCCACTTGTACAAGAATTGCATGAAACACACCCTGACATTATTCTCGAAGCATCAGGAGGCATACATGAAAAAACAATAACAAACTACGGCGCAACAGACGTCGACATCATTTCTATGGGCTCACTCACCCACTCTGTCATGTCCCTCGACATTGGTCTCGATATCGTGTAGCCTTCTTCCAGGCATTCCAAGCCTTCCCAGCCTTCTAAGCCTCCCAAGCATTCTCACTATGATTTACGACTTTTTAGTCATCGGCTCCGGCATCTCCGGCCTGAACTTTTCCCTCGACTCTGCTGAGCATGGCACGGTTGCGATTGTCACAAAAAAAGAACTGATGGAAAGCAATAGCAACTATGCCCAAGGTGGCATTGCGGCTGTTCTTGACGCTCACGACAGCTTTGACGCGCACATAGCAGACACACTCACAGCAGGGTGTTTTTTGAACGATGTCGAAGCGGTGAAACTTATGGTGACGCAAGCACCTGCGCAAATTCAAAAATTGATTGATATTGGCGTAGGATTCAATCGAAAAAAAGAAGACCTGTCACTCACACAAGAAGGTGGACATAGTGCGAGGAGAATCGCTCACGCACACGATGCCACAGGAAAAGAAATAGAACGGGCGCTTATTTTTCAGGTACGCCAACATAAGAATATTCATATATTTGAATCACATCTTGCGATTGATCTGATAGTAAAAAACAATGCGTGTCAGGGCGCAATAGTCCTTGATACAGAAAAAAAACATATCGAACCATTTCTCGCAAAAGCAACAATTCTTGCCTCTGGTGGAGCAGGACAAGTATACGAACGCAATTGCAATCCACGTGTTGCAACAGGAGATGGCATCGCTATGGCTGCACGCGCGGGAGCAGAAATTCGTGATATGGAATTCATCCAGTTTCACCCGACAGCTCTTGCACTCGAAGGAAAACCAACATTTCTGCTTTCTGAAACTATTCGTGGCGAAGGTGCTATTCTCGTGAATGCAAAAGGTGAACGATTTATGGAATCTCAACATGAGTTGAAAGAGCTGGCACCACGAGATATTGTCGCACGAGCAATATATGAAGAAATGAAATACGGTCCTGTCTATCTCGATATCACACACAGAGAATCCGCCTATATCAAAGCACGCTTTCCATATATTTATGATCAACTCTGGTGGTATGGTATAAAAATGGACAAAGATCGTATCCCTGTTGCGCCGGCAGCACATTATACGTGCGGTGGTGTGCATACAGATCTGCATGGACAAACAAACATCCCCGGCCTTTTTGCCTTTGGCGAAGTCGCCCATACAGGTGTCCATGGCGCAAATCGACTGGCATCAAATTCACTCCTCGAATGTATGGTCTTTAGTGAACAAACTGTCCCAACTGCGGTAGCGTATGTTCAACATGTGGGAAGTGTTGAACATGTTGAAATTGATAGTAGCAACACCATCTATACAGAAACGAATGTTCGCGATATCAAAAAAGAAATTCAGCAAATCATGTGGGAACATGTTGGTATTATTCGTCACAAAAATGAATTGAATGACACACTCCAAAAGTTGCAAGCAATTCAAGACACTCTCAACACATTGCAAAAAAATGGCAGAGATGAGATGCTGATAGAAACAAAAAATCTTGCAGACGTTGCGATCTTAATTACAAAAGCTGCGATTGAAAGAAAAGAAAGTATTGGATGTCATTTTATTGTATAAAGATTGTTATCTGCTTCAATTTGTTATAATCTGTTTCATCTGCTGTTTTATATATGTATATTTTAGGCATAGAATCATCATGTGACGATACATCCGTCGCGCTACTCGATTGTAGTGATGATGGTTTTGTTGTCCTCGCAGAAAAAACAGCAAGCCAAGTGGACGTACACAAAAAATATGGTGGCGTCGTGCCAGAACTTGCAGGACGGATGCATGCAGAAAATATTCTTCCTGTGGTGGAAGAAGTAATGAACGAATGGCGAACATCCATTGGCGACACTGAAAAAAAACCAGATGTCATCGCTGCAACAACCGGACCAGGATTGATAACAGGTTTATTGGTCGGCGCAGAAGTGGCAAAAAATCTTTCGTATCTTTGGAATGTGCCAATGATTGCCATGAATCATATCGAAGGACATATACACTCCGTACTGCTACGTTCGTCTCAAGAAGAAAAATTTCAAATTTCAAATTTCAAATTTCCAATACTTTGTTTAATAGTGAGCGGTGGCCACACAGAACTCGTATTAATGCGAGACTTTGGCGACTACGATCTCCTCGGCAAAACGCGCGACGACGCCGCAGGCGAAGCATTTGATAAAGTGGGAAAACTGCTTGGCCTCGAATATCCGGGTGGTCCAAAAATTTCAAAACTTGCAAAAGATGGCAATACGAAAGCAATCGCATTTCCACGTCCGATGATGGATAGTGATGATTATGATTTTAGTTTTGCTGGATTGAAGACGGCGGCGTTATATTGGCTGAGAGATAACAGCATTACAACAATACAAGGCAAGCACGTTTCTCCCCCTTTCCAAGGGGGAGATCAAGAGGGGGTAAAGCATAACACCACGAACAGTGCTACTGCGAGACCTCCCCTAACCCCTCCTTGGCAAGGAGGGGAACCGCAAAAAGTCTCTCTCCCTGACTTCTGCGCCACCTTCGAACAAGCCATCGTCGATGTCCTCGTAGAAAAAACAAAACGTGCTGCAAAAGAATACCATGTACACACCATCATCCTCGGTGGTGGCGTTTCTGCAAATCCAAAACTTCGTACAGAATTACAAATAATGATACAAGAAATGCCACAGGCTCAGCTACTCGTGCCAAGTCCCCAATACAGCATGGACAACGGCGCGATGATCGCCGCCGCAGCATATATGAAAGCAAAGAAAAAAGAATTCACAGAATGGCAAGACGTGGTCGTGAATCCAAACTGGGAAGTGTACGATAAATAATTCCTCCACAGTCATCAATTGACAAAAAGAAAGTCGACAGCTACGATAGCGCCAGATCTTTCACAAAAGCACGGACTCGTTCCGTGCTTTCATGTCTCAGGAGGACATTGTAATGGCAAACGGTGACATCATGATTGGCTACAATAGGAATGGGGGGCTTACTCTTGTTCCGATGCCAGGCTTCGAGAAGCAGGCGGCAAGAGTCGCCAGCCTCATCGTCGAGAAGAATACACCGTGCGACATCGCTGAGCCAAAGTTCGGAGAGCGGACGAATGGTGAACCGTATCTAAAGCTGCCCAAGGGGCACATCGGCGGACACGACTGCGTTATCTTGACGAGTGGTCCAGGCACGTACAACATGCTCGGGCAACTCTACATCATGCTCGCCTACCTGGTGGGACGTCGTGCGAGTCGCATCTCCATCGTGAGTGGATACTTCCCACTGTCGCGTTCCGACAAGGACGAGGGCGCGGATGAACTCGCTCTGGTGAGTCACACCACTCGAATGATGTCCAGCGCATCGGAAGGAAAGCTGGATCGAATCATCTCTGCTGATCTCCATGCACCTCAAGTGGTCATGGCCGGCAGAATGGGACTCATCACCGAAATCTCGCTCATGCGACGACTGCTGACCAAGATCCTGGACTCAGCAGGAGATCGCAAGCTGTGCTTGATGTTCCCCGATGACGGGGCAAACAAGCGCTTCGGGGGGATAGTAAGGAACATGCTTGATGAACGAGGTGTGAATCTCCCCATCGTCGTCATCGGCAAACGACGGAGCGACAGCAACAACGTCAAGATCGATTCTGTCTTCGGAGATGCCGAAGACCTCCGCGGCTCAACCACGGTGATCGTCGACGACGAGACTGCAACCATGGGAACTCAGATTGCCACGGCAGAAGAAATTCGTCGCCGCTACGGGGTCGAGCATATCTGGGCAGCGACGGTCCATGGCGTTCTATGTGGTCCTGCACCTGGCAGACTTGCATCAGGGCCAATCGATCGGCTCTACATTACGGATACGATTCCCGTGGCAGACCGGCACGAGCTCAAGGGACTGGTAGAGAATGGCAGACTGGTCGTCGCCCCATGGGAGGACGACTTGGCCAACATCATTCGCTGCCACCACTGGGATCAATCGATCCGCGAGCTGCGCTGATCGATAACCATCCCCCTGTAGACAGAAACCCCGGGCATCGCACAACGCGGTGACCCGGGGCTTCACAAAAATTTCTAATTTCCAATTATCTAATTTCTAATAAACCACTTATTGCTTGCTCCAACGCTTCTCCCTCATGTACAAATGTCTCCGTCCTCACACTCTGTCCTTCTACTTCAAAATACACACGTGCGTCACCTGGATGCGCGGCAAACAATTCTTTCAGTGCACCGGCACTGTTTTTTAATTGTTCTTTTGACACAGGAATCGTGACATACTTTTCTGCTTCTTTTTTTGCCGCTCGTTCGACATGTGTGCCGAGTGATACTTGTCCTGCAACACTTGCCGCATTTTCTGGCGTGAGCAGATACACATTTTCAACAAAAATTTTATTGTCTCCTTCTTCTCTTGGTGTTTTGCCGACCACGACCACCACATTTCCCACGACCCACATATCTTTTGTTTTTTCAAATGTTTTTGGGAACACCAAATACTCCATGGATCCGGTGTTATCCTGTATGGTGACAAACATCATCACGCCACCTTTTTTCGTAATTTTCTTTTGTGCGGCGTCAATCACACCGCCGGTAATCACCCATTCATCTCGCTGCACATGTTCTATATCACTCATCGCTGTGAGTGCGTTGCGAAACAGATGCTCGTATTTTGCAAATGGATGCGACGACACATAAATACCAAGCAATGTTTTTTCCCAAAGCAGTTTATCATCCATGGTCGCGACCGGCGCATCTTTCAAGACCACACTATCGTCAAGCGAAATAGTAGTACCGGCAAACAATGATCCTTGATTCGTCACGCCTTGTTCTTTTTGATGTTTTGAATAAAATAAAATGTTTTCAATATTGGCAAGCAATACGCCACGATCTTGATGAAAACAATCCAGCGCCCCTGCTTGGATCAAACTTTCAAGTGATTTTTTATTCAAATCTTTATCCGTCACCCGCTCCAAAAAATTTTCTAGACTTGTGTACTGTCCATGTTCCTTTCGCTCACGATAGATCATATCGCAGATATGCTCTCCAACATTTTTGATAGCCGTGAGCCCAAACCGGATCTTGCCAGGCTCCCCTGCTTTACTCGTCATGGCAAAGTTTTTGAAACTTTCATTCACGTCCGGTGGCAACACCGTGATCCCCATGCGACTTCCTTCATGTACAATCGCAGCGACTTTTTCTATATCACTTGCTTCTGCCTGCAAAATAGCCGTCATGTATTGCACTGGATAATTTGCCTTCATGTACGCTGTCTGGTACGCAACAATCCCATAGCTCGCCGCATGCGCTTTGTTGAACGCATACGTGGCAAATGGCTTGATACGCTCCCACAGATCATTGACCAATTCTCTTGGGTGATGATTGGCAATACACCCATCTTTAAACTTTTTTTCCTGTTCTTTCATGAGTTCAGGAATTTTCTTTCCCATGGCTTTGCGGAATTTGTCTGCTTCGAGCCAATCGTAGCCAGCAAGTTTGATAGCAGTAAGCATGACATCATCTTGGTAGATAAGAAGACCAAGAGATTTTTCGAGTGTTTCTTCAAGATCAGGATGAGGATAGTCGATCGTACTCGGATCATGCGCGCGCTTGATATATTCTGGAATAAAGTCCATTGGTCCAGGACGGTACAGCGCTACCATAGCCATGATATCGTCAATATTTGTCGGACGAAGTTCTTTGATCCAGCGAATCATGCCAGAGCTGCCAAACTGAAACACACCCATGGTCTCTCCGCGAGAAATCATGTCAAATGTTTTTGTATCATCGAGTGGCAGATGATAAATATCCACTTCTTCTCCCGTTGTTTTCTGTACGATTTCCACCGCTTTTCCGAGAATAGAAAGATTTCGAATTCCAAGAAAGTCGTTTTTCAATACACCAGCCGCTTCGACATCGTACATGCTGTACTGTGTCAAAATTCTGTCTCCCCCACTTTCTCGCTGCACTGGCGTGAAGTCAACAAGTGGTGTGGGAGAAATCACCACGCCGGCAGCATGAATAGACGTATGCCGCGCACAGCCTTCTACTTTTTGAGCAAGGGTGAGAAGTCGATGCACGTCATCATTACTATCAAACAATTTTTTCAAATCAGGTTCTTCTTTCAATGCACGTTCGATCGTCATCGGAAATCCTTGCGCTCCTTGGGGAATCAGTTTTGCGACTTGGTCACAAAAGCTATAGGAAAGTCCGAGCGCGCGACCCACGTCTCGCACTGCTGCGCGCGCTGCCATAGTTCCAAACGTAATAATCTGCGCCACTTTATCTGCGCCATATTTTTTTGTAACATAGGCGATCATGTCGTCGCGACGATCATCGGCAAAGTCTGTATCCACATCAGGAGGACTCGGACGGAAGGGATTCAAAAATCTTTCAAATGGCAATTTGAATCGGATCGGATCCACGGTCGTGATGCCGAGCACATAGGAAACAAGCGACCCAGCAGCAGATCCACGAGTGGATTCTACAATCCCATTATCTTTTGCATAGCGAACATAGTCTGCCACACAGATGAAGTACGGCGAGTACCCTTTTTCTTTGATAATCTCAAGTTCGTATTCTATACGATCCGTAATTTCATCTCCCATCTCCGGATAAAAATGTGGCGCGCATGCAAACGCTTCATCTCGAAGTGTCTCGTCTGATGTTTTGTTTGGTGGCAAATCTACTGGTGCAAAGTGCCACTGATCCAGCTCGATTTCTATATTCACTCGTTCTGCAATTTTGACAGTATTTTCTATAGCATCAGGAACATGACGAAAGCGGGACATAATATCTTCAGCAGTATTGAGTGATCTGTCTACATGACGGAAGTCCTCACGATTCCCCATATCCACACGCAGTCCTCCGGAAATACACCGGAGTACATCTTGCGCTTCGGCATCATCTTGATGCAGATAATGAACATCGCGCGTCACGACTTTTGGGATGCCTGTCGCTTCGGAAAGGGCTATAAGTTTTGTATTGACATCGATCTGTCCTTCTATTGCAGGATGATCTTGCAGTTCAAGATAAAAATCATTCTTCCCAAAAATTTCTTCATACTCTTTTGCTGTTTTTTTCGCATCCTCTATCTTATTTGCTTTCAAAAGCTGTTGTACCTCTCCCTGAATATCACCAGACAATGCAATAATGCCATCCGCATACGTTTTGAGAGTTTCTTTATCCAGGCGAGGCTTGCCGTTAAAAAATCCGTCGAGGTGACCGATAGACGAGAGTTTCATCAGATTGCGATACCCATCAAAATTCTCTGCAAGCAAAATAAGTGTATACCATTCTTTATCTTTTTCCAGATCTTTATCTGTCAGTTTTCGTGGTGCGATATATGCCTTGAACCCAATGATCGGCTTTATTCCCTCTGCCTGGCACACTTTATAGAACTCTATCGCCCCGTACATAGATCCATTATCTGTCAGTGCCAAAGCCGAAAAACCGCGCTCTTTAGCGGTTTTGACAAGCGGTTTGATTTTGACGAGTCCATCGAGCAAAGAGTAATGCGAATGGACGTGGAGGTGTGTAAAATTCATGGGAAAACGACTATCAAATGGACGCCTGCCCTGTACTGAGCGAGAGGCTGAAAGCCGAAAGCTCTAGTGCAGGGTGAAGGTGGACGAATTCTGCCATAGTATACGTATGGTACTGGTTTCGAGGTGGGTTGTCTAGTTGAAAAAAGAACGAGCCTGCGACACATAATGTGTGGCAGGCTCTGACGGCAGGAAGACTAGAGGATCTTGAGAGAAGTGACCTCGACGAAGGAGGCCTCCGCGCTGAGGGCAGGAAGCTGCAAAAACGCGTGAGAACTTCGTATGCCCGCCCACACTTTGCACGCTTCGCGTTCAGCATCCTCACGCTTTTCCGCAGTGAGGGTGTAATGGCGATCCAGATATCCCTCTTGCCACTGCAGTTGAAACATGGCTTACCTCCGTATTGTCAGCCACATACATAAAATCATTGTTTTTGGGTGGCGTCAAGTTGCCATTGACCAGTGCAGATATGGAAGATATACTTCTTTTTATATGTTCATATACCCATTATGAATGCTCAGCCGGCTCCATAGTGGCGCAGCCCTGTGGAGCCATCCTGCCACACAAAAGCAATGAAGCTCCACAGCCCTTCGGGACTATGGAGCTAGCATAGTAGAACAAAAGTACAATGTTCCTAAGCAATATGTTATGAAAGCATTCATTGAAGTAGACGCTGGAACAAATCAACGTCCTATCTACAACGAACAAACACTTGAATACATAAAAACAAAAACTGTATATAAACCTTATCCATATGCTTATGGCTTTTTGCTAAATACGATTAGTGGCGACGGAGATCATCTTGATTGTTATGTGATAACATCAAAATCACTCACTTCCAGAGATATTGTAGAAGTGGAACCGATAGGCATGGTTGAATCGATTGAAAATGGTGAGGAAGATCACAAAATTTTATGCCGGCTATCAAATGAAAACATTATGGTAGACGCAACAATAGAAAAAAAGATTCGTGATTTTGGAAAACACTATTTTGACGATCGTCCAGACAAACAGGTTACTATTGGTAGATTCCTTGGATACGAAGAAGCAATCAAACTGATTGATTCGTGTAGAATAAGTACTAAAGAGGATGAATAAAGTACCCTAAAAAAATGGATATGTGTTAAAACATCATAAATTATGAAATTATTAGAAGTAGCAGACAATGAAATTGTAACAATGGATGACTACCCTATTTACGACTTGCAAATAGGAGTGAGCGATGGAGTAATTTTAAAATTGTATTTTAGAATTTTTCAAAAGCATTGCGCTGATATTATTGCGAGAACAATAATCTTACCAAAAGAATTGGTAGCGTCTGCTTTTGATAAAAAAATTAAGAAGAAATTTGATGATTTTAAAAATAATCACCCGCAGGTGAAATATTTTGCTCTAGACGGCAATCATCGAACTACAGCGGCATCTCTTACAAAATCAAAAATTCCAGCTATACTCTTTGAAAATGACAATGATTGTAAAGAGATTCAAAAAATGAACAATAGTGCAGAAGTTTTTAGACCACATACAAATAATTCCATTAATGAGTGTGTTCTAGAATTAAAAGATCATTTTTTGAAAGTAAATCAATTTTATACCGTTGCAGAAAAAACGAAAAGAATGGTTGACGATATGTCTATAGACATGCCACAGTATATGAGAGACAGCTTTAATCAAAAATAACAAATCAACATGTTATGAGTAAAGCAATGATAAAAGCAACATATCCCCTTATCGACACAAAAGACTTCGTGGAGATTTCAATAGGTCAACCGGAACGTGATCCAAAATCATCACATGAAGATCGCCGGTGTGCATGCAAAATTTCTGGTCCTACCTATGAAAAAATTTTCTATGCTCATGGTATCGATGAAATACAATGTGTTTGGATTGGATTACGACAAATCAGAGTAGAGATCGCTGAGTTTGAAAAGAAAACAAATATGAAATGCGAATACCGTTACTTTCAGGATTTTGAAGAATAAAAAATGGTATATTGCCTAACATCGCATTTACACAATGAACGTTGCGACTGTCTACCCTCTTTATGTCGCCTTGAAGAATCATTTTCTTGTGATTCTTTTTTTATCTGTATGTTTTTTCCTACAAGCCTTGACAATCTCCCCCACCGATGATACGGTTTTGCAAACCACCTTGGAGGAACACCATGGATCCAGTCAAGGAACCAACTCGTCGCCTTGAAAACGTCGTAGTATCAATCTCGCGCACTGGAAGGATGAGCATCAACCTCTCCAACTGTAAGTTCGGCACACGCCTCACCATCAGGAAATGGCTGGCGAATAACCGCCGTGCCGAAGTCATCAACAACAACGGCTCATCGCGATTGGTGCTCACCGGCTTCGAGACCGGCATGAACCTGACGATCATCGGGGTCTGCCTCGTAGTTCATAATGACGGAACGATCTATCTGAACGTTGAGAACTCGACTGAGATGGCGAACAAACTCCGCCTCTCTGTCGGACGCACCCAGCTCCACAACGCGAACTTTACTGTCCGCATGACAACCTAACCCTGACGCTCCCCGCGTCTGACATGTTCCCCGAACGGGACTACGCAGCATGGGAGCGTTCGGGGACAGTCAAAAAAACAGCAGTGTATGCTGTTTTTTTGTTTGCATCCTCTTGACAAAACGAAAAAAATATGATATGCATATTGGTCATTTGGAGTATTCACCAACGATGGTGAACTCTCTATCGACGCCCCCAGATGCGCAAACGCGCAGGAGAGAACGCCGTGACCAAGCTCAGCCTGATCGTCCTCGCCATCCTTTCGGTCTTCGCTTCCTTCACCGGCTGCGAGGAGCCGAAACCGAAGCAGAAGGTGGTAGAGCCGACCCAGCTCGTGCAGGAAATTCCCATCTGCAAGAATCCTGGAGAATTCCTCCTTAAGGAGAGAGGCATCACGAAGTGCGAACTCTTCGATGCTACCGGCAAGAAGATCAAGAGCATCGAGACGAGTGGCACGATCTCATGCTATCGAACGATGGATCCGATCCGCTACGTCAAATGCTACGAAAACTCCGGAGAGCCGACATGGCACATCACCGCCATGCAGCCGCTCTGCGCGTTCAACGGCGACGAGCCTTCGTGCATGAGAATGTCCATCGGAGACATCATGGATGTCTCCGACAGCCCGAACTTAAAGTAGTAGGGCACCTGAGGGGCAACAGTCACAGGGTGCGGTTCTCCACGAGAACCGCACCCGCCCCTACATTTTTATAACACAAAAAACTCCTCATCGGAGTTTTTTTATTTTTGTATTTCTTCCTTACTTCTTCTTCGCCTTTTTTTTCTTTCCACCATCTTCTCCTGAAATTTTTTTCTCCAATTGACTTGTCAGTTTATTCATCACCATATTCCCAATCGTCCCAGTAAAAAACTTGCTCACAGATCCCATGTGATCACTCACATTGTCTACTTTTTTTCTGATAAATTCTACTGCGTCTGAAATAAGCTCGAGTTTATTCGTGACATTCTCGATAATCTCATTTGCATTTTTCAACACCCGCGCCGCCTGATACAAAAGCCAACACAAGAATACCGTAAACCACAAAATACAAAATGACAATACAATATATAACAAATCTTGTGGTGTATCGAACATATGACAGGCGGGTTAGAGTTTTAGAGAGTT
Organism: Candidatus Magasanikiibacteriota bacterium; assembly: GCA_003518365.1. Classification (GTDB taxonomy): domain Bacteria; phylum Patescibacteriota; class Patescibacteriia; order Magasanikbacterales; family UBA922; genus UBA12086. Next base: position 105,569 of record DOYU01000022.1, on the reverse strand, counting down.
AGAGAATTAGGTATTAGGACGCTTCGAAGAAAGTATAGCACACATAGAAAGTCGTGTGAAATACTTTGGAGTTTATAGCTAATAGCTTATAGGTAATAGTGTCTTTTTGTCATGCTGAATTTATTTCAGCATCTTTCTGACCGAGCAACGTCTTTCTGGGGAGAGATCCTGAATCATCCCGATTTAATCGGGACAGGAAAGCTATCACCTAAGACTCTAAAACTCTAACACCTATCCTCTATCCCAAAAATCCCCGACGCTGTGCAGCGAGAAGAACGAGATGCGAAAGATCATCATTGCTATGCGACATCATCGCGTTACAAATCTGTTTTGTTGCAACGATATGTTCGGTGTCTTGCGAGACATCTCCATACCATGATACAACTCTGTCTTTCACCGCTGTTGGCAAATATGGCGAATCCATATCTACAAATCGAATCGCATCTTTCAAATCCAGATCAATACTTGGATACACTTCTTTGATAACCGCCATATCTTCCTCTGTCAGTGCATCTAACCCAAGAAGCTCGGGGGGCACCCCAAGAGAATAGAGAGACGCAGTAAAGGTAATCGCGCGAGGGAGATGTTTTTTTCCCATGGTACGAGAATACCCAAACAAGCCGATATGCAATTTTCGTTTTCTTCGCTTTGGGATATGGACAGCGACTTCATTGATCACATCGACCAGCTCGGCAAGCTGTTCCTGATACCGCGCACTGTAACGCTCGATAATATCGAGGACCTGTTCTTCCGGCACTGCCAGTGGTTTTTGTCTTTCTGTGGTAAGCAGTTTTTGAATTGCAGACTGGACTATCGCAGGATCATTGTCAAATTTGAATGATGACTGAATCGTAAACGTCTGCACACTTGGGTACCCNNGCAATTTTGTTGATAAGAACAGCAGAAATCGATCCATAATTGACAGCAGGATCACTGCGTGCGAGAAAAACGCGCTGATACGAGACATCTTTATCTTTCAAATACTCACGAAGAATATCCGCACTTGCAAGCATGTGTTCTTTGTCTTCAAAAAGTGGAATCACGTGTACGGTCTCAGGACGAAACTCCCCTACCCACTCACTGACAGAAATATCATTGGGACGAACAGCAGTATTTCCCTTGCCTACCACAAAATCTTTGTAATAATGATAAATTCTATCCAAACTTTCTGCAGACGTGGTCATTGGCAAAATCACTTCAAAAATCGGCGCCGTGACATCGTCACCATAAAACGCACGCGCCGCATCAAATGATCGTGGAATACTTTCGAGTGTTTCAAGCAAAATTTTTCCTTCTGTTTTTTCTACTTCTGGATTTGGGACACGCACTGTCAGACGTAATTCATTGCCAAGCCGATGTGTACGAAAAAACTGCTCATTTTTGGTAAGCAATTTTTTGACCACAAACGTATCGACTTCTTTTCCTTCTGCATCCCACATTTGTTCATCACAGCCAAGATGAGAATACGCGTAATACGCTTCTTGAATTTCGTCTTCTCCGCCAAGCTGTGCATGCTCGGCAAAAAAAGGTTGAGAAACATTATCAGGATGCTGCGTACTCATGCAGCGAGGAATATTGTGTGAAGTCATATTATGCCCGAATTTCAGCACCAAACTTTTTCTGAAGCATTGCGACGATCTTTTCATGAACAACATCAACATCTTTTCCTTCCAGCGTCTTTTCATCAGATCGATACGTGATGCGATAGGCCATACTCTTTTTTCCCTCACCGATATTCTTTCCCATAAACACATCAAACAATGCAACATCTACGGTCAAAGGATCTGCCTTGATCAGTGCGACAGCGATGTCTTCGTGCACAGCACTCTTATCGACAACAAAGGCGACGTCTCGTTCGATCGAAGGATATTGTGAAAGTGGTTGATACTGAGTTTTTTCTGTGAGAAGAAGAACTATCTCAGAAAGATTTACTTCGAGGACTGCTGTTCTTGCATCAAGCCCGAGTGTGTTTGCAGTCATCGGATGCACTTCGCCAATGTGCCCTACTTTTTTTCCAGCAACATGTACTTCCGCAAATCGTCCTGGATGAACAAACACATCATCAAGAGACTTCTTTTCAAAATGTACAGCAAGACCAAGACGAGTCATGACAGTGGTAAAGGATGTAGACACATGCAAAAAAGGATGTTCATCACCTTTTTCTGCGTGTGCCATAGCGAGAAGGGTATCTTGTTTTGGCAAGGTATTTTTTTGTCCATCGACGTCACCCTCTTGTTCTTTTTTGAACACTTTTCCAATTTCAAAAATAGACACAACATCAAATCTATGTGAATTCCGTTCGACTGTTTCGAGCAAATTTTCTCTCAGATGTCGACGCAAATATGGACGATCTTTTGCAATAGGATTGTCGAGCTCAAGATAATCTTTTACGTTTTCACCAACTTTTTCAAGCAAGTCTGGTGATACAAAAGAATAATTGGAAACTTCCGTATATCGTCCTTCATACGCAAGCAATGTTCTGAGTCGTGTTTCGAGTTCGCGCAGAGCATTCTTTTTTGGAGGAACAATAGGGAACGTCGGCAGTGTTGGCACGATATTGTCGTAGCCGTACACGCGTGCGATTTCTTCTACCAGATCTTCTCGAATAGAAATATCTTTTGTTGCACGCCAAGAAGGGATCGTAACTGACAAAGTATTTTTCTTTTCTTTTACGCCAAAACCAAGACTTGTGAGAATACGGACCATCTCTGTTGCAGGCAAATCAACACCCATTTTTCTTTGAACAAATTCTGTGTCCAATGCAATAGGGCCTTGGTCAAGAGAAAAATCTGATTGATCAACAATGGTACTCGATACCACACTCTTTGGAGAAACTTCTTTGAGCAGTTCGACCACACGACGAAGTGCCAATTCACACAGATGTGGATCAAGACTTTTTTCATACCGTGCAGACGCATCAGTGCGAAGCCCATGGCGAGATGCCGTGCGACGAATAGTGACCGCATGAAAATTTGCAGACTCGAGAAGAATACTCGTCGTCTCATTCGTGACTCCACTATTGTTACTCCCCTTCACACCCGCAAGCGCAACAACTTTGTCTTTCGTGGCAATAACTAAATCTTCTTTTGTAAGAGTATATTTTTTATCATCAAGCGATGTATATTCCTCACCATCTTTTGCTTTTCTGACAATGATTTCAACATCTCCTTTTTTATTTGCGAGTTGTTTTATATCAAAAGCATGCAACGGCTGCCCCAGCTCAAACATCACAAAATTTGTGACGTCCACAACATTATTCCTCGGTTGCACACCAACACTCATCAATCGTTTTTTCAACCACGCCGGTGATTCTGCAACCTCAATCCCATCAATCGCAACCGCCATATACCGCGGACAAGCTTTTACATCTTTCACCGCCACATCAAGTTTCCAGTTACCAGTTTCTAGTCCCTTCAATTTCTTTGGTTCGTACGCCTTTAACGATTGCCCATACATCGCCGCAATCTCCCTCGCCATTCCATACTGCCCCCACAAATCCGGCCGATGCGTCATGGATTTATTATCTATATCGAAGACAATATCGTTCAATTCCAACACGTCCGAAAGTGGCTTCCCTATCTGTTGATCTGGATTATCCGAATATCTGGATGCAATGATATCAGTAAGATCCAAAATTTCTTTCTCACTTTGTTTTGGAAACATATCACCGAGCCCAATTTCATCCGATGCACAAATCATGCCAAAACTTTCAACCCCACGAATTTTTGCTTTTGTTAAAACAATAGGCTCCCCTTCTCCATGCCATCGCACTGATGCGCCAAGTTTGCCCATTGCGACGAACATCCCTTCTCGGACATTACTGCCACCGCAGACAACTTGAAGTTTTTCGTCGCGGACATCTACCGTACACACATGCAATGTGTCTGCATTGTCATGCTTTTTTACTTCAACAACTTTTCCAACAACAACATTTTCGAGAAATCTCGCTTCATCAATAACATCTTCGACTTCCACAACATGCATGGTCAAATCAACACCGAGCTGTTGTGGCGTAATTTTTTTTGGAATGGTGGTGAATTGTGAGAGCCAATTTTTTGATACGAGCATATATGTGTTCTAGGTGTTCTAAATGTTGTAACTGTTCAATTTGAACATGTAAAACAACTTCAACATTTACAACATTATTCATTTCTTATTAAGGAGATATTTTTCTAACCCGATAAATTTAAAATATAATTCTTTCATTGCAGGTTCTATTTTTTCGTATGTTGATTCTTCAATGTACTCGAGATCTATGGAACATTGTAACCCTGCATGAACTTCTATAAGCGAACCAATAGAAGTGCGCAAAAACCTTGCAAAATCTTTTGATGTTTTTCTTCCACTTCCCTCTGCAATATTGAGTAACACTGATACAACAGCTCGTCTTACCTGACTTATCAATCCATATCTTTCTTCATCTGGAAATCGTGCTGATATTCGATATACATCTTTGATCAAGCTTCTAGAAATCTTTGCAACATCTAATTGTTCATAACCAAACGTCATAAGCCTCCTTCATATAAAACAATTTCATCATCTTCAACAATTAGAACTGTTTCAAAAATCTCAGATCCCCTGACTGAAAATGTCGGATATCTTCGATACCATATTTTTGCATCACGAGCCGCATCCTGCCAAGCCCAAAGGCAAATCCAGAATACACATCAGGATCAAGCCCACCAGCTTTCAATACTTCCGGATGTACAAGACCACAAGGCATCATTTCTACCCAACCAGTCTGTTTGCAGACATTGCAACCAGTTCCTTCACAGACAAGACATCTCATATCAAGCTCAAAACCAGGTTCTACAAAAGGAAAAAATCCTGGACGAAGTCGTACCTCCACATCTTTCTTTAGAATCCCAGAAAGCAATCCTTTCATCACACCAATAATATCAGCAATAGAAATATCTTTATCGACAACCAACCCTTCGAGCTGAGTAAAGGTGTGTTCATGACTTGCATCAATCGATTCATTTCGAAATACACGCCCCGGCACAATCGCACGAAGTGGCGCACCAAATTCACGCATCGCACGTATTTGCACAGGAGACGTATGTGTACGCATGACCCATTCCGGATGATCTTTGATAAAAAATGTATCATGACTATCCCGCGCAGGATGTGATGGCGGAATATTCAATGCTTCAAAATTGAAATAATCGCTTTCAAGCTCGGGTCCATCGAGCACCATAAATCCCATGGAACGAAACAATTCAGATAATTCAATTTCCACTTGTGACATCGGATGCATATGCCCATGTGCTTCTTTTGGAAGATGAGGCTCAGTCACATCGATTGATTCTGTCTCTGCAATTTTTTTCATTTCTTCACGTTGCAGTGCTTCACGTTTTTCTTCCAGTTCTTTCACAATTTTCAGACGAACGGTATTCATCATCTCACCAATGGCTTTTTTCTGCTCGGTAGCAACGTCTTTCATCTGCTTTGCAAGATTCGTAAACGCACCAGCTTTTCTGCCAAAAATAGTTTGCTCGAGTTCTTCAAGCTGTAACAAACTAGACACATGTTTCAACTGTGCTTCAAATTCTTTTTTTATATGTTGTAATTCTTCTTTCATATCATGTACTAAAAAAGGTTTGAAATGTCTCGCCAGGTTACTACGACAATCAACAGCATCAAAAGCAAAAATCCAATCGTGTGTGCAGCTTGTTCGTATTTCATTGGCACAGGCTTCTTAAACATTCTCTCATAGATAACAAAGAAAAGTCTGCCACCATCAAGCGCAGGAATGGGCAAAATATTGATCACTGCAAGTGAGAGGGATAGCATTGCCATGATATTGATAAGGTATGACAACCCAAGTCGAGCACTCTCCCCTACGACAACGGCAATTCCTACAGGACCAGCAACACTAAACGCTAAGCCCTGCCCCATGATAAGTCCTTTTATTAAAAAGAAAAACGCAGCAAAAATATTGACAAAGCCAAAGAGCGCAGCAAGAACTCCTTTCCAAAGAGCGATATACCATGGGAATCGGATAATCCCTGCATCCGCAAGAATAATACCAAGCCGTGGAACGGTGTCTTCGTCAGAGAGCTGTGCCGGCATCATCGTCAATCGCAATTCTTCTTCACCACGCTTCACAGTCAATGTCACTTCATCAGTAGGATGCGCTTCAACATAGGTGAGCAGATCTTCACTCGTAATAAGCGGCGTATCATCAATCGCAAGCAAAATATCGCCATATTTGATACCAGACGTATCGGCAGGTGAACCATTTTCTACTTGTTGCGCAGTCACCGCAGGTTCTTCTACCACAATTGCACGAGGATCACGCAAGACCTCGCTGTCTGCTGGCAGTCCGATCATAAACCCAATCGCCAAGAGGACAGCAGCAAGCACCACATTCATAGACACACCAGCAATGAGCACACTCGCTTTCTTCCAAAATGGTTTTGATCCAAAACTATCCGGCTCTTGTGCCAGTTCTCCATTTTCACCTTTAATTTTTACAAATCCGCCGAGCGGGAGCCAATTGAGCGAATACACCGTAGCAGGAAACTCGTCAGGTGTTTCCCGATCCTCTCCGCCGACAGTCTCTTTCAGCGTGTTTTTTCCTTTTCCCTGCACAAACACAAATTTCCCAGTTTTTGGGTCTTTGTACCACCCAAATGCTCGGGGAGGAAATCCAAACCCAAATTCATAGACTTTCATACCACTTTTTCTCGCCACAAAAAAATGACCCCATTCATGCACGAGGACAAGAAGAGCGAGAATACCGATAAAAAGAATAAGAGTGAACATAGCTACTATGATATATAGACCATACAACGCACGTTACTCAGAACGTGCGACAGCAATGGCCAAACCAAGAATAATAAGGATACCAATACTGATACTCAGGAGAATCATATATTGACGAAAAGCTCATAAAAGAGCTAAAATGATGGTATCATTATCACATAGCTTTCTATTTAATTCAAGTGTAACAATATATATGATAGAATCACTTGGGACAGTACTTGCCGTACTTGCTATAATAATTTTCTTTGCAGGCATCCGCATCGTCCGCCCAACGCATCGAGGAACCATCGAACGACTGGGAAAATATAAACGACTGGCAGAACCTGGATTCAATTGGATCATCCCAATCATCGACCATATCTATCTCATCAATGTGACAGAACAGATGGTCGACGCACAGCCACAAGAAATCATCACAAACGACAATTTGAATGCACGTGTTGACGCACAAATTTATTTTCGCGTAAAATCAGATGAAGAAAGCATCAAAAATGCGCAATACAATGTACAAAATTACGAAACACAAATCGTAAATCTTGCACGCACCACGCTCCGAAACATTATCGGTACGCTGACATTGAAATCTGCAAACAGCGAACGAAACAAAATCAATACAGAACTCCTCACTATTCTCGGCAAAGAAACCAAGGACTGGGGTATGGATATTGTGCGTGCAGAATTGAAAGAAATTGACCCACCAAAAGATGTACAAGAAACCATGAACAAAGTCGTCAAAGCAGAAAATGAAAAAGTTGCAGCCCTCGACTTTGCCAATGCTGTCGAACGAGAAGCAGACGGAACAAAACGTTCAGAAATCAAAAAAGCAGAAGGTATTCGCCAAGCAAAAATCCTCGCAGCAGAAGGACAAGCAGAAGCCATCCGACTCGTGAACGAAGCGGCAAATACCTACTTTATCGGAAACGCACAACTCCTCAAACAACTCGAAACAGTAGAAGCAGCACTAAAAGACAACGCAAAAATCGTCATTCCACAAAATACAGAACTCGTGAATGTTATCGGAGAAATGGCAGGAATTCTCCCACTCAAAAAGAAAAACACTCAATCATAATATTTAATCTAACTACACAAACATATGACAGGACTTTGGATCCTCATTGCCGTTGTCGTGGTGATAGCCCTCTGGCTCGTCGCCGTCTACAATGGTCTCATCAAACTGCGTAACAGAACACAAGAAGCATGGAGTGATATCGACGTGCAGCTCAAACGTCGTCATGATCTCATCCCAAACCTTGTCAGCAGTGTCAAAGGATACATGACACACGAACGTGAACTCCTCGAAAATATTACCAAAGCTCGTTCTCAAGCAATGGACGCACAAAAATCTGGTGACACAGCAGCGCTTGCATCAGCAGAAGGCGCACTCGGTGGCATGCTCGGCAAATTGCAAATCGCTGTTGAAGCATATCCAGATTTGAAAGCAAACCAAAATGTTGCACAGCTCATGGACGAACTCTCTGATACAGAAAACAAAATTCAAGCATCACGCCGATTTTACAACGGACAAGTCCGAGACTTCAACACAAAACTCGAAAGCTTCCCTACCAATATGGTTGGCAGCACACTCCACTTCAAGAAATTTGATTTCTTTGAAATTGAAGACAGTGCAGAGAGAGAGAATGTGAAAGTAGAACTTTAATACATTCGAATTACGAATATTTTCGAATGTACGAATTCTTGATCAACGCGTATGGAATATCAAGGGGGGAAATACACACTCAAAAGAACAGATATTCTCTATCCTGAGCTGAGTTATACAATTAATGGCGTCCTGTTTGATGTCCACAATGCAATTGGTGGGGCCATCCCTGAAAAATATATTCAAAAAGCTGTTGCAGAAGGGTTACGAAAGAAAGATATCAAGTTTGAAGAACAGTATTATGTACCACTTGTATTCGAAGGCAAAACGATTGGGAAATATTATTTAGATTTCTTGATAGAAAAAACCATTGTACTTGAATTAAAGAGAGGAAGATATATTCCAAAGGCAATATTTTCACAAACATTGGGATACCTCGATTCACTAGATCTGAAACTTGCCATTGTAGCAGGATTTGCATACGATGCTGTAATCATAAAACGAGTCATAAATCATAAACTTCTAGAGAACTGATTCGAATATTCGAAAGGATTCGTAATTCGAATGTTTGTCAAGAAATACTATGTACAACCAAATCACATCAAACAAACGAAAAACCCGCCTCCTCATGTTGATCTTCTTCTGTGTTGTGATCGGCATCGGATATATCTTCAACTATCTCGGCTATGGCTATGGCGCGGTTATTTTGGCATTTGTCATCTCCATGTTTATGACATGGCTATCATACTTTCATGGTGACAAGATAGCGTTGAAATCAGCAGGAGCAAAAGAAATTACAAAAGAAGACAACCCGTATGTGTATCGCATGGTAGAAAATCTGACGATCACTGCCGGCATGCCAATGCCTCGCGTCCATATTATAGACTCCCCTGCAATGAATGCATTTGCAACAGGACGAGATCCAGAGCATGCCTCTATTGCGTTTACGACAGGTATTATCAATGCACTCGAAAATGAAGAGCTCGAAGGCGTCGCAGCACATGAACTCTCTCATGTCCAAAATCTCGATATTCGTGTCATGACCATCGTGATTGTTCTTGTTGGAACTATTGCACTCTTGTCAGACATGTTTTTCCGTATGAGCTTTTTTGGTGGACGTTCATCTGAAAATAAAGGTGCCGGTGGCGTCCTTGCCATTGTCGGTATTGCCCTCATGATTCTCTCTCCTATCATTGCAGAAATCATCAAACTTGCTATCTCACGAAAAAGAGAATATCTCGCAGACGCATCAGGATCACTCCTCACAAGATATCCGGAAGGACTTGCACGAGCGTTGGAAAAAATCAGTGCATCAAACGTGCCACTTGCAACTGCAAATTCCGCAACAGCACACCTATTCATTTCAAATCCTTTCAAAGGAAAACGTGTATCCAATATTTTTTCCACTCATCCTCCGATTGAAGATCGTGTGAAGAAATTGCGAGGGATGGCGTAACAATATGAATGAAAACACTCCCTTTGGTGGTGACAAAAAAGTTGGGGCATCCATTCTTGCCAAACCTGAGAAAGCCTTTATCAACTGGGCAATCCCAAAAATCCCAAGCTGGACCAACAGTAGAATGCTGACTCTGATGACACTTGTCTGGAGCGCAGGTATCATCTTGACAGGATACCTTGCCTCAGTCGAATCATTTGGTGTCCTGTGGATTATCTCTGTTTGTATTTTTTTACAATGGCTCACCGATTCTCTCGATGGATCGCTAGGAAGACATCGCAATGAAGGCTGGGTAAAATGGGGATATTACATGGATCACTTCCTTGATTACATCTTCCTCTGTTCCATTTTAATTGCATACTCGCTCATCCTGCCAGATAACTTTAAATATCTTCTCTTTTTCTTACTCGTGGTGCTCGGCGCATTCATGGTAAACAGTTTTCTTGCATTTGCAGCGACAAATACATTCAGAATTGTGTACCTTGGTATTGGCCCCACAGAAATTCGGATTGTATTTATTATTATAAACACCCTTCTTGCTTTTTTTGGAAAAACATATATGGCCCCGGCCCTTCCATGGATATTAGGTGCATCGATCATAGGGTTAATGGTCGTGATTTATCGAACACAAAAAGAAATCGCGACTTTAGATATACAAACAAAAAATTCATAACTATGTCAGCAATTCCACCACAAGCAAAAAAAGTCTTCTCCGGTGTTATTTTTGACGTGTATCAATGGGAGCAAGAAATGTTTGATGGATCGACTGCAACATACGAAATGGTCAGTAGGCAACCCTCAACAGAAGCAATTATTACGGTGGGTGACAAGATCGTCATGCTCGATCAAGAACAACCAAATCGTGCACCATATCCATGTATTCCTGGCGGCAGAATAGAACCAGGGGAACAACCACTCAATGCAATAAAAAGAGAAATGGCAGAAGAAAGTGGCTACACGAGTGATGATATTGAGCTTCTGTATCATTTTACAGGGAATTCAAAATTGTATTTCCCTGAATACATCTACGTTGCAAGAAACGGACATAATGGAGCAACCCAATCCCTCGACTCGGGAGAAAAAATTTCTATAAAGTTAGTAACATTTGACGAACTACTCCAAACGACTCGAAATCCTCTCTTTGCTGCTAGCTGGGGCCTAAAGCAGGTCTTTGTAGAGGCATTGCTAGATGAAGAGAAATATCAGGAACTCAAAAAAAAGATATTCAAAAATAGATAAAATCAGATAATACATACAAAAAAGAGCTATATGTAGCTCTTTTTTGTTTTTCTTCATCCTGAGGAAGCACGTTTTCCCCTTGACAAAAGGCTAAAAATATGATATATTCCTCGGCCACCCACTGACAGGAGGTGACGGATGGCAGGGCGAGACGAGGAGGACGACATCGGCATCGACGACGAGCTCCCCAGGGAGTTTGAAATCGACATGGACATCGACATGGACATCGACGAGGAGGAGGACGACGACATCGACGAGGACGACGTCCTCGACGCGGCGACCTTCATGGAGGATCTGGGCGCCGCCGAGCGGGAGCCCATGGGTGATCACCACGATCCCATGGACCAGAGGCTCTTCTCGGGCCGCCGCCCGAGCTTCGACCTCCTCGACGAGGAGGGATGGAGCAGCGGCTTCTAGGAGCCGCACCGGCTAGTCCACGCCCGCGGACACTCTGCAAGCACCTCGCGGTACTTGCAGAGTGTCCATACTTTCACATATAATAAGATAGATTATAATATATCTATCCAAACCATATGGTACGTCAAGAATTAACTCCAGAAATGAGAGCCGTCTGGAATGCAAAAATAGGTCTCCCAGAAGAACCAGAAGCAGATCCCATGCAAGAAATTGGTGAAACAGACCAAGAGGAACAAGTAACTAACGAAATATATCGTTACTATCAATTTAGTGGGGATCGAGCAAATCATGGAAAGCATGAATACGCTATGCGCGAAATCGAAGGAAAACTTGGCTTACCAAAAGGAACAATTGATGGTAGCACCATGGATGCAATAAACCATGAGCTCGGCCAAATAACTGTCGAACTTACAGCGTTCTTAAGACAACAAAGCAGTCAATCACCAAATTTACACGCAAAACGTGGAAAAAATTTGGTGCTTCACCAAGCATATGAACTGTTTGGACATGTCCCGGAGGATGTGCTAGAAGCGATAGCTGATGATGTGGCTGAAGCGGTTTGTGGTTTCTCAATGTAAATTTTTTTAAANNCAATATTGTGAACGCTTTTTGTTATATTGACCGTATTATGTATTACTTATAACGTTGCTGATCTTCCCCACCTTCTCTTTCATAAGGTCATCTTCATCGGCTTCGAGATTTAACCGTACAACATTTTCTGTATTACTAGAGCGAACATTAAACCACCATTCGCCAAGATCAAAACTCATCCCATCAAATTCTTGTGTCACATGATCGCCGTAGGCTGATTTCAATCTTTCAAAAACAGCGGCTTTGTCTTCTACGTCAAAATTAATTTCTCCTGAATGAGCATATTTCATCAGCGGCTCAATATACTCGCGAACAGTCTTGCCACTTTCAGAAATGACACGCAAAAATTGCAAGATAATAATCGCCGGCATTTCAAAAAATCCAAACTCAGCTTTGATGAAAAAGTGCCCAGATGATTCACCGGAAAAAATAGCATTGCGTTTTTTTGATTCTTCTTTGATCAATGAATGTCCCACTTTTGTGAGGAATGGCTTTCCGCCAGCCTCGAGAATCATATCTTCGGTAATTTTTCCTGGACGCACATCATACCCCACCGCTCCACCTGGTTCTTTCTCAAGATACACCTGTGCAAGTATGCCACGAACAATAGAAGGCTCTACCGTCTTGCCAGTATTATCTATAAAAAATATACGATCAGAATCACCGTCGAGTGCAATCCCAAAATCTGCCCCAATGTCAACAACTCGCTTTTGAATATCCGTATTATTTTCATCAATAATTGGATTAGCATCATGATTGGGGAAATTGCCATCCAGGTCAAAATACATGCGATCAAGTGTGCATGGCAAATGCTTGAACAGTTCATTCATGACTAATGCACCCATGCCATTGGCATTGTCGACCACGACGTTGAACGGCTTGATCTTCGAAATATCAACTTGTGAAAGTGCATACGCAACTTCTTCTTCGATCACCCCATCTCTCGTTCTCACAGTTCCCGTCTTTTCAACCTGTGGAAATTCTCCCTTTTCTACCATATCTCGAATATCCATGATGCCACTTTCCCCACTGATTGGCGCAGCACCGGGACGTACCATTTTGAATCCATTGTATTTGCCAGGATTGTGAGAAGCCGTCACCTGAATACCACCATCATACCCATACTTTGCCACACCGAAGTAAAATGTTGGCGTGGACGCAAGGCCAATGTCGACAACATCTATCCCCTGCTCAGTGAGACCACGAATCACTTCAGCCTTCAGCGGTTCAGAAGATGTTCGCATATCCTGACACACGACCAGCGTAAGGTCATCTCTGCCAAGATCTTTTTTCATGAATTCTGCAAACGCGCAACCAATATCATAGGCAAGCGCCTCAGTCACTTCTGTACCATAAATGCCTCGAATATCGTACGCTTTGAATATGTGAGATGGAAACATAAAAAACGTTGAATTATAAATAATACCATATATCTCTTCTTCCTTTGCGAAAGAAGGATGCATAGTATATACTATGCCATATAGTATTCGAATGCAACATGCCGTTTTATGAACCCAGATATTCTTCTCGATAGACTCTCATCTCATCTGAAAAATGCCGTTGCTAAGGCAATTTCTCTTGCTGCATCGCTTGAACATGGGCATGTAGGTCCTATTCACCTCCTTGCGGCACTCAGTCAAGAAAAGGGCAGCATGGGAGAAGGATTACTGCGTTCAGATGATATGGATATTCCATACCTTGAGACCTATCTGGGCGATCTAAAGAAAACAAGAGAACCACATATAGACTCCATCACCCAGACAGTCAGTCTCCCAAGCCTGGATCAACATGCGCGACGGGCACTCGAAAAGGCGATGCTTATGGCGTACGAATACAATGCGCAATATGTAGGGACAGAACACCTTCTCTACGCTATTATCGAACTCGATGATGAACACGTAACCAACATCCTCAATGTTTGGAAAATGAATAGTGATGAATTAAAAGATCATATTCAGCACGTCATAGAAAATACTAGCCAATTTCCCATGGTAGAAGATATCAATGATGCCATGGACAACGTCCATGACCATATGGATGAGATACCACCGCCTCTCACGCCACCATCAAAAAGACTTCCGAAAAAATCTCGCCACAATATACAAGAAAAAAATAGTCCGCTTGATTTGTTTACCACAGACCTTACATCAAAGGACGCACAGGAACGCATTGATCCTGTAATCGGGCGAGAAGAAGAAATAGAACGCGTCATCCATATCCTCCTTCGAAGAACAAAAAACAATCCCGTGCTCATCGGAGAGCCAGGTGTTGGGAAAACCGCCATTGTCGAAGGATTGGCAAAGCGTATCTTCGAAGGCGACGTCCCAGACGTACTCAAGAAAAAACGGATTCTCTCACTCGACATGAGTTTGCTTGTTGCGGGGACAATTTATCGTGGAGAATTCGAAGGACGACTCAAATCACTCATCGAGGAAGTACAAGCTGACTCACGGATTATTCTTTTTATTGACGAACTTCACAACATCATTGGCGCAGGATCAAATCAAGGCACCATGGATGCTGCAAATATTTTAAAGCCTGCGCTTGCACGAGGGCAGCTTCGCTGTATCGGCGCAACAACCCTTGATGAATACAAAAAATATATTAGCTCAGACCCAGCACTCGAACGACGCTTCCAATCAATTGCCGTCGAAGAGCCAACCAGCGAGGAAACATTGCAAATTCTTGAAGGCATAAAAAAATACTACGAACGATATCATCACGTCTCTATCCCAAAAAAAACACTCGAAGCAGCCGTGAGGCTCAGTACCAGGTATATTCATGACAACTTTCTCCCAGACAAGGCTATCGATCTTATTGACGAAGCGGCAGCGTCTGTTCATGCAAAAGAGCCTGATCACCCACTCGCACAAAAACGAGACAAACTGGAAGAAGAACTCCAGGCATGCCGTCATACAAAAGAACAAGCTATCTTGCAAGAACAATTTGATACAGCAATGGATATCAAAAGACAAGAAGCAATATTGCAAAAAAAAATGGAAGATCTTGAAAAAGAATTATCCAAAAAAGATGATCGTCCAAAAAAACGTGTCACCGAATTGCATATCACAGAAGTGGTCGCACGAAAACTACATACAAAACCGAGCATGCTCCTGACTGACAGCCATGTCCGTCTTGAGGAGATTGCTAAAGATCTCAAACATACAGTCTTTGGGCAAAACGATATCATCACCTCTGTCATCGACACACTCAGACGAGCCGAGCTTGGCATAAAACGCGAGGGTCGTCCACACGCATCATTTCTCTTTGCCGGACCAAGCGGTGTCGGAAAAACAAAACTTGCAAAAGAACTTGCACAAAAATTGTACTTGTCAGAAAAAGCACTCATCCGCCTCGACATGAGTGAATTTGCTGAACAGCATGGCATCAGTAAGCTCCTCGGCTCCCCTGCTGGCTATGTCGGACATAATGAACGAAATCGTTTTCTGGATGATA
Organism: Candidatus Magasanikiibacteriota bacterium; assembly: GCA_003518365.1. GTDB lineage: Bacteria > Patescibacteriota > Patescibacteriia > Magasanikbacterales > UBA922 > UBA12086. The sequence goes on along the minus strand of DOYU01000022.1, from coordinate 90,045 downwards.
TCCGAAAGCGTCCGTACTCTATCGTACTCTTTGATGAAATAGACAAAGCGCATCCTGATGTCATTCGCCTCTTGCTCCAGATACTTGATGAAGGAACACTTACAGACAGTACCGGGAAAAAAATATCATTTACACATGCAACGATTATCTTAACATCCAATCTTGGTGCATCATTGTTCCATAAAGGAAATTTTGGATTTGACGCAAAAACAGAAGAACAATCTCTCTCAAAAGATATTCAGAAAACAATCCTGTCTCATATCAAACAAGAACTCGGCGCCGAACTCATTGGACGCCTTGATGCAGTCTGTCTCTTTTCACCAATGACTACAGACACACTGGCGAATATCATTAGCGCACACGCAGCACGTATCATGGAAACGTTTGCAAAAGAACATGCTCTCACCATTACCCTTGGGAAAGAAAGCATCGATGCACTCATCAAAGAAGCATATACTCCCGATATGGGCGTCCGTATGGTAGAATATAGTGTAGAGAGGATGCTTGGATCACTTATTGCAGATGTGTTAAAAAAGAAAAAACGAAAAAAAACGTATACCGTTCATGTCAAAAAAGGGACATACGTATTATCATAGTATATGGCAAGAGGACTTCGCGTCTCAAAAATGAACGAAAATCCTGCCCGTTTTAATCGAGCACTTCGTGAGTCAAAAATGCAACAGCGGAGAGCCACAGAAGATGATGAAGACAGGTCACAAGACGAAGAACCTCAATCTCCTCTATTGGATGAGAAGAGGGATGAAAAACAACGCGAGTCACCGATTGGCACACATACTCTTTCCCCAGGGAATATTCAACCTCGGCAAGCAGAAGACAAAAAAAAAGATGAACCTGCGATAGATACGTCACCTCCTCCACTTCCGACACCAACAGGATCACAAGGGACTCCAGATACATCAGAAACATCAGACGATGCACAAGAGGATGAAGAATCCAATACAAAAAAATCTATTCCACAACGAGGAAAACTTTCTCAGACGTATAACAAATTCCGTTTCCGAAAAATAATTGAAAAACTCAAAAATCAAAGTAGAAACTTACGAATGGAATTAAAACCTCTCAGCGAAAAACTCGAAAAAGTCAGAAAAAAAATTCAACCGATACAACGTAAAATTGATCTTTTAAAGGTTCAGATAGCATTTCTCTCACTTCTCTTGGTGATACTCACCTTACTTGCTCTTCTGTTAGCCATTACCATTATTTTTCTTCCTGCGGCTATGGGGCTCCTGGGAACAGCAGGAAGAATATTGGGATCCATAGTACAAAAAGGCGTAAAAATAAAAGTGTTATCAAAAGAATTAGAACCTATCAAGAAAATGGAAGCTGAACTAGCAAATAAAAAACAAAAAAAAGAAAGCCAAATAAAAAGTATAGAACGACAAATTCTCATCATTCTCAATCAATCAATCATGTCACGTGGTCCCAAAGAATCTTCCACCTAATTTCTTGATACTATGCATCTCAAACGCATCATGTTAATCATTGGATTTATCCTGGTAGTTATTGGCCTCGGATATGCTATCTATGTCGTTTTTTTTACACAACAAGGCTTCAACAATCCCCAATCAACAACAACGACAGAAACACCTACAGGAAGTCAATTCCCTACAGCAGGTCAAGGTACAGGAACAAGTACCGTAGGTACTCCTTCAGACAGATTACCATCCAGCAACGAGGTGCCTGACACATCGGGAGCACAAGGAACAACTGACAGCACAGGAAGTTCACCACTCGTCAATCAACTCGTCGAACAGCCGATCAGTAATGCAAGTTCAGCATCAAACGGTGGAGTAAAATTTTATAATCAGGCAGATGGAAAATTTTATCATGTAACGGCGACAGGAGCAGTAGACGCATTGGCAGATACCACATTCTTCAACGTATCTTCAGTAGATTGGTCACCAAAACGGAATGAAGCAATTATCGAATATCCTGATGGTGCAAATATTTATTATAATTTTGATACAAAAGAACAAGTGACCCTTCCCCAACACTGGGAATCTTTTAGTTTTGAACAAACCGGAGACAAAATTGCCGCAAAAAGTATTGGATTTTCTGAAGAAAATCAATGGCTTGTTGTTTCTGATCCAAAAGGAACCAATGTGACTCCTATTGAACCCCTCGGACAAAATGCTGCAAAAGTAATTGTCGATTGGTCTCCAAATAATAGTGTTATTGCGCTTTCAAGGACAGGAGAATCACTTGGTTCTGATAGACAAGAAGTCTTACTTCTCGGTCAATATGGTGAAAATTTTAAATCTGTTATTGTTGAGGGGAGAGATTTGCGTTCCACATGGTCTCCAAATGGAGAAAAATTGTTACACAGCGTGTATAGTGCACAAAGTGAGTACCAGCCACAATTGTGGGTGGTAAATGCGTCAGGAGATACCATTGGTTCTGGAAGAAAGCTACTCAATGTAAATACATGGGCAGACAAATGCGCATTTGCCGACGACAGATATGTCTATTGTGGGGTACCCAGAATCCTAGAAAAAGGAAGTGGTTTTGTACCGGCACTCGCAGATGCGGCTCCTGACGATATTATTCGAATCGACACACAAACAGGTTTGAAACAACAAATACAAACAGATGGTGTCCACACAGTTGATAGCATGTTTTTGGGAGACAGCGGGCGCACCCTGTACTTTACAGATAAAAATCAAACAGGTCTTTTCCAAATACCGCTCTAAACACACCTTCTATGATAAAACCGAGACACATATTTTTTATCATGATACCGGCAATTTTTCTTGTTGCCGGAATTTTCATGATACGCATATGGCAATACAATTCCTTATCTCAGTCACGAAAAATTCAATCTCAACAGAATGAATCACTTGATTTGATACCAATATTACCTGATGATCCAATCATAGGCTCTCCTTCTTCCCCAAAAACAATCGTCGTGTTTGAAGATCTTGCCTGTGCAGGATGTAAAATACAAGATACCTTTTTGAAACAGGTTCAACAACAACATCCAGGCAAAGTCAAAATTATATGGAAAGGTCTTCCCGTTATCCCCTATCCATATCCGAGTGAAGTCGCCCATGAATATGCATTTTGTGCACACAAACAAGGAAAATTTGAAGTATTTAAAGAGTATGCATTTGTAAATAATACAAATCTCACACCAACAACATTAGTCACCATCTCAAATGAAATCGAGTTAGATCAAGAAAAACTATCAGCATGTCTTGATTCAAATGATGGTCTTGCATATATTGATACAATTCAATCATTGGCAACAATTCTTCATGTGCAGAGTGTCCCAACATTTTTTGTTGATAATACCCAAATCGCAACACCGAATTCTGTTGCTGAATGGGAAATAGTGCTTGGTCTATGAAACGCAGAATATATGTATCAACATGTTTATTTGTTTTTCCATTCCTTTTGGGACTCTTTTCCTTGCCTCACATAGCATACGGACAAGCAGAGCCGGCAAAACTTCCTATTGGACAGATATGTACTGATAATGATAATTGCAGTACTGATGTTTGTGAGGAAAATTATCTCGATGGAAAAAAATATTGTGTGTGTAGTGCGGCAGCAATCGGGTCGACAGGTGACCAAGAATGTGCTCAAGCATATGGGACACCGGGACAAGATCCTACCAAATGGGAATGTAATGATGGAAAAATTACAACAGGCAACTTAAATTACTGCCAATACAATGATGAGGCAGCCGAGCAGCAGACCAAACTCTCTATTGGACAAATATGTACTGATGATAACGATTGCAGCACGGATGTTTGTGAAAAAAGCGCTATCGACCAAAGAAATTATTGTGTGTGTAGTGCGGCAGCAGTCGGATCGACTGGTAAGGAAGATTGTTCACAAGCATATGGGACACCGGGGCAAGATCCTACCAAATGGGAATGTAACGATGGAACTTGTGGATCAGGTAATCTAAACTATTGTCAATATGATAACCAAGTCAACTCAAAATTTCCCGGACCAGTCACGGAAAGCTGCGGCCTCGATATTCTTACAGACACTTCAGCCGCGATCCAGCTCAATGCAGCCGCATTGAATAAACTCATTCAAGCACCCAGTCTCAAAATTACTATCCCGGGGGTATCCTTCACAAATCCTAGCAAACTGAAACGAACAACAGACGAAAGAGGAGCAACGTATGTGTATTTCCCCTATTTAGGAGAATATATAGCTTCAATATACAAGTACGGTATCATAGCAATTGGGGTTGCCTCCGTAGTCATGATTATGTATGCAGGTCTCTTATGGATTGCATCATCAGGACAGAGTGACAAAATTACTACTGCCAAAAAACATATCACACAGGCAATCATTGGTCTCTTTATTGCCACAACATCCTATGCGTTACTCTACCTTATCAACCCAGAATTGGTAAATTTTAGAAATCTGCGTGTCATGATAGTCCAAAGCATCCCTCTCTCAGAGCACAGTGCAGAAGAAGAAACGGCATCAACAGTCTCTACACCATGTGTAGGGAGAAAACCTGCATCTCAAAGTTTAGGACTTGGCATAGCACAGTTCGATGCACTTGATGCATTTTCCTGTGGCAATCGTTCCCTCAAAAGTGTCCGATATATTATTCTTCATGAAGGTAGTCGAGATAAACTCGTCAATGGAATCGATGCAACCGTAAATACACTAAAATCGAGACAACTCTCAACGCATTTTGTGGTAAAACGAGATGGGACCATTATTGAAGCCGTAGACATACGCAGGAGAGCGTATCATGCAGGCACCATAAATCCATTTTCTATTGGCATAGATCTGAGCATTGCAGATGAATGTAGCACAGGAACGGCATGTGTAAGAGATGCCACCTGTAGTGCGAAATGCACATATACCCAAGAACAATATGATGCTATAAATAAAATTATTTCAAAAGTAGTTCCTATGACGAGCATCTCGCGAACGGATGGAAGTATTTTGAATCATTGCCAAGTGGATAATAACAGAGCAGATGCACGGAATTTTGATTATAGTAAAATAGGATTAGACTCTACTGTTCATGGATGCAAAAATAAGCAATGGTCAGAAAAAATTGCAACACAACTTGCTCAACAAGATTACTCACTAAAAAAAGCAGATAATGCAAAAGGATGTTGTGAAATATCAAATGATACTGGGAAAACAGAATATATAGAGTCCGAAACAAATAAAGATTGCTTTAACAGAGTGAATGCCGTGATGTGGCAAGAATCCACATGCCCAAATGTATCAAGTCAATCTGTTGAAGAGGAGTGAAGCAGATAGGGCATATGCCTATCCTCTAGCTTCTTCTACAAACGGCAACGCCCAGCACCAAAAATAAATAGTCATTCCTCCACTCGTGAGATATCGTTTCTTCTATGGCTGAAAAAAACACAACTATTTTTTCTTGTACAAACTGCGACGCCCAGTTTACAAAATGGAACGGCAGGTGTCTTGAATGTGGCAAATGGGGTACGCTTGAGAAGGCAATAACACAAGAAAATAACAAATCAAAAAATCTTCAAGATCTCCCTGTTGCAAAGACAACATCATTGAAAGATATCGCAGGGAAAAACATCGTCAGAGCACAAACACATATCAGCGAACTTGACCGTGTCCTCGGCGGTGGCATTGTCCCGGGAAGCCTCACACTGCTTGGCGGTGAACCTGGCATTGGGAAATCCACACTGTCTCTCCAGCTCGCTGCCAGCATCCCAAACACACTCTACTTCTCCGGAGAAGAATCCGTCGAACAAATCAAACTAAGAGCCGATAGACTAAACATGAACGACGTAAAGACGCATAGCCATGCGTCTCTTTCCCTCTCGAATGAGACAAACATTGATGTTATTTCTAGTACAATTAAAAAACTCAAACCACAGTTAGTAATCGTCGACTCCATGCAAACCATGTGGAATGCGGACGCGACAGGAGAATCAGGAAGTGTGTCCCAAATTCGTGCCTGCACCGTAACACTCCTCGACGCTGCAAAGTCGAGCGGCGTGCCAGTCGTCCTTATCGGACATGTCACAAAAGACGGCACGGTGGCCGGCCCCAAAACACTGGAACATCTTGTCGACACCGTCCTATACCTCGAAGGAGATAGATATCATGTATACAGAATTCTTCGCGCTGTCAAAAATAGATTTGGATCCACAGACGAAGTTGGTATTTTTGAAATGAAAAGCGATGGTCTTTTTGGTGTAGCAAATCCATCCGCCGCCTTTCTCGCAGAACGAGGTGACGACATGCCTGGCAGTATTATCACCTGCCTCATGGAAGGCACGCGCCCACTCCTCGTAGAAATCCAGGCACTGGTAAACAAAACAAGTTTTGGATATCCAGTACGAAAAGCAAGTGGCTTTGATATCAATCGCCTCCACGTCCTCGTCGCCGTGCTACAAAAACGGGCAGGCCTAGATCTCGGACAGTACGACATTCATCTCAATGTTGTCGGCGGTGTAAAAGCAACAGAACCATCGGTAGATCTTGCAGTCTGCCTTGCCATCGCAAGTAGTTTCAAAGAAAAATCCGGTGGCAAAGATTTGGTCGTGTTTGGAGAAGTCGGTCTTGGCGGTGAAGTCCGATCCGTACGTTTTCTCGAAAAAAGAATAAAAGAAGCAGCCCAGCTTGGCATGACACGCGTCATCACCGCAGCGAGTAAAGCCGTACCAATCATTGATGGTGTAAAAACAGTGCAAGTAAAAAATATAGAAGAATTGATTGCAAAGACGTAATGACTGTTAGCCACGCAACCCTACCCTAGCCCTCCCCTTAAAAAGGGGAAGGAATATTTTATAAGGGAAGGAGGACAGAAGGTAGGGTTGCCGCAGCAAGAAAAACCCAGCACGAAAAAAAACACCCCGCTTACACGGAGTGTTTTTAATTGTAGAGACAACCACTCGATATGAGCTACCTTGCTCTGACTTGAACGTTTTGAGTTCAAATCACAGTGAGGTGCGAGTGGTTGGGTACAAATGCAATTCTCAGAGGAGAGGGCCGCGGATGAGTACACGCAGCCCTCTCCTTGCCACGTGGACGGCGATGAAGTGCTAGCCGCGGTGCGGCACTCCCGCAGCGACGCGGGCGGCCTTCAGCTCTCGCTCAGTGGCACAGAGCCTACCGAGATCCATCATCGAGGACACTCCCTTGGGGAGGGGATCTCCTTCCCTGAGAGGACGGACCGGCACCAGGATGCGCCGGTGATTCCCGCGGGTGGCCAGGTGGAAGTCGGCTTGAACATACTCGGAACCGACCTTCTTGACACAATGCATGGTGTTCCCTTGATGCGTTTGCCTCTTCTTTCCAACGCCCACTTAGGCAAAGGATAGAATGAGGCCGACAACGATGTGCCCAAAATACACCAAAAAATGCTTTTTGTAAAGCATCTTATGTGTATAAAGCAAAATTCTTTCCCGTAATCATTAGAAACCTTAGCTACCTCAACAACCTTACCAACCTCAGAAACCTTATTCCAGATGAATCCCCCGCTCCCACTCCTCCACCCTTTCTTTTAGCGTACTATATTTCTCAAAATCAATACCACGTGCAACCTCTCGTGCAAGCTTGATAAGCTCGCCATCTTGCATCGTCGCAAACTTCAACTCTCCCATACCACTCTGCATCTTCCCATACACTTCTCCCGGCCCACGCATCTCGAGATCATACTCAGCGACTTTGAATCCGTTCGTCGTGCTTGAAAAAAATTTCAGTCGCTCTGCCACTCGCTGACTATCACTATCAGTAAACAAAAAACAATATGACTGATATTCACTTCGCCCCACACGTCCACGAAACTGGTGAAGCTGTGCAAGCCCAAAATTTTCAGCTCCTTCTATCATCATCACACTCGCGTTTGGAATATTTACACCGACCTCAACGACTGAGGTTGAAACAAGAATATCGATCTCGCCAGTAGCAAATTTGTTCATCACAGCATCTTTCTCTACAGATTTCATTTTTCCATGAATATATGCAACGCGAAGATTAGGAAATATTTTTGTTGAAAGTTTTTCATACTCTGCTAATACAGATTTTTTTTCTGAACCAGACGTCTGTACTGACAGGTCACGCCTGTCCGCCGAAGTGGAGGAACCTGTCCCTTCATCTTTTTTTTCCTCAATCAACGGACAAATTACAAACACCTGCCTCCCCGCCTTCACCTCATCCCGAATAACATCATACGCAGCAGACCGTGCGTGTGGATCGACAACCGTAGTCTTCACAGGTTTCCTCCCCACTGGCATTTCATTGATAATAGACAAATCCAAATCGCCGTACAATGTCAATGCAAACGAACGTGGAATCGGTGTCGCAGTCATAGAAAGAAAATGCGGCATGGTATTTGGATTACCAGACTTTTCTCGAATTGTTTTCCGCTGCGCCACACCAAAGCGATGTTGTTCGTCAACGATGACCAAACCGAGATTTTTAAATAAGACATCGTCTGTCAGCAATGCATGCGTCCCAATCACAATCTGCGCTTCCCCACTTTTCATACATGCAATGGCTTGATCTCTCCGCTTTTTCTTTGATTCTTCACCAATTTCTAATTTCAAATTTCTAATTTCTGACGATGTTATAAGCAATATCTTTGCATTGGGAAGCAACGTCTGAAATGATTGAAAATGTTGCTTCGCCAAAATCTCCGTCGGCGCCATGATCGCTACTTGAAACCCAGCATGAACAGCATCGAGCGTCGCCATCGCAGCCACAACGGTTTTCCCTGATCCTACATCTCCTTCAAGCAATCGATTCATGGGTTCTTTTTTTTCTATATCTTTCAAGATCTCCCACGCCGCAATCTTTTGTGCTTTCGTGAGAGCAAACGGCAATGCAGCCACAAACGCCTTGATCGTTTCTTCAGCAAATGGAATTTCTGATGCAGTTTCTTGCTTCACTTCTTGGCGAATCATCTCAGCTCTGAGCTGCAATAAAAATAATTCATCAAATTTCAATCGACGCTCGGCATGTTTCAAACTATCCAGGTCTTCTGGAAAATGGATATGCGCAAGCGCCTCATGCAGTGGCATGACGTCTGCTCTGTCGCGGATATCTTCAGGCAGCCATTCTGAAAGTTCTTTGGCAACGGGTAATACTTGCTTTATCAACATCCGCAATTGTTTTTGTGTGAGCCCTGTTGTAAGTGAATACATTGGCACGATTCTTGCAGTATTCAAAGTGTCTAGGTTACTGGTTACTGACGCCTGATTTCTGATTTTTTCGTAGCTCGGCGACACCATCTGTAACCCAAACATATCATCCTTCACTTTTCCAGACAGAAACACCCTGTCCCCTACATGTAAACTTTTTGCAATAAATGGCTGACCAAACCACACAACACGCATCTGCGCTGTCCCATCGCTTACTACCGCTTCTGTGATCATCGTCCACTTTCGTGGACTACGTTTATTTGCAATCAGCTCGACTGTTCCTTCAATCGTTGTTTCCTGTCCGTTCTGCAGTTGTGTAATCCCAGACACCTGGCTAAAATCTTCATAGCGAAACGGAAAATGAAATAACAGATCGTGCGCCGTTTTTATCCCAAGCCGAAGCAGACGCTTCTCAAGCGCCTCCCCTACCTTATTGAGATGAATAACTGAGGTATCGAGATGCATGTGTCTATTCTAGCAAAAGAGCTCGGTATTGACGAATAGGCATATTTCGACTATACTCGTTTCGCATAAGGCTCTCGTCGTTCAATGGATAGGACATTGGTTTGCGGAACCAAAAATCTAAGTTCGATTCTTAGCGGGAGCACCACAAAAACAAAAACAGCAGGGACCTGCTGTTTTTGTTTATTTTTAATGCATCTTCCATCTCCGTGCAGCTCTATCTGAAAAAGGCTCTTCCTTTTCTAAATCTTCATCCAATACAGCTTGTAAGGCAAATCTAACTTCCATAGGATCTGCATCCTTGAGAGGAACTCTGATATCAGGACGAATTGCAGATTTTGTATCAAAAAAAAGCGTCCGTGCATCTTGGGTAAAAATAATATAGAAGGCACGCAATTCATCATATGTATAAAAACGGTTGCCTAACACAATGCCCAAATCTGCAATAGCAAAAGAAACTTTATTTGGCTCAACAGCTGACTGCAAAAACAAAATTATTGCGGCCAGAATAATAATAACTGCAAATAAAAAGTTATCTGTAGCGAGGGCATATATCACAAGAAGAATGCCAACTGAAATTACCAAAACATGCCACAATGTCCCACGGTCATGTTGTTCATATTCCTCTACATCCCATTCGTAGAGGACATCTCCTATAAAAGTATGTTCAGTTATTTTCTCTGGCATATATATGTACCTATAAGTGATAGAAGTATAGCATAAAACCCCATATGCAAACAACATTGCCAAAAACACTTTTTTTTCGTATACTAGCAACGCTATGGAAAAGAGAAAAACGAACTTTCTAGACAATTCCCCCTCTACTGAACCACAGATATACGAACCGCCCAAAAAAAAACGAGGACGGATTTTTTTATTTTTGCTCATTGGAACCATCCTCTTTGTATCTGGCTGCGTAGGGAGAATTTTCATAGAACGAACACTCCCAAATGACCCACTTGCCTACGACCCAGTAACACTCGAACCAATTGAACCAGAAGGTCTCCTCACGCGAATCAAGCACTTGGTATTCAGCAAAGAAGAACCACTTGCTGGAGAAAAACAAGACCGCATCAATATTCTCCTCCTTGGGATGGGAGGCCCAGGTCATGATGGCCCATATCTGACCGATACCATGATAGTGGCAAGTATCCAACCATCGACCGGTGAAGTAGCACTTATGTCTATTCCGCGTGACCTAGGGGTTGATATTCCAGGCCATGGGTGGTATAAGATCAACCACGCCAATGCGTTTGGCGAAGCAAACCAATCTGGCAGTGGGGGCGCCCTTGCCGCAAAAGTGGTTAGTGATACCTTTGCAATCACCATACACTACTATGTGCGTGTCGATTTTGAGGCAATCAAAAAAATTGTCGACGATATCAGTGGCATTACAGTAGATGTAGAACGTAGCTTTACAGATGCGGAATTCCCAGCAGCCAATCATCTGTACCAAACCGTCTCGTTCAAACAAGGCGTTCAAACTATGGATGGTGAGACCGCACTCGAATATGCACGCTCTCGCCATGGCAATAATGGCGAAGGATCAGACTTTGCTCGCGCCCGCAGACAACAACGCGTGATCCTCGCGCTCAAAGAAAAAATGCTTTCTTTTGAAACACTGTCAAATCCTATTCGGATTCATAGCATTCTTTCTACACTCGACAAACACATATCAACGAACATGATGTTCTCAGACATTATGTCCATGATGAAACTGGCAAAAGAAGTAGATCTCTCCAGTATCAAGACAGTCGTGCTCGACACATCAGTAAATGGGTATCTAAAAAATGGATACAGTTCGAGCGGAGCATTTATCCTTGAGCCCGTTTCAGGAAATTTTGATGACATTTCTTATTTGTTTGAACATATTTTCAATCCTGACATCATACTCGATACAGTCGAAGCAATCGATACACCGGTACAAGCACAACCACAATTACCACCTACCATTGTAGAAATACAAAATGGAACATGGCGCGCAGGTCTTGCCGCTCGCACGCAAAGACAACTTGAGGACGAAGATATTTCAGTATCCATTCTCGGCAACACAGATGAACGTCCAATCATGGAAAGTGCAATCTATATCCTTGACCCATTTGGAAAAGACGCTGCCCAAGCAATAAAAGGAACACTCCAGATACCTATTAAAGAGCCTCAGAAAGATCTCCGTCATGCGACGGGGACCCAAGTGCTCGTCATCCTGGGAGAGGATTTTGAAGAATAATATGACAAAACAATACACACAAGAAAAACGAACACTCCCAACAATCGCACTCGTAGGACGAGTTAATGTCGGAAAATCAACATTGTTCAATAAATTAATCGAAAGCCCAAAGGCAATTATTTCTGACGTTCCAGGAACAACACGTACAAACAATGAAGGACTTATCATCTGGCGTGGCGAAGAATTCCGCATCATCGACACAGGAGGACTAACATTTACTGATGATATCCCTTTTGAAAAAGAAATTCTCGAACAATCCAAAGCTGCCATGAAAGAAGCTGATATCATTTTATTTGTCACCGATGCACAAACAGGCATCTTGCCACAAGAGCATGAGCTCGCAAAGCATCTCAGACGTATTGAACAAAAGCCTGTCATCCTCATCGCAAATAAAGCAGACAATAAAAAACATGAACGCAATCTCACAGACGCAGCTTGGTATAAACTCGGTCTTGGTGAACCGTTCCCCCTCTCTGCAGCAAGTGGAAAAAATACAGGTGATCTCCTTGATATTATTGTTGATCTCACAAAGCATGTAAAACGATCGAAGGTGAAAGAAGATGGTGTATCAGTGAATGCATCATTCTCAGTGACGTTAATAGGGAAACCAAATGTTGGAAAATCTTCACTCTTTAACAAACTTATTGGGGAAGACAAGGTTATTGTAAGTGACATTCCACACACGACACGGGAACCACATGATACAGAAGTCATGTATACACCAGAACAAGCAGAAGCACTTCCCTACCGCATCACGTTTATCGATACAGCAGGAATTCGAAGGAAAGCAAAAGTCGGAAAAGGGCTCGAACGTGAGAGTATTCACAAAAGTATAGATGCTTCGACAAAAGCAGATATAGCGCTCTTTGTTATTGATGGGACAGAAGAAATATCAACACAAGACATGCAACTCGGTGGTCTTCTTGAGCGGCATGCAAAAAGCGTTATTATTTTACTCAATAAGTGGGACCTCTCTGATGATAAAGCTGATAACAAACGAAATGAAATAAAAACCATGATCGCACAGTATCTTCCCCATCTCAACTTTGCGCCAATCTTACTCGTGAGTGGAAAAACAGGATATGGCGTTCATAAAATTTTTCCTGAGCTCATTCATGCATGGCATGCACGTCAAATAGCCGTACCAGTCAAAGCACTCGAATCATTCCTGAAGACTGCAACAAGTGCGCATGCGCCTTCTCGGGGCAAAGGAACGCGCCACCCAAAACTCATGGGAATCAGACAAATAGGGACTGCTCCTCCGGTATTTGAAATATTTGTGAAGTTTCGGACATCTGTCCACCGATCGTATATCAACTATCTCGAAAATCGCCTCCGCGAACAATTTGATTTTTACGCTGTACCGATTATAATAAAGCTGACCAAGATGAAAAGATAACAGCACCTGGATATTCAGATAATCCAGATTTACGGATTGGATGTATCTTACAAAAAGACATATTAACATAATCTGTATATCTGGATTATCCGGATATCCGTATACATGATTGTATGAAGCTCATCGTAGGATTAGGGAATCCAGGGAAACAATACGAAAAAACTCGACACAACGCTGGGTTTCTTGTGTTGGATGAACTCCAAAAGCTCCCAGGCATGAAAAAATGGTCACTCAGTAAAAAATTTAATGCCGAAATAAGCGAAGGATCTATTGTGAATGAATCTATCATGCTCGTAAAACCAATGACTTTCATGAACAACTCAGGGCAGTCGGTAGGGTTGCTGATCAATTACTATACACTCGACCCAACAAAAGACCTCATCGTCTTACATGATGAAAAGGATATTGCACTCGGCACGATCAAAGTACAAAAAGACAGAGGAGCAGCGGGACACAACGGCGTTAAATCAATTATAGAACATCTTGGCACACAAAATTTTACTCGCATTCGACTCGGCATTGCATCAGATCATCCTCGCCAAATGGAAGATACAGTGAACTTTGTCCTCGGAAAATTTAGCATGTTCGAAAAACGAGCAATAAAAAAAATGGCAGAAGATGCGCATACTCATATTACTGACTGGATCACATGATTGCTGAAGCACTTTTTGCTCACTTTCCAAAAATGACGGTCAAACGTTTCAAAGAAGGCGTCGCAGCTTTTGGTTCTGCAGACGCTTTTTTTGATGCAGATACCTATGTCATAAAAGAAAAACTTCCATGGGATGAAGAGACAAAAAATCTTTTCCTCATGTGGCGAGAAGATATTGATCCAAAACGGATCAAGAAAATTTTAGAGCAAGAACATATCACTGTTATTACCGAGCAAGACGAACAGTACCCACCATTGTTAAAGCAAATCTATGATCCACCGTTTTGTTTATTTGTGCGAGGCAAATTGCAACTCAAAAATCAATATCCTATTGCCGTGGTAGGGACAAGAAAGGCAAGTGCTTATGGCAAACAGATTACGCAAGAAATTGTCAGCGGTCTTGCACAACATGGGCTGGTGGTTACAAGTGGCCTAGCACTTGGCATCGATGGCATTGCTCACGATGCTACGATGCAGGCAGGTGGCACGACGATTGCCGTGCTCGGGAGCGGTATCAATCGCCATCACATTTATCCAGCGGTACACAAACAACTTGCCGAGAGAATCATTGCTCGGGGCGGCGCTGTTATTTCAGAATATCCCCCAGGCTCACTCCCATCAAAATTTACCTTTCCGCGACGAAACCGCATTATTGCCGGCATGACGCTTGGCACGCTTGTGATCGAAGCCGCAGAAAAATCAGGTGCACTCATTACCTCGAGCTATGCACTCGAACATGGCAGAGAAATTTTTGCAGTCCCCCACCCAATTACGTCAGAAACTGGCACAGGTCCAAATAAGCTGCTCAAAGAAGGCGCACACATGGTCACGTCAGCATCAGATGTCATTGACGTGCTCAATTTAAATGAACTCAAAACATTTACACAAAATGCCGCGATCATCCCTGACACTCCACAAGAAGCAGCGATTCTTACGCATTTGTCTAGGGAACCAATTCACGTAGATGAATTGGCAAAACAGAGTAGTTTGACAAGCAGAGAGGTAAATAGTACTCTCACCCTCATGGAAATGAAAGGAAAAGTCCGTAATATAGGAAACATGCACTATGTTGTAGCGAGATAAGATAGTCACTAGGCACCCGTAACTGGGAACGATCTCATAAAAACACGGCAAGCGTATTATTTCTTCATACAGCATTCTATATTCAACATTCCTATGAAAGATCAACACTACAAACTAACCATTCTTACATCAATCTTTGTGGCAGGACTTATTTCTGCAAATCTTCTTGGCGCGAAAGTTACGACCATCTTTGGCGTCACGATGTCCGTTGCTATTTTTTCTTATCCTCTTACCTTTCTCATGACAGATGCTATCGCAGAAGTGTACGGAAAGAAAAAAGCACAACAAGTCGTCTACGCTGCATTTCTTGCCCAAATCTTAGTCCTCTTTCTCACCTGGCTTTCCGTTGCTCTGCCACCAGCAGAACGATATACCACCAATGCAGAATACATCACCGTCTTTCATGGCAGCATTCGTATGATCATCGCGAGCCTCATCGCCTTTGTTGTTGCGCAAGCGCATGACATCTGGGCATTTGAATGGTGGAAAAAAAAAACACATGGAAAATATCTCTGGCTCAGAAATAATGCATCAACAGTTGTCAGCCAAGCCATTGATACACTGCTCTTCATGTTTATTGCTTTCTACGGCATTAATGACCGATTTACGGTTGGATTTATTTTGCATCTTTCCATTACCTACTGGCTCATCAAAGCACTCTTTGCTCTCATCGATACACCACTTGTCTATGCGCTCGTCCGCTGGCTTCGAAAAGGGCACACACAAGATGATGCAGAAAATACAGAGCATGCGCGTATCTCATAACACACAGTTGAGTTTGTCATCCAATGAACTATCATGACGCAGAACAATTTCTGTATTCTCTTTCAAATCTTCCGAGAAAAGAATACATGACTGACAGTCGAGACTGTTCAGAATATTTACCGCGCGTACAATTTTTTCTCGACATTCTTGGCAATCCTGAAAAAAAGATTCCACACTACATCCATGTCACAGGGACGAGCGGGAAAGGATCGACCGTCAACTATATTCATAGCATTCTCAAGCAAGCCGGAAAAAAAGTTGGAAGTACCACATCTCCTCATCCAACATCCATCACTGAACGATGGAAGGTAGGCAATGTCTGCATGACAAAAAAAGAATTTGCAAACATCATGGAGACCTTCTCCCCTCTTCTTGATGAATATATTCGAACATCCCCCTATGACATGCTCTCTTACTTTGATCTGACAACAGCCATTGCCCTCTATTTTTTTGCAAAAAAAAAAGTGGAATGGGCAATTCTTGAAGTCGGCTGTGGCGGCACATACGATGCAACGAATGTTATCCCCTACAAAGATGTCGCCGTGATTACCAATGTCGGATTGGATCATACAGAGCTGCTTGGGAAAACAAAACAAGAAATCGCAGTACGCAAAGCTGGTATTATTTCCGCACCATGCACCGTTATTACAGGTGAACAAAGTACGGTGATTAAAAAAATTATTGAAACACAAGCAAAAAAACAGAACTCGAAGATACACGCCATATCGAAAAAAGAAATTTGTGATATAACCACTGATCTCAATGGCACAATGTTCACATATCAAGGGTCGACATATCATACAACAGCGCTCGGCGAGCATCAGAGCATGAATGCTGCAATTGCCATTGACGCGGCAACGGCAATTGGCATTGATGAAAAACATATCGCAAACGGAATCAGTCACGCCGACCAACCATTACGCATGGAAGTGTTGTCGGAAATGCCACTGATTATTCTTGATGGAGCGCATAATGCAGATAAGATACAAACAACAGTTGCTAGTGTAACGCAGGTCTTAAGACCTGACAAAAAAAGAAATCTGTATATCATCAATGGGTTTTCAGGTGACAAAGATCTGAAAAAAATGATTTCACAGCTGGCAACGCTCAATCCAAAAGCAGTTGTCTGTACAAGAAATACCATAAATCATTTTCGAAAAGTTGCGTCACCACACGATATCGCAAACGTATGGAACAACTATAGTGATGCACACACAGAAATATTCCTCCAACCACAGGATGCATTCACGTGGGCACAGAAACATGTGAAAAAACATGATATACTACTTGTCACCGGTTCGCTGTTTGTAAGCAGTGAAATAAAAAGCTTCTTCTACTAAAAATCTACGGAGGGTTGACAATTGGACGATCTTCCTCTATGCTCGGCTTTGTATGAAAAAACTTGTAATCGTTGAGTCACCGACAAAAGCGAAGACTATCGGCAAATTCCTAGGCAAAGACTACTATGTTGAGTCTTCTTTTGGCCATGTCCGCGATCTGCCAAAAAGCAAAATGGGCATTGATATTGAAGGCGGGACGTTTGAACCCACCTACACCGTGTCAAAAGATAAGACCGCGCAAGTAAAAAAACTCAAAGATCTCGCAGCAAAAAGTGATGAAATCATCTTTGCAACTGATGAAGATCGCGAAGGAGAAGCCATCTCCTGGCATTTGGCGCATATTTTGAAAGTAAAACCAGAAGACGCGCATCGCATTGTCTTCCATGAAATCACCAAACACGCGATTGATGAAGCGCTGGCACATCCCCGTACAATTGATCAAAAGCTGGTCGATGCACAACAAGCGCGCCGTGTGCTGGACCGCCTCGTGGGATACGAGCTCTCCCCATTTTTATGGAAAAAAGTAGCCCGAGGTCTTTCTGCTGGGCGTGTGCAATCAGTAGCCGTGCGCCTCACCGTCGAGCGTGAACGAGAAATTCAAGCATTTATTGCGGAAGAATATTGGACCCTTGAGGGTTTATTTCAAGATGAGAAAAAAACATTTCCAGATCCGGTGGTGGCAAAGCTGCAAGCCATTGATGGAAAATCATTAAAAAAATTGGAACTGAGCGAAAAAGGAACTGTCGATACGATTCTTACAGATCTTGAAGGCGCAGTATACACCATTTCACATATTGAAGAAAAAGCAACAACACGCACTCCCCCACCAGCCTTTATTACGTCCAGCTTGCAGCAAGCGGCAAACAACGTATATGGATTTTCTGCAAAACAAATCATGCGTCTTGCTCAGCAACTGTATGAAGGAATTGCGATTGGAGCAGAAGGATCAACAGGGCTGATCACCTACATGCGTACGGATTCAACAAATTTGTCTGAAAAATTTGTCACAGAGACAAACGCCTACATTAAACATACCCACGGAGACAAATACATTCTCGATACACCGCGTGTCTATGCAAAAAAAGCAAAAGGAGCCCAAGAAGCGCATGAAGCTATCCGTCCCACAGACCCTGCACGCACACCAGAATCAATCAAACAATATCTCGATGATCATCAATACAAATTGTATGCACTGATCTGGAAACGCGCAGTCGCGACACAGATGGCAGCGGCGAAACTCAACAAAACAGCAGTTGATATTTCTGCACTGAAATATACCTTCCGTGCAAATGGACAAACCTGTGTGTTTGATGGCTGGCTTGCACTCTATCCAGAAAATATCAAACATGAAATGCTGCCGGTGCTTGCACAAGGCCAAACACTTGTGTGTGAAGCACTCAAACCAGAACAACATTTTACCAAACCACCTGCTCGCTATTCCGATGCAACACTTGTCAAAGCACTCGAAGAGCGTGGTATCGGCCGCCCATCCACCTATGCGCCAACAATTGGGACAATTGAAGCGCGCGGCTATGTCGAACGACTGGAAGACAAACGACTCAAACCAACAGACATCGCCATGGTTGTCAATGATCTCCTTGTTGATCATTTCAAAGATATTATTGATTACGATTTCACCGCACTCATGGAACAAAATCTCGATGAGATCGCAACAGGTGAACGCGATTGGCAACCAATCATTGCGACGTTCTATCATCCCTTTCATGAAAATTTAGTAAAAAAAGAAGAAGAACTGTCCCGCGAAGATACACTGCAAATCAGAGAAGTTGGCACAGACCCGAAAAGCGGTAAACCAATTTTTGCGCGCATCGGACGCTTTGGCCCGTTTGTGCAGCTCGGTGATAAAGAAGACGAAGAAAAACCAAAATTTGCCAGCCTTGGCAAAGGACAATCTGTCCAAACCGTCACCATGAACGAAGCACTCCATCTCCTGTCATTGCCAAAAATTCTCGGGCAAACAGAAGCAGGTGAAGATATGACAGTCGCGATTGGCAAATTTGGACCGTATATTCAGATTGGAAAAGTATATGTTTCTCTCAAAGATGATGACCCATATACTGTCACACTTGAAAGAGCAAAAGAAGTTGTTGCAGCAGATAAAGAAAAAAAAGCAAAAGCATTGATAAAAGCTTTTGACGCCGAAGAGCGCATTGAAATCCGTGAAGGCCGCTATGGACCATATATTAAAGCTGGCAAAATAAATGCGAAGATTCCAAAAGATACTGATCCAACAACCCTGACGCTTGAACAGTGTCAAGAACTGATAGAAGAGGCAAAGAAAAAACCAAAACGAAAATGGGCAAAAAAGAAAAAAAGTGAGTAATACCAAAAAAATCGCCACAGTGGCGATTTTTTTCATCAGATTGGTAAAAAAAAGTAAGGGAGGAATCTATATATAACTCTATACATAAAACGTGTACTGAAAACACAACTTCTGCTATACTCCATTCGCTATATTTAGATGATATGATAAACAAAACAAAACAAGACCTCCAAAAACGCCTGAAAAACATTCAAGATCGTCTGGGGAAAATGAAAGAGCTTGAAGTGAAAAAACTTTCAGAACTTGGGGACGATATGTTTGCAGCGTTTGATCGTGCAATGCAAGCAGTGAATACAAAGACAAACATTTTTACAGAACTCAAGAAAAAAAGAGAACAAATGCGACAATGGAAAATCAGTTCTCTCAAAACTTTTTTTCCCATTAGCCTCCCCCATCTTCTCAGCGTTCCATTCATTTATGGAATGATCATGCCTGCGATCATTTTTCATATTTGCCTTGAGATGTATCATCAGTTTTCATTTCGTCTGTACGATATCCCACGCGTAAAAGCACGAGACTATTTTGTCTACGACCGCCAACGGCTGCCCTATTTAAACTGGTTTGAAAAATTCAATTGTCTGTACTGCAGCTACTTCAACAATCTCATGCGCTACGCGACTGAAATTGCTGGGCGGACAGAACGATATTGGTGCCCCATCAAATACGCCACCCGCCTACCCCACACACATTCCCAATACCATACCTTTGTTGAGTACCTCGGTGCGGAAGATTTCCGCAAAAAATGGGAAGGATTGCGAAATTTTTCTGATCTAGAGGAAAAAGGACCTGAACAGTCTGAACACAAAAAAGATCCGTCATGTTAGCGGATCTTTTTTAAAAATGAGTGGAGACTTGCAAAATACCCACACCTGGGATAGGATAAATGGTAACATACAGTGGTATGACAAAGCAGAAAAAGGAGACAATTGAAGGACTGCTCGACAAAGTACGAGAATATGCGCCTCAGACAGATCTAGACATGATCAAGCTTGCATACGAATTTGCAAGAGACGCGCACGAAGGGCAATTCCGAAAATCAGGTGAACCCTATATAATTCACCCGCTTGGTGCTGCGCATATTGTAGCAGATATGAAGATAGATCCTGTTATCATTGTCGCGACGCTCCTGCACGATGTGCCAGAGGATACAGAGGTGACACTTGATGAACTTGAAAAAAACTTTGGAGAAGAAATCCGAAAACTAGTAGAAGGCATCACAAAACTTGGAAAATTGAAATATCGCGGTGTCGAGCGCTATATTGAGAATCTTCGAAAAATGTTTGTGGCAATGGCAGAAGATGTCCGCGTCATGATTATCAAATTTGCAGATCGTATTCACAATCTTTCCACGCTGGACGCACTTCCACCACAAAAACGGTATCGCATCGCGCTTGAGAGTCTGGAAATTTATGCACCAATTGCAAATCGTCTTGGGATGGCAGAAATGAAAGGAGAGCTGGAAGACTTGTCGTTCAAATATGTCTACCCAAAAGAATATGAGAGAACGAAGAAGGTCCGTGAAGAAAAATTGGCTGGGAAAGAAAAATTTTTAAAAGATATTGAAGAAAAAGCAAAAGCTGAATTGGCGCAAGCAGGCGTGCCTATCAAAGAACTCTATGGCAGAGAAAAACGCTTGTATAGTTTTTATCAAAAATTACTTCGAAAAGACAACCAGGTCGCAAAAATTTATGATCTGGTCGCGATCAGAGTCATTGTCCCAACAGTCGCAGATTGTTATGCCGCTCTCGGCATTCTTCACTACATCTGGCGCCCTATGAAAGGGCGGATCAAAGATTACATCTCTCAACCGAAACCAAATGGATACAAATCACTCCATACCACTGTTTTTACACCTGATGGGGAACTTGTCGAATTTCAAATCCGTACACAAGAAATGCATGAAGAAGCAGAATTTGGTATTGCAGCACACTGGCACTACGATGA
This sequence comes from Candidatus Magasanikiibacteriota bacterium, assembly GCA_003518365.1. Taxonomy (GTDB): domain Bacteria; phylum Patescibacteriota; class Patescibacteriia; order Magasanikbacterales; family UBA922; genus UBA12086. Next base: position 68,692 of record DOYU01000022.1, on the reverse strand, counting down.
AGAAGGTGCTCGTATGCCCAAAAAGGAAGTAGCGTGGGCAAAAGAATTGGCTGAAATACAAAAAGACATGCTCACAAAATTGAATGATCTCGAAGAAATGAAAGTCGATTTTTTGCAATCACGCATTTTTGTCTTCACACCAAAGGGAGATGTTATCGATCTGCCAGACGGTGCCACACCGATTGATTTTGCGTATCATATCCACACAGATATTGGAAATAAATGTAATGGTGCAATCGTGAATGACAAAATGGTGAGCCTTGATACAGAACTGAAAAATGGTGACGTGATCGATATTATTCTTGACAAAAATCGAAAAGAACCAAATCCAGATTGGATTAGCTTCGTCAAAACACATACAGCAAAATCGCATATAAAAAATGCAGCGAAGAAAAAACGAACAAGTTGGATCAAGAGTGTGTTGCCGAATAAATAGGTGTTAGAGGTTTAGAGTCTTAGAGAATTAGGTATAAAAAAACGATGGGTGTTTCCCATCGTTTTTTATTTTTTATGTTCTTCTCTACAAATACATCGCTCTTGAGATCGCCCAAAAAACTAACACAAAAGGAAGTATGGCAAAAGAAATTGCAGCCGCAATCCCCCACCCTTTTCTTTTTTCAATAAAGAAATATGCTAGTACACCAACGGGGGCAACAAATATCAGAAGTAATATCCACAGCAACTTGTGTTCAGTCAAATCTTTTCTGATAATCACCTGAATGAGCGCGACGATCCAAAAGAAAAAAACCGAAAATACGGACAACATGCCAATAAAGCCAAGCGCGATATTGATCATGTTGGCAACAGCCATGTGTACATCAGGACTTTGTAGTTCATCCATACTAGGATAATTCTTCAATAAGTCGCTTCAGCTCATCTTTTGAATAGTACGAGATCTGAATCGTTCCCTTCTCGCCCTTTCCACTGATATGCACTTTTGCACGAAGCCTATCTTCAATAATTTTTTCTGCTTGAGACAATTGCTGGTCACGACGGACAGATCCTTTGCGAGAGTGTTCTCCTTTTCCTGCGACGGCCTGTTCGATCTGCCGCACCGTTGCAGTGGTGCCAATCATACTTTGGTACATATTCAATTGTTCTTTTTCATCTTTCAAGCTCAACAGTGCGCGCGCTTTCCCGACAGATAGCAGTCCATCAATCAATCCCTTTTGGATAGGTTCTGGCAAATCTAACAATCGAATAGTATTGGCAATCAGAGGACGACTTTTCCCCACTTGATCGGCAATTTCTTGCTGGGTTAAGCCAAATTCATCAGTAAGCCGTTGATACGCAAATGCCTCTTCAATCGGATTCAAATCCTGCCGTTGAATATTTTCAATCAGTCCTAATTCCAATTTTTCTTGCTCCGTCGCACTGCGAACCAATGCGGGAATAGTTGGCAGTTCAGCAATCGTTGATGCACGAAATCGACGTTCTCCTGCAATAATTTCATACCCACCATCCTCTTTTTCTGTCACCGTGATTGGCTGCATCACACCATGTTTTTTGATCGAAGCGACAAGCTGTTCCATTTCAGTATGAGAAAATTCTTTTCGTGGCTGATTTGGATTTGGGGTGATCTCTGAGAGCGGAATATGCCACACCCGATCTGCAGCATTTGCAGACGGAGAAAATTCTGTTTCTTTTCGAAACGACCTGCGTTTTGATTGTGAGGGGATGAGGGAGTCGAGTCCTTTTCCTAATGCCATATACTATACATTTCTAATTCATCTAATTATCTCATTCAAAATAACATGCAAAAATTCTAATAAGAAAATACTATTTTGAAATTTTATTAGGTGAATTAGGTAATTAGTAATTTGTAATTTACATCTGATGCTTTTCTAGAATCTCCCTCGCCAACCGCTCATACGCGCGAGACCCTTTTCCTTTTGGATCGTATTGGAGAATCGTCTGTCCAAAACTTGGGGCTTCGGCAAGACGAACGGTACGTGGAATAACTGATCGGAAAATCGTATCAGGAAAAAATTTGTACAATTGATCCATAATATCTGTCGAAAGTCGTGTACGTTTATCAAACATGGTAATCACAGCACCGAGCACTTCCAAATTCGGCTTGATGTGTTCTTGGATAAGCTGAATTGTTTTGAGAAGCTGTCCCAATCCTTCGAGCGCATAATACTCAGCTTGCACAGGAATCAGGAGTTCATTGGCAGCAACAAGACTATTGATCGTGAGCAATCCAAGAGATGGTGGACAATCAATAATAATATAATCATACGCATGCGTCACTTCTCCGAGAAGATCTGACAATTGAAATTCACGGCGATCCATGTCCACAAGCTCAATATTTGCACCGGCAAGATTTGTCGTCGCCGGCAAAATGCGCAGCCCTTCGTGGGACGTATTTTGGATCACATCATGCACACGCTTTTGTTTTGCTAAGGCTTCATACACACCATGCTCCAATTCATGCACGGCAATACCAAAACCGCTCGTGGCATTCCCCTGTGGATCCATGTCCACGAGAAGCACAAATTTGCCAAGCTCAGCGAGGTGAGCGGCGAGATTCATAGCAGTCGTGGTCTTCCCCACGCCACCTTTTTGGTTCACAACAGCAATAATTTTAGCCATATCATATGTCAGCAACAGATCTCTCTTTTTTGCTATATACAAAGAATTTATGAAGCTATTTATAGCAAAAATCAGTGTAATCCTTTCAGATCTGTGAAATCAATGAAAGTATATCACAAAATTGACAACCCTGCCATTTTTCGCTATAGTATTGACTGCTTAGAAACTATCTAATGCCCTGGTGGTGGAACTGGTAGACGCGCTGGACTCACCAGAGAAGCAGAGCAAAGCTCGCTTCCTGGTGTCCTGAACTGAGCTTCGCTCTAGTTCATGGACAAAATCCATTTCTATTCTATGCACTATGTATACTTGTTACAATTAAGTAGTGGAAATATATATAGTGGACAAACAAGTGACTTGAAAAGAAGAATGCAAGAACATACAGATGGAAAAGTGCAATCAACTGCACCATATCGACCATTCCAACTTGTGTACTACGAAGCATTTTGTTCAAAAACAGATGCATTGAGAAGAGAAACGTATCTGAAAACAAGTACAGGCAAACGTATGGTAAAATTACTGTTACGTGATAGTCTAAAAAAGTAAATACATGCCCTGGTGGTGGAACTGGTAGACGCGCTGGACTCAAAATCCAGTGATGGCAACATCATGAGAGTTCGAGTCTCTCCCAGGGCACATATGCGTATCTTCTACGATCTGATGATCGCCATCTTTCTTGTTGGGACAATTGTCCCAGCAGGAATCATTCTCCACAGTACGAAGAGGAGGATACAGAGCTGGGAATACCGACACAAACGTTGGTCTTTTTTGTTTGTTACTCTCCTCCTTTTTGGCGCAACGACCATTTTCTATGGCAGTTTTATTGAACCCACGTTTCTCGTGATACGCGAACAAACGATTGATATCCCTGGCATCAATACACCCATTCGCATTGCACTTGTTGCAGACTTTCAAGTAGGGCCGTACAAGAAAGCCGTGTATATGGATCGCATCGTTGACCGGATTCTCAGCCTTCAGCCAGACATCGTGATGATTGCAGGAGATCAAGTGGATAATGCAAATGGACCAACCGACGAAACACTTGAGCTCGCTCCCCTCGCTCGCTTAGTAGATGCCGGCATCCCGACGTACGCTATTCATGGCAATCATGAATACGGTGTCAGTATGAGTCGAAAAAAGGGTCCTGTATTTTTACTCGGTGACGTGAGCACACAGGTCTACGATGCCATGACCCCTATGGGAATCACGTATCTGGTGAACGATGTCGTGACCACGACCATTCATGGACAGGATATACAGATTTTCGGGGGCGATTCCTACCTTGCGGGTAAGCTCGCCTTTGATGCGCTTGAGGAGACGATGACTGAGATTCCAACGATTGCACTCATACACAATCCTGCAGCCGCATGGCTAGCAGCAAAAGAAAAGATCGATCTGATCCTGTCTGGACATACCCATGGCGGACAAATTCGGTTGCCATTTGTTGGCCCTGTCGGTCGAATCGCAGAAGCCATTCCTGCAGATTGGTATCAAGGGCTTGTAGAGGTTGATACAGACACGCAATTATTTGTCACAAGCGGCACAGGGGAAACCGGCGCGCGCGCAAGGTTGTTCAATCCGCCGGAAGTGGTGTTGTTGAAGGTGGAGTAATAATTATCAACAGGGAGACTGTACGGAACAAAAAAAAGTGCTATGCTACCTCATATAGGTGCGTATACCTAGTTTCATATAGTATATGGAAGAAGAACATATAGCCAACCAGCCCGAAGAACAAGAGGAAATACTTGCAGACACACAAAACTCACCCAAAGAAAAAAAGACAAGAACAAACTTTTTGCACACGGCACTTATGCCTCTCGTATTCTGGATCGTTTTTGGCGGTCTTTTTTATTTTTTTTCGTATGATTTAGCAAAGATCACATACGCAGATATTACCGATGCTCGTATAACAAAACTTTTTGCCACCTACAGTATTTTTGCCGGACTGGCACTAGGATTCATCTCTATGCTTGGTGGATATATAGTGTATGGTATATTGAAAAAAACTGCACTAAAAAATTACACTCTTATATTCCCAGTAATAGCGTTCCTCATGACGTTACCTTGGTATTTTTTGGCGAGACAGCTCGTCTATATTGAAAACAAATATACTGATATGGGAAGAGGACTCATCTATTATATCGGCGTGCCGCTCTTATCTACCACCAAATTTTTGTTTTGGGTAGTAGCTCTGTGGACGTTGATACTCATTGTCAAAAAAGTAATCAGCAAAAACGTAGCTAAAAAATCTGCGCTTGTTGCATCCTTCCTCATAGCACCCCTCTTTCTCACAGGGTGCGTAAGCAATATCAACGAATGGGCATGTGGCTTCTTTGACAATCCTGATCATTGTTTGCAAAATGCTGCGGTTCAGGGAGGAAATCCCGATACGTGTAAAAATATACAAGGTGAAGATTTTTCTGATTCAGGATCGAATCCACCAAAAGACAAATGTTATCTCCGTATAGCGGAAAATACCGGCGACCTTGGTACGTGTGACAACATAGAAGGAGGCCCCTACTCGTACACCAAAGAAGAATGTATTTTGAATACCTCCGTCAAATTCAAAAATCCTTCTGGCTGTGTAGCATTAACAGGAGCTGATAGAGACGCATGTATTGAGCAAGTAAGTCCATCAATTCATCCTGGCAGAGTAGTTGAAATAGACGAACAAATAGAATTTTTGAAAAAAGAATTGAATGAAAATCCAGACGCTGCGTTGCAAAAACAATTAGACGAGTTAGAAAAAACCAAGGCAGACTACATGGCAGTAATCAATGATGAAAATAAAAAAGAATACGAATCGCTCACAGACCCACTGAACAAACAAACAGCACTCGACTACGCAACGGGGGAAATAGATGAAAAAACAAAAAATGCTCTGACGGCGCTTAATGATAGTTTGCGCGAAAAAGGTGAAACACTGAGCGAAAAAGAGTATAAGGCAATCAGTGATATGCTTGCCTACAAAAATGATCCAAAAAATGATATAGAAAATCTAGAAGCTTCTGAACTCGTAAAATTACGTTGGAACGAAAAACTTGGCAATGCCAAAGACTACCTCAAATTCTGGAACGCAAACCCAACAGAAAAAGAAAAGAAATATGATGAATCACTCTTGATATATGAAAGAATGCTCGAGAGACAAGCCGCCATTGACAAAGGCTTGAGTCAAGAACAACAAGATTTTGAGAGAGAAACAGGTCGTATACAAGATCAAATAAAAGATGACATAATTGAAAAAATAACAGACGAGGCCAAAAAAGCCGCTTTTGGAGAATTGCTCGAACTCGTCGAATCAGATGCTGCCGGAGCAACGACAGCAATACTCGGTGAAGCGCTCGACACGGTCCAAAAAGAAGCAAAATCAGCAGAATTCCGCGGCCTTGTCCGTGCATACAATCTAGGTATGGAAGAAGAATTGGCAAAAGCCGGTGGTGACGTAGACAAAGCGCATGCCGCTGTCACAGCAAACTTGCAAAAAGATCCGTATATGTACGAAGACAAAAATACGTTTGCCAAATATGGCAACATTTTAGAAAACAAAGACTGCGATGGGACCAATCCACATTGTGTCAACAAAGAAGTATTCTGGAAAGCAATGAAAAAATCGTTCACATACCAGCAACAGTAAATGTTGTCATACCACAAATTTTCTCTATACAGATACTCGTATCTATGCTAGGATATATATATCTTAGACCTTCCTTGTACTATACAAAGGTATCTCTTCTCACACCCTGTCAGCCTCCTGCAGGGTGATTGATTTCAAGATAAATCAACATATCATGAATACTCAAATAGACACATTTGACATTATTATTGTGTATTCGGGAATGAAAGCAAAGAGTGCGGGCAATACGTCATATACAGACAGCCCTCCGTTTCCTCCAAAAAGTAAAGTAGGAGTATACAATGACTGCTATCGATATTTTTTAGAAAGATGCAAAAAAAAAGGATTGAACGCTGCATTTGCAACATCATCAGACATTTGTGGTTCAGGATTATTCAAAAGTTTTTGGACCTACGACAACAACACATGGCACAGACACCCACATAAGGCATACACGACCATGCTCTTTGATAAGTTTACCCCAAAGACATCTACTCAAAAGGAGCAAATGTCTACACTTACATCAAGCAAAAAAATCTATACGTTTAACAAAAAAATCCTCACAAAAGTTTTTGAGAATAAATTCAATACATACACACATTTCAAAAAATATGCGATACCTACAGCAGAAATAACACATGGCACAGAAAAAGCAATCATGGCAGCAAAAAAAAGACTAGATGCCATACTTCAAAAACATCCCTATCGTGAAGATTTTTTGAATGGATACATTATAAAAAATAAAACAGGATCTGGAGGATTCAATATTCACAAAGTAACGTTTACCAAAAAAGGAATAGCCAAAATAATCGACTATCATACAAAACATATCTCGTATGTTCTTCAACCTTTTCTCACCTGTGATACGAGCTTTCATTTCAAAAAACATCGCGGAACAATAGATGTACGAGTAATCACATTGAATACAAAAACACTCCAAAGCTATATCCGCGTAGCTCAAAAAGGAAACTTTTTAGCAAACCAACACCAGGGCGGAAGTTCTTTTTATATTTCTCTAAGACGCATCCCCCAAGATGTAATCATCATGAACACAAAAATTAAAAAAATATTAGAAAACACCCTAGACCTGTCACACTCTCTCTATGCACTAGACTATATACGAAGTAACAATGGACATTTGTATCTCGTAGAAGGCAATACAAATCCTGGCATTTATTGGGAATATGATGAAATACGTTCATCCAAGAGAAAAATAAAAAAACTCATCAATACCATCGTGCATGAAATAAAAACACTCATTCAGGAAAGAAAAAACACTCAATAATGCGAGTGTTTTTTCAAAATGGGATACCTCCTACAAAAATAAGGCTCGCCATGCTCCCCCAGCAAAGAGCGTAATAAGAGTAACAATCGTCGCGGCGAGCGAAACGCCAAGCGCGATGAGAGGAAATGATTTTTTGAATGGGATTTTGAAAATAAACGATGCGAGTGACCCAGTCCATGCTCCGGTCATAGGTAACGGGATCCCCACGAATACCACCAAAGCGATAGCCCCATACTTCGCATGATTGCCAGAAAAAAATCGCTCAGCATCTGCGAGTTTCTTTTTGAATATAGCTCCTATATATTTTTGTCGGATAATCCAATCATGCAACCGAGGCAAAAGAAGGAGCAAAAAAAATGATGGCACAAGATTGCCCAACACCGCCATGATCCACGTCACGGGTAAAGACATGTCATAGACGGTAAGCCCAATAGGAATAGCGGCTCGGAGCTCGGTAATCGGGAGCATCGAAAGCAAAAATACTGCCCATTCATGAGGAAGTGCAGCAAACCATGTGGCAGGATTCAAATGAGGCATAGCCTAAAACAATGACACTATCGTCGCTATTCCAAATGCACCGAATGTATTAAACAACATATTTCCCAAACACAATACCACAGCCATGTGCCAATACCGATAGCCGGCAATAGCCATAGGAATTACAAGCAGCTCGTTTGGAAGTGGCACAAATGCAACATAAAAAAACAAAAAAACAAATGGCAAGACTTGATGTCGCAGATACAATCTATGAAAGACATCATTCACATGCCGTGATGAAGAGGCAGCAAGCATATCTTTTCCTGTACGCCCAAGCAAGTAGCCAATAGAGTCACCAAGCGTCATTCCAAGAGACATGATGCCAATAATCACGGCTGGTGCATATCCAAGTTCGGCAAACACCGGATAAAATCCTATGGCAGGGATGGGGACAACCAGATTGAATCCACTCACCGCAGCAAGAAGAAACATTCCCACATATCCAAAGCGTGAAACAATATTTTCTACAACATCACTGTGCTCTATCAAAAAAATGTTGAGTCCGACAATGATACCACACACAAAGAGGAGTGCGATTATTTTGATCAATATTGCTTTTTTGTTCATACGCCCTCCGGTGAAGTTTCTACAATTGGTTCATCATCCCACTGATAATTTTCAAATGCCCACTCCCCTGCCTCTCGAAGCACAGTAAAACGATCTTCATGTACCGTAGCACCAAGAACTACAATATCGAGCTGATGCCCAAGAATATCTTCAATACGAGCAGTAAAATTGTATCCAGATTCTGGAATGTAGCCTGTTTTTCCACCAAGAATATTGGCAAATCCATGCTGGATCCACCCAAGCAAAAGCCAATTGGTGCTCCACATGTGATGCTGCTTATTTCGCTCTTTTGAAAAAAGCTGCACTTCTGTGATCAAGAGTGTCCGCTGAATATCTTCGTGTGAGAGTGCTTCATTCAGGAGAATGACCAAATCTGATGGCGTTGAAACATTCCCAGCATCAAGTCCACTCGGATCTGTAAACAAACTATCGAGCATGCCAAGCTCGCGCGCTTTTTGATTCATGCGCTCGATAAACGCATCGCGTGGCCAGCCAACAGCATCCGCAAGTGTAAGAATCGCTTTATTTGACGATCCAACCAATGCCGCGCGCCATAATTCTTCGAGTGTATAGGTATCCCCCGCATACATGTGTGTATCAGGGACAGTATCTGAGACAACAATAGTTGACGTTGTCCAATCAGGAGATTTTTCCAAAATAACAAGCGCGCTCATGAGCTTTGTAATACTCGCGATTGGTCGTTGATCATAGGCACGCTTTTCATACAGCAATGCACCGGTTTCCACATCTTTGACAATCAATCCTTCGGCCGCAAAAGTGCTTGCAGGAACAAGTTCTCCTATCAATTTTGGTGGAACAGGAAGATTCATGGGCTCGACCGTAATATCTCCTCCTGCTTTTACCACCTCTTTGTCTTCTGCAAGAGGAAATCCTTCTGGCGTAACCCGAGCAATAAATGTAGATATTTTTCCAGAAGAAAATGATGATGCAAATGACCACCCAATACCACCAAGAGCAACGACAAACATACCCATAGCAAGAATATTTCGCCACGTATTTGATCTATCTTTTGCACCAGATTGTATATCAAGAAAATTCATAATTACATTATTCTACAGTATCGCTATCTTCTTCTTTTGAAAGCGCATGTGCAATATGCTCGTGCTGACTGAGCTCTGCGAACTGTGGCAAATCAGCAATCTCCGAAATACCAAGTGCGGCCAAGGCATCCATCGTAAGCACATACGTTGGTAAAATTTCTTCACTACTATCATATTGATCCACAAGCCCACGCATCATCAAATTTCGCAAAATAACAGAACAGTTCACCCCACGAATTTGCTCGAGATCAGCTCTGGTGATTGGTGAACGATATGCAATGACAGTCAATGTCTCGAGTTGTGCCTTTGTCAATTCTCCTGAAACTTCGTCTTTGATAAATCCTTCAATCGCAGAAAGATTTTCAGGATTCGTCGCCATCTGCACACTTTCTGCTTCTCGCAATATATGAATGCCACTATCATCACGATTGTATTTCATGACAAGTGTATCCAGTGCTTCACTGATATGCTCCTTACTCGTATCGAGTGCTTTTGCAAGCTGAACAATCGTCAAAGGTTTTGACGCAACAAAGAGAATAGATTCAAGTTTTGATAAAAGATTCATAGAGGTAAGTACTGATAGCACACGGATTGAACAGATCTCACAGATATTCACGGATCAGTTCAAATTCGTTCAATCTGTTTGATCCGTGTTCTATTGTAGGAGTGATGCTTCACGCCCGCGTAATCATAATATCCCCAAAGGTCGCATCTTGATCTAAATATAAGGACTTCTGCTTCACCAGTTCAAGAATCGCAAGAAATCCAATGATCACTTCGGTCTTATTATTAGCATCAGAAAGAGCATCTGCAAAACGAAAACTTTTTCGTTCTTTCAAGAGCTTCCGAATCGCATCAATACGCTCTTTGAGAGACACCCCTTTATCTATATGGGTCCGAGGCAATTTTTTTGGTGGCGCTATCTTGGACACTAAGTGTACCATAGATTGCCCCAAAGCCTCTAGATCAAGCCCTGGGGGCAATGCAAAGCCGTCACGTTGCTTTGGTGGTTCACTGCGAAAGCCACTTTTCTTGTCTCCAAGCCACAATTTGTCTACTATCTTACTAGCATCAACAAATTGCTTATACAGCTTCAACTGTGCTTCAAGCCCATCAGTATCATCCTCTTCTTCTGGCAAAAATTCAGGGAGGAGTCGCTTTGATTTCAAATACAAAAGTTTTGCGGCAACAACCAGGAAATCTGCCAATTCTTCAACACGATCTTCCTCCAGGGTATCGAGATATGTGAGATACTGTTCTGTGACTTCGGACAAGGTAATTTCGGAAATCTGAAGCTCCTGCCCTTCCACCAGCGACAACAAAAGATCAAAAGGGCCAGTAAATTGTTTGAGCGTGAGATCCATATGTCAACTTAAAATTCTTTTTAATGATTTGTCTACACTGTGCAAGCACATACTCAAAGCAATGAAAAACAATACAAGAAAAAGAAAACATTGATATATCATACTCACAGGGCCACCACCAACTGGACTATATACAAAAAAACTAAACACAATTGTAGCAAAAATACAAAGGAAAAAAGAAATGAAATATGTAAAAAGTATAGGGGCAGCTCGCCTATGCATGGTATGTTTCTTCACTATGTCTCGTATAGTCCTCAATTCTTTCATATATAAAAATCCCAATAGTGGATACAAAAATACCAGGGGTAAGAAAAAAAGGCGCATTTCATAGGCATGGCCACCCGTATAGACAGCAAGTACATTTACAAACATAGTCACAACAAACCCAATCACAAGAGGGAAAAACGTTTCTTTCATATATCCCCCTTGCAAGGAACGAAAAAGAGCATATACAGCTAAACCATATACAAGGACCGGAGCAACCAAAGACTCTACACTATATGCAGTATTCTGAAAATTATACATAACATGACGAAATCTTTCAGTTGTCATATATGCGACGTCACTTCCTTGCATATGGAGTATGCGCCCTAATGCAACATAATATAACATATATACTACTATTGGAAGTAATAACATCAATCCATGGGTGAATATAGAACGAAATGAAATTTTTGTTTTCACACCGGCGTATCCTCGATAGACCATGATCCCAAAAATCCCAGGAAACGCCAGGATCGTTGATTCTCGAGAAACGAGAGCAAGGAATAAAAAAAATAACGTAAACGTATATCTCCGATTCCACGCATTCGCAAGAACAAGAAACAAAAAAAATATTTGCCAAAGATCATCATACGACCAGATACTAGGCAAAAAAGCAAATAAAATAGGAAATGTTGTATAAAATGCTGCCAATGATACAAACCAGTACTTTTCTAATTCTACAGCCCGTATAAAATAAAAGAGAGCCACCCCAGAAAAAAAGAGAAGCAATGATTGTAGCAGAATAAACGCTGGCATTATCCCAATATCAAATACATGCTGAAACAAATGTACGACTTGTGTCGTAAGCTGCCTTCTTGCAAATACCGGATGGGTAGTATGCAAATTCCAAACATATTCTCCATACGGTTCGCTAATTCTTGTAGACACATCAGAAAAGAAAAAGTTTGTTTTGGCAAATTGATTAAACATCGACGGCAATGCAAGATGGAGATATATAACAAATAGCGTACACAAAAAAGAAAAAGCAAAAACTTTTATATATGTTATTTGTCGTAGCCGTAAAACCATACTTACTTTTTTTTCCGCCACCTCACATAGGTTATGCATTGAAACAAAAAACGAAGATATTCTTTCGTATTCAATTTAGAAACACTCGTATGTCGCACACGAAAGGTAAACGGAATCTCGCATACAGATTGATAGGTTCCTTTCGCCAATATCTCAAACAATATTTTATATCCCATTGTCTTTAGCTGAACATTATCAATAACGTGCCGACGAAAACCAAAATATCCACTCAATGGATCCTGTACCTGCACCGTATAGCGTGCCAAGGAAACACCAAATTTTGATAAAAATTTACGCCAAGGAGTCCAAGACTCAACCGTGCTTTCTGGCAAAAAACGACTGCCGATAACAATATCAAAACTCGATAAAGCCGTGATCATAGCATTCAAAATTGATGGATCATGACTTAAATCTGCATCCATAACAATAAGATACTCTGAATCAGTTTGAGCAAATCCTTCTCTCACAGCGCTTCCTAACCCGGTTTTTGATTCTCGAGAAATCAACCTCACAGGATACGTATCTACCAATTCCAACACTTTTTTTCCTGTGCCATCAGGAGAATTATCATCAATAACAACAATATCCAAACTCACAGATGAACTATCAACCTGTTCGATAATCTCCTCAATGAGCGGAGTTATGTTTTCTACCTCGTTATAGGTTGGGATAATAATGCTATAAGCAGATTGCCTCATAGCATTCTTATTCCTTTACCACAGCAATCCCCAATTCTTTCAATTGCGCATCGTCAACAACGGCAGGACTGCCCATCATAGGTTCTTCTGCTTTTTGATTCTTTGGGAATGGAATGACAGTACGGATATTTGTCTCCCCTTTCAATACCATCACCATACGCTCAATACCAGGCGCAAAGCCGCAATGGGGAGGCGCACCATATTCAAACGCTTTTATCATGTGCCCAAACTTTTCATCTACTTGCGCTTTGGTATATCCAGCGATATCAAATGCTTTGTACATGACTTCAGGATCTTTATTTCTCACCGCACCGGAACTGAGTTCAAGTCCATTTGCAATGATGTCGTACTGGTCTGCGAGAATATCGAGTGGGTTTTGATTGTTCAGTGCGTCAAGGCCGCCTTGTGGCATAGAGAATGGATTGTGTCCAAAATCTATTTTTCCTGTTTCACTGTTCTTTTCAAAAAATGGAAAATCGACAATCCATGCCCACGCAATCACATTTTGATCTGCGAGCTCGAGTTTCTTTCCTGCATAGTGGCGAACTGCACCGAGTGCAAGACAACTGACATCCCATTCATCAGCGACGAAAAACACTATCGTGTTTTGTTCAATGTGTACTAATTGTTGTAATTGTTGTAATTGTTCCTCTGAAAAAAACTTGGCAATACCTCCATCGAACTTACCCTCAACAAATTTCATCCATGCAAGTCCTTTTGCATGTGCACGTTTTGCCGCATCTTCAAATTCATCTTCGATTTGTTTTCTGCTCCATTCGTGTCCACCGTCGATTTTCAATGCACGAACACTTGGTGCGTCTGAAAAAACTTTGAATGCACTTGCATTCCCCCACGCAGTCACATCAACAAGTTTCAAACCAAAACGAAGGTCTGGACGATCACTGCCGTATTCTTCCATTGCTTGTTTGAATGGAATACGTGGAAATGGTGTTTGTTGAATTTTTTTCCCAGCAACTTGTTCCGTAAGTTCTACAAACAGAGGTTCCATGAGTTCAAAAAATTCATCACGCGTCATGAAACTCACTTCAGTATCGAGCTGATAAAATTCTCCTGGTGAACGATCTGCGCGCGGATCTTCGTCGCGCATACATGGCGCAATCTGATAATAGCGATCAAAGCCTGCGACCATGAGGAGCTGCTTATACTGCTGTGGCGCTTGTGGCAATGCGTAAAATTTCCCTGGGTGAATACGACTTGGCACAAGAAAATCACGCGCACCTTCTGGAGAACTGACCGTAAGAATCGGAGTTGCAATATGCAAAAAATTTCTCTCCTGCATGTACTTGTGAATATGCTGTTCCATCTTGTTTCTGAAGATGATATTTTCTTTCAATTTTTCACGACGGAGTTCGAGGAAACGGTAGGTCAAGCGAAGATCTTCATCTTCTTCTCCTTTTTGTGTGTCAAAAATTTCAAATGGCATTGCTTTTGCCGTAGACTGAATCGTGAGCGTCGTCGCATGAATTTCAATCTCTCCTGTCGCGAGATCTTTGTTGACTGTATTGGCATCGCGCGCAACGACGTCTCCGTTCACCGTGATGATGTATTCATACTTCAAACTTTCTGCCACAGAAAAATCAGCCACCTTGTCTGGATGAAATACGACTTGGGTGATGCCATATCGATCGCGAAGATCTACAAAAAGCAAGCCTCCCAAATCGCGTCGTTTGTGGACCCAACCTGACAATGTGACCTGTGTGCCGACAGCAGCTTTTTTCAATTCTCCACACGTATGTGTTCGAAGTGTCATAGACTTGAATATATAGTATATTTTTTGTATACTGAATCAGAAAGATTTCTCTGAATAAAGCATTTTTTGCCTCGGTATTGTAGCAATCTATGCCCCTTTACGCAAGAGCTTATGAGACGACTCTTCTCCATACTCTTCTTTGCTGGCCTCACGGTTGGCGCTGTCTTATTATTCAGATTTACCTTACAGGAAGCCCTGATAGACGTAGATATAGAAGAATTAGCTCGCTACAACGCCCCACAAAGTGTTTCTGACACGTCAAAAGGGCAAAAGCTACCATTGAGAGCAGATACTGAGAAAACCGCAGATCAGGAGCCTCCACAGAAGATAGACACCCCAACACAAGAAACCACCCCGACATTTACCCAAACAAAAATCACTGACACCAAAAAAGAAGTCAATTCCCCGCCTCCGCTCACACGCCCTTCATTGTCTGCGACTGGTGCACTGACCGTTCCTGGCGTCGTAGCAGTCACAAACGCGGAAAGAACTGCCCAAGGCCTCTCATCTCTCACGCTCAACACAAAGCTCTCCAACGCTGCCGCAGCAAAGCTCGCAGATATGTTTGCAAAGCAATACTTTGCACATGTTGGGCCAGATGGCACGCAGCCATCATACTGGGTAGAAAGTGCGGGATATATCTACAGATTGACTGGAGAAAATTTAGCCTTAGGTGACTTTTCTGGAGATACAGACCTGGTCACGGCATGGATGAATAGTCCAGGCCATCGCGCAAATATATTAAAACCAGAATATACAGAGATTGGTGTTGCTGTAGGCAAAGGCATGTATGACGGACGCGAAACCTGGCTTGCCGTCCAAATTTTTGGAAAACCGCTGCCAAATTGTTCGCTTCCAAATAAAGATACCCAAGCATTGATCGCAACAAACCAGCAAACAATCAAAGACCGGCAAGCCGAGCTCACAGCGCAAAAAGAAGCACTCGATGCGTCCGAGCCAAAGCAAGGGAGTGCTTACAAAGAAAAAGTAGATATATACAATGCACTTGTTGCTGAATATAACACGCTTATTGGCGAGACAGAGTTGCTCGTGAGTGAATATAATGTAGAGGTGAGTGGATATAATGCGTGTATAGAAGGGTAGAAAATTCCCTGTGACAAAAGTTTGCATTTCATACTAAATTTTGTATATTTTCCATATAAAAGTTTGGATAAAAACCAGTTAGGCAAAATGCTATAAAAATTAAAAAGTATGAAAAATGAAGAAGAAAAAAGAGTTGATCTTGGCGTAGAGCAAACTAAACAAGCAGCCGAATTAAGAACAAAATTTTTTTTCCATTGGTCAATACTTTCGGGGGCAACTATTACTCTTATAATACCGCTGATTACACAAATAAAAGCTTCAAATGGAAAAATAAATTCTGTTTGTTACATCAAAACTGCTTTAATCTTATTGTTAACTACTCTAATATTATCTTCTGTAACTAATTATTTAGCCGCCAACAGCATTGGTTCTACAGGTAGACAAAATATTGGTGCATCGAAGCAGAATGATAAAGATTATATTCTAGCAAGTAAAAAATTCACTCTACTACAAAAAGTCATTCAACATTTCGCAATTATTGGATACATTCTTTCATTGATCATTTTATACTTATTTATCTCTGCCAATCTTTTTTAATTTTTATAGCACATCCCCTAACAGCCGATATGAGGCTCGTTGCTTCGCACTCGCCCAAATTGGCAAAGCCAACTTCTCATATCCGCGCCACGTTAAAACATATTTTTCTTATAATAGCGAAATTTTGATAACATTTAATAAGACATATAAACTATAGATGATTAATTATCTCATTATGAAACAAAGATACATTTACTCACTTTTATTTGGAATTCCTGGCATTATAATATCAATTTTTGCATCAATATTGGCAGGGATATTAGCATTCGCATTTTTATGGGCTTTTGTATTTGGAGATAATACATGGCCTGCAGTGGCCGGGTTGATAATAACAGGGACAAAAGCGATAGCGTTTTTAACATCACTCACGATCATGATAGTGACTGGATTTTTTATTGGAAAAAAACGAGAATCTGAATACGTTTCAGTAAACAGCGGACATGTTATAATTTCGATAGCAATATTAGTTTTAGTAGGTACTCTTATGTTTACTTTTCTGAGTGCTTCTCTATCTAAAAAGCAAAACCATCAACAATGTGTCAATCTGTGTGTACAAAAAGGCTATGACGGAAATGGATCATATCTTTCACCAGATAACAACGGAAATACGACTTGTAACTGTTGGAATGACGCAGAATACAAGTATGATGAAGGGGAAATTATTGAATAATGCACAATAAAAAAGCCTACCTATTCATTTGAACAAAAAAACGAGCTTCCACACTCGTTTTTGTTCATTATTTTTAAAATTTTTTCTCTCTAAAAAGTGAAAGGCCGGCTCCGCGAAATTGCGAAGCCGGCCTGAGATGGTTCTTACCGTAGGCTACGGCTTGAACTCGTCGCGCGTCCCGACCTGGCCGGGACGCAGGTTGGCGGGGAGAGCGTCGGGGTTCGTCGCCCAGACGATTTTCCCCGAGCTCGAGGCGTACACCGGATCGCCGCCGTTTCCGATGTAGACCGACTCACCCTGCCCCTTGCTGAAGCGGACGGGCTGACCCTGACCGTTCGTGAGGTGAACACTCCGTGCCATGACAGGCTCCTTCTCGATATGCTTGAAAGTCACAAGGAATCCCTCGAAATAAGGTAAACCCCGACTCTCGACCCAATCTTACCGTTTTTAGATAAATTGTCAATAGTAAACCACGACAAAAAAATTGAAAGTTTGAGGCTTCGACGAAGGCTAGTACTAAAACGAAAATCTGGTAAACTAACAACGGTGCAACTTTGCATGTCCAGAGACGTTATCTGAAATAACAAAAAAACGAGCAACCAGCTCGTTTTTTACTCCCCCAAATACTGAAACCGCTTCACCATTTCCCCATCAACTTCTACATCTTCCAAAAACATCTCTCTCGGTCTCACCCAGAGCGTTCCTTCTGGAAATTCTGGCGTGTCGTATAGTGGCTTATACACCACCAGCTCTTCCAGTGTCTCCGAATGTCGCGCAAAACCGATGACTTTGTACTCCCCTCCTCTGCGATAATGTTTGTAGATGCCACCGATGATGATGTCTTCCATATATGAAAATGAGAGGAGTGACAAGCGTGAGTTCGTCCTCTTAGCAACGATAACGAAATTCGTTTCTCTCATTTCGTCACTCCCAAATGTATATTATTTCTTCTGCAATTTTGCAATAAAAAATCCTTCCATATCTTTTGTCGGTTTCACGCGAAGACACTTCTGTACCTCTGGTGACAACGTTTTTCCATTCCATTCTTTCATAATCGGCAAGGTGTCTACTCCTGGCAGTACAACTGGCAAGACTATAGCATCTTCAAATCTCTCCAATACTCTATCAATTTGCATTTCATTTTCTTCTGGTGCGAAGGTACAGGTGCTGTACACGATCGTACCGCCTGGTTTGAGTGATTTCCAGGCAGAAAGCAAAAGCTCTCTCTGCGTATATGCCATTTCTCTTACTTTTCGATCTTTCCAATACCCAAATGTTTTTGGATTCCTAATTACAAATCGCGCTTCCGAACTACAGGGTGCATCGAGGAGAATCTTATCAAAATACGCGTCATATTCTCGAACGAGCTGCGTGCCCGGCTCCATGCGGAGAGTCAGTGACCAGTCTTTCTTTTCTTCATCTACCACCCCCTGCTGCTCCATATTATGCTTCAGCTTGAAAAACCGAATCTTGTTTTTATCATTTGCAACCAGCTCGCCTTGTTGATTCATCATGATCGCCATCTGGCTTGTCTTACTTCCAGGCGCTGCGGTAAGATCGAGCACGCGATCTCCTGGCTGTGGATCCAAGACCACCGGCGGAATCATACTCGAAATACTCTGCAGATAAATCTGTGCGTCAGTATACATCTCAAGATCACAAATATCTTTCTTTTCTTTATTGCGAAGAATGTACGCATCTGGAAACCACGTCACAGGATCGAGCTCGTACGACTGTTCTTTCAACACGTTCAACATATCTTTCGTTTTTGCCCGCAGCGTATTCACACGGAATGTCGTCGGTCGGTCGATAAATGTTTGTTGTAATTCAGATGACAAAACATCACCAAACATCGCTGTCAGCCGATCAAAAAATTCCTGTGGAATTTCTTTTGGGAAAACTGGTTTTTGTTTCTTTCGATTTTTTCGTGACATAGTATATATGTTTTATACATTTCGTTTTTTTGTATATTCTTGCTTATTATACAGCTTTGTCATATCCCCTCCTTTTGCTTGCTAAGAAAACCTCCTCTTGTTCTCCTCCTTAGTAAGGAGGAGAAACGTGCTATTACGGTTTTATTCTATTTACCAATCGTGGAAATGGAATACATTCACGAATATGCTCTGTACCAGACATCCATCTCACCATACGCTCGAGCCCAATACCAAATCCTGAATGTGGCACACTGCCGTATTTTCGAAGATCAAGATACCATTCATATTCTTCTGGACTCAGCCCATCAGCTTTGATACGTTCCAAAAGCAAATCATAATTATCTTCACGCTGTGATCCACCAATAATTTCTCCAGATCCTTCAATACCAATAAGATCGTTGTTGAAGACGCGTGCTGGATTTTCTGGATCAATTTTCATATAAAATGGCTTGATATGCTTTGGCCATTTGTGGATGAAGACTGGCACAGGACTATTCTGCGTGAGCAAGCCTTCATCATCATTACCAAGATCTTCTCCATGCTTAATATCTGATCCGAGTTCATTGAGACGAACAATAGCATCATCGTATTCGAGTCGTTCGAATGAAAGTTCAAGAAGTTTTTCTAATGGCGTCGTATCTCGCTCCAGAATAACAAATTCTTCTTTACATTCTGTGAGACACGCTTTGACAATATATTTCACAAGCGCTTCTTGGATATTCATGTTTTCATCATGCTCGACAAATGCCGCTTCTGCATCCATCATCCAAAATTCTGTGAGATGCCGTTTTGTGACAGATTTTTCTGCACGAAACACTGGACCAAAATCATAACATCGTCCGACGCTCGCAATAGCCGCTTCGATATAGAGTTGTCCAGACTGTGACAGATATGCTTCCCCAAGATCAAAATATGGGACAGGAAATAAATCTGTGGTTCCTTCGCACGCGTTTGGCGTAAAAATAGGAGAATCAGTACGCACGAATGTTTGTTCATGCATAAAATTCATAATCGCTCGCTCTACCGTATCTCTGATGCGAAGAATCGCCCATTGCTTTTTGCTACGGAGCCAGAGGTGACGATGATTCATGAGAAAATCCGGACCATGCTCTTTGTTCCCGATAGGATATTCTTCTGAAGCACCCACGACTTTCATGCTCGATACTTGAAGTTCAAATACACCTTCTTTTTTTGGATGTGCAGAGACAGTCCCTGTTAGTCGAACGGAAGACTCTTGTGAGGCACCGACAGCCTGTTGCCAGACATCGTCAGACACACTCTCTTGAGCTACCACTGCCTGCGTAAATCCAGAGCCATCGCGAATCTCAAAAAAGGCGATCTTGCCAGAAGATCGTCCTCCTTGAATCCATCCTTGGATGGTGACTTCTTGGCCGACGTGGTCTTTAAACTGTGATATACGTGCATTCATATAAAAGTAATAACATCTAAAGTACCTTGTATACTACAAAAAACAATGAAAAATTGCAAGGTTGACAGGAAAATAATATGTGTTACTATGTCATTCAAACCCCGACGGAGGACCTGATGAACCCACATCACCAGACCGTACGATGGTTGCGAGGAATCATGAGCCAGCTCAAGGCAGCTCTGATAGCCGCACTCATCACCGGCTTTGTCATGGTGAGGAAAGCCCCCACTGAGGAAGCCCGCGATATCATCGGCGCAGCATGTGCTTCGTTTGTTCTGACGCTGTTCCTTGCCTTGATCATCGCGTGGCGGGCGCTCAAGGTTTTCGATGGGAAGAAATCCCCTTTGGGGTGACTTCCGCTAAACGACGAACTCGGGCGGCGTCACGCACGCTGCCCGAGTTCACTTCAACAAACAAGATCTCCTTGTTTTTTTATTTCAAAAATTTCCTATAATTCCTCGACTATCGAGCTAAAAATGGAATAAAATTGCAAGGTTGACAGAAAAAAGAATATCGTATATACTCCACCGCTCTTCAGTTTTGTCATGCATAAATAGAATACATGTTGTATATATGCATGACGAAACTGGAGGTTACTATGTGGATTGTTGGTATTTTGGGATTTCTTGTACTGGTGTTTTTCTGGAACCTTCTCTTCCACCCCATCAAAACAGTAAAGACTAGCGGCGAAGTCCTCATCAAGCTGACGATCTTCATCCTCGTCCTTGCCGCGTTGGGATGGCTCCTACAGGCCACCGGACAGGTATAGCGAAACCATCATCCACAGTCGCGGAAGGCCCCCAGCCTTCCGCAGATTTCTTTGCTCAGGTTATGTCATGATCAAAGAAATCTTCCCCCAATCATCCCACTTTCTCTCACTGTGATATAACATAAACTCATAGATCAGTTTGTGTACAAGACGATATTCTTCTTCATCAAGTGGGAACGAAACCACATCTTGCCACGAACTTGCCAATAGAAAACGCAACGTGTTGATTTCCTTTATTCCACACGGATATGCCACTTCTCCAATGCGTTGTTTTTCTGCTTTGCAAGACGCACAAATAATACCGCCGCCGGCAAAATAAAACCCAGGTTTTTGCTCTGTCGCAGAAAGAAATTCTAGTCCTATTTCTTTATAGGTTTTTTCACATACCACACACGCATCGAGTGATGGATGATAGCCAAGATGAGAAAAAAGTTTGATAAGAAATGCGTCGAGAAGAAGAAGTCTCACCTGTTCTTGAGTATTGAGAAATCTAAGATACGAAATATACAGTTGGTAGATGTCGCTATCTGCTTCCCCTTCTTTGAGCATGGTAAAAAGCGCATCAAGACTATACCCGATGATATGAAGTGTTGGAAGAGATTGTCGAAGATGAAAAAATGATTCAACCGGTTGGACATTCGTCAGATAGGAAAATTCTTTCTTTCCTTCTGCAATACCAAAACTAATAAGCGTCGCAGGCTCAAGGTGCGACGTGTTTTTGCTGACAATTTTTTTTACCCCACGGGCGATGTATTCTCGTTTGCCCTCCTCTGCAGTCAAGATAGTGATGACTTGATCTGCCTCTCGAAAATCACGTCGTGAGAGGACAATGCCGTACATAGAAAAAATTATTTTTTGCGCTCAAGATAACTTTGCAAGATGACCATGGCCGATTTTTCGTCTCTCGTTGCGGTGCCTCCCATGGCATCTGCTTGTTTTGAAGAAAATCGTTCATCATAGAGCTCGATAGGGACAGCAATCATTGCAGAAAGTTCGTCTACAAAATCTTGAACACGTTTTGTATTCTCATTCTCTCCCCCATCCATACCAAGTGGATTTCCTATGACTATGTTTTGTATTCCTTCACTCTCAATCAATGCGGGAAGTTCTGTTTTCCATTTTTCATACGCGATCACGCCAAAGGGAAGCACAATATCAATGCCTGGCTGAAGCCACGCCAGGCCAATTCGTTTTTGTCCGAAGTCTATTGCTAATATATTCATATATTATGACGTTATAGTAGATTTCAAATGAACATCCAGATGTACTGTTTTCGTCGTATCAAGTGGACTAATCTGAATTTCTTTACTCGCCATTTCAAAACCATCTTTTTCAAATTTAACAATAAACTCACCGACAATAGGAGGAAAGTAGTATCGTCCAAACATATCCGTCACATAATATTGCAGCAACTTTTTATACGGTCCGTTAAAGAGCATGACTTTTACCTGACTCAATGATTTCCCATTTTCATCTGTTACCACACCAAATTGTTTTACGGTATGCCTCGATGACAGACGACGGAAGACAAAAAACAAAACAATATGCAATACAATGAGGACAGCAACCCACCACTTTGGCACGAAGATAAAAAATATCAGAGAAGATACGGGACCTACCACAGCAAACAAGGTCCCAATACGGTATCGCCATTTTTTCAGAAGAAATGCTCGTACAGAAACCGTTTCAACAGCCGGATCAAGAGGAATATGTTTGTCTATGACATCTCCTTTTGAATCGATTGCAAAACTCTTTCCAAAATAATACTCTGGAGATCCTTTCAATAAGGTAGATGGGAATGCATATCCTTGCTTCATCGCTTCCACGCGATATGTCCCGGTTGGTGGCAAAAAGAAATACTCTCCCTTCTTGTTTGTCACCATACTTCTGAGGACGGTCTGTTTTTCTTCATCAATAAGTCTGACAGCGGAGAGGTCTATCGGCGATCCTGTCATAGCGTCCAGCACTTTCCCCCAATTTTCTCGTTTTCCACGTAGCAGAAGAAGTGGTTGTGTAAAGAAAAATTGGAGGTACAACAAAAGATTTCCAAAGCCAGCTGCAAATGGAATGTTTACTACTGCTATGCCAAGAATAATCGGGGCAGTTTTCTTTACCACACATTGTTCGATGTATGCTTCATCAGCGGCAGATCGAGAGACAATCAGTGTCTTGATATCAGAGACGCCTCGACGACTTGCTACTTCGAGGGCACAATCAACCACAATGGATGTTTTGGTATAAAAGGCAGCAACATCCGTCAATCCGACCTCGGTATAACAAGATGCAATTGCAGCTTCCTTTTCTTGATCAAGCGTGTCAGCCTTTTCCCCGGATAATGCATCTTGCAGACATGTATCAAGGGTATATTTTTCTTCGAGCGACATCGTGTTGTAATCTGCCCCGCCGAGCATGGCCTCTATCCCCTGCTGCATGATCGGCAGATTCCATATACTGTCTTCTGGAATGTTTTCTTTATAACACGCCGATAACAACTGAACAGTTGTATTTTTTTCTTCAGCATAACATGCGTTGATACTTTTTCCACTCCACGCACATGCAGTGAGTCGTGCATACTGTCCACGCTGCACATCAGCATTACAATTTTCTAAGGCAAAATCTTTTTCAGCAGTAGAAAAATCGTATGCTTGGAAAAAAGATGGAAGGAGTGACATATCGCCAGTTTGTCGGTAACATGCGACGGCTTGTTCCAGCCAATCTGAATACCGTATCTCTGCATTGTACAGATATGCTTGATTTGCATCTTGTACGCACGCATACAAGTCTGGAGAGACAGCCGACTCCTCTACTCCTTGCAGTGAAATAGGAAATTCACTTGCATGAACAGGACTCACAAATGTGACAGCAAACACAAAAAAAAGTACAGCAAACAAACATTGCTGTACTTTGAAAAAATCATGTCCCAGTGTATATGGCACAGACATAGTTATTTTTCTGATGGCCTGAGTGTCGCGACAATAGGCTTCCCATCCTCTGTGATAATAATCGTATGTTCAAAATGAGCCGATAAACTGCCATCGTCTGTGACAATAGTCCACCCATCGTCGAGGACATCTGTACGATAATCGCCCACCGTGATCATCGGTTCAATCGCAATGACCACGCCCGGCTTCAACAATTTTTTTTCAAGATATGCTTCATAATAATTTGGCACAGCAGGATCTTCATGCACCTCATGCCCGACGCCATGACCCACCAGGTCTCTGACAATGCCATAGCCTTGTGGCTCAATATACCGCTCTATCACTCTGCCAATCTCTGCAACCGATGTCCCAGCCGTCGCAACCTCTATTGCCATTTCAAGTGATTTTTTTGTGACAGATAAGAGCTGTCGTGCTTGACTGTTGATCTCTCCGACAGGCACCGTAATCGCCGTATCTGTAAAAAATCCATTGCCCCCTTGCCCTAGCCCACTCTTGGCTGGATACTGCATCCCAATATCAATACTCAAAATTTGACCTTCAATAAGAACACGGTCTGACGGGATACCATGCACAATTTCATCGTTCACACACGCACAAATAGTCCCAGGAAAAGGACGATGCCCTGATGGAGCATAGCCTTTAAACGCAGGAATACCACCGACCGCACGAATACGTCGTTCTGCTTCCGTATCGATCTCAAGAGTCGTCACTCCGGGTTTTGCCATCTTCCCAAGATCTTCTAGAATTGCCCCCAACAAAAGTCCTCCTTTGAGAATTGCATCTTGTTCTTCTTGTGTTTTCAGATAGGCCATACAACAGATAATTGGTATATTTATTTATTCCCATACTAACACAAAAACCAAAAAAATCAAGATGTCCACATAGCACCACATAGACAATATCGTAAAACACCGATATAATATGCAAGCTCTTTTGCCAGGCACTATGGTGCATGGCATCAAGACTCTCTAGAGAGTGCCGAAAGGCAAAAAAAAACGACCATTCTTGTTGAGGCGAAACTGCGAGGTGTACATCTCGCAGTAGGACTCCAAGAGGGTCTATTTTTTTATTCTCAAATGTTACGACAAAATAGCAGTAATGGCTTTCTCTACATCATCCATAGACGCTCGTCCATCCACCCGAGCAAGCACACCATGCGCGTCATAAAAGGCTTTGATGGGTGCAAGTGCAGTGTTGCCCTGGACTTTGATACGTTCACGAAGAATTTCTTGTGTATCATCAGGACGCGACTGGTACCCACTGGCAATCCGCGCTTTCAAACGATCAAAACTTTCCGTGTCATCAAGAGCAATTTCAATCACCTGTACATCATTGACAACACCTAATTCTTCAAAAAACGCATAGTAGCACTCTGCCTGCGCACGATTGCGCACAACACCATCGAGCACAACACCTTTGCCAGCATCAAGTGCGTCGCGAATCGCGTCAAAACCAAGTCTATACACAACAGTGTCTTTGACCAATTTTCCTTCAAGCATGGTGTCTACGGCTTCTTGTAATTCGGAATCAAGATCTGTTCTGCCTTGCAGCCCTCTGAGCAAGTCGCCAGTTGAAATGTGTGTGTACCCATAACGCTCAACAAGCCGCATTGCTTGCGTCCCTTTTCCACTTCCTGGGATACCGAGAAGAATAATAATTTTTTTCATACGCATTACCGTGATTCAAAATATTGTTCAAAGAGAGTAAACACTCCTTTTTTATCATTGATACTGATCACACGTTTCGACACAAGTGACTGTAATGTCTTATCTACCTTCTGAAGTGATATCTTTCCATCTTGTCGAGCCGTAGCAAGTGCGTCTTCGATGGCATCTTCTTCCTTACTATCAAGAGTACGCACGCTCGACTGTGAGACAAACATACGTATTTGTTCTCTCGAGACGGCTTTCATCTCAGACGAATACGCTGCATTACTCCCAAAGATATAGTCAAAAAATCCCATAACAACATACGTTATAACAAAGGAATTGTATAGGACAATATCAAAAAAATCAAGTCTTTTACTCCACTCTACAACAAAACCCCTATCATGGGGTTTTGTTTATTATTTATTATTTTTTGCTTACACTCTATCGTATTCATGCATCGTGAGCTGAGCTTGTACTTGCTTTGCCATTTCAATAGCAACGCTCACCACAATGAGAAGACTGATACCACCCACAGCCAATACTTGTGAACGAGTAAATGCCTGAACAATGAGTGGCAAGACAGCGATAAGCGCAAGAAAAAGCGCTCCACTAAAGACAAGACGATTCATGACCTTGCCAAGATATTCTTCTGTTTGCTTGCCTGGACGAACATTGGCAATAAAGGCACCTTGTCGTTGTAGGTTTTCAGCCATTTTATCTGGTCGGAAGATAATCGCAGTATAAAAATAGGTGAACCCAAATACAAGAATGAAATACAGCAACCCGTAATATAGTTGATTATTGAAAAAGGTAATAATGCCTCGTGCTATTGCCCCACCTGTTCCAGGATTGTTTGAAAAAAACTGTGCAATCATTGGTGGAAAGAGTACGACAGATACGGCAAAGATAATAGGGATCACACCGGCCATGTTCAGACGAAGCGGCAGATGGTTTTTCATACCAGCAGCAGCACGTCCACGCACTTGTCGCGCATAGGTAATAGGGATATTGCGTTGTCCTTCAGTAATGTACACGACGCCAACGATCGTCACTAATGCAACTGCCACAAATAAAATATACGTTGTCAAATCCGCAGGGTTGTAATTTACCACAAGGTTTTGAATGGTCGTTGGCAGTCCAGAAACAATGGCAGAAAAGATCAAAATAGAAATACCATTGCCGATATTTTTTTCAGTAATAAGTTCACCAATCCACATAAGGAAGACGGTTCCAGCGGTGACAGCAGTAATCATCGCAACCCATTGAAAGGGAGATGAAATACCAAGGATATTGCCACCAGCCTGGCTTGCGGTAGAACCAAGCAAACGCAACAAGGCAAACGCCTGGAGAATAGCCAGAGGAATACTTGCAATACGGGTATACATGTTGATTTTTCGCTGTCCAGACTCCCCTTCTTTTTGCAATTCTTCCAACTGAGGGAGCGCCATTGTCAACACTTGAAAAATAATGGACGCCGTAATATATGGACCAACACCAAGCATCACAATAGAAAAATTTTCAATCGTACCACCTGAAAAAATATTCAATAACCCAAGCACCTGATTGCCAGACAAAAAACCTCGAAGTGCTTCAATATCTACTCCTGGGACAGGAATATGTGCAGCTGCACGAAAAATAACAAGCATCCCAAGGACAAACAGGATGTTCTGACGAAGATTTTTAATTTTCCAAATACGGCGGAGTGTTTCTAACATACAAAGCTAATGTGATGATGGAGATGAGTAGAGCAACCCAACCCGATAACATGTGCATGATATCACACACAAAGAATACTGACCATCAGTATTCTTAGAAACGAAGAGAGCCGCCTGCTTGCTCAATTGCAGCGGTCGCAGCCTTTGTTGCAACACATCCCTGCAGTGTGACGTTCTTCGTCAATGTACCACCGGCAACAATCTTTACAGGATGTGAGATGTTCTTGATAACACTTTTGCTTTTGAGAAATGAAGGTGTCACCAAAACATGTTCTTCTGCGACACGATTCAGTGTTCGAAGTGACACAGCCTGTGCCTTTGGATGCATACTCGTAAATCCACGAAGTTTTGGAACTTTGAGAAGAGATTGCTTCATTCCCCGAACAGCGGTTCTACTCTTTCCACCAGAACGAGCTCGTTGGCCTTTCGTACCACGAGCTGCGGTGGTTCCTTTTTGTGATCCATTCCCACGACCAACACGTTTTTTTTGTCGTGCTGATCCGAATGCTTTTGAAATTGTGTGTGCACCAATTGCCATATAATTATACTGATTTCTTTTCTTCAGATACAGTTGCTTTT
Organism: Candidatus Magasanikiibacteriota bacterium; assembly: GCA_003518365.1. Classification (GTDB taxonomy): domain Bacteria; phylum Patescibacteriota; class Patescibacteriia; order Magasanikbacterales; family UBA922; genus UBA12086. The sequence goes on along the minus strand of DOYU01000022.1, from coordinate 40,580 downwards.
GGATCCTGAACAGTCTTGTTCGAGATGTCATTCGTTTCGTCTATTTTTTTAGAAGCTTTTTTAGATCCTTTTTCTTTGACATGAAACGATTGCAATGCATCAAAGGTTGCTTTGATATTGTTGATTTTATTATTTGTCTTCCCAAGCATTTTTGATGAAGCATTTGGGACGCCTGCCATTTCAAGCACCGTGCGAATTACTGATCCTGCAATAATACCAGACCCTTTTGGTGCCGGTTTGAGCATAACATCAGCCGCTTTAAATTTCGCATGCACCGTATGTGGCAATGTTTCCTTGATAAGGGGCACAAGGATCATATGCTTCTTTGCCTGTCGAACTGCTTTTTCTACAGCGATCTGGACATCTTTTCCTTTTTGAATACCATACCCAACACGCCCATTTCGATCACCAATAAGAACACAACATCGGAAACTCATTTGTTTTCCACCTTTTGTAACACGAGTTACACGAGCAAGATCAACAATTTGTTGGTCAAACTCTGGTTTTTCTTTTGGGGCTCGAGAGCCACGTCTTCGTTTTCCTTCTGGTTGTGCCATATGAAATCGAAATTAGAATATCAAACCACCATCTCGTGCACCATCTGCAACAGCCTTCACACGTCCATGGTATGCATACCCACCACGATCAAAAACGACCGTTGTAATGTTTGCTTTTTGAGCTTTTTCAGCAAGGACTTTTCCAAGCACATAGGCACGCGCTTCTTTGCCAGTTCGATCTCCTGCGTCAACATCAAGAGAAGCATCTTTTTTACTATGCACACTCACAAGCGTAAGACTAGCGACATCGTCAATAAGCTGGACATACATCCCACGAAGACTCCGAAATACACAAAGTCGTGGACGAAGCGCAGTGCCTTCAACACGAGCACGAACACGCACGCGTCGACGAGCTCGTTTTTGTTCTTTTGTCTGATGTTTAGTATTCATAGAATATGTATGGAGAATTACGCACCAGCTGCCTTTGCAGCTTTTCCTGCTTTGCGTCGAATCTGTTCTTCCATATACTTAATTCCCTTTCCTTTATATGGTTCAGGTTTACGGATAGAACGAATCTCTGCTGCCGTAGCGCCCAATAATTCTTTATCAGCACTGACAAGCGTCATAACATTTTTCTCAACACTCGCTTGGACAGTTGCGGGAATCTTATAGATAACAGGATGAGAAAAACCAAGATCTAATTTAAGGTCCGTTCCTTGCATCGCCACTTTATATCCTACGCCGTTGACTTCCAATTCTTTTTTAAATCCAGTGGTTACTCCCTCAATCATGTTTCGAATATGTGCACCAAACGTTCCCCAGAGTGAACGCTCTTTCTTTTCTTCTTTTTGTACCACATCAACTGCCACAACATTGTCCGTGACTGACACACTCACGAGTGGATGAATACGCCTTTCGAGCGTCCCTTTTGGACCTTGGACTTTCACCACATCATTGGCAATCGTCACCGTGACGCCTTGCGGGATCTCAATTGTCTTTTTTCCTATACGTGACATACATTAATAGATACTACAAAGCACTTCGCCCCCAACACCATCTTGTCGCGCTTGCTTATTTGTCATGATTCCTTTTGATGTTGACACAATCGCGATACCATAATCATTCAAAACACGAGGCATCTCATCAGATTTTCGGTATACCCGATGTCCAGGCTTGCTTTCACGAGTAATAGATTGAATTTTTGATTGTTTTCCCTGGTACGCCAATGTCAATACAAGCATACGTGGGTTGCCATCAATTTCTGCAACGTCTTGAAGATAGCCTTCTGCTTTGAGAAGATCTGCAAGAGCTCTTTTTACCTTAGATACAGGTACTTCAGTAGTACGCTTGCGTGATTTTGCAGCGTTTCTGATACGTGTGAGCATGTCTGCGATTGGGTCTGTCATCATAGAATAATCGTCTTACCAGCTTGATTTACGGACACCCGGGAGTTTTCCATCGTTTGCCATTTCCCGGAAACAAATACGGCACAATCCAAATTTTCTCATAAATGCTCGTTTTCGTCCACAATTCCAGCATCGTCGCACGAGTCGAGTACTAAACTTTGGAATACGTTTTGATTTTGCTATTTGTCCTTTTGTTGCCATAACACTATATTATTTGTCCCGAAATGGGAATCCAATTTCTTTCAAAAGTGCGAGTCCTTCTTTTTTGTTGATCGCCGTAGTAGTTATCACGACTTCAAGCCCATGCATGCGTTCTACGGCGTCGCCACCAATTTCCGGAAATGCAATGTTTTCTTTAAATCCTATAGCATAATTTCCCTGTGCGTCAAAACTTTTTGGACTAATACCTCGAAAATCTCGCACCCGTGGAAATGTAATATGAATCAATTTGTTTAAAAATTCGTACATGGATCGCCCTCTCAGAGTTACGGATACACCAATATTCATCCCCTCTCTGATTTTAAAATTTGAAATAGCTTTTTTCGATTTATTATGTACTGGCTTTTGTCCTGTAATCTGTGTCAGTGTCTTTTCAATTTGCTCAATATACTGTTTATCCTTTACATGTCGACCATAGCCAACATTGACCACAACTTTTTTAATGCGTGGTACTTGCATAACATTTTTGTACCCAAACTGTTCTTGCAGTTTTGGTGCAACAGTCGTTTTATATTGTGTGTAGAGTGTTGGCTCTGTCATAAAACTAATCGAGGTATTCACCACTTACTTTAGCTATACGTTTTTTTGTTGAACCTTCTTTTTTATATCCAACGCGAGTTGGTTTTTTTGATGCAGGGTCAATAACCATAACATTACTTGCATCAATGGGACGTGAAAGTTCCAACACTTGCCCTTTCTCTCCACGCTGTCGTGGTTTCATGTGTCGTTTCATCGCATTCAATCCCTCGACGACGACAAACCATCGCTGCTTTTGTTCGTGAAAAAGAGTTTGTGTAACTTTTCCTGTCTTTCCGTTATCTTTTCCAGAAAGAATTTTTACATTGTCGCCTGTTTTTATCTTCATACAAATGTTAGAGTACTTCAGGTGCCAAAGAAACAATTTTCTGGAATCCCTTTACGCGAAGCTCTCGAGCAACTGGTCCAAAAATACGTGTTCCCTTTGGTTCTTTATTTTTCTTATCAACAACAACGGCAGCATTTTCATCAAATCGGATATAGGTACCATCTTTTCGTCGAATTTCTTTTCGTTGGCGAACCAATACAGCATGAACAACATCACCTTTTTTGATGGCAGCACGTGGCGCTGCTTCTTTCACTGCACATGTCACAATGTCACCGATATGCGCATATCGTTTTTTAAATCCACCGAGCACGCGGATTACCTTCAATCTCTTTGCTCCTGAATTGTCGGCTACTTTGAGCACTGATTCTTCTTGGATCATATCTCACGAATTATGCAGTTTTCTTTACAACTGAAATCACAAACCATCGTTTTGTCTTGCTATATGGGCGGCATTCTTGAAATCGGACAACATCACCTTCCTGCACAGTCCCTTTTTCATCATGCACTGCGTATTTTCGACTTGTGACATACTGTTTTTTATACTTTGGATGCATTTTTACAGTTTCCACACGAACATGGACTGTTTTTTGTTCCTTTGCAGAAACAACAGTACCTTCGAATTCTCGCTTGATAACTTTTGGAGTTTGTGTTGTGTGATTCTTCGTAGTCATAAAATCTTTATTGCTTTGATGCCGCTACATTAAGCAGTGTCAAAATTTGGGCAATCACTTTTTTTGTCTGCTTAATGGTATGGATTTGCTTGAGCTGCCCTTCATGTGCCTGAAATTGAAGCTCTTTTAAATGAGCACGTTGCTCGATGAGCAAAGTCTTCAAATCATCTCCTGTTTTTTGCTTCAATTCTACAAGTTCCATATATTACTTCGTAATAATTTTTGTTTTTACTGGCAATTTATGCCCCGCGAATTCCAATGCTTCTTGTGCTTTTTCTACAGGGAGACCACCCATTTCAAACATGACAGTTCCTGGCTTTACCGTACAGACATAATGATCAGGTGCGCCTTTTCCTTTTCCCATAGGTACTTCAGAACCTTTTTTGGTGACTGGTCGATCTGGGAAAATACGAATCCAGACCTTTCCACCACGGCGGACGTACCGAGTCAAGACACGACGAGCAGATTCGATCTGTCGTGATGTGACCCAACTATGCGTTGTTGCCACAACACCGACCGTACCAAAAGCAATCGTGTTTGTACGGCTCGCGGTACCTTTATTCCCGCGTCGCGGTTTATGCCATTTTCTGTGTTTTACTTTTTTTGGGATAAGCATACCGTTTCTTAGTTCTTATCAGACAGTCGTCTTGCAGGTCGCTTTCGGCGACGTGCTGTTTGTGTTTTTGGTTCATCAGCTATATCAAACACGTCTTTTCGACCAAATACTTCCCCATGATAGATCCATACCTTCACACCGATAACACCGTATGTGGTATGCGCTTCAACTCTTCCGTAATCTACATCACCACGAAGCGTAATCAATGGAACTTTTCCTGCAGCAAGTTTTTCAGATCGAGCGATATCAGCGCCATTGAGACGCCCTGATACCTGAATTTTGACACCACCTGCGTTTGCTTCCATGACACGCTTAATAGACTGTTTCATGGAACGTCGGAATGGAATACGTTTTTCAAGATCAGTTGCAATTGATTGTCCCACAACCATCGCAGAAAGCGCTGGTGTACTGACTTCACGGACATTCAATTTCACTTTCAGAATCATTTTCAAAATCTTTCGTTCGATATATTTTCGGACATCGTCCAAACCTTTTCCACCGCGTCCAATAATATATCCTGGTTTTGCTGCCAAAATAGTTACGGTTACGTTCTTTGGACCACGTTCAATACTGATGCGATCAATATGCGCATCCTTGAACTTTTTCCCAAGATACGTACGAATAGCAATATCTTGCTCAGCATAGGTAGCATAATCATCTTTTGAGAACCAACGAGAGTCCCATGTGTAGATGATACCAGTGCGGTGAATTTTTGGATGAACTTTATGTCCCATATATCAGAATGTTGAATGTAGAATTTCGAATGCAGAATTATTTCTTTGCCTTTTTTTCTTTTTTCGCAGGGATTTCATCTGCATTCTTTGTCTGTACATCTTCTTTCATTTCTTCTTTTTTTTGCGTTGATGCTTTAGGTGCTTTTTTTGTCGCTTTTTCATCACCTTCGAGCACGAGCGTAATGTGGCTTGTACGCTTACGGATTTTTCCTGCCCGACCAAATGCTCGTGGCATCCAGCGATACAAAATCGGACCACCGTCTACGTATGCTTCTTTTACCATCAATGTATCAATGTCAATATCTGCATTATGTTCAGCGTTTGCAACCGCGCTGCGGAGTAATTTCAATACAGATGATGCAGCGTGTTTTTTTGAAAATTTGAGCTGTACCAATGCATCAGCAGCATGCATACCACGGATGAGGTCAACAAGCAGCCGCACTTTTCGTGGTGCTACGCGGAGATTGTTCAATTTTGCTGTTGCTTGCCGTTTCATATGTATGTGATAGGTGGGCGCACTATACGCTGTTTGTTACTGGTTGTCAATTATTTTTGCTGTGGTTTTGGTGCTGGTGGTTTCGTTGTGCTTTCTTTTGCAAGTTTTCCACTGTGTGCCTTAAAGGTTCGTGTTGGAGAAAATTCACCAAATTTATGTCCTACCATGTTTTCATCCACTGTGAACTCAATAAACTTGCGTCCATTGTGCACAGCAAAGGAAACACCCACCATGTCTGGCGTGATGGTGCAGGATCGTGACCATGTCTTAATTGGAGTACGATCATTATCTGCTTTTGCTTTGTGAACCTTCGCAATGATTTTTGGATCAACGTAAGGTCCTTTTTTCAAACTTCGTGACATAAATGTATGCTTGGAGGACTTGGAAGGCTTGGGAAGGCAGAGAAAGAATATCTTTCCGAGCCTTCTAGGCCTTCTAAGCCTTCTCTAAATTATTTCTTGCCTTTACGGCGGTGGAGAATAAATTTACTGCTTGCCTTCTTTTTATTTCGTGTTTTGACACCCATTGCTTTCTTTCCCCATGGGGTCTTTGGACCACCTTTGAGACCTGTACTGGTTCGCCCTTCCCCTCCTCCGTGAGGATGATCTACAGGATTCATTGCTCGTCCCTTGACTGTTGGTTTCCAACCTTTCTTTCGCATGCGTCCTGCTTTTCCAAGTCGTACCAAGTTGTATTCCGGATTACTGACAGTCCCAACAGTTGCGAGTGCTTCTTTTGGGATCAAACGAATTTCTCCTGAAGGAAATTTCAACTGAGCAAAGGCACCTTCGATCGTTTGAAGCTGCGCACTTGTTCCTGCACCGCGTACAATAGATCCCCCAGTCATTGGTGCCAATTCAACATTGTATACGAACAGACCAACAGGAATATGTTCGAGAGGCATGCGGTTTCCAATGGTTGCGTCTATTTTTTGTTGTGATGATATGACTACATCGCCTACTTTTTGTCCTTTTGCTGCGATGTAATATGCTTTTGTGTTATCTTCAAATGAAACGAGCGCAATACGAGCACCACGGTTTGGATCATATTCGATCGCTTCAACAGTAGCGGGCGTATCAAATGAAAATCGTTTGAAATCAACCATGCGGTACAACTTCTTTACGCCGCCGCCTCGATGTCGGACCGTAATACTTCCTGTATTATTTCTTCCACTGTGTTTTTTTAACACTTTCGTAAGAGATTTCTCAGGGCGTTTCTTTGTAATATCAGAAAAGTCTTGTGCACTAGCACCGCGTCGTCCTGGAGTTGTTGGCTTATATTTTTTTATCGGCATACCAGGATATTAAACACCAGAATGAATATCAATATGCTTTCCTTCTGGCAGAGTAACAATAGCTTTTTTCCAATCTTTTCGCTTGCCCAGGGTTCGACCAAATCGAACATTTTTTCCTTCTACATTGATAACACGAACTGAAAGAGGAGCGATACCGTAGTGTGTTTTTATCTCAGTAGAAATATCATTTTTGGTTGCATTGATTGCCACACGGAATGTGTACCGTCCTGTAGATTCCACACTTGCCGCTTTTTCACTGACATGTGCTCCCAGTAAGATACGTTTGTGAACAAATGCATTCTGCACAGACACACGTTTCTTTTCTTCTAAAACAGGTGTTGTTTCTTTTTTTGCTTTTGTATCAGTTGTCTTTCGTTTCAAAATTCCCATAGCAATTATGCCAAACGTGATTCAAGAGTTTCTATTGCTTTTTGTGTAGCAACAATATATTGATGATGCAAAATATCAACCACGTTCATATCAATTGCTCGTTGCAAATGTACTTGTGGAATATTTCGAACAATCAATCCAAAATCTTCTCCCTCTCCACCAATGATCAAGGTACTTTTTCCATTGAGAGGCAATGTCTTCACGAGGGTTGACATGTCTTTTGTTTTTTTCAAATCGGTAAGCCCTTCAACAATAAAAAATTTCTCATTCTTTGCTTTGGAAGAAAGCACCATCTTTGTTGCAAGCTGTTTCATTTTTTTGTTGATACGCTGGGTATAATTTCGAACATTTCGTGGACCAAACGTCACACCGCCGCCTTTCCATATTGGAGAACGAGTAGATCCATGTCGCGCGCGACCAGTCCCCTTTTGTTTCCATGGTTTTTTTCCACCACCACGAACTTCGTCTTTTGTTTTTGTATGAGCCCAAGGTTCACGTGCATTTGCTTCAATCGCATGATATACCTGATGCACAAGTGCAGTTTTTGTAGGCACACCAAAGATTGCATCATTCAATGCCATGTCTTTTTCCTTCTTCCCTTGTACATTGTAGACTGATACATTCATATAGATAGCATTATGCAGCAGGTGCTTCTTCTTTCTTTTCTTCAGGGGTCTCCTCAACCTTAGTTTCAGGAGTAACTTCGGTGCGTTCTTCTTTCTTTGTATCGTCAACAAGCTCATCAGTAGCATCCGCTTTTGTTTCCGCAGCATGAGCAACCTCAATGGTTCCTTCTTCGGTAGAAATTATCAATAAACCACCAAATGCACCAGGAACAGCGCCTTTGATCAACAATTCATTTTTTTCTTCATCAATACCAACAATTTCCAAATTTTTCACAGTGACTTGCTGGTCTCCCATGTGTCCGCCCATACGAACGCCTTTGAATACACGCTGCACACCGCCGGCACCAATACTTCCAGGCATGCGAAGCTGATCTTTATGACCATGGCTTGCAGGTGCCCCACGAAATCCATGACGTTTGACAACACCTTGGAATCCTTTTCCTTTTGATACGCCGACAACTTCCACACGGTCTCCCTCAGAAAAAATACTGACTGTGAAACTATCACCTCGAGAAAGACCATGATCCTCTGGTGCGCGGAAATCACGCATATGTCTAACAGCATCGATATCTTTCAAATGTCCTTTGAGTGGTTTTGTAAGGCGAAATGCTTTTTGTGGACCAAATCCAATCTGTAGGGCACTCACACCATCACGCTTTACCGTTTTCACTTGTGTGACAACACATGGACCTGCCTGTACACGAGTAACCGGAACAACAGTACCATCCTCACGGAAGATCTGTGTCATTGTTTTTTTTGTTCCTAAAATACATTTCATATGCAGTCATTGCTTCCCGCAATGCGGGAAGGTAACAAAAAACTAGAAAGAAAGATATCAATACAACGGCATTGGACCCTTTCTTTCTAGCCTTATGGAATAATCCGCCCAAGGCGGACTTGCGAAGGCTTGTAACAAATTGGAATGTGTCAGTAGTGTTCTCCTGATATCTTCGGGCGTCCACAGATGTTTTCTTTCCCTGAACCACTGAATGAGTCGAAAGAGAAGATCTTATCTGCTCCGCGAATGAAGCTATCGTGCACAGAAATATAAGTATTGAGTGCGGCACAATTGTATCTCACTTTCTCTAGGCTGTCAAGTGCAGATATGTTGGTTTATTGATAGGTTATCCACACGGCTTCATCTCACTTCGTTCGATTGCTCCGTGCAGGCTGGATTTTGTACTTTTTTTTCTTGCGGCAACGCAACCCCACCCTAACCCTTCCCTTAAAAAGAGGAGGAAACCTTCTTAGCACGTTCCTCTTTCCCTTTTTAAGGGAAGGAGGACAGGAGGTAGGGTTGCTTGCATTACCACCAAACAAAAAAAACAGCCCTTTCGGACTATTTTTTTGTTTATTGCTAGTTGTTCATTGCTACTTGCAACTAACTCATCTTGATCTCTACATCAACTCCCGCTGGCAAATTGAGACTCATGAGAGCATCGATTGCTTTTGGTGAAGGTGAAATAATATCAATCAGACGCTTGTGCGTTCGCATTTCGTACTGTTCTTGCGCAGGTTTGTGAACAAAGGTAGAACGGTTTACACTAAATTTTGCCGTCTCAGTAGGAAGTGGAACTGGTCCGACGACTTTTGCACCGTTTCGTTCAGCTGTGTCGATAATCGTTTTTGTAGCGATATCGATAATTTTATTATCGTATGCGCGGATCTTAATACGAAGCTTTGATCCAGCGGTCTGCGTGTCGTCGTCTTGTTGTGGGTGCTTGTCTGCTGTCATAAAAGAACGGAAGAAAGAAAAGGAGGAAAGCCGCAGTGCGGCTCTCCTCCGGTTTTCTATTATTGAATAATCTTCGTTACCACACCAGCGCCGACGGTTCGACCACCTTCACGAATAGCAAAGCGAGTCTTCTCTTCAAGCGCAACTGGGACGATGAGTTTGATATTGAGATTCACAGTATCACCAGGCATGACCATTTCTGTGCCAGCAGGCAAGGTGACTTCTCCTGTTACATCAGTTGTGTTGATGTAAAACTGTGGTTTGTATTTATTGAAGAATGGTTTGTGTCGTCCACCTTCTTCTTTGGTGAGCGCAACTACTTCTGCTTCAAATTCAGTATGAGGCGTAATAGTACCTGGTTTTGCCAGTACTTGTCCGCGCTCTACTTCATCTTTCTTTGTACCACGAAGGAGGACACCTGCGTTGTCACCAGCTTGCGCTTGGTCAAGACTCTTGTTGAACATTTCAACTCCAGTCACAGTAGTCTTACTGGTTTGAGCTTTCATACCAACAATTTCTACTTCTTCTCCAACTTTTACTGACCCACGGTCAACACGACCAGTAACAACCGTACCACGTCCTTCAATAGAGAACACGTCTTCAATAGACATGAAGAATGGTTTGTCGAGGTCACGTACAGGTGTTGGGATATATTCATCAAGCGTCTTCAAAAGATCCATGATTGGCTTACTTGCAGCGTCATCGCTTGGATTTTCAAGAGCTTTGAGTGCAGACCCACGGATGATAGGTGTGGTGTCTCCAGGGAATTCGTATTTGTTCAAGAGGTCTTTGATTTCTTCTTCTACGAGGTCGATAAGTTCTGGATCAGATACTTGGTCGACTTTGTTCAAAAAGACCACGATGTAAGGCACACCTACCTGGCGAGCAAGCAAGATGTGTTCACGTGTCTGCGGCATAGGGCCGTCTGCAGCTGATACAACGAGGATAGCCCCGTCCATCTGTGCAGCACCAGTGATCATGTTCTTGACATAGTCAGCATGGCCTGGACAGTCCACGTGTGCGTAGTGACGAGCATCTGTCTCGTATTCTACGTGTGCAGTCGCGATAGTAATACCACGTGCCTTTTCTTCTGGTGCAGCGTCGATAGCATCGACACCTTTTGTCTGAGCAACAAGCCCATGTGCACCAGCAACAGCAAGGATCGCTGCAGTGGTCGTTGTTTTGCCATGGTCTACGTGACCAATGGTACCCACATTCACGTGAGGTTTGGAACGATTAAACTCTGCCATAGTGGCATACATTATTCACCGCACTGCACTGAGTGGTCAGCACAGATTTGTGTCCAGCGGTATGATACTTTGTTTTATCTAAGATTCTATCCGGTGTTGCTTTCGCAGAGCCGGAAAAAAAGGCGTAAAAGTTACGCGTGTCGATTATATAGGAAACAACGCAATGCGTCAAGCCCTCTTTCTAGGGATAACATGGGGAAATGTGGCAGTTTGGTTCTAGAACTTCAAAAAGCGAGAAAGAAGTCTACGCATCCATGACTTTGCTGTGCTCTGCACCATATTTTTTGCCATATTCTTGGCAACCATCTTTTTCAGGTCTCCAGGCCCCATGCCAGCCTGCTTCATCGCAGCGTCCATTTGTTCCTTTTCGCTCATATTTGCATAATCTGGCTGTCCTGCTGACTGTGGTGGTTGTGATTGTTGTGCATTATCCATATACAAAGGTAACACGTTATTGAGATGAATTAGGAATTTTTGAATTTAAAATTTAAGAATTTATTCGATTGGTTCTTCAAAAAACAACGGTTCCTCATCGAGAGGTTCTTCTTGCCAATCACCGAGCGGTCGTTCTGTTGCGGGTGGAATAGACTGTGGCATCGGTGGGTCAAACGGCAGTGTTTCAACCGTCATCTCTTCATCCTCTTCTTCAGTATCTCCAAAAAAATCTTCCTCTTCTCCAACACCAACAGCAGGATCTTCGTATCGAGAACGGTGACGTTCATGGTCAGCAGGTTCATGATAATCAAACAGTCCAAGATCATCATCGTCATCATCATCTTCCAGCCAGTCAAACGAAGGTTTTTTGTACCGATCTTGTAACACATCTCCTGTGCTGTGCCACTCAGGCTTGTGTGCAAAATCTTCCACAAACGGATCAAAGGGTGGTTCATCAGCAAGTTTTTCTTCGAGAATATCTGCAAATTCTTCTCGTTCTGTTGCCTCCTGGTGTGCACGCCAAATGGCAATATCGTCATTGATTTGTTCGAGGAGTTCATCACCAGAGAGAGACATCACATCACGTGGGTCGGTCATCATGGCCTCATATTCATCAATAGGGATAGCCGCAAACCCGTCCCCTATCGCGCTATCAAACACGATCATACGGTCGCCGGTCTTTTTTGCGAGTTTAAAAAGGCGTTCAAATGATGACATAGTGCAAGAATATTAGTAGGGGTATTGTATCGGATTCGCACGAACTCCGTCAAGCATCAAGAGGGATTGTAATATGCTCTAGTTGCAAGCAAACAATATGTGTATATATCTGCGTCGTTTCCCGTTGGTATATCTTTATTCCTTGATTAAGAGTAGGCTTCATATAAGCGATGAGATTTATTCAGTAATCCAAAAACATATGGAACAGACGAAATCCAGTACAGTCCCAGTCGTCCTCTCCATCATTATCACCGCTGTCGTAGTTGGTGGCTTAGTGTATTGGTGGCAAACTAATCAGGAGTCAAAATTGCCTACAGACCAAAATGTTACCGAACAGACAAAACCTGCAAAAGTAACTACAAAAACTTATAGTAGTTCCGAGTTCAATTATTCATTTCAATATCCAGAAGACTGGTTCCTTACAAAGAGCCCAAAACTTGATAAAGCACAACCAGAGGCTGTTTGGATCTCAAAAAAAGAGATTACGAACGCTGAACAAAATACAGAGTTAATGATTACAATCAATCGTTCTTCCCTTGAAGACAACATACGAAAAAACCTAATCAGTCGTGAGAATATTACTTTTGCTGGTCAATCTGCAACAAAAATTAACTTCACGGGCGATTTTGGCTCCCCAGTAGTTTCTATATTGATTCCACAGAATGATTACACATTCTTGATTAGTTATGATCCAGCAGATCAAAACTATACTAACATAGAAACCATATTGAATAGTTTTTCTTTTCAAAACCAAAATACAAATCAACAAGTCACTCAACCTCAAGATATTGTCTACACAAACTCAACCTACGGTTTCACTTTAACTTTTCCACAAACGTGGAAAGACTATACGACAAAAAGCAGAACAATAGATTGGGGAACGTTAGGTACCAACGATTCTATTGACTTTGGTTTTTCTGTTCAAGACTCCTTATTCAATATTAGTGTACATTCAAAAAGCCAATGGCAAAAACTTGAATCTGAAGAAGGCCCTACGCCGACGTATCTAGGAGAAAATAGTAAATATGTTTTCGGATATGCAATAGCACAAGATGCCGTCAATAATACAATGGTTGCGAGAATGGCAGAAATTCAAGAAATTATAAAAACATTTGGATTGACAAAATAATAGCAAATTTAGCAATTATTTTAAGAAATTCGTTTAATAGTAATATATATGAATAAAAAAAATTTGTTCCTGTTTGCAATTGCAATCCCATTATTAACAATGGGAGCAGGCTGTACAACTAATCAAGCAACAACTGATGAACCTTATATTATGCCATTCAATGGTGCCGTCGAACCATCTGATCCAGTTAGCGAAGATCCAAAAATACCTATAACCTATTCAACAAGTGGCGTCTCCACCTCTGTATCCCAAAAGACAGCACCATTTGTTTACACAGCCAATCAATTAGAATCAATGGCTAAAGAGTGTGGTACCAAACATGAAGCTGATTACTTTGATAAGTTAGTTACTAAATTTAGTGGCTCATCTAAAACTATCTACAACTTCAAGTACACTGGAGAAAGCCAAGGATTTGATACTTTCGTCGTAACATTACTTCCAAACAAAGCTGGTTATACTTCACTTGATCAATTCAAGAAAGACTTTGATCTATGTTACGCCGCCGGAGACGCTTATCCTACAATGCTAAATGATAATTGGCTCCTCTTCATGAGTTCCTGTGGCTCTGGAGGTAGTGATGGCTCTAACAAACCAATTGGATGTCAAGAAGTGAAAGATGTTGTTGAACCAACAATAAAACTTAGATAAAAAAGCCCAACCTCAATTGAGAGGTATGCATGGGATTCAAGAAAAAATGCAAAAATATAATTTATTCAATAATCAGCAAAAGTATGAACCAGAAAACGTTACTTCTACTCGCCATCGTCACTACCGTTTTAACAACAGGGGCTGGATGCACGACTAATCAGGCGACGACTGCTGACAATGATATTATGCCGTACAATGGTGCTGTCGAACCATCGGATACAGCAGTTGTGCCAACTAATTGGAAAACGTACACCAATACAGATTATGGGTATTCGATTCAATATCCTTCAACGTGGACTGTAGATTTGGCATCTAAAGATAGTCGAGGTAAAACCCTAGCCACATTCTTAGCCCCTGGACAGAAAAATGTGCCACATGACAAAATAGTTGACATTCAAGTTTCTCCCACGACCAACGTTTCCAGAGTTGATAGCGCTGATTATATTAAGCGTAATAGCAATGTAATCATTTCAACATCACCAGTTGTTGTTGGAGGCGTTTCAACTGACAAATTCATTATCAACTTGAATAATGGATACAATATGGGGGTATATGTAGAGAAAAATTCAGAAACCTACGTATTAGGATTACACAACACAACCTCTAGCGATAAAGAATATATTGATACCTTTGATTTAATGCTTTCGAGTTTTAAATTCACGAAATAAGGAATAAAAACTTCTAGGTACATCAACGATAACACTGAGTATAAGGTTGCGTGAAAAAGAAATGCCCTGCCCGAGATATCTCGGGCAGGGCGTGATGAGCGGGGCGACTGGACGATCTACCTATTCCCCAATTTGGTAACCGCAATTCCAAATCGCCGGTAAAGATACTGTTGCCTTGCCGACTTCTTCATTCCAAGGTAACGATCTAGGTCGGCACCCTTTGCGCCATTCTCAATCAGCTTCCTGAAGGTCTGTTCTTCGAGCGCACGGAACCACTCACGAAGAGGAAGATCGTTACCCCCTTGTTCAAAAAGGTGGGCGAGGAAATCAGCTAGATTGTCGATGGACGAATCATAGGGTAAACCACTGGCAAGTACTACGTCACACTTGCCCTCGGCGTACCGCAGAGCTTCCCGAAGCTCATTCACCGCTTTTACCGTCATCGTCGTGATCATGTATAGTTACCTCCGTTGGCGACTACTCTTTATATCACGCTCACGCATATCTGTCAAGCTAAAAAAGTACAAAAAATAATAATTTTTTCTTCACTCCACACAACTTCCACTCTTGAAATTGAAGGTTTGAAGCAGTAAAATAGGTTTATTGTGAAATAAAAGTTTGTACTGGAAACAAAAGGCTGGACTTCGCATACTCACATACGTTAGCTGAAATTTTTTTCAATTATGGAAACCCCATCTCTAACCGAAATAATAAAAAACAGCACAGTTGTTGTTCATCCTGGGAGGTATGTTTACCTTCAAGGTAAAGAATTTGAAATAAAAAACCATTTTTTTATTTCACAGGATCAAGATGAAACAACAATAGTAACCGAAGAAGAAAATATTTCTCAAACAACCTTTAGCAAAGAAGTTAAATGGTTTAAGTTGTTCGAAATAAAAGTTTCTGTGCCGTTTCTTGGAGTGGGATTGCTTGCCGCAATAACAAAGGCTGTTGCTGACAAAGGTTTAAACATCTTGGTCGTTTCTACTTTTTCAAAAGACTACATACTCGTGCGAGAAAAAACCTATGACACGGTAATATCTTGTCTAAAAGATATTGGATTTCCGGTAATAAAAAAAGATTGAAAAATACATTGCACAACACAGTATATGCACTCGTTGAATACACACTTATGAAAATAAAAACAGCAACAATCAATGATGCAAAAGAAATGCATAGGATTCACACGAGTGCAGTACATACAACATGCAAAGATTTTTATACAGAAAGACAGATACAAGCATGGCTCGAAGGCAGATCACCTGAAGGATACTACGAAGGTATCAATAACGGTGAAATGTATGTAGCAGAAGATGATGGGAAGATAATCGGCTTTGGTCATGCAATTCCCGGAGAGGTTATTGCCATTTTTGTCGATCCCACTTTCCACAAAAAAGGAATGGGAAAACGTCTATTGGATTATGGCCTTCATATAGCTTCACAAAATCACAAAAAAATTAAAATTGAATCAACTATCAATGCCGAAAGTTTTTACAAAAAATATGGATTTGTAAAAATAAAAGATGATGTGTTCATAAAACAAGGCATAAAAATTCCCATAATTGTTTTGGAGTATTCAACGACATCCCCTACCACATAATACCTTGCACAAACACATCGCCTATCACGCGTTATGTGAAATTTTACTGATTTTTTTCCACTTTTCTGTCTCAATTACTTAACAAAAAATATGAACCTACAAAACAACGAGCCAGCCCAAAGCTCTCAAAACATCTGGACAATCATACTGAGCGTAGTGGTAACGGCTTTACTTGTGGGAGGAGGTTTCATGTTGTTTCAAAAAAATCAGACAGATATTTTGAGAAAAGAAATCCAAGCCCTTAGAATTCAGAATGAAAAAATATCACAAGATTTGATGGAAGCTAAAAAAGTGACAGTTATACAAGAATTGACAAGTCAAGATACAGCTATAGTAAACAATACTCAACCTGAGCATACGACATCGTCGCTATGCACTGATCCTGCAACAGTATCAGATATTGGTCGCGATGTTTTTCCCATCGACCCAAAATATAAAGGCATTACTTTGCTTGGTCAATTTTTTACCGCTTACAATTGTGGACCAACACGGGTCAGTAACATTTTTGGCGTAGAAGGAGACATATATACTCTCGGTGTTACTATTTGGCTAAAAGGTCAACCTAGCCAATCATTAATAGAAACGTACCTCTCTATAGGCTTCAATTGTTATGATGCAAATTCTGGTGCACCTTGCAAATCTGAATTGGGAACAAAAAAAATAATCTTAGATGCACCTATAAAAATTGAGGAGCTCATAAAATTGGAACCATATCATGAATTTTTTGAAGCAGATGATTGTATAGATTGCGGGTAACAACCAACCCAACTATCGCCTAAATATTGTACAGTATTTATGAAATCACAATTTTTTCTTTCCCCATATGGCACTCAATAGATACATGAAGATTCTTCTCTACGGTGGAAATATCTGGTATTTTGGCGAGGGAATGCTCGGTCCTCTTTTTGCCGTGTTCACAGAACGAGTGGGTGGAGACATTTTGGATATTTCTGGGGCGTGGGCGACGTATCTGATTATTGCAGGTTTGCTCTACATTGTGGTGGGGAAAATAACAGATACATACAATAACGCAGAAAAAATAATGGTTCTGGGCTATGCTCTCAATGCCCT
This sequence comes from Candidatus Magasanikiibacteriota bacterium, assembly GCA_003518365.1. Classification (GTDB taxonomy): domain Bacteria; phylum Patescibacteriota; class Patescibacteriia; order Magasanikbacterales; family UBA922; genus UBA12086. The sequence goes on along the minus strand of DOYU01000022.1, from coordinate 23,513 downwards.
TTTCATTTTTGGGTATTTATTTGCCTCTGTCCCCTGGCATTTATTTGTGGTGCAGGCAGGTTTGGGGGTTGCCGCGGCTATGGCTACTCCCACATGGAATGCGCTTTATGCAAAGCATGAGGATAGAAGACATAGCGGATTTCAATGGGGCCTCGCAGGTGGAGAAGCTCAAATTATTACGGGGGTAGCGATTATTATCGGTGGCTATATTGTAAGTATTGTTTCCTTTACCGCGTTATTTGTTACCATGGGGATCATCCAAGTCATTGCCACAATATACCAAGCACAGATATTGAGAAAAAAATGAAAAAAAACGAAAAGCTTTTCGTCTATACCAAAACGCTGTTATTAAAAAATTAAGAAAGTTAAACGAATAGCCTCGGTTGCTCACCGTTAATAACGATCTCATGAAAACTATAACAAAATATTTTTCATCAAAAAAGGTAAAAAAAATAGTTGAGCTCTACAAAGAGTTCAATACTGATATACTCCCAAAAATTATTAGCTACTCTCTCACAACACCTCATCCATACATCGAATTTGAATGGGTGAATGGACAACCAATCAAAAAAAATAATCTAAAGGAAGCATTCATTGAACTTGGCAAGTTTCATAAAAGTAATTTTATAAAAAATTCAGCAGTTGGTTTTTCCACATTATGTCATGGGGACTTTCATGAACAAAATATTATTGAAAGTGAACATGGAATAACATTAATTGACGTGACATATTTACAAATAGGAAATAATTATAGTGATCTTGATTATGTAGATTTTTTTGATTGGTTTCCAGTATCCACTCATCCTTGGATGATAAAAGATGAAAATTATCTTACGAGTTATCTGAAAGGTATAGAACTCAATGCATCAGAGAAAGACATTCAGAGAGTAAAGACATTTATCACAAACAAGGCATTACATACATGTATCAAAAATGGAATGAAAAATAATATTGATGTTGCACTAGAAAAAAAATTGTTGTCTCACCTACAGCATCTCACGATCGACGTTTGACCACTAGTATCCACCATGCTCATAAAACGGTATAATGAATTATCAATGAACATTGTCTGAAATACATATCTTCTCCCTATTTTTTATCATTCTCCTATGAAAAAAGCACTCCTCACCATCATCGCCATTCCTCTCCTCGGCATCGGATGCAACAACACAAGCCTTCTTTCACAAACAAAACCAGCAGAAGTCGTACTTCCCCAAGAACAAACAGCAACAGACACAGTGCCAGAAAATGAAATAACACTTATTCAAACATTGTACGCAGAAGTGCCAGAGATATCAGAAAAAAATCAAGAACTCCGTACCGCGAGTAATAACGAAGTGAATGTCAGTGTGAGAATAGATAAAGAAAACAAAGAAGGAGACGCATATCCAATGTATGTATTTGAAAACCATAGCACGCACACGGTCCCTATCTGGACGTTTTATATCAATACCAAGGGTGATACCATCATGCACATGAATGAACTCACAGGTGAGATAGAAACACTCGAGACATGGCGAACGACAAAAAAAGAGTTTCAGTCGGAATAAGAAGAAAGTAATGCATATATGAACGAACATTTTTTTAACACAGTATCGTCGGCAGACCCACAGGAGCAAAAAAGAATGGCCTATATTGAAGGCAGGGGCGATTTGTATGAAACAAAAATTTTGCGAATTACCCCTATCGACGAAACTGAGAAAACAAAAAATCTTTTGGTTTCTACACGCGATCCAGGAAGCGGGAATGCTCTCTTGCCTGTGCTAAAAGAGCTGGCTGGTGACAAAGAATTACACATAGACGTGGCGACTGATGGCCGTGCGCAAGAAATTATCCAAGCGAATTTTGAGACAACAGATAGTACTCCAAAAGGAAACATTGGCGCGTTGGCAGCAGATACTATCATGAACACCCCTCAGGTGATCTTGATGGACCGTTCTACCGAAATGGGAATTGATACGTATGTGACGGCAACTTTTCCAGAAGTGCCAAAAATTTTAGTGCAAGATTCGTACACGAATACGATCCCCTTTTTGTTAGAATTGATACAAAGAAAATTGCCGCTCCCAGAAAAAATTTGTGTTATGGATGACGCAGCAAAAGATATGATTGTAAAAAAATTCCCCCAATTGGAACAAACGATTGAGGTCACAGGACAGCCGGCGTTTGATCGATTTACTCAAGAGAATACAGAACAACTCGCTCATGAGGTCAAAAAAAAGTTAGGACTGCAACCAACTGATAGACTGGTATCGTTTATGTCTACCATGGATGAGCCTGAAAAAATTGAGAAGATGGCAGAGGCACTCAAAGGAATTGCGAATAATTTTTATTTTGCTTTCCGCCGTCATCCGCGCGATAATGTGAGTTACGAAACATATAAAAAAATATTGACTAACGCAGGCATTAGGACTCTTGATACCGATGAGTTCTCTACCAACGATATAGGCGCCGCATCTGATGTTGTCCTCACCACCTGGTCTACAGAAGGTCTCCATGGAATATATCGTCGTAAACCAACCGTTCACATCACTGATCGAAATTTCAGGGTGCCAGAAGGCATTGAGTTGCCTTTGCCTCCCGTAACATCCGGTGCAAGTGTCGGTCTTGAAAATGTTGCAGATATAGCCCAGATATTGCCACAACTATTAGACGAACATAGCGCCCTAAACAAAAAACTACAGGAAGGAATGGCAGATCACTATCCAGCGGATGGAAAAAATGCTGAGAGAGTGGCTCATATTGTGAGACAATATCTACCATAAATTTTCCAGAATACTGCGCGCTATTGCTCGCAGATTCATGTTCCTCGTCTTCTTCTTTTTATAAAAAAACAACCATGGTGAATGGTTGTTTTTTATTTTTATCATACAAATCATGTGTTCCCTTTCGTCCTGTTTACCCTGAGCTTATCGAAGGGCTTTCTATAGCAAAGGACTCATCAGTACCGTTTTCAACGGTAGAGGGTGGGGTATGAACTATCCAAGTTCAGGGACCCCTGTTTGAGTGTCCGCTTTGATCCCGAAAGATCAAAGGCGGTCAACATGACTAGTTTTTTGTCTTGGGTCTAGTCAAACCCTGGAGGCTCTGCTTCCTCTTGGCTCACCATTTTAAAAAACGGTGACAAAACGTGGGCTCTACGCCCCCAGCTTCTCCTCGGGCTTGAGCGCCCCGCCGGCCACCTCGTCGAGCTTGCCGCCGTTGTTGCGGACGGCGATGCCCGAGTCGAGGTGGAGCTCCTCCCCCTCACCGATCAGCGCCACCACCATGGTGTGGTTGTGCTTGTTGGTGGAGGCCGAGAGGCTCCAGGCCGCCGCGGTCCCGGTGGACCGGTGCGAGATGAAACTGCCGCTGCTGCGACGGCTCATCTGCACCCAGGAGGCGCCGCGCTTCCACGCGATCATCCCCTGGCGGTTGCTCTCGTCCCACACCAGGTGGCCTCCCTTGTCCTTCTTTGACACGAGCCGAGCCGGCAGGTGCCAGACGTTCTCCGGGAAGGCGACGTCCTCGGGGTCGGGGAGCTGCATGAGCAGCTCGATCCGATCCCGCAGGCGGTCGTCCACGGAGACGAACATCTGATCCCAGCTCGCACCACCCGGCTGCACGCGGAAGTAGAACCGTCCGAAACCCTTCTGCGGGTGACGGCCGAAGTTGGCCAGCCACGCGCGGACGTCGAACGTCCCCTTCTCGCACCGCAGGGCGGTCTCGAGAGCGGAGAAGTTCACAGAGCTGTAGAGCGTCGCCTGGAGCTTGGTGCCGTTCCACTCCTTGACGGAGCGGATGGTCACCCAGCCGTCCGGGTGCGGGATCGTGGAGATGAGGTAGCCGGGCTGTACCGACCCCGCTCCCACGTGCCGGAATCCCTCGCCGCTCCACATGTACTTCTCGGGCTTGATGATCTCACCCTTGTGGGTGATGACCAACTCGCCCTTGATGTAGGCGTGGGTCTCGTCGGGCGTCTCCGGCAGCACCAGGAGGAGCTGCTCACGGAACATGTTCCGGTAGTCGCTACTTGCCTCGCGCGCGCACCGGATGAGGAACTCGATGTCCTCCTGCTCCTCGAGCCACTCCGCCGTGGGCTCCACCTTTACATGTCCGGGCGTGATGTGCCCGGCAGCCACGAGCTGCCAGGCGAACTTGGACTCACCGGCGATGTACTCGGGCGAGGTGCCCGAGTTCATCCCGGTCCAGATCGTCCTCTGTCCCAGAGACTCGTAGAACGCCGCGAGCGCGACGTAGTCTCCGGTCTGGTTGAATGCCTCGATGGCCTTGCGGCTCATCTCGACTTCACGCTGACGCTGAGCCGTCTCGCGCTTCTCCTGGACGCGACGGCTGATCTCGTACGAGTCGAACCGCGCCGCCTTGAGCAGCTTCTCGGGCTTGTCGGCGGCCCAAGCGTCGAGGCGATCGCGGTAGGAGTCCCCCTCCTCGCCGTCCTCGATCTCGGGCCAGACCAGCTTGTCCGCCTGGAGCTGCGTCTTGCGCTGCTCCTCGGCGAACTGCTCGGCCGACCCGCTGGTGATCGCGTCGAGGACCTCCTCGGCCTGTCCGCAGAACGTCGGGCAGCCCTTGCGGCCGCCGAGGTTCGGGAGTCGGCTGCGCCAGCTCTCGGCCTGCGACCGCGGCATGGCCTCGATCTGCCTCTCGATGAGGTTGTCGAACGCGGTACGTGCCCGGTTCGTCCCCTCGAGCGCACGGTCGAGCGCGGCCACGAGTCGCTCCTTGCCGAGGAGCTCGATGGCGGCGGCCGCCCACTCGAGCACCCCCTTCTCGAACTCGTCCATCGTGCGAGTCGACGGCGTGATGCCGCGCCCGCTTCCGTAGCTCTCCTCGTCACTGTGGACGACCACCGCGGGGGTGGCGCCCTGGTTGTTGTCGATCTCGATGGCCGCCTTGACGGCCTGCTCCTGGGACACGAGTCCCTGCTTCAGGAGCTGCTCCAGGATGCTCATGACTTCCTCCTCAGAGGTTCAGAGGTTTTGAGTACTTTCGCCAATGTTCGGTTTGAGCGACCGAACAGTACTCGATTTTATTACTATGTAGACGCTGACGAAGTGCGCCTTTTACCCGTCGCTAATCGACAGGCAGATTTCTAACTCCACAAAGAGTCAAAAAACTACCTATCGTGACGGAGGTTGTAATGAACATTCATTGCCGAGCTTTTGCTTCGACAGGACAGGGTATTTTCTCTATCCCTATCCTTTCAAAACAAAATCCTCTCTGGGCAGAGAGGGTTGCAGCAAGAATATATCTTTTCTTTTGGCTTTGTACTCTCCGCAAGGTACTTAGCCTGTTTAGATTGTGACGGCACATAGTATCATAAAAACCAACTTTTGTCAATAAAACACCTGAAAATCGGTCATTGTTTTGCTAAAATAAGCTAAATTTTAATCCACAGTAATATATGATGAAGGTTTTAGAGGAAGGGCTATTTTGCCATTGATTTCCATATTACATGCCTCTACTTGTCTAACAACAAGCCAAGTATTGTATAAAAAGCAAAGCAACCCTTGTCGCGTCGAACTCAATCGACGGGGTTGCATACGGGAGCACAAAAACCTGGCTCCTAGGCGGTGTATTACGAGCGGCATTTTCATGCCAGCCACGACTACCTCAAGCCGTACCGATCCACCACAGCTTGCATCTCAGCCACGAAGCGCTTCACTTGCTCCTGATCATCCGCGTACTGACGATACTCAGATCCACCTTCTCTGGCGGTATCCAAGTTGTGAACTTTAGGCACGCCCACTATACCTCTATGGAACAGCGTGAGCAGCTCTCTTCGACACTGTGCTCGGAGATGCGCAGGGACCTCTGGCAAAGACAGGTCGACCGACAATACAAACTCATTTGATTTGCGAGTAGCAGCATCAGAAACCTTTTGTTCTGCCAAGGAAAAGATGCTGATATACAGAAAGGACACAACATATATGAGCAAAAACACCCATTCACCTATGCTCTGTGGCTTCGCCATGACAATCAGTACGATAGTCATGAGAGCCAAAATCGCAAAGGCTATCGTTTTGAACCAGCGCTTCATTCCTTCCCTCCCAGTTAGTCAAAGGAATTCAGATGATATAAACACAATTTTCAACATTTGTCAAGCGTAGAACAAACATTCCAATACCTTTACTTTCTAAGAAAAAATGTGAGATACTATATCAGTATTAATTTATTTTCTATGTCAAAACTCAAAAATAAGTACGTCGTCCACACTCTCCGCACCCTCTTTGCCCTCTTCTTCCTCTTTAGTGGCATCGGGGGCCTCTTCGGCGGAGGCGATATGCAAGGAGTCCCAGCGCCGATGATAGATGCACTTGTTGCACTCCAAACAAACGGCTTATTCTACATGATAAAAATAACTGAGGTAATCGCTGGCCTCATGCTTCTCTTCAACATATTTCCAGCACTGGCCGTCATTTTCCTTGCACCGATTGCCGTCGGTGTTGTCGTATTCAATGCAATGATTGCACCAGTGTATGTCGTGACAGGTCTCATCGTATGCCTTATTGAAATATACTTCGGTTATGTCTATTGGGATCAATACAAACCACTATTCATGCGCAAAAAAAAAATAATGCCAGCAACCATGCCAACACAACAATAATTCCCCGTATGAAAAAACCCTTCTTTCTGTTTATTGTTGGCTTGTTACTTATCGGTGCAGGCTGCGCTGTTCATTCAGATCGTACACCTAGAAATACGTCAGCAACTGATACCTCAGCACCAAACGAAACGATGCTCATTGAAAAACTCTATGCAGATGTACCAGAAATTTCTGAAAAATCACAAGAAATACGTGACGTCAGTAATGGTGATGTGACTGTCAGTGTGCGGATAGATAAGGAACACAGAGAAGGAGATATGTATCCTGTTCAAGTTTTTGAAGATCACGATACACATACGGTCACCCTCTGGATATTTTATATCAGTACTACTGGCGACACTGTCACGCATCTAAATGAACTCACGGGCGAGATAGAATCACTCGAAACATGGCGCGCAACCAGAGACGAACTTCCTGAGTAATACATATATGCAAATACAAAACTCAAAAAAATTGGCTCAGTTTATTGCAGGCATGTTTGGTGGTACAACCTTTGGTATTGCTGGATTTCTTGCCATGACCGGCTACGGAGGCAACTATGGCTGCTGGCCACTCATTGATGCTATTTTTCATATGCAAGGATATGAATCCTGCGGATCATTTGGTGCAATATCAGGCATACTCCTCGGTGTTCTTGTAGGTATATCTGTCCTGAGCAGTATACCCATCTCACACTATGCAAAAATAACGAAATACCTTTTTCTTGGCACATTCATATTGCCATTTTTATATGGGGTATTCATGTTTTGGCCACCATTCGAAGATGGTGACATGATCATTGTCGCTCCCATTATTCTGGTATTCATGATACTATCCAGCATTCCTTCCGCTATTATGACAGGAATACTACAAGCGATATCAATCCTCCGAAAAAAATAATAACAAAAAACTCCCTTTCGGGAGTTTTTTAATATTCAATTCAGCACTATTCTTTATCAGTAAACACGATGAGTCGCTCAGAGTACGTTGTTTCCGAACTATTCCAAACTCCCGCACACGTAATGAAGTTGAGATGAGCCTTCCCATCGTTTGAAATAAATACATCTGTAGCATCCTTGCTTTTGTCATATATTAAAATTTCACGCACAACAAAAGTGATGGTTGATCCTTCTTCATTTTTAATGAATATTTTATCTCCCTTCTGTAAGGTATGCAAATTGGTAAATACCGCCGGCTTATTATTTTTTTGATCATAGTGTCCCGCAATAACGGCGCTACCGATCTCTCCAGGACGTGAACCGAGACTATACCATGCCACTTCGGCAGGGTTTTTTGGTACATCCATTTCCCCATCAGAGGTAATCCCTACGGAAATAACAGCAGCATCAACATCAATCGCAGGGATCTGAAGACGCACAGGTAGCCCGACACTGAACTCTTCTTGAATTATTTGCTCCTGATTTGACTGAGCAACAGCATTTTCGACAAGCACGACCGAACTACCTTGAATCGAATTTTTTGAAATAAAAATAAAAAAGAATACCACAACAAAGGGAACAAGCCCTGCGGGGGCAACTATCAACAATACTCGTTTTGAGAAAATTTTTAGCCACATATATTTTGCAAAAAAATCATAACCGCAAATGCCAGACAAACTCTTGTCTGGCATTGATCTACTCATTCTCCTCAATGTTTGAGATTACGCTGTTTGTTTTCTTCGAACAACATAGAAAAGAGTCAACATCGCAAAGATACTCGTCGGTACAATTATATTCCAAGGAATACTCTTTTCTCCTTGGTGAACTCCTGTATCTGGCAATTTAGGAACGACAGATACTGGAACAGCAAGGGTTCGAGTAGCGGCTACGACAACAGTAGCGATTGCAAAGTCTTTGTTTGTCAGACCATTGGCTTCTCCACTCGCAGTGATTGTGTTCACGGTGGTTTTGGCGAGTGTTGATTGGCAAGTATAAACCCACGTCTCGGTGGTATCAAGTTTTGAATTACCATTCATGTCGCCGGAAATATATTTCACCGGACCACATTTATCATCAGTGAGGTAAACATTGGATAACGCTACCGTTCCTGGGTTAGTGACTTTATTGGTATACGTAACCATTCCTCCTCCGGCGGAGAGCACCAATGTGTTTGGAACTTTTGTCACATGAATCAATGGTGGAACAACTGGAATACCAACCACAACTGTGGCGTTTGCAATATCACTTGCACTTATACCATTAGCCCAACCAGTCGCAGTAATAATATTCGTATGAGTTTTTGTAAGGATTGTGGAACACGTGTAAACCCATGTTTCATTTACATCAAGTCTAGCATCAGCATTCGTGTCGCCCGAAATCAGAGTTATGGGACTGCAGGTATCTCCGACCATTGTTATATTACTCACCGAAACAGTTCCAATATTACGAAGCGTATAAGTATACTCTACATTGCCAGGTCCTTTCGGTAGAGCCAATGGGCTTGGTACTTTCACCACATCAATAAGAGGTGGCACTGGTGCATAGTATGAACCACCACCTCCTCCTGAGGATTGTGCAATGTCGTCATTGACAATGGTACAGGTCTTCACATCACCCAACGCAAGAGTAATAGTGCCATCTGCAGCACAATCATCACCACCAATGGAAGACGTATAACCAGAATCAGCAGTTTCAGAAACTGTATGTAATCCTATTACAGTTGTACTAGCAACTCCTGACGTTACGCTAACACCATCAATAAAAAGTGGAAAATCAGAAATAACTTTGGTACGACCGCTGTCGTTGACGACTAATTTATTCACGACAAGCTGGGGTGCAATGTCATCATTAGTAATAGTACATGTTTTAGTTTCACCCAACGCAATTGTTCCAGAACAATCACCAGAACCTGTTTGTGAATACCCAACGGGGACAATTGGTTCTGTTACTTCATAAGTACCAGCATCCAACGTAACATCTACACCAACAGCGGAGCCGGCAAATGAGCTGGTAGCAACATTTGTGCCAGTAACATTGAGTGTAAAATCAGAAGAAGTTGCCGTACCACCATTATCAGTGATGACAGTTTTTTTTACAATAAGATGGGGTGTGATGTCGTCATTAGTAATGGTACAGGTTTTGGTTTCACCAAACGCAATTGTTCCTGAACAATCAGCAGAAGCTGTTTGTGAATAGCCAGTAGGAACGATTGATTCTGCTACTTCATAAGTACCAGCGTCCAACGTAACGTCCACACCAGTAGCAGAGCCGGCAAATGAGCTTGTAGAAACATTTGTTCCAGTAACATTGAGTGTAAAATCAGAAGAAGTTGCTGTACCACCATTATCGTTAATTACCGTTTTAACGACATGAAGTGTGGCAGGAATTGGTGTACATGTTGGTTCAGTAATTTGATTATTATCCAATGTCACTTGAGAAACAAGAGAAATGGCTCGACCCACCAAACTTGCACCAGTTGCAAGTGATATAAGACCGGTTTTCGCAATAATCGTTCCTTCGATATGAGACCCTGTTCCAATCGTCATGGAGGCGGGAACTGCCCAAAACACATTGCAAGGAGTAGCTCCATTGGATAAGGTCATCGTTCCTCCAGAAGTAGCAATAGTTAGACTAGCGCTACTTCGAAAAATATAAACACCCGCACCAGAAAGTTCGACAGCACCATTCAAAGTTGTCGCTCCGACATTATAAACACCTGGTGTGATAGGATTGCCATTGAGTACAGTATGAGTCCCAGCTAAATCAAGACTTGTAACAACTCCAGCGGGAGTCCCTTGAGTAGCTGACATTAAACTGTCATACACTGAGGAAGCGTCATTCTCAATTGCGGTTCCACTTGCCGTTGTAGTATTTATGATTCCGTCAGGAACTTGTATGGCTGTAAAACCGGCATAACCAACATTATTGTCACCAACATTTCCCCAAACACGAGTCCCTGCATCAGCATTTGTAATCCCTGCATGACCATACACAGAATAGGTGTTTGTTATACCAAAGGTACGGTCTGGCGGTATTACCGCGGACACATTACTTAACCAAGTGAAACCGATAATGAGAGAAAAAACCAGTACTGTTACTATTACATGCTTATGTAAACTCTTCTTGTATAAATTCATATATTAGATCCAGTCGTTGTTACTCTACTAAGTGAATTATTAAGTTTTTAATTATTTACTTGTTTTCTTCGAACTAAGTAGAGCGAGAACAGAGCCACGAAAAGACCAGACGAAATTATAACATACCATGGTATGTTACTTTCGTTAGACAAAATCCCTGTATTTGGCAAACTCGGAACTACAGTTGCTTCCGATGTTGGTGACAGAGTCGGAACTACAGCTGCTGCCGATGTTGGTGACAGAGTTGGAGTTGGTGTCGGAGTAGATGATTTTGTTTCCGAACACGAAGCATCCGTACCACCATCTACACCAGTACAAGACCATGTCCAGGCTGTGGTACCGCTCACGTTGCTCGTACTAGTACCAACAATACAACTATAATGGGTATCAGAACATGAACCGTTGGTCGGTGTAGGTGTCAGTGTTGGTGTTGGAGTTGGTGTCGGAGTAGATGATTTTGTTTCCGAACACGAAGCATCCGTACCACCATCTGTACCTGTACAAGACCATGTCCAGGCTGTAGTACTACTCACGTTGCTCGTACTAGTACCAATAGTACAACTATAATGAGTAGGAGAACATGAACCATTGGTAGGTGTCACTACAGAAAGAGTAGGAACCGAAACAATATTGGCATCAAGCGTCACTGCGGTCTGCGACAACGCTCTCCCGTTCAATACTGCACCAGTGTTCAATACAATTGCCGTTTGCCCTAATATATTTCCACTAAATTCAGCATTTGTACCAAGCGTCGTTTGACCAGCAACCTGCCAGAAGACGTTTGATGCCTGTGCACCACCGCTCAAGACAATTTTCATAGCGGAACTTATCGTGAGATTTTGCGCTATCTGAAAAATCCAAACATCATTTGCACCACCAGAGAGAGTAAGATCCGTTGGTATTGTCACGCCAGTGCTCCATTTATACAGCCCTGGAGCGAGTGTCATGCCACCAATGTTTCCAGCACCCAATTCAGTCTCTATCGGATTTGTCCTTCCTGCTGCATCGGTGTACGCGGTTTCCATATTGCTTACCGCCGTAGTCATGTTAGCTGGTGTAGGAGTCATATAGTCGGCTGCGTATGCTTTTCCAGTGAGTACAGCGGATGTAGAAAATATATTTGAAGCATCCATTATCAACCCAAAGCCAGTCATGGCAGTTGCGCTAATGGGACTTACACCAATATCTCCAACAACTGAGGTAGCCCCCGTAGTTGAGATCCCTGACTTTGCCAAAATGACAAAATCACTTGCTGAACCAAGATGTACTGCTGTCGGACCAGCCGCTACAGTAGTACCTGGCAAAGCTGTGAACATAAAAAAAACGACCAATGCAATTGCTATTGATAGTTTATTCCCTTTTTTCATATTATTTTTATTATGTATTAATACTGCGATAAAACCTTTTTTCAGACTCTCCTATCTTTTGCTTCCTTCAAATAATATGAAAATTTGTTTTATGTATATAAAATTATCGACCTTTACATCAAACGTTTTTGATATTTTTTTTAGTATATTAGAAGTTGAGTTTCTATTTTTAGAATTGTATTAAAAACAACACTACCCAATCGAGCCAATTTTTCTTAACAATATCTAAGATGATATTTAGCCTATCTATATAGTAACATAGTAACTCTACTATAGATAGTAGCTATGCTGATACAACACCTATACTCACATACGAAATTATACTCAACGTACACAACAAAATTTTAAAAAAAAAACTCCCTTTCGGGAGTTTTCGTATACAATTCAACGAGTGAACCAGAACGGTTCACTGCGAGCATTCAACCAGAACGTAGTAAGATTTTTAATCATGTACCCTTGTGGTACATGGATTCACATCACAAATGTGACAAGAGACAAATTGAGGTATTCGGTTATGTTTCACCCTGAACCAAGTTCAGAATGGTTCCAGTGTACTTCAACTGGATAATCTTGATGGAAAACATCAAGATCGACTAGTAGTTCACTATCTTTCGATAGAGTAACTCCAGAAAGGAGGTGATCCATCCACAGCTTCCGCTACGGATGCCTTGTTACGACTTTACCCTGATTACTGAATTCACCTTCGTCCCCCTAAAGAGCCTTCGGGTGCCCCCAGCTTTCGTGGTATGACGGGCGGTGAGTACAAGACCCGAGAACGTATTCAACGCGCCGTGGCTGATGCGCGTTTACTAGCGATTCCAACTTCATGCAGGCGAGTTGCAGCCTGCAATCTGAACTGAGACCGGTTTTGTGGGATTTGCTCCACCTCGCGGTTTGGCTACCCATTGTACCGGCCATTGTATCATGTGTGTCGCCCTAGGCGTAAGAGTCATGCTGATTTGACGTCGTCCCCACCTTCCTCCCGGTTGCCCGGGCAGTCTGCTATGTACATTTAACATAGCATAGGGGTTGCGCTCGTTACCCGACTTAACGGTACACCTCACGGCACGAGCTGACGGCAACCATGCAACACCTGTATAGCACCTTCGAAAGGGGCCTCTGTTTCCAGAGGCTTGCAGCTATATGTCAAGCCTAGGTAAGGTTCGCCGCGTATCATCGAATTAAACCACATGATCCACCGCTTGTGCGGGTCCCCGTCTATTCCTTTGAGTTTTAACCTTGCGATCGTACTCCCCAGGCGGTCTACTTAACGCGTTAGCTTTTTTCAACGGCACTGAGAGGGTCGATACTCCCAATACCTAGTAGACATCGTTTACAGCGTGGACTACAGGGGTATCTAATCCCTTTCGCTACCCACGCTTTCGTCCATGAGTGTCAGGTATGTTCTAGTAAGCTGCCTTCGCCTTTGGTGTTCCTATCGATATCAGCGCTTATTACGACTACACCGATAGTTCCGCTTACCTCTCCCAACCTCAAGTGTTGCAGTATCAATGGCAGTCCCCAAGTTGAGCTCGAGGATTTGACCATTGACTTACATCACCACCTGCGGACGCTTTACGCCCAATAAATCCGGACAACGTTTGAGGCCCTCGTATTACCGCTGCTGCTGGCACGAGGTTAGCAGCCCCTTATTCATCAGGTACCGTCACGAATTCTTCCCTGATAAAAGCAGTTTACACTCCGAAAAGCGTCTTCCTGCACGCGGCGTCGCTCCGTCAGCCTTTCGGCCATTGCGGAATATTCTTGACTGCAGCCTCCCGTAGGAGTCTGGGCAGTTCTCAGTCCCAGTGAGGCAGGTCACGCTCTCACGCCTGCTACTGATCAGAGCCTTGGTAGGCCATTACCCTACCAACAAGCTAATCAGACATAGGCCCCTCTCTGAGCGATAAATCTTTATATGGGAATGACTTTCGTCCCCCCATAACCATCAAGTATTAATCCACCTTTCGGTGGGCTATGCTTGACTCAGAGGTAGGTTACCAATGTGTTACTCACCCGTTTGCCGGTCCGTAATAGATGCAAGCACCTATCCGATCCCTCGACTTGCATGCCTTAGACACGCCGCCAACGTTCGTCCTGAGCCAGGATCAAACTCTCAATGAAAGATTGTAATCTCTTCCGAAGAAGAGTGTAAAATCAATGTTTGAGTGTTTTTGAATAGGCTCAAATTGTTCTTGTCACATTTTTAATGTGAATGCATGTACATCGATCTGCTAATATCGTGTACATGTGTGTTTCGCACAATACCGAGGAAGGTATTGTGTGAACCTTACTTTTTAGTTGCTGGTTGAATTGTAATGATCAAGTTTCTCCTCTACCACACTCTCACGAGTTGGCTCAAAAAGAAAAAGAGAAACGTCGTTTTGTTTCGATATCTATCGGAACAAAATTTCGTTACTCTTCCTACTCTCAGTTTCCACGTTACGGACTTGAGAATGGCTGACTTGTAATGATTCTTTCTTTCAGTGCCTTCGCATCATATAGGAAACGAAGAGGTCTGTCAAGGGCTAAAACTGAGGATATTTCCACAGTGTGGGGATAAATCTGGAGTATTAGAGAATTAGGTTTTAGAGTCTTAGAAAAGAGCCTCATACTCTAGCGCTCTAAGTCTCTCATTCTCTCCCGTTTCTACGTTCCGATTTCCGCCACTCCTCAATCTTTTTATGATCCCCGCTTAGCAAGACTCCTGGCACTTTCCATCCTTTAAAATCCGACGGTTTTGTATATTGAGGATACTCCGCATCAATTTCTAATTTCAAATTTCTAATTTCAAATTTCCCTTGTTCATTCTTCATTCTATATTCTACATTCTGCATTCCAAACGTTTCTTCAGCCAACGAACCAGGATTACCAAGAACGCCCGGAATCAAACGGCTCACAGCTTCTACTATCGCAAGCGCGCCAAGTTCTCCGCCAGCAAGCACATATGGCCCCACCGAAATTTCTTCATCAATCATGTGGTCAATAACACGCTGATCAATCCCCTCGTATCGTCCACACACGAGTGTAAGTTCATCGAGCTTTGCCCACTCTTCTGCAATGCGCTGATCAAACTGTCTTCCGCGTGGTGACAATACGACCGTGCGTTTCTTTTTTGCAAGTTTGCCAGTAAAAATCTTTTTCAATTTATTCAATCCGTCCTCTTTTGAAAATGGAATGGCGTCGACTGATTTCAATGCTTTATAAATCGGCTCTGGTTTCATCACCATACCAGCTCCCCCACCATACGGTGGATTGTCTACCGTACTATGTTTGTCTTCTGCAAAATCTCGAATGTTGATACTTCGAATATCGATGGCTCCCGCTTTTTGCCCACGACCAAGAATACTCGCATGTGCATACGAGTCAATCATGTCTGGAAAAATGGTGAGGACATTGAATTTCATAGTTGCATTTGTCATTTCGAGCGTAGCGAGAAATCTTTCGAAGTGAATAACGTAAAAATAGTACTCATATACTAACAGACAACTCACTTTGCTTCAATAAAAAAAACGTCTCTGCGATTGTGATAAAAATTGTTGGAACGGCCAGCGACTCACGTAGAGTCGCTGGCCGCGCATGGTTCGGCGCCGTCTCCTACGAGCTAGCAAAAGCTCCCCGTGTTGAGGTTCTCGAGCATCTGCTGCGCCCGCTCGAGGAGCAACTTGACAGCCTCGATGCGTGCTGCCTTGTTTTTGGGATCGTTGGAACGAAGCCTTACCAGCTCCATCCGCAAAAAACGAACGAGGCGCGCTCGATCAGGTTCACCTTGGATTTCGAGTTCCCTTACCTCCTTACTCTCAGGGAACATTTCCCCGACATCCAAGAGAAGCAAATCAATCGGCCGTAGTCTAGTCAAAGTTTCCCCCTGTTCTTGTGAGCAAAATGCTTACTGTCTCAATACCACAAAAACCCACTTCCGTCAACCTCTCCAAGCAAAAAATCACTCATCTCGAGTGATTTTTTGTTTTGAAAATTTAAGTCTGCAAAAACTTGTAGTGAACCCTTGTGGTTCGCACCTGTAATGAACCGTTCTGGTTCATTACATCATCCCCATGCCTCCACCCATACCACCCATTGGCATCTGTGGTTCTTCTTTTGATGGAAGATCAGTAATGATAGCTTCCGTTGTGAGAAGCATTCCGGCAATCGATACTGCATTTTCAAGTGCTGTTCGTGTGACTTTTGCAGGATCAATAATTCCAGCAACGACCATATCTTCATACACACCACTGGCAGCGTTAAATCCAAAGTTCCCGGAATTTTTCTTTACTTCATCCACGACAACAGCTCCTTCAAATCCTGCATTCTTTGCAATCGTTCGAAGTGGCTCTTCGAGCGCGCGGCGGAGGATATTCACAGCAAGGAGTTCTTCATCACTGAGTGTGTTGCCGATGTCGTCAAGCGCAGCAATAGCACGAATCAGCGCAACACCACCACCAGGGACCACGCCTTCTTCGACCGCGGCTTTTGTCGCACCGATAGCGTCTTCAATGCGATGCTTTACTTCTTTCATTTCTGTTTCAGTCGCAGCACCCACACGGATGACTGCCACACCGCCAGCAAGTTTTGTCAGACGTTCTTGCAATTTTTCTTTATCAAAATCAGAATCAGAGAGATCAATACTTTTTTTGATTTGCAGGACGCGTTCTGAGACAGCCGCTTGGTCACCTTTTCCTTCCACGATGGTCGTGTATTCCTTTGTTGCCACGACTTTTCGTGCGCGACCAAGATCTTCGAGAGTGACCGTTTCAAGTTTGAGACCAATGTCTTCGGTAATGACTTTTCCTCCAGTCAATACAGCAATATCTTGCAACATCTCTTTTCGTCGATCACCAAATCCAGGAGCCTTCACTGCAAGCACGTTAAATGTCCCACGAAGTTTATTGAGTACAAGTGTAGTCAACGCTTGTCCATCAACATCTTCTGCAAGAATGACTAATTCTTTTCGTCCTGTTGCCAATATCTTTTCCAAAATAGGAAGAATGTCTTCAACAGAAGAAACTTTTTTATCTGTGATAAGGATATAAGGTTCTTCATATTCTGCTTCCATTCGTTCACTATTGGTGACCATGTATGCAGAAATATACCCTTTATCAAAACGCATGCCTTTTACGGTTTCTATTTCCATCCCAAATGTGTGTGATTCCTCTACCGTGATGACACCGTCTTTCCCTACCTCATGCATCGCTTGTGCAATTTTTGTACCGATTTCTTTATCATTTGCCGAAATAGCTGCTACGTTTCCAATTTCATCAGCTTCCACTGGTTTTGCAATATGATCTTTGAGATACGCAACAATAGCCTCAGTTGCTTTGTGAAGTCCACGATTGAGTGCCACAGGATTTGCACCAGCAGCGACATTCTTCATTCCTTCTCGGATGATCGCCTGTGCAAGGACCGTTGCAGTTGTCGTACCATCTCCAACAACATCGTTTGTGCGACTTGCGACTTCTTTCACAAGAGAAACACCGATATTTTCATTTTTGTCTTCGAGTTCAATTTCTTTTGCAACGGTCACCCCATCTTTTGTAATAAGTGGTGAACCATATCCTCTATCCAAAACAACATTTCGTCCTTTTGGACCAAGCGTTACTTTGACAGCATTTGCAAGTGCATCGACACCTCTCATCAAGGCTTCGCGCGCTTCGTCTTGAAAAATAATTTGTTTTGCCATAGTGTATTCGGATATTCGGATAATCCAGATATACGGATCCATCCGACGGATTAATTTAAAAAATCTATATGAGAATCCGAACAATCTGGATTATCCGGATATCTGGATGCATCTGTTACTTCTGGACGACTGCGAGGACGTCATCCGCTGAAATGATCTTATGTTCTTCTCCGGAAATTTCTACGTCGTCGCCTCCCCACTTTTTGTAGAGGATCACATCACCAACAGAGACTTCCATCTGTGCACGATTACCGTTCTTCAATAATTTACCAGGACCAACAGCAATCACTTCTCCTTCAGCTTTCTTTTCTTTATCAATCGTATCTGGAAGCACGATCCCAGATGCAGTGACTTCTTCTGCCTTCACAGGCTTGACCAATATATGGTCTGAGAGTGGTTTGATGTTCATAGGACAAAAAATTATATATTTATTTATCACTCGACAAAGCAGAGTGACAGAATGTTTCCTATTTTACAGAATTTGAAATACCTGTCAAGAGTGAATATAGCAGAAAAGCCCACAATCGGGGGAGCTTGGTACGCCGACTATACAGAGAAGTCGTGATGCCTGTCAGAAACACGACTTCAGATAGCGAATGTGCCATGCTTGGCCCCGATTGTGGGCTTTTCCTAGCCAACGTACCTTACGCCCAATATGGTGCTCTGTCAACTATACAAAAATGGCTTATTTCAGCCATTTCAAACTTTTTGATCAAAAACTTCGTGGATTATATGGGGACAATATGTGGAAAAATTTCATCCCTCGTAGAGCGAATATACAGTCCACTAGATACAACGAGGAGTATGATGCCAGTAAACGAAGACCAAAGATAATGGTCAAGAAGCAACAAGGGAGCGACAAATAACAAATAGCAAATAGCAAATAGCATTGGTTCTGCTAGGTCTTGATATTTGATATTTGATATTTGATATTTGAAAAAACGTATACATATAAAAATGAAAAAGGCAAGACCAATGGCACCTTCTTCAACAACGAACAACAAGGGCACCACGTGCACCGGCTGATACCACCACACAGGCATGTTGGGATTCATCTGCATGAGAGCATACGTATAATTTCCTCCCCCAACTCCAATAACCCAATTGTTCTGAAATAAATGCCACGCATCGCTATATCCAGCCACACGATCTGTAATTGACGCGACTTCATGCGATGAAGATGCAGCGAATCTTGTTTGCAATAAAGGAAAGTAGATAAAAGAAAAAACGGCAAATACTACAGCAATCGTTGCAACAAATGTAAACAACCGAGCACGTCCCCTTCCATTTTTAAGGGGAGGGTTAGGGTGGGGTTGCGTGGTTTCACCACAACCCTTCGCATTGTGAACCACAATAAAACAATAAAACAATAAAACAATCGCGAGTGCAACGAATGCCGACCGACTAAACGTAAAAAACAACGCAGCACTTTGCAATACCACGATTGCCTGTAATGCCACACGCTTCCATTTCTCTGCAGAAAAAGAAAGCAATAGCACACTTCCTATCGCGAATACCAAATACCCACCAAACACATTTGGATGCGAAAAACTTCCATACGCCCGAAGCCACCTCCCAATATCCGCACTTTGGATAATAGATGTACCAGGCTCAAACACAATATGCTGACTCAATCCAAACAGTGTAGAAGCAAAGGTAGACTGTGATAAAAATTGCCAAATACCAAGCATACTCACAGGAAGACTTCCCAAAACAAATGCCCAGAGCGCGGACTTTGGCTTCACAGGCCCGATATAGAAAAGAAGAAACAACAACGATCCAAGCATTACCCACTGCGCATGTTGAAATGCGAGTGTTCTATCACCTGCAAAAAAAGAACTCAATACTCCGTAAGCAACAAATAACAACAAACTCAGTATAAAAACTCTATCTTTGCTCCACGTAAAATTTCTAATTTCTAATTTCCAATTTCTTTTCTTCACATACCACACCATAAAAAGCAGGACGATAATCCAACCGAGCACTTCCGTCGCATAGAACCCAATTGTCCCATACTCCCATTTTATACCGTTCACAAATCTTTCTTGCACTATCAAAATTGTCTGCCAAGGGAGGGAAAAAAGAAAAAGATATGTGCACCACTGTATTATTTTTTCTATATGCAAAATCATAGCAATACGTTATTCGGACATTCGCAACAATTCGAAATTCGAATGTACTCTCTTCCGCCATTCATCTCTATAATACGCCCGTCTATCATTCTCATGAAATTTCAACATCGTGTCGTCAACAACAACACGCGTATCGTGTTCATCCTTCACACTTGAAAAATTCATAGCCATCTTTTTTTCTTGCGCGTGCTTTGCTTGTTTTTCTATCATGTCCCCATATCCACTCCCCCACATTGTTTCAAACATACGCTTGATTCTTTTTGCCATGCCACCGTCCTCTACGCGAAACAGAGGATGCATGCGATAGGGCTGGAAGGCTTGTGGGAGATATGGCATCACCCAATTATTTTCTTTGAAAATGTTCTCACGAATATTTATTGGGTCATACATTGGAATGAGCTGGACAATCCAATACATCATATAAATATCTGGCTCGTCGATTGTAACGTCAGACAAATTGAGATGCGCATCGGTCACATAAAAACTTAGGCAAATTTTATTTGCCACATGTTCCTTATGTCGACGCATACGATAGAAAGAAAGTGTCAGTGTAATCAGAAGCCTTGTAATCCACAAACGACCTTTCCGAATCACAATAAACACATCAATATCACTGTCGTCTGTTGCAGACGCTGAGGCGACCGTGTTGCAGACAAATAATGCCTCAAAAAACGGAATCCAACGAATTCGTTTTGCGGCTTTTGCAGCAATTTTTAATTTTTTATCAATCAGTGGAATCGCCAACTGACGACGTTCGACAATCTCTGCATGTCCTGATAAAAAATAAAACCCTTCTTTACTTTCAATTCTTTTTTCTGCAAGAAGCTCATGCAATCCTCCTTGCACGTCATTCAATGTTGCCTTTTTTTTCCACAACAAAGCATGCACCTCTTCTGACGTAAGAGGTGTGTGAAAGACATCAAAATATGCAAGTGTTTCGAGAATAGCGGTCTGAACTGGGATCATATAGCACCAGTGTATCATCGTAGAGGGAAAAACGAAACATACCTTGACAAATATCACTCAGCCTGATAGGTTTTTCTATTCCAGTCACAACGGCTGGATGCATTCAGGAGGACCACGGGATGAGCGAGATGACAGTGCGTGAGTGGGTGGAGAGTAGCCAAGATGTCTATTACACACTTTTACACGAAGGCTACAGCCTCGACTTTTACCGCCTCGTCAAAGAAGCAGATCTGATAAAGAAACTGTCCATCATGGAGCGACTCCGACGTCGGATCAACACACCGTTCGTCAAGGTCAGTGGCCTGACCTTCGAAACCACCGGCAACATTGATCCAAGAGGAATTCTCTTTCTGAGGGCGAGGATGAAGGGTCTCAATCCCACATACATCCACACTTCTGGGAAGGGATGGAAAAGTGAGGACGTCGCGAAGCAGAGCGACATCCTAGCCACCGACCCTTTCAAGAAGGGCAGTCCCTTCACGTTCTATATCACCCGCATCTGACGAGCCAATCCAGTCAACTCGACTCCAGCGGCGCGCGAGCACCCAGCTCGCGCGCCTCCTTTCCCAAAAAAGATACCAACAATCCTCACAACGGATTGTTTTTCATATACAAAAACTCTTCAATTTTTTTTCTATCTTGACGTTTAGTCTATTTCATGATTCTATATATCGTCATCTCTGAACATTTTTTGGTCGGGATACCAAGGAGAATCCGATGCCTGAGTTGACCGTACGCGAGTGGTTCCAGGAAAAACACGCGGAGAGCTTTCCCGAGTTACGCCTCCTCACAGAGAAGGATCTGCAACCAGATTCCCTCTGGAACCGAATCTTCGGACGGAGAAAAGTCGTGGAGGTGTCCATACTTCTTGCCTCCTCACAGGGGTACTCGCATCAAGCGAAAAAGTACCCCTACCAGGTGAACGGAAATGGACCTGAGATCATTGAATCTCTGGCAGCCCCCTCCATCTTCGTGAGGAGGCTGAGTCCCCAGGAATTCCTGGGAAACACCCCGTTGCCGTTGATCCGTCAATCCGTCAAGGTGTTCCTCGCCAAAAGATGAAAGCGAGGGGGCCCAAGCATCGACGCAGGTAGCGCGAGAACAAAGTTCTTGCGCTATCTGCATTACACATTTCAAAAAAAATATACGCTCCTTTTGGGGCGTATATTTTTTTGAGATGAAACAACAAAACAGAATACTATATAAAAAATGTATATATCGTAGCAAGCGCAGTAAGACTCATACACAACACCGTAATCCATCCAACAACCGTCGTCAATGTTTTATTTGCATGCTTCCCCATGACATCTTTTCGAGAACTCAATCTCACAATAAAATATAAGATCACAGGAGCTACAAGACCATTCAACACGGCGGAATAAATCAATGCTTTCATCGGATGAAGCCCAACAAAATTGAGACCGATACCAACGACAACAGCCAATGCAATCACTCCGTAAAAGGCTCGCGCTTCTTTTAATTTTCTATTCAATCCAAATTTCCACCCAAAACTTTCTGATACTGCATATGCAGCAGAACCAGCAAGCACCGGGACAGCAAGGAGTCCTACCCCAATAATACCAATCGTAAACAATATATACGCAAAATCTCCAGCAAAGGGACGCAGTGCATTAGCAGCATCAGCAGCAGTATCAATAGTGGTAATGCCACTAGAAAACAATGTTGCAGAACATACGGCAATGATAAAAAACATAGCAACATTTGAAATAAACATACCAGACCAGACATCCACTCTCATGCGTTTTATTTGTTTTGGGGTCGATGCAGGCAATACATCTTCAGACACAACATGCAATTCAGATATGCCTTCTCCTGCCATTCTTTTTTCTTCTTTATGATGTTTTTTTGCCAATGCAATATCACGAGTCAATTGTTTTTCTTCTATCTCTTGCGATGTCTGCCAAAAGAAAAGATACGGAGAAATGGTCGTCCCCAAAATACCACACACCAACAAAATTTGTTCCTTCGTAAAATCAAAATGAGGAACAAAGGTGTAATACAACACGTGAGACCAATCTATCTGCACATAAAACGCCGTGATCACGTATGAGAGCAATACCAATGCAAGATACTTGAGATATTTTGCATATCTTCCATAACTCATGAATATTTGCATGAGGAGACCTCCCAGACCAAAACATATCACTGCCAAACCAAATGGCACTGAAGGAACAATCAACTGCACAGCTTTTGCCATAGCACCAAAATCTGCGCCAATATTAAAAATGTTTGCCGTCAGTAATAAAAACGTCGCAATATAAATTGCAGTTTTTGAATAATGTTGTCGTATATTTGCAGCAAGTCCCTGTCCCGTCACCATCCCTATTCTCGCGCACATTTCCTGTACGGTCGCCATAAGAGGAAACGTAAACAGAGAAAGCCAAATTAATCGAAAACTATATTGTGCACCTGTTTGAGAATATGTGGCTATACCAGAAGGATCATCATCAGAGGCACCCGTCGTCAAACCAGGCCCCAACATATGCCAAAATTTCTTTGCCTTTTTTTCAACCGCCAATGCTTCATGCTCAACCGCATGAAACGTATTTCCAATGGCATGCTCCGTAGCATGCATAGCATCAGACATAGACGTATGAGACGTAGAAACAGACTCCTTTTCTCCATGTGTATCTATAGGTCCGTTCGTTTTTTTTTGTTTTGTATTCACAAAAAATGTGGATATATCTAA